>NZ_JBIUVC010000008.1:324786-447676 GCF_044742755.1 Streptomyces sp. NPDC087845
CGCGCTGGGGGACCCCCTCGGGCTGCCCCCGTTGTGGGTGCCCCCCCCCTGGTCCCCCGGGGGGGGCCCCCGCCCCCCCCCCGGGTGGCCCGGGGGGGGGGCGGGGGGGGGGGCCCCCCCCCCCGCCACGTCCTGGACGACACCCGGAGAACGGGCCGGCCGCCGGTGAACCCGCCGGGCGCGGACTACTCCTCGATGGCCCCGCCGGTCCGCCGCAGGTGCTGCCGGAAGGTGTACGAGGGATCGGCCGAGCGCCGTGCCAGGTAGTCGTCGAAGGACGTCTGGTCGCGCAGTGTCTCACCCGCCCTGATCCTGCGGGCCTGCTCGCGCTCGGTCTGCCGGATCGCGTGCGCGGTCGTCAGCACTTCCTCGGCGCGTTCGGCCGGGACGAACAGCACGCCGTCCTCGTCGCCGAGGACGAGGTCCTCCCCGCTCACCAGGTGCGGGCCGAAGTGTGCCGTGGTCAGGGCCTCGGGCTCCCGCTCGTCCAACCGGACCGGGCCGAGCGGGTGGTTGCCGTAGCTGAACACGGGAAGGCCGATCTCCACCAGTTCCGGCGTGTCCCGGTGCAGCCCCCACACCACCAGGGCTGCCACGCCCGCCGCCTCGGCCTCAAGTACCGCCAGGTCACCGATGCATGCCTCGTCCGACCGGCCGCCGTTGTCGATGACCAGCACGTCACCCTGCTGGGCCCTGCCGAACGCCTCCAGGAATACGTCCACGCTGCCGTAGTGCCGCACCGGTAGTGCCCGGCCCGCGATCCGGTGGCCGGGAATCAAGGCGCCGACGATGCGGGCGGCGTCCGTATCGCCGAACTCCCGGCGCATCCTTTCTTTCTGGCCACCCTCTTCCAGCCCGAACTGCCGGGTGACGGCACCCGGCCCCACCCCCTGATCACCGGGCTGGCCGAAGCCGCCGTCCGGCACGCGAAGAGTGCGCTCTGATGGGGGCCCGGGACGACACCCCTCGGGGCCCGATGGCTCGGGTGAAGGCCGTGGTGGCCGCCTATGTGCGCGCCTGCACGGTCCCCGACGCCCACGCCACCAGCCCCCTCGCTCCCCTGCCGTGCGCCGCACTGGCCGCCTTCCGCACCGACGTGCCGGGAACCTACCCGGGCACCCCGGAGCGCTGTGCGGACGTCACGTCCACCGGCGCGTAGCGAGTGGTCCAACCGCGGCGCAGGTCCCAGGTACCACCGTCGGCGAAGGCGCCGCGCAGGCCGTGGACCGTGTCGGCACCGGCGAGTTCGACGAGCCGCGGGGCCGAGAGCGAGGCGAAACCGAAGGTGCGGGCCGGATCCCAGTCGGTGGAGTGGCGCAGCCGCCGGACGAGCTGGGCCGTTCCGAGCGGCGCGGCGGCCAGCACCCACGCGTCCGGGGCCTGGGCGGTCAGCCGCCGGGCGGGGCGGAGCCACGAGGCGGCGTCCTCGGGCCAGTCGACGACGGCGAGCACGTCCCGGTGCAGGGAGCCCCATGCGCGCACGAACGCCTGCGCGGCGGTACGGGAGTCGGCGTCGCGCCCGTGCCCGACGGCGACGGACCGGATGCGCGAGCGCGGCGCGGTCAGCAGTCCGATGAGCGCGGCCAGTTCCGCTTCGGTGTGAGCAACGGGCCCGGGGTTGTCGACGACGGGGGTGCGGAGCCTGGGCGAGCCGCTGCGCGCGGCGCCTTCGACCGGGCTCCGGGCGTCTTCGGCCGGGCTCATGGGGGTGTCCCCCGGGCTCTGCTTCCGCTTCTCCTTCCAGGGGGCGTACGTGTCCGGCAGGCACACCGCGCACGGCCGGTGTCCGGCCCCGCTGCTGCCGTTCATGCGGCGTCGTGGAAGACGAGGCCGAGGGTGCGGCGCCGACCGGAACGGACGGTGCTGACACCGTGCCGCATGGGCGCGGTCGACCAGCCGCGCCTGGAGGCCACGGGGCGGTCACGGGTGGTGAAGACCAGCCCGTGTCCCCGGAGGAGGGTGGTGGCCGTTCCCCGGGACTGGGCGCGGGGGCGCTGCTCGGTCATGAGGAACTCACCACCTGTGTAGTCGGTACCCGGCGTATCGAGTCCGATGACGACCTGGAGCGGGAAGAGCATGTCGCCGAAGACGTCCCGGTGCAGGGCGTTCCAGTCTCCGGTACCGTAACGCAGCAGGATCTGGGCGGACTTGGACTGCCCGGCCTCGTGGCACATGCCGAGCCACTCCTCCAGCCCGTCCGGCCACGGAGCGGGCCGCCCCAGCCGGGCGGCCCAGTCGCGGGCGATCGGCAGCAGGTGCGGGTAGAACGCTGCCCTCAACTCCCGGACCGTTTCGGGCAGATCATGGGTGAAATAGCGGTACTGGCCGGAGCCGAAGCGGTGGCGGGCCATGTCGACGGTGGCGCGGAAGCGTTCGGTCTCGTCGTACAGAACGGCGATCGCGCGGCACTGGTCGGGAGTGAGCAGCTGTCCCGTCAGCGCGCTGCCGTGCGCGTCGACTTCGTCGGCGAGTGCGGTCCAGTCGGTGGTGTCGACCCGGCCGGTCGGGGTTCCGGTCGGGGTTCCGGTCGGGTGTGGCGTGGTGTCGGTCACGGGTCTGGTTCCTCAGTACGCGGTCGGTGGGAGGCCGGGCGGCTGCCCGGCCGACGCCCCGGATGCCGTCTTGGGAGGCGCCTTCGTGGAGCAGCGGCCGCCGCGTGCGCCCCATCCCTCCGGCGCGGCCGGCCGGGGAACCGTCCGCGCCACTCACCCGGTGGAAGGGCCGGATGATCGTCAGGGGGTTCGCGCACTTCTCGCCGACGTGCGGCAGTCCACCCGGCGGGGCGTCCGTGGACGTGCAGAGGATCATCGGGCATTCCTTCCGGGGGTTATCGATCCATGGACGAGTCTGCGGCGTCCGGCCAGGTTCGTCCGGCGGATTTCGGACGGCGCGTCCGGACCGGACGGCATGGTCGGGCAGCCCGAGGGCACGCGGGCAGGAGGACATGGGCCCCACCTGCACGCACGCGGCGTTCGAGGACGATCCGTTCTCGGGGGTTCATGTCGAAGGGTTCCTCGTCGGAGCGTCTTGACCGTGCCGCCGTCGACGACGTGGTCCGCGCCGGTGGTGTTCCCGGCCGTTGCCGTGGGCGGGAGCGTGATCGGGAGCACCGCTTCCCGCGGCTCGGTTTTCCGTCCGGTGTGGTGCCCAAGCCCCCGGGATCTGCCGGAGGAATCCCGTGTGCTCGGCTCCGGCGTCGTCCGCGACCCTGCGGCCGAATCCGTTGGGGCTTGCCGGAGGGCGGTGCGGACCGCGCCGGGCGAAACGGCGCCGGCGGGCGTGCCCCCCACCGGATTTCCGGCACGTCCCGCGCCGCATCCGCGGGGGCACGTCCCGGAGCGTCGAGTGACCCGTGACTCCGCCCGTGGGGTGACATCCCGCGCATGTCGCCGTGCCGCCCCGGAACGACGCGGCCCCTCCTGGTACCAGCAGGGAATGCCCAGGCCATCGCATCCACAGCCCGACAACACGGACCCCGGCGTACCGTCCGGAGGACGACGGCACCGGATCCGCGCCGCGTCACGCCGGGCGCTGCGCGGCGTGCCCCGCCCCGCAGCCCGGAACACGGGTGCGCGGTACGCGACGCCCGGCCCTCGGGTCGAGCCGCGCGTGAACGCCGCGCTCAGGACGGCCGCCGCCTACGCCTGGCGAATCCTCGTCGTGGGAGCCGTCGTGTACGCGGTCTTCTCGGTGCTGGGGCGGTTCCACGAGGTGGCGGCAGCCGTTTTCCTCGGCCTGGTCGTCACCGCGGTGCTGCGCCCGGTCGCCGACCTCCTGGCTCGCCGGATGCCGCGACCGCTCGCCGTCGCCATGGCACTGCTCGGCAGCATCGTCCTCGTCCTCGGCGTGCTGAGCCTCGTCGGCGAGGCGGTCGCCGGGGAGCGCGCCGGACTGGAGCGGGAGTTCAGCGACGGACTCGGCAGGATCGAGCACTGGTTGGAGGGGCCGCCGTTCCGGCTGAACCGGGGAACGCTCGACGACCTCCAGTCCCGTGTCGGACAGTTCCTGTCCGGCCATCGCTCCGCTCTCATCAGCACAGCCGTCAGTGGTCTGGGCCGGCTGGTGGAGTTGGTGACGGTCTTCGCTCTCGCGTTGTTCTGCTCGGTCTTCTTCATCCACTCGGGCGGTCGGCAGTGGGACTGGTTCTGCGACCAGCTTCCGGAGACGGCCCGGGCCGGTGTGGTGATCGCAGGCCGGGCGGCGTGGCGGACGTTCACCGGGTACACCCACGGCATCATCCTGGTGGCGGCGACCAACGCCGTACTCGTGGGACTGGCCCTGTTCGTCCTCGGAGTGCCGCTGGCGCTTCCCCTGGCGCTGCTGGAATTCTTCGCCGCCTTCATTCCGCTGGTCGGCTCGCCGATCGCCCTCTCGGTCGCCGCCGTGGTGGCTCTGGCCTCGAAGGGCCCGGTCGTGGCGGTCGTCGTCATCGCGCTGATCGTGGTGATCGGCCAGATCGAGGGACACCTCCTGCACCCGATCGTGATGAGCTGGGCGGTCCGCCTGCACCCGGTCGTGGTCGCACTCGCGGTGATCGGCGGCGCCATCGCGGCGGGGGTGCTGGGCGCGGTGGTGGCCGTACCGCTCGTATCAGTCGTCTGGTCGGTCCGTCAGGCCCTGCGCCGGGCACGCGAGTCGGCGTGCTCGCAGGCGTGAGCAGTGCGCGAGGGCGGCGCGCGCCGAGGTGGCAGCGCGGCACCGGATCCGCGGGCCGTCCGGTCCGAGGCAGGACCTCGCCCCGCACCGCGGGGTCGTGCCTCGGACCGGGCGCGTCGGACCGCGTCAGCGGGGCGTCATGTGCTGCCTCCTCACCACCAGGCCCTTCGGCGCCTCCACATGCGCCGTTCCGTCGGCGTCGACGGAGATGTCCAGTCGTCCGCCCGCGATGTCGAGCCCCTCGACCTTCAGCGGGCGGTAGGCCTCCGCGAACCCGGGCGCGACCGTGAGCGTTCCACCGGGGACATCGGCGGAGAGACCCAGCACCGACTGGAGGACCATGACGGACGAGGCCGCTGCCCATGCCTGGGGGCGGCAGGACGCGGGATAGGGCGCGGGCCGGGCGTCGGTCGCCGCTCCGTGACCGGCGAACAGTTCGGGAAGCCGCGCGTCGAAGGCCGCCGACGCGGTCAGCAGCCCCTCGGACAGGGACGCGGCCGCCTCCGGGAAACCGGCCCTGACCAGGCCGTGCACGGCGATGGCCGTGTCGTGCGGCCAGATGGAGCCGATGTGGTAGCCGTACGGGTTGTAGGCCACGGAGTCGCTGCTCAGGGTCCGCAGACCATGGCCCGAGTCGAGGTCGGGCGCGCTGAGCCTGGCGGCCAGCAGGGCGCTCTCCTCCTGGTTGAGCAGGCCCGTTCCCAGCAGGTGTCCGAAGCCCGAAGTGACCGAGTCCACCGGCCTCTTCTCCCCGTCGAGCGCCACGGCCGGGTACGGTCCCCGCTCGTCCTCCACCCAGAAGTGGCTGCGGAAACGGTCACGCAGCCGTTCGGCCCACTCCTCCCACCGGTCGGCGCCGGGCCGGCCGAAGGCGCGCAGCAGGGCCGCGCCGCCCCGCGCCGCCTCGTAGGCGTACGCCTGGACCTCGCAGAGTGCGATCGGGGATGTGGCGAGGCGTCCGTCGCGATAGCGGATGGAGTCGCCCGAGTCCTTCCAGCCCTGGTTGGCCAGGCCCCGGCCGGTGTGGTCGATGTACTTCAGAAAGCCGTCCCCGCCCGCGTCGCCGTGGTCGCGCATCCAGGCGAGGGCGGACTCCGCGTGCGGCAGGAGCTGTTCGACCTGGTCGGGTGCGAGGCCCCAGCGCCAGGAGTCGTGCAGCAGGGTGATCCAGAGGGGCGTGGCGTCGACCGTGCCGTAGTAGCAGGGCGGCAGGGAGAAGTTCTCGTTGAAGTTCTGGGTGGCGCGGCGCACTTCGTGCAGGATCTTGCCCGGCTGCTCCTCGGTGTCCTGGTCGGACTTCGTGCCCTGCCTGCGGGCCAGGGTGCGCAGCGTACCGGCGGCGAGACCGGTGCCCAGCGGCAGCAGCATCCGGGCCGCCCACAGGGAGTCGCGGCCGAAGAGGGTGAGGAACCAGGGGGCCCCGGCGGCAAGGAACTGGTCGGCGGGGTTCTCCGGGTCGGTCAGCCGCAGCCGGTCGAGGTCCGCGGCCGACTGGCTCAGCCAGTGGTCGAAGCGCCGGTCGGCGCTGCGCAGTCGCGGCGTGCTCCAGGGCAGGCTGCCGGCCGGGGGCGCGGGGAACTGGTCGCCGTCCTGGTGTGCCGCCTCGCAGTGCAGTACGGCGGTCCATGACGAGCCGGGGCCGAGTTCGACCTCGTACTCCAGCCGTCCGGTGGCCGGGTCGACCGCGGCGGGCTGCGGGGAGCTCGTGAGGCGCACGGCGATGCCGTCCCGTGACCAGTCGAGTCCGCCCCCGGCGGCGGTGGCGGTGACCGGGCTCCGCGCGTGTCCGGACTTGACGCGCTCGATCGGGGCGAGGTCCGTCCCGGCGGTGACGATCAGCCGGACCCGGACGTGCCGGCGCCCGGCGTTGCCGACTTCGAGGGTCTCCTCCAGGTGTCCGGGTGTGACGCGGCGACGCCGGTGCAGGGTGACGGCCGGGTCGGGCGTCTCCTCGCCCAGCCCGCGCAGCACACTGCGGAAGGCCGCTCGGTCCGCTCCCTCAAGGGCTCCGCGCACCGGGGCGAGCACGATTCCGTCCGCCGCGACGGTCAGCCGGGACAGTGCCCTGCTGTCGCCGTGGTAGAAGCCGTCGGCGTCGCCGTCGATCTGGCCGTCCGCGTGCGAGATGGCGAAGCTCGGGGCGTACAGCGTCACACATGCGTCGTGCAGGAACGGCTGGAGGCCTTCGACCGACGGACCGGCCCCCGTCTCGGAGTTTGTTATGTCGTGGGTCTTGACAGTGGTGTCCAAAAGAGCAGAACCTCTCAGGCATTGGAGCGTTCCAAGAACCCTAACGACGACCTCAGGGCGTTGACAACGCTTTTGGAACGCTCCAATGAACTCACCCGTTCGCACAACCGGTTCCGGAGACGCTCATGCCCCGCTCCCCCAACAGCCCCGCGCCCAAGGCCGCTTCGGTAACCCTGGCCACGGTCGCACGGCGGGCCGGAGTCTCTCCGCAGACGGTGTCGAACGCACTCAATTCGCCCGAACTGCTGCGTCCGGAGACCCTGGACCGGGTCCTGCGCACCATCGACGAGCTGGGCTACCGCCCGCACCGAGCGGCGCAGACCCTGCGCACCCGCTCCAGCAAGCTCATCGGGTACGGCATCCGGCCCACCGCCCCCGGCACCTCGGCACCGGTCATGGACCGGTTTCTGCACGCCCTGTCCCAGACCGCCGACGAGGCCGGCTACCGGATCCTGCTCTTCGCCTCACCTCCGGGCAGCGCCGGCCTCGACGGGTACGAGGAGCTCCTCGACCTGCACAACGTGGACGGTTTCGTGCTGAGCGGCACCGAACGCGGCGACCAGCGCCAGGCCTGGCTGGAGAAGCGCGGTGTGCCGTTCGTGGGCTTCGGCCGGATGTGGTCCGGCCGGCAGATCGGCGACTGGGTGGATGTCGACGGCGCCTCGGGCACGGACGCCGCGGTCGAGCATCTGGTGGGTCTGGGGCATCGCAGGATCGCGTTCCTCGGCTGGCCGCGCGGCTCCGGGGTCGGCGACGACCGCGCAACGGGATGGCAGCGCGCCATGGGGCGGCACGGCCTTCCGGTGCGCGGCAGGCGGGCGCGGAGCGTCGACGACATCGCCTCGGCGCAGGCCGCTGCCGGTCCGTTGCTCGACGGAGGTGCCACGGCCGTGATCGCCGCGAGCGACATGCTCGCGCTCGGCTGCTACCAGGCCCTGCGGGAGCGACGAGCCGTGCCGGGCGCGGACATCGCGGTCGTCGGCTTCGACGACTCCCCCACGGCGGCGCTCCTGTCCCCCGGACTGTCCACCGTCGCCCAGCCGCTGGAGGCCGTCGGCCGCGAGTGCGTCCGGCTTCTGCTGGCCCGTATGTCGGGACCCGGCGCCCCACCCGAGCGCGTCCTGCTCGAACCGTCCCTCGTCGTGCGCGACAGCACATCCGCGTAGGGCCCCCGAACCACCCCCACGCCCGTTCACGGGCCGCCGGCCCGTCCGCGGGCCGGCGATTCACCCCACGCCCCTTCCGGGCAACCGAGCCGCAAGTCCTATCCCCCTGGAGGAATTCATGGCAACCCGTACGGCCGTCGCAGCCCTCGCCACCTGCGCGGCGCTCCTGGCCGCCACCGGCTGCTCGTCCAGCTTCGGCAGCGACAAGGAGCCGGAGCAGGACAAGGCCGCCAAGCAGAAACTGACGGTACTGATCGCCACCTCGGGGGACGCCGAGACCCGGGCGGTCAAGGCCGCCGCCGCCGCGTACGCGAAGAAGTCGGGCAACTCGGTCTCGGTCGAGATCGCCAAGGACATGAACCAGCAGCTTGCCCAGTCCTTCGCCGGGCACAAGCCGCCGGACGTCTTCTACGTCAACTCCGACCAGTTCGCGAACTACGCGAAGGGCGGCTCGCTCTACCCGTACGGGGACCGGATATCCGACGCCGGCGACTTCTCCGCGCAGCTGCGCACCTCGTTCTCGTACGACGGGAAGCTGGTCTGCCTGCCGAAGGACACCTCGACCCTCGCTCTCGCCATCAACACCGACCTGTGGAAGAAGGCCGGGCTGACGGAGAAGGACTACCCCAAGAGCTGGGAGGAGCTGAGGACCGTCGCGGACAAGCTCACCCGCAACGGCGTCACCGGTCTGGTCACCAGCGACGAGTACCAGCGGCTCGGCGTCTTCATGAAGCAGGCGGGCGGCTGGCTCACCGACCCGGACCAGAAGAAGATGACCGCCGGCACCCCGGAGAACGCCAAGGGGCTCGGCTTCGTCCAGTCCCTGCTCAAGTCCGGCTCGATGAAGTTCGCCAAGCAGGTGGACACCAGCTGGGGCGGTGAGGCGCTCGGCAAGGGCAAGGCCGCCATGACCATCGAGGGCAACTGGCTCGAGGGCGGCATGAAGCTCGACTACCCCGATGTGAAGTACGCCGTCGCACCACTGCCCGAAGGACCGGCCGGGAAGGGCACCCTCGCCTTCAGCAACTGCTGGGGCGTCGCCGCCGACAGCGCGCACCGCGAGGCGGGCGTCGACCTCGTGAAGTACTTGACGTCTGCCAAGCAGCAGCTCGCCTTCGCCGACGCTTTCGGTGTCATGCCGTCGCGGACGAGCGCGCTCAAGACGTACGCCGAGAAGGTGCCGGCCGCCAAGGCCTGGGTGGACGGCAGCACCTATGCGCAGGGCCCGGTGACGATCGCCGGCTTCGACAAGGTCCTGAGCCAGTTCAACACCGATCTGCAGTCACTGCGCACCGCCGACCCGAAGAAGATCCTCGCCGACCTTCAGCGCAACGGCGAACAGGCGATCGCGAAGGGCAACTGAGCCCCCATGCCCATCCGCACGATCCGCGCGAGCGGAACCCGATCGACCGGCTCGCCCGGCGCACCTGACAGCGCACCCGGCGAAACCGGCACGCCCGCGAAGGCCCGCGCCCGGCGCGCGGGCCTTCGCGGGGAGGGCGCCTGGGGCTGGCTGTTCGTCAGCCCCATGGTGCTCGTCCTCGGCCTGTTCATGGTGCTTCCCATCCTGATGGCGCTGTGGGTGAGCCTGCTGCACTGGGACGGGCAGTCCAATCCGTTCTCCGGCCAGGCCGATTTCGTCGGCCTGGACAACTACCGGGCGCTCCTGACGCAGGACGGCCTCGACCGCACGCTCTTCGCGACGTCCCTGCGCAACAACGCCTACTACGTCCTGCTGACCGTTCCCCTCCAGACCGGGCTGGCACTGGGTCTGGCCCTGATCGTCAACCAGAGACTCCTGCGGGGGCGCGGCGCGCTCCGTACGACGTTCTTCTTCCCGTCGGTCACCAGCTCCATCGCCGTCTCCACGGTCTTCCTCTTCCTCTTCCAGGGCAGCGGAGCCGTCAACTCCCTGCTGTCCTGGATCGGGGTCAAGGGACCGAACTGGTTCGCCGATCCCCGCGGGGTGCTCTCCCTGGTCCTGGGCGGGCTGGGAATCGTCGATCCCGATCGGCCCACCGGGTTGCTGGCCGAACACTCCACGCTGGGGCTGTCGTGGTTCGAGTGGCTCTCGGGTCCCTCGGTCGCGATGTGCACGCTCATCCTCCTCGCCGTGTGGACCACCTCCGGCAGTTTCATGCTGATCTTCCTCGCGGCGCTTCAGAACATCCCGCGGGAGCTGGAGGAGTCGGCAGCCATGGAAGGGGTCGACCGCCGCCAGATGCTGTGGCATGTGACGCTGCCCGCGCTGCGTCCCGTGCTGTTCCTGGTACTGACGCTCGGGCTGATCTCCACCTGGCAGGTCTTCGACCAGGTGTATGTGATGGGCCAGGGCGCTCCGGGCAACACGACGCTCACGCCCGCCTTCCTGTCGTACTCCGCGGGCTTCGACAACGCGGACTTCGGGCAGGGCGCGGCGATCGCCTTCATCCTGCTCGCCCTGATCCTCGTCCTGACCTCGTTCCAGCGCTGGGCGCTGCGGGAGCGTGACGTACGCACCGGGAGGAACCGATGACCGCCACTGGCACGGCCGTACGCGAACGGGCTCGGCGTTCCACGGGCCGTCGCGCCCCGCACGACCGGGGACGTCCCGTCCTGAGCCGTTTCCGCCTGCCGTGGCGGCTGCTGGGGTATGCCGCGTTGCTGGGGCTGGGGCTGCTCTATCTGCTCCCGTTCGTCCTCCAGTTAGTGACGGGCTTCAAGACGGATCCGGACGCCGCCGCGCATCCGCTGGCCCTGCTGCCCACCGCGCCGACCACGGCCGCATACCAGCGGCTGCTCGGCCTGAGCCAGGCCGCCGACGGGGTGCCCTTCCTCCGCTGGCTGGGCAATTCGGCGCTGGTGGCGGTGCTGGTGACGGCGGGCCGGGTGCTGTTCGACTCCATGGCCGGATACGCGCTGGCGCGGCTGCGCTTCCGGGGCCGCTCGGTGCTGTTCGGCTTTGTGCTCGCGGTGATGGCGGTGCCCGGTGTGGCCCTGCTCATCCCGAAGTTCCTGGTGCTGAACACCTTCGGGCTCTTCGACACGTACACCGGCATGATCCTCCCGTTGCTGGTGGACGCGGCGGGCATCTTCATCATGAAGCAGTTCTTCGAGTCGGTGCCCCGCGAGGTCGAGGAGGCCGCGCGGGTCGACGGGGCGGGAGTGTTCCGGATCTTCTGGTCCGTCGTCCTGCCGATGGCCAGACCGGCGTTGATCACGCTGACGGTCCTCTCGTTCCAGGGGTCGTGGAACGAGTTCACGCACTTCCTCGTCAGCACGCAGTCCGGCCGGTACGAGACCCTCACCACGGGCCTGGCCCGCTTCGTCTCGGGCGGACTGGGCGGCGGAACGCAGTATCCGCTGAAGCTCGCGGCGGCTCTGCTGTCCACCATTCCGGTGGCCGCGCTGTTCTTCTGCTTCCAGCGCTACTTCGTGAGCGACGCCAACGCGGGCGCGGTCAAGGAGTGAGCCGCGGCCGGACCGGTCCCCGCCGCTCCGGGTGCGATGTCGTTGATCGCCTAAGGGCTGTCCCGTAGTCCCTGGCGGGCGTGCGACGACGGCTACGGCACCTCGCCGCGTTGCCGGAACGCCCGAATGCATCCAGCATTCGGGCGTCCCTCCGCCTTGCGATGCACCGCATCCGACGCCGCACGCCGATCCACCAGGGACTACGGGACAGCCCTTAGACTCGGCGGATGGCGAAGTATTTCGACGTGCACCCCGAAAACCCTCAGCAGCGCACCATCCACACCGTGGCCGACAGCATCCGGTCCGGCGCGCTCGTCGCGTACCCGACCGACTCCTGTTACGCGCTGGGGTGCCAGCTGGGCAGCCGTGACGGCATCAACCGGATCCGGTCGATCCGGAACCTGGACGACCGTCACCACTTCACCCTTGTGTGCCAGAACTTCGCGCAGCTGGGTCAGTTCGTGCACATCGACAACGATGTGTTCCGCGCGATCAAGGCAGCGACGCCCGGCAGCTACACCTTCATCCTCCCGGCGACGAAGGAGGTGCCGCGTCAGCTGCTGCACCCGAAGAAGAAAACGGTCGGCGTGCGGATCCCCGACCATGTCGTCGCTCAGGCTCTGCTCGCCGACCTCGGTGAGCCGCTGCTCTCCAGCACCTTGCTCCTGCCCGACGAGGACGAGCCGCTGACCCAGGGCTGGGAGATCAAGGAACGGCTCGACCATGTGGTGGATGCCGTGGTCGACTCGGGCGACTGCGGCACCGAGCCGACCACGGTCATCGACTTCTCCGGCGGCGATCCGGAGATCGTGCGCCGCGGGGCGGGCGACACCGCACGGTTCGAGTAGCCCGCACCGGCGTTCACAGGGTGCCTCTCGCACCGCACCGGCCCGTGCGACCGCCCCGCGCCGTTCCCACGTATACCGGGTCGAGGACGGAGAGGCTTGTTCCTTCGGGCCCGTACGGAAAGGTGTGAGACGGAGCCGCCGCCGTGTCCACCCCGGAGGACGCCTCGTCCGCCGGGCCGGGGCGCCGTTGTCACCGGGCGGGGTGCCATTGTCTCCGGGCGGGAAGTTCCTGCCGGGCCGGGCCTGTGCGCCGGGCCGGACGTTCCGGCCCGGCGCACAGTCGACGCCGAACTGCAGGGGTGGTGCGACCCGAGAGCCGCTATGCCAGCGTGATCGCCTGCACCGGGCAGACCCGGACGGCCTCCTTGACCATCGTGTCAGTGGCGCCCTCCTCGTGGCCCGGCAGCAGTTCGCTGAAGCCGTCGTCGTCCTGGGTGAAGACCTCGGGGGCGGTCAGCACGCACTGGCCGGCCCCGATGCACACATCCCTGTCGATACTGATCCGCATCAACGCGGCATCCTTTCCTGGAGGGTTCCGGTCACCACGCCACGGGCAGTTCGAGCATGCCCTGGAGCGTGTCGCCGGGCTTGAACGGGATCTCTTCGGCCGGTGCCGCCAGCCGCAGCCCCGGCAGCCGGTCGAAGAGGGTGCGCAGCGCGATCTCGATCTCGGCCCGCGCGAGGTTCTGGCCGAGGCACTGATGGATGCCGAAGCCGAAGGCCACGTGGTGGCGCGACCGCCGGCCGAGGTCCAGCTCGTCCGGCGTCGGGTACGCGGCCTCGTCCCGGTTGATCACCGAGGTGGACAGCACGACGCCCTCACCCGCTCGGATGGTCACCCCGCCCACCTCGATGTCCTCCGTCGCCAGCCGTGCCAGGCTGTCGACGATCGACAGGTAGCGCAGCAACTCCTCGACCGCGGTGGGCATCAGCTCCTCGGAGCCGCGCAACCGGTCCAGCTGGTCCGGGTGTTGAAGGAGGGCGAACGTCCCGAGCGAGATCATGTTCGCGGTCGTCTCGTGGCCGGCGATGAGGAGGATCTCGGACAGCTGGACCAGTTCGTCACGGTCCACGGCCCCGGATTCGAGCTGCTGGGCGATGAGCTCGTCGAGCAGCCCCTCGCCCGGGTCGGACCGTTTGCGCTCGATCAGCACCCGGAAGTACTCGTCGAGCGCGTTGCGCGCTTCTTCGACATCGGCGGCCCGGGGGCCGCGCAGCAACTTGCGCGACTGGGACTCGAAGAAGTCGTGGTCGGCGTACGGAACGCCGAGGAGCGCACAGATCACCATGGAGGGAACCGGGAGCGCGAAGGCGCTCACCAGATCGGTGGGCGGCCCCTGTTCGATCATGGTGTCCAGCAGCCGGTCCACGGTCTGCTGGATCCTCGGCCGCAGTGCGGCGATCCGCTTCACGGAGAAACTGGGGATCAGCATCCGCCGCTGCGCGTTGTGCTCGGGATCGTCGGTGCCGATCAGTCCGACCCGCCGCCTGGCGCTCAACGCCAGCCGCTCGGCGATCACCGGGAACTCGGGGTTCTCCCGAGCGGACGACAACCGCCGGTCGACCAGCAGCGCACGCGCCTCGGCGTGCCCGGTCACCAGCCAGACCCGGCGGCCGTCGAAGAGTCTGGCGGGAGACACGGGAGACAGCGGGGGTTGGCCGTCGTTCTGGGGCCGGTACTCCGTCGGAGGGTGGTAGGGGCAGGTACGGTCCTGCGGAAAGGAGACGGTCTCGGTGTCTGCCATGCCGGGCCTCGCAAACAGAATGGAGGGGGTTCTACCGATCTCCCTCCACTAGATGCCTCAGTCACCTAATTGGTCTACGCGATGTTCGGCCAACTCGTCGGGAATGCACGCCATGAGGCCGAAAGTACTCCGGCCCGGACGTGCCCCCACTCCGTCCGAGCGGGTCCGGGGCTCGTCACTCCCTCCGCGGTCGGCCGTCCGGACTTTTTCCGCGGTCCGCCGTCCGGGCGGCCCCGGGTCCCGTACGGGGCTCGTCCGGGGTCAGTCGGAGGTCCGGCGCAGGACCAGACCGACGAAGCCCCAGGTGTCCCGGTAGACGCGCAGCCATTCCGTGCGGCGGATGGTGGCCGTATCGAGCACGTGGGCGCTGTCCGGGTCCTCGGGGTGGTCCAGAGCCCAGGAGGCGAGCGACCCCCAGCAGGCCCACTCGTAGTCGTCCAGCTCGCGTCGCGTGCTGACATGCCCGTGGACCGGAGTCCATCCGTCGGCGACGACGCGGTCCACGGTGGCGGCCAGGTCGGTGAAGTCCCCGAGCATCTCGACGGCCTCCGGCGACGGCGGACGCTCCCAGAAGCCTTCGCCGATCAGAACGCGTCCGCCCGGGGCCAGGTGCTCGCGCGCCGCCGCGAGGGTGGGCAGCAGTCCGCCGAAGGCATGGGTGGCCCCGACGCTGATCACCACGTCGAACAGGTGTGGGGAACGGAATTCCGCGGCCTCCTGATGGTGCAGCACAAGCCGGTCCTGGACGCCGCGGCGGCTCGCCGCCTCCCGGGCCTGCCCCAGGGCGTCCTCGGAGAGGTCGACGCCCTCGGCGAGCAGGTTCGGGTACGCGGCGAGGGCACGCAGAAGCCATTCCCCACCACCGCACCCCAGGTCCAGTACCCGTTCGTCGCCACGCGGCAGGCCGCGTTCCAGTAGTTGCCGTACCGATGCGTCGTCCAGTGGGGACCTGATCGGGTGGTCCACATGGGCAAGGCCGGAGATCTGTTCACGGTTCACCGGCGCAGCCTGACAGCGCCGGAGGCCGTTCGCATGTCATTTAATCCGCGGACCGGGCCGGGTGGCTGGACGGCCGTGCGACGGCAATCGGCCCACTGGCACGGACAGTTGCTCCTGCTCCGTCGAACGGAACGGACACCCCCGTTCCGTGGCCGCCGCATCGGGGCCGAGCCGGGTATCGACCGGCGTCCGAAAATCGTTCCCGAACACCCTGGTGACCGACGCGACGCGGGCACGCCGCTGTGCGACGCCCCTCTGCGACGCCCGGCAGCAGTCGAGCGTGGCCGGGGTAACGGTCCTGCCGTTCTCGTCACGCGTCCGAATGCCGGCGCCGCGGGCCCGGAAGGTGACGCTGTCCGGCACGGAGGAGATCCCCCGGCACGCCCACCGGCCGGCCAGTCACACCTCGATGCCATGGGCGAGCTGTTTCGTGGCGTGGCCGAAGCCGATCCGGACGACGGACGGTACGCCGGAGTGCGCCCGGACGGCCCGGGGCGCTCAGTCGGCGCGAGGAAGCGGAACCGGTTGCCCCCAGAGGCCGGCCAGGTGCGCATGGAGGACGTCCTGCGCCTCCTGCCGGGTGAGATGCCCGATGAGGACGTGCGCGGTGAGGCCGTCCGCGAGGGCGAGCAGAGTGCGGGCCTCACGCTGCGGATCGAGGGAAGCCGCGCGGTCGGAGCCGTCACCGGCTTCCGTGATGAGACGGGTGAACGCCTCCTGCAGGGAGGCGTAGTTCGCCCTCAGCATCCCGGCGAGCGGCTCACTGACAGCCGCCTGCGCGATGAACGCGAGCCAGACCCTTGCCTCGGCACGGTGCTCTTCCCGGAGCAGCGAGAGCTCGGTGACGGCGTGGCCCAGGGCGGTGCCGGCCGACTGTGCCGGACTCCTGACGAGGCGAGCCCGTACCCGCTCGCCAATTCGCTCACCGATGTGCCCGAGAGCGAAAACGAGCATCTCCTCCTTGGTCCGGAAGCACCGCTGCACAGCGCCCATCGACACCTGTGCACAGGCGGCGACGTCGCGGAGGGTCACGCCCTCCAGTCCGCGTTCGTCGGCGAGGCGGCAGACGGCCTCCGCAATCCGGCAACGCCGGTCCGTGTGATCGACCTGCCTGGGCATACCCGGTCGCCTCCCTGGTTTCGCGGTGTTCTTTCGTAGAGCACTTTATTCGATGCGCGCGTATCGGATCCCGGGTTACAGTACCGATGCAAGTGCATCGGTACGTGGAACACGGATGGAAAGGGATACGAGCGCATGCAGGATGCCCTGTGGAAGATGTCTGCCGCCGCGCAGGCGGAGGCGGTGCGCAATGCCGAGGTCTCGGC
This sequence comes from Streptomyces sp. NPDC087845, assembly GCF_044742755.1. Taxonomy (NCBI): domain Bacteria; kingdom Bacillati; phylum Actinomycetota; class Actinomycetes; order Kitasatosporales; family Streptomycetaceae; genus Streptomyces; species Streptomyces sp. NPDC087845. Next base: position 341,226 of record NZ_JBIUVC010000008.1, read on the forward strand.
GGCCGAACTGGTCGACAGCCACCTGGAGCGCATTGCCGAGGTCAATCCGCAAGTGAACGCGATCACGCAACTCCTGGCGGAGCGCGCACGCGCCGCCGCGGCACGGACGGACCGCCGGCGGGCCGCCGGTGAGGCGTTGGGGCCGCTGGCGGGCGTTCCGTTCACGGTAAAGGAGAGCACCGCCGTCGAAGGCGTGCCGACCACGTTCGGTACGCCGCGCTTCCGCGATCTGGTGGCCCCGGCCGACGCGCCCCCGGTGGCACGGCTGCGCGCGGCCGGGGCGATCCCGATCGGGCACAGCAACCTACCGACCCTGATCCTTGCGGGGATGCACACGCGGAGCGAGCTGTTCGGGGACACCGTCAACCCGTGGGACCGCAGCCGGACCCCGGGCGGCACCAGCGGGGGCGACGGGGTGGCCGTCGCCACGGGCATGGCAGCGCTCGGACTCGGCAACGACTCCGGTGGATCGGTGCGCGTCCCGGCCCAGTTCTGCGGCGTGGCCGGGCTGAAGCCGACCAGCGGACGCTTCCCCGCGGATCACCGCGTCCTCGGCCCGGACGACCCCGGGCCCGCGTCGCAGATGCTGGTGACCGACGGTCCGCTGGCACGGAGTGTGGGCGACCTGCGGTTGGCGTACGAGGTGTTGGCAGGGGTCGATCCACGTGACCCGCGGGCCGTACCGGTGCCCGCGTACGGTGAACCGCTTCCCGGCCCGGTGAAGGTCGCGGTCGTGCCGGACCCGGGCGGGCACGGCGTTCACCCCACGATTCGCGCGGCTGTCGAAACCGCGGCCGGGGCCCTGCGTGACGCGGGGTACGACGTGCGGGAGGCAGAGGACGTGCCGAGGCTGGACGAGGCACTCGATGCGTACGGCCGGATCACCGTGACCGAGTTCGCCACGACCTGGCCGGTGGTGCGGAAGCTGCTCGGAGAGGGCGGGGACCGCTTTATCGCGATGTCGATGGAGCAGACCCCGCCCGCGAGCGCCGACGAGTTCATGAAACTGATGGGCACCTGGATGAACATCCGCCGCTCCTGGGCCGAATTCCTCGACGAGTACCCGCTGCTGCTCGGCCCGGTCTTCACCGAGCCACCCGTCGAGCCGGGGCTGGAGTCGCGGGACAGAGCCGGGCGGGACCGGGTCGGCTCGGCGATGCGTCTGTGCACCGTGACCAGCTTCGTGGGCGTGCCCGGCGTGGCCGTACCGACCGGAGTGGTCGACGGGCTGCCGTCCGGAGTGCAGATCGTCGGACGCGCGTTCCGGGAGGATCTGTGCCTGGCCGCGGCCCAGGCAATCGAGGCCAGGCTCGGCGTCTTCACACCGGTGGACCCGCGCGTAGGGGAATGAGGTCTGCGTGAGCCGTTGACCCACACCTGGTCGGACCGATCTGCCCGCCACCGAAGGGCTGTCCCGTAATCCCTGGTGGATCGGCGTGCGGCGTCAGATGCGGTGCATCGCAAGGCGGAGGGACACCCGAATACTGGATGTATTCGGGCGTTCCGACAACGCGGCGAGGCGCCGTAGCCGTCGTCGCACGCCCGCCAGGGATTACGGGACAGCCCTGAGGCACGTCGACGGGGCGGCTCCGCCCCGGAAGCCGTCCCCCGCCCCGGCGACGGCCCGTCCACCGTCCGCTGCGCTGTGCCGTGTTGTGCTGCGGAGGCGAGGGCGAAACGCCGGTCCCCCTCGTGCGCGCGGATCCGGAACTGCGGCTGCGGCAGCGGCCGGTTGGGGGCACCGGGCACGCCGGTGCCCCCAGCCGGGCCGCACTCCGTCCCGCCGCGATCCTCATCCGGCCCCGAAGCCCATCGGGCAGCGCCCGGCCGCTGAGGAGTCCTTCGCCCGCGTCAGGACTCGCAGGCCGGTCACAGCTTGAACACCACTGCGCGCCAGGTCCATCCCGCGCCGAGGACCGCGTCCTGCAGGGGTGTCTTCATCTCCGCGGGGTCGCAGCGGAACACCTCCGTCCTGTGCAGGCGGCCGTCGGCCCCGCGTTCGACCTTCCACTGCCGGGAGACGGTGGTCACCTGCCCGCGGGCGTACTCGCGCGACCGTGCCAGCCTGGGCGTGTCACCGACCCACGTGACCTCCCACTGCTCGTCGAGGGCACGGACCTCGTGATTCGCCGGGACCAGGCGCATCCGGGTCTTGAGGGTCCGGCTCAGCTGGGTACGGACGAAGAAGGTGCGCCAGGCAGGCTCCCGGACCCGCCACTCCGCCACCAGGTCGGCGCCCTCGGAAGAAGTGCCGTTGCGCACAACGTACGGCACGTCCGGGCCGTTGATCCCGAGCAGAGCCGCCCGGACTTCCTCGGCGGAACGCGGTGCGACACCGCTGCTGGCGCGTTTGGTGCCGGTCAGTTTGTCGAAAAAGCCCATCGGGTCACCCTACGGACGGGCCGTGCGAACCCACAACCTGCGCCGCTCCCCCCGCGGCGCCCACCACCGGTTCGCCGCGGATCTCGATGCGCCGGCCGGCGACGGCAGCGTGTGGCTCGCACCGAACGACGGCGGTGCTGCCGGATGGGTGACGGTCCGCGCGGTCGTCACCCGTGGCGGGGTGCCGGCGTACAGCGGCGTCGCGTTGGTCAAACTCACCGCCTGAGCGGGTTCCTGACGGTTCACGCACCAAGCACGGAGCCTGCGCAGGGCCGAGGCCGAGGCTGGCCGCGGAGGCAGTGCGGCCCTTCAGGGTTTAACGCATCATGCCGGCCGGGGACGGTGCGATGCCCCCGGCACGCGAGGAGCCAGGACGCACACTCCACCGCGGCCCGCCCCGGGCGCATCGCCCCGGTTCAGTGGACACACGCTGCAATTCGGACACAACGGGGGTCGTCGGCCCGCGCTCCGACGGCCCGACCGCTGACGATGCGGCCGGGCAACTCCCGTGCGGCGGCGCCGCGTTCGCGCAGTGCGTTGTCCGCGGAAGCGGACGGGCGGCCTTCCCCGCCGCTGGACACGCGCACCGTCCCGGCGCGGCGAGCGCCGGCCAACAGCCTTTGCCCGGAGACGGTGAGGAGGCGGTGGCCCGCTCCCCCGCACACGTTGCGGCCCGGTCGCGGACCGCGACGGTCCGGGGCGCCCGCCGCGCGGACCGGCCGCCTCTCCAACCGGCCTACGGTCGCAGGCCCGAGGTGCCGGAGTCGATCGCGGCGAGCCAGGCGTCGGCGATCAGTCTGTGCCCGTAGGGACTCGGATGGACCCCGTCCGGGGCCAGTTCGGCCGCCCCCTTCTCCTCTGCGGCACGGAGCAGGGTGAGGTCCGCGCGGACCACCTGGGCTCCGTTGGCCAGCGCGGCGCGAAGGACGGCGTCGGTACGGGGCGACAGGTCCTCGTACCAGTCCTCCTGGCCGGGGGTGACCGGGAGGAGGAAGGGGGTGATGACGACCAGCCGTGCGGCCAGGGTCCGCGCGGTATCCGCGAGGAGGCGGTCGAGGCATGCCTCGAACTCGTCGACCGGGCTGATGAGTCCGCAATCGTAGCGCCGCCAGGTGTCGTTGATGCCGATCTTGACCGTGACCACGGTGGGCCGGTGGTCGATGACATCGGTGGTCCAGCGGGATTCGAGGTCGTACACGCGATTGCCGTTGAGACCCTTGTTGATGACGGCAGGACCGGCTCCGGTGCCCGTCCGGCCGCGCAGCGTCCGCGCGATCTCGTGGACGTATCCGCTGCCGAGCGACGCGGGATCCGTGCGGTCGCGGCCCGCGTCGGTGATGGAGTCACCGATGAACAGGAGTGTGTCTTCTTCTTTGATGTGCATGTCTACCGTTCTGGGTCGGGTGGGAACCGGGGGCGCGCATGCCGTCCGCCCCCGCTGAAAGACGTCGGTACCTCGCGGGTTCGGGCGAGCGCGCACCTGGTTGATCGTGGCAGCCTCCGCGCGGTGGCCGTCACGCGGTGCTCCCGTCGGACCCGCTCCGAGCGGTCGGCTACGCCGGGGGGCCCGGCCGGTGAGCCGCCGCGCGGCGCAGCGTCGCGGCCTCGCGCGCCAGCACCGCCGGATCGTCGCCGGGCACGAACTCCACGAGCGCGTCGAGCCGGGCGCGGCGCCGGTTCAGCAGGTCGAAGACCCCGGCCCACAGGTCCTCACGGTCTGCCAGCGGCAGTCGGCGGTTGCCCGGCCACCATGAGAAGACGTGCACCGCGGCAACCCGGTCGCCGAGCTCGGCAAGCCCTGCCAGCGCCTCCTCGTCGGGGGTGTCGAGCGGCGGCTGCCAGTAGGTGCGGAGGTTGTCGGCGCCCACTTCGTCCAGCAGCCGGAGGGTCGAGGCGACGGAGTCGGTGAGAGTCTTCGAATGGAACTCCAGTGCGAGCTCCAACCCGTGGTCCGCGGCGATCCGGGCCGCCTCCCGCAGGCGGGTCGCGGTCCCGCGCCGCTCGTGCGGCGTGGCATCCCGCGATCCGGTGCCGCCCGCCCAGACCCGCACCCGCGGCGCACCGAGGAGGACCGCGGCACGGGCGACCGCCGGGAATTCGGCCGAATCGTCCGGGGTGGCACGGAAGTACGAGCCGTACGAGCAGCAGGCGAGCCCGTACCTGTCGGAAGCCTCACGGGCCGCTCGGACCGTGCCGGGCTCCTCGGGAGGCGCGTGCACGTCCGCTCCCCACTCGATCACTTCCAGGCCCGCGTCCGCGGCGCGGCGTGCGACCTCGGCGGCGGGCAGCCGCCGGAAGGTGACGGAGCACAGACCCAGCCTCGTCACGGTGCCACCCGGCCCGGTCGGCGAGCGGTTCGGAACGCGGTACGCCGCATGGCGTCCCTTCTCCTCACGGTCACGACATCCCTTTCCTTCGGCCGCCTCGCGGCGGCCCGTATGCGGCCCTTCTCGGGCCCGTTCGGCGACAGCCGGCCGGCCGCGGGCGGGCCTCCGGCCGGCGGGGGCCCGGCAGGAGGCCCCGGCGCCCCTCCTGGAGGACGGACAGTCCGCGCGGAGGGACGGCCGGGCAGTCCGCCCGGAGCGGTCGGGCGGACCGTCTCACCGGTGGCCGCTCACGCTGCGTTCGGCCCCACGTCCGCGGTCGTGAGCGGGTGGCGGAGGGCGGGCAGCGTCGAGTACTCGTCAGCGCCGATGTCGCGCGTGCTGCCGCGCGAGTCGCCGTCGATGTCGTCGTCCACGGCCGGGCTGCCCAGCGTGGCCGCGCCGATCGCCGGGCTTCCCGCCGACAGTCGCGACACCCCGTCGGATCCCTGGCTGAGCCGGGGGTCGGCCCGGGTGCAACCGCCGGAAGGGATGTTGCCGTTGGACGCCGCACCCCACACCATGTTGCTCTGCCAGGTGAAGCCGGTGGTCGTCCCCATCGCGACGAGGCTGCCGGAGTCACCGACGAACAGGTTGTCGGCGATGACGGCGTCCCGTGGCTCGTACTCCCGGGTCTCGCCCGAGAGCGTGCTGGAGTTGCCGAGCAGGGTGTTGTGCACGATCACCGCGCGGTCGCACGCGTCGTTGCCCCGCCTTTCGTCCGGCGTCTCACCGGAGTTGTGGTCGCGGGTGGTGCCGCTGCCGACCACCATGGCCCGGCCCGACAGTCCGTTGAGGTAGTTGTTGACGATCAGGTGGTCGTTGCCGTACATGCGCACCCCGTCGGTGCCGCCGATCAGGTAATTGCCCTCCACCGTGGAGTGGTTGCCGTGGCGCAGCACGATCCCACCGCGGCTGTTGCGGATGGTGTTGTAACGGATCGTGTTGTCGGAGGACTTCACCGAGATGGCCTCGGGATCGCCGTCGCAGCGCTCGAAGAGGTTGTACTCCACGACCGCGTGGGCGCTGGACAGCGCCCGGCCGCTGACGCCGAGCCGGATCGGCTCACCGCCGTTGGCACCGGTGAAGCTGTGGTCGGAGAAGTGGTTCCTGAAGATGTGGAGGTTCTGGGCCATGTCGGTCGAGCCGGGGCCGTCGACGACGATGAAGATGCCGGCGGTGGTCTTGTCGTGGAAATGGTTCCGGTCGATCTTCGAGTCGTTCGCCCGCACGACGACCCAGTAGAGGCCGTCGATGTCCGCGAACTGGAAGTCGTTGCGGGTCAGCCGGATCGTCGAGCAGTTCGCCGGGATCTCCATCGTGGCGCTCTGCCGGAAGGCGAAGCCGCTGACGGTGATGTTGCTCGAATTGTTGAAGACAAAGCTGCGTTCGCCGCGCAGCACGGCACCGCCGCGGGTCTTCGAGACGATGGTGATCGGTGCCGCGCCGGTGCCGTTCTTGCCGGAGACGTTGATCGCGCCTCCCGAGGGAACGGTATAGGTACCGTCGGCCAGAACGATCCGGTCACCGGGTGCGGCAGCGTTGATCGCGCTTTGGAGTTCGGCCAGGGAACCGACCGGTGTGTCGGCCGCCGAGGCGCTGCCCGACAGCGTGGTGGTGAGGGGCACGGCGGCAAGCGCTGCCACCGCGGTGCTCCTGAGGAACGTGCGTCGTTGCATGATGGCCTCCTGTTGCGACAAGGACGTACCGGGCCGGATCCGTGCAGCCCCCGCGGCTGGACGTACCGGTGGCCCGTGGTGGGGACAGCCGGGGGGTGAACCCGTCCGGCTGTCCCTCTCGTGGGCGTGCTCAGCGAGCGTAGGGGCCGACGTCGGCAGGGTTCAGCGGCCGGCGCCGGGGTGGCCTGTTCGCGTACTCGTCCGCGCCCACGTCCCGGGCCCGCCCGCGCGGCTGGCCGTCGATGTCGTGGGTGACGGGCGGCCGCCTGAGCGTGCCCGCGTCGATCGCCGGACTGTCCGCCGCCAGCCGGGCGACGCCGTCCGGGCCGATCACCAGCTTCGGGTCGATACGGGTGTAGCCGCCGGCCGGGATGTTGCCGTCGGCGGCGGCGCCCCACAGGATGTTGCCGGACCAGGTGAACCGTACGGTGTTCGCCATCGCGACCAGCTCGCCCGAGTCACCGACGAACAGGTTGTCCGCGACGGTCACATCGCGCGGCTCGTGGGGCCGCTGGCTCTCGCCGGAGAGTGTGCCGTTGTTGTTCACCAGGGTGTTGTACGCGATGAGGACCCGGTCGGGCGCGTCGTTGCCGCGGCGCGCTTCGGGTGTCTCGCCGGGCAGGTGGTCGCGTTCCGAACCGCTGCCGATCACCATGGCCCGCCCGGACAGACCGGCGAGGTGGTTGTTGACGATCACATGGTCGTTGCCGTAGATCCGCACGCCCTCCGTGCCGGCGATGAGGTGGTTGCCCTCCACGCGGTTGCGGTTGCCGTGCCGCAGGACGATCCCGCCGAAGCTGTCGCGGATGGTGTTGTACCGGATGGTGTTGTCCGAGCTCTTGACGGAAATGGCCTCCGGGTCGCCGTTGGCGCGCTCGAACAGGTTGTACTCCACGACCGCATGGGCGCTGGACAGCGCCCGGGGGCTGACGCCGAGCCGGATCGGCTCGCCGCCGTTGGACCCGGCGAAACTGTGGTCGGAGAAATAGTTGCGGTGCACGTGGACGCGCTGGGCCATCTCCTCCGTGCCCGCACCCTCGATGCCGAGGTAGATGCCGAGCGTGCTCTTGCCGTGGAAGTGGTTGTGATCGACCTCGCTGTCGTCCGCACGCACCATCACCCAGTGCACGCCCTCGATGTCGGCGAGCTGGAAGTCGTTGCGGGTCAGCCTGATGTGCGAGCAGTTCGGGGGGATGTCCAGGGTGCTGCTCTGGCGGAAGGAGAAACCGCTGAGGGTGATGTGGCTGGACGCGTCGAGGACGAAGCTCAGCTCGCCGTCGAGGACGACGCCGCCACGGGACCGGGCGACGACGGTGATGGGCGCGCGCTCGGTGCCCTGCTTGTTCCGGATGGTAAGGGGCCGGTCCGAGGGGACGGTGTATCTGCCGTCGGCCACGACGATGCGGTCACCCGGTCGGGCCCGGTCGATCGCGGCCTGGAGCTCGTCCAGCGAACCGACGGCGGCCGGGGCCGTCTTCGCGCTCGCGGTCAGCAGACCGCCGGTGGGGGCGACGGCCAGCGCCGCCCCTGCCGCGGTGCCCATGAGGAACGTGCGGCGTTGCATGATGCCTCCGTGAGTGTGGTGGTGGATCGAGGGGGCCTGGCCCGTCTCAGCCGTCGGCCCGGTCGGCCGGAGTGTCCAGGAAGAGCTCGATGACGGGCACGGGGGTGTCGGGGCGCTGGACGGGGATTTCGAGCGTGAGCGTTCCGGCGGGCTGCCCGCCCATTTCGGTGTTCTGCGCGGGCCGGTCCGGATCGATGTGGACCTGGACGATCTCCGAGGCGTCGTTCAGCAACTGGGCGTAGCGCACCCGGCCGGCGAGTCCCGGCAGATGCAGATGGCGCAGCGGCCAGGCGAGCAGGTGGACGTAGAGCCGGTCGCCGCGCTGGGTGTACCGGCATTCGGCGGGCGCGGTGTACGGCGACGGGCCGCAGCCGCGGACCGACCGCTCGTGCAGGTCCATCCACCGGCCGATCTCCCCGAGGACGGCGACGGCGCGCGGTTCGAGGTCGCCGCGGCCGGTCGGGCCGACGTTGAGCAGCAGGTTGCCGCCCTTGGACACCCCGTCGACGAGCATGCGGATCAGCAGGTCGGCGCTCTTGTGGTCCAGGTTGTCGCGGTCGTAGCCCCAGCTCCCGTTGAGCGTCTGGCACGCCTCCCACAGCACGGGCAGCCCGTCCTTGGTCATGGGACCGGAGGGCTGGTACTGCTCGGGGGTGATGAAGTCGCCGGGAAGGCCGGTCCGGTCGTTGACGAGGACGTGCGGCTGGAGTTCGCGGACCGTCTCCAGCAGCTTGGGGGAATCCCAGTCGTCCGGGCCCTTGCCGCCCCACCAGCTGCGGCCCGCGTACGAGAAGTCGAAGAACAGGTAGTCGACGCGTCCGAAGGAGGTGAGCAGTTCGCGGACCTGGCCGTGCAGATAGCGCTGGTAGTCGCGGATGTCGCGGTCGGCGGCCGCGGCCTTGAACTCCTCGTCGTCGCGCTGGGGATGGGTGCCGTCCACGGGGAAGGACGGGTGGTGCCAGTCGATGAGGGAGTAGTAGAGGCCGACCTTGAGCCCTTCGGCGCGGCACGCCTCGACGAAGGGCCCGACGAGGTCGCGGCCGTACGGGGTGTTGGTGACCTTGTAGTCGGTGAGGGCGCTGTCCCACAGGCAGAAGCCGTCGTGGTGCTTGGTGGTCAGGACGACGTACCGCATGCCCGCCGCCCTGGCCGTCCTGGCCCACTGGACCGGGTCGTAGCGGTCGGGGTCGAAGTGGTCGAAGTAGACCTGGTACTGCTCGTCGGTCAGCTTCTCCCGGTTCTTGACCCACTCGTGCCGTGCGGCGAGGGAGTACAGCCCCCAGTGGACGAACATGCCGAACCGGTCGGTGGTGAACCAGGTCGTCTCCGGGGCCGCCGCGGCGGCCTGGGACTTGGCGGCCGCGGACGGGTACGCCGCGGGTGTGTCAGCGCTCGAAGTCATGGGGAATCGCTCCTTGTCGTCGGCATCCGGTGGCGCATTCGGTGCGTTGTTCGGCGCTCCGATCGGCGCGACCGGAGGGCTGGTCGTGCGGGGTGGTTCGAGGCATGGCGGGCGTCGGCGGGTGCGGACCGGTCGAGGAACGTCCTCCTGCGGCCGGCCGCGGCGCGCGACACGTGCCGGGCCGGCGGTGTCGGCGGGACGCATCGACCCTCGGGCCGGGCACGGCTCGTGGGGGTGGGCGGGCGTGTCGCGGTGCGGCCCCGCCGCCGGGCCGGGGTCCGCGGTGCGGCGACGCCGCACCCGGTGAACTCCCGGGCACCGGTGGCGGCTTCGCCGCGCGGCGCGGGGCGGACGGCTTGCCGGGTCAGCCCTTCAGCGCGCCGGAGGACAGACCGTGGACGAAGGAACGCTGGAAGAACAGGAAGACGATCACGGAGGGCAGCAGGGCCAGCAGGGAGGCGGCCATCACCACTCCGGGGGTGACGGCGGGGTCGATCCGCAGGGTGCGGAGCGCCAGCGGGAGCGTGTAGGAGGAGGAGTCGGTGGAGACGAGGAGAGGCAGCAGGTACTGGTCCCAGATCATGGTGAAGCCGAAGACTCCGATGACCCCGAGCGCGGGCTTGCACATCGGCAGGATGATCTGGGCGAAGATGCGCAGGTCGCCGGCGCCGTCGATACGAGCGGCCTCTTCGAGTTCCCGGGGTACGTCCTTCATGAACTCGGTCATCACCAGGATGGAGAATCCCCAGGCGCCCAACGGGACGATCATTCCGGCCAGGGTGCCGATGAGGTTGAAGTGGACGACCGGCAGGTCGGCGAGGATCAGGGACAGCGGGAGGGCCAGGATCTCCTCGGGCAGCATCAGCGTGGCCAGGATGGCGACGAGCACCAGCGTCATCCCGGGGAAGACCTTCCTGGCCAGCGCGTATCCGGCCAGGACGGAGACGGCCACCTGGAGGAGCAGTCCGAAGCCGACCACGAAGAACGAGTTCAGCAGGTACGCGAGCACGCCCCGGTCGAAGGCGATCCTGAAGTTGTCCAGAGTGGCGCCCGAGGGGATGATGCTCAGCTGTGTCGGGTCCTTGACATGGCCGAAGGCGCTGACCAGCAGGGCCAGCAGGGGCCCGGCGAAGACGGTCAGGACCAGCAGGTAGGTGACGGCCTTCAGGATCCGCCCGCCCGGGCTCCTGCTCTCGGTCAGGCCCAGCGCGGTCTCGTTCGGGGCATTCATTTGCTCTCCCTCCGTCGCAACAGGTGGACGACGATGGTCAGGATCAGCGTCGCGACAAACAGCAGGACGGCTCCCGCCGCGCCGACGCCGAGTCGGTTCTGCTCCAGCCCGAGCTTGTAGATCAGGGTCATCACGACCTCGGTGGAGCCGTCGGGCCCACCGTTGGTGAGCAGGAACACCTCGGTGAACACGCGCAGTCCGCGGATCGCGGCGAGGATGAACAGGATCGAGAACACGGACCGCAGTCCGGGCACCGTCACATGCCACACCCGCTGCAGCCTGGAGGCACCGTCGACCTTCGCGGCCTCGTACAGACCGCGGTCCACACTCGTGAGCCCGGCGAGGAAGATCATCATGTCGTAGGGGGCGCCCCGCCAGATGCCGGTGAGCATGATGGAGGCCATCGACGTGTCGGGGTCGTTGATGAATCCGGAGGGGCCGAGCCCCACCAGGCCGAGGATGGAGTTGAGCATGCCGTCCTCGGTCGGGTGGTACATGATCCGCCAGAGTTCGGCGACGACCGCGATGGGCACCACGACCGGCAGGAACGCCGCGGAACGCACGAATCCCAGTCGGCGGCCCTGTCCTTCCATCAGCAGCGCGAGTACGAGGCCGAGAGCCATCGAGCCGGCTGTCTGCCCGGCGGCGAGGACGACGGTGTGCCACGCGGCCTCGCGGAAGCCGTCGGATTGGAGAACCGTGGAGTAGTTCTCGGTGCCGACCCACTTGTTCCCGAGATACGGCTGGACGTCCTGGAAGGACATGGTCAGCGCATTGGCCATGGGGATGAACTTGAAGTACAGGAAGAGGAGCAGCGCCGGGGCCAGAAACAGCCAAGGCGTCCACCATCGGCCCGCCCGGCGGTTGCGGCCGCGGCGGTCGGCGGCGGTCGCGCCGGGCGGGCGGCCCGTTGTCCGGGCGCCGGGGCCGGCCGCCGCGGGGGCGGCCGGATTCGCCTGGTCGAGACTCATGACGCGGCGATTCCCTGTTCCTTGAGGATGTCGGCGAGCTGCTTGTCGAGCTCGCCCAGCTTGGTCTCGACGTTCAGGCCGCAGTCGGCCATCAGCGCGTTGACGGTATCCGCGGTGGTCTGCCGTACCGGGGTCCAGTTCGGGATGGACGGCGCGTAACGTCCGGAGGTCTGGTACGCCTTGGCGTATGTCGCCCAGCGGGGGTCGGGGCGGACCTCGGAGATGTCCACCGTCTTGTTGACGGGCAGTTGCACGGTGAAGCCGGTGTCGCCCTGCATCCCGGTCTTCTGGCCCTCGGCGGAGATGGCGAAGTCGGCGAAGGCGTCCTGGCCCACCCGGTTCTCGGAGCCCGCCATCAGGTAGATGGAGAGACCCTCGGCAAGCACGGTGGCGTCCTTCGGACCCTTGGGCATCGGCACGACCTCGTACTTGTCCTTGCCGAGAGTCTCGTCGAAGCGGGGCAGCAGGTACGGGCCCACGACGTACATGCCGGTCCGGCCCGCCTCGAACGTCTCGTTCGTGGGCGGGGTCTCCATGGTCACGGCGCCGGGCTGGATGGCCTTGTCCTTGCAGCCGAGGTCACGGAACCACTGCACGGCCTCGACCGATTCCTTCGTGGTCATCGCGGGCTTGTACGTACCCTTCCCGGTCTCGGTGATGAAGTCCCCGCCCGCGGCCCAGAGGAAGTTGGAGAAGTACCAGGAGGCGTATCCGCGCTTGGTGGAGAGGGGGGCGGCGAGGCCGAAGGTGTTCTTCTTGCCGTCGCCGTCGGGGTCCTTGGTGGTGAAGGCTTCGGCCATCGCGGCGAAGTCGTCCCAGTTCTGCGGGACTTGCAGCTTCAGCTTCTCCCGCCAGTCCTTGCGGATGAGCAGCGCGGACGCCTGCGCCGAGTACGGCAGGCCGAACTGCTTGCCGTCCACGCTCTTGCCGGAGTCCAGCCCCTGGCCGATGGCCTGCTTGCTGCTCTTGATCTTGTCGAGGTCGATCTCCCGGAGCAGACCTTGGCTGTGCATGGCACCGAGCTGTGTCACATCGTTCATGACGATGTCGGGGAGGTTCTTCTGCGCGGCCCGCTGCTGCAGTTTGGTCTCGAAGTCGTCGAAGATGGCCGTGACCTCGACCTTGTAACCCGTGGCCTTCTCGAAGGCGGCAGCGAGCTTGAGTGTGCCCTGCTCTCCCGGTCCGCCCGGTGTCGTCCTGGTCCACAGTTCCAGCGGTGCCTTGGAGTTCTGCTTGGCGTCCACTCCCGCAGGCCCGGATGTACAGCTGGTGAGGACCAGTGCTGACGCGAGGAAACCCGCACCGATCCATCGCGATCTCTGCATGACAACTCCTGTTTCGCCGCATCACAGCTGGCCTGGAAAGCGCTTGCTGGGGACGCTAACGGGGGCCGAATCCGCGGTCAATAGTCCGATGAATACAAAAATCTTGCGATGCCTTGCAGCAGTCACGGCAGACGCGCCTACGCATACCTTCCCTGCGGTACGGCGCCCCCACAAGGGAAGCACCCCACCCGAGATATCGCCTGCTGGAAGCGTAGATCAGTCGCCTGAGGCACCAATCACCCCACTTCGCGGTGATCGTGCACGATCCTGACGGCCGCCGGGGCGGCAAGGACAAGGCAACTGCACTCAACCCAAGGGCTTCTACAGTCCTCCGATGTATCGTGCTTCAAGTGCGCCGACCAAGGTACTGAACAAGCCACGTCAATGTCTGACATCCAGTCAGACATTTCCCCACACGCCCGATCAGGGGCCGCGGGTCGGTCCACCGACGGCCCGTGAGCGAAAGAGCTGAGGAGTGCGACGTACATGAACGAGCCGGCAACCAGACCGACAGCACTGCTGGTCATGGAGGAAGAACGCAGGTCAGACGTCTATCCTCGCGAGGTTCTCGCCGAAATCGACCGGCTCGTGCACTGGCAGGGTCCGCCCCTGACACGGCAGCAGCTCGACGAGGACCCCGAGGTTCTGCGGCGGATCGACGTCCTGCTCACGGGCTGGGGAGCACCCGTCCTCGATGCCGCCTTCCTTTCGCACGCCCCTCGCTTGCAGGCCGTCCTCGTCGCGGCGGGCTCCGTGCGGCACCTGACCACACCCGCTTTCTGGGCACGCGGTATTCCGATCGTCTCCGCGGCGGCCGCCAACGCCGTCCCGGTGGCAGAGTTCACCCTCGCCCAGGTCCTCCTCGGGTTGAAGCAGGTGCACCGCATCGCCCGGGACGTGGCGAGCAGCCGTCGCTACCCCCGGAACCCCAAGGTCCCGGGCGCCTACCGGTCACGCGTGGGCTTGATGGGGCTCGGGCACATCGGCCGCCTCGTCGCGGCCCACCTCAGCCGCTTCGACATCGAGATCCTCGCCACGGACCCCGTCGCCTCCGCGGACACCGCCCGGCGGACGGGCGTCCGGCTCGTCGGTATCGAGGAGCTCTTCGCCACCTGTCATGTCGTCAGTCTCCATGCCCCGCTCCTGCCCGAGACCCGCGGCGTGATCGGAGCAAGGCTGCTGAACTCCCTGGGGCCGGGCGCCACACTGATCAACACCGCGCGTGGGGCGCTCGTCGACGAGGACGCCGCGGCGGCGGTCCTGCGCGCCAGACCCGACCTCACCGCCGTGCTCGATGTGACACACCCGGAGCCTCCGGTCCATGATTCACCGCTCTTCACCCTTCCCAACGTCGTTCTGACGCCCCATCTCGGCGGAGCTCTCGGGGCCGAACGCCACCGCCTCGGACAGCTTGTGCTCGACGAGCTCCGCCGCTATGTGGCGGACCAGCCTCTCCAGCACGCCATCGATCCCGCGCTCGCCCCGTCCCTGGCCTGACGCCGCGGAGGCCGGTCGCCCGGTGCTCTCCAAGTCCGCGCCCCCGCACCGCATACCTGAATCCATGTCCGCATGCGCCCCGCCGCTCCTCGGCATCTGTGCCGAGGAGCGGCGAACGGCCGGTTCACGGCCGGGCCGATGACGACGAGCGGAGCGTTCGGCCGGTGCCTGTGGCCCTGAAGGGCGTCCGCGTGGAAGTTGCGGGAGCCGGCCCGTGAGCTCGCTCCAACGATCAACCCCGGCACCCCCGTTCGGCGTCACTCGCACCACAGGGCCATGACCGGCCCCCTCGGCGCCCCGGAGGCAACGCCCATGACGCAGCGGACCGCACGCTCACGGGGCGTCGCCGCGCCGGTCCGGGTCGCTGCCTTCGCCCTTCCCCACCGCCGCCCCGATGCCCCTGCCGTGGCATCGCGTCGGCGGTTGGGCCCCGGGGATCGCCCTTCGCGCCGCAGCGGGGCTCGCGCCTCTTTTGACGGGTGGAGGACGCCCCTCGGGTGGCCATTGCCGTACTGAACCGCATCCGGATGTCCGCCATCGGCGCCTGCCTGACGGGGCGGTGCGGGATCTGCCGGGAGCCTGCGCGGGGGCGACGGCAGGGTGGCGGGCGCGAGGAGATCAGCCCCGGACGGCCGTGCCCGACGCGGCCCGTCCCCGGTTCGGCCCCACCCCGGTCGTCGCCGAGCAGATGGCGGGTGAAGATGGCCGGTGACAGCACTGCGGGACGGGTTCGGCGGGCGACATGAAGCATGGTGACAGGCAGGACACCGGGACTCCCGGCCGGCTGGACCGCAGGCTCTTCCTCGCCGCCGCAACAGGCGGTGCGCTGGCCGGCGGCGCCGCAGTGACCGGTTGCCACTCCGCAGCGACCGGGCGGTCCGGCACCGGATCCGCCACGCCTGGCACCGACCGCCGCGCCGAAAGTGGGGAGAGTGCCCGGGCGGGGGACCCCGACTGGCGCATCCGTTCGGTGGGACCACCGGAGGCCATCGAGGGCTATACCGACAAGGTGAGCGTTTTGCCGGGCGAGGAGTTCGGCCTGTACGTCTCCACCGCCGCCCCGGGGTTCCGGGTCTCGGCCTACCGCGTCGGCTGGTACGGCGGAGCGCAGGCGCGAGCGGTCTGGCGTTCACACCGAGTGGCCGGGTCGGTCCAGGCCCGTCCCCGGCTGCTCCAGGTCACCCGTACCGTACGGGCGGACTGGCGACGCAGCCTCCTTGTCCGCACCGGCGGCTGGCCGGAGGGCGCGTATCTGCTCCGGCTGGACTCCGAGGACGGCCACCAGCGCTATGTGCCACTGATCGTCCGCTCGCCGAGCGCGGCGGGCAAGGTCGTGCTGATGCACGCCGTGGCGACCTGGCAGGCGTACAACAAGTGGGGCGGCTACAGCCTCTACCAGGGTGAGAACGGCGCGTACGGCACGCGGTCGCTCGCTGTCAGCTTCAACCGTCCCTATGACAGCAACGGTGCCGAGAAGTTCATGGTCTACGAACGCGCGGCGGTGGTCCTGGCGGAGAGGCTGGGTATCCCGCTCGCCTACACCACGGGCGTGGACATCCATCGTGATCCCGGCATTCTCCACAACGCTGCCGGAGCACTCTCACTGGGACATGACGAGTACTGGACGCCACAGCAGCGGGCGTACATCACCCGGGCGCGCGACGCGGGCACGAACGTGGCCTTTCTCGGCGCCAACGCCTGCTTCCGCAGGGTCAGGCTGGAGCCGGACGCCACCGGTGCCGACCGCACTGTCGTCTGCTACAAGACCGATTACCAGAACGACCCGTACCTTGCCGACCACCCGGACATGCCGACCAACGACTTCCGCCGGCCGCCCGGCGCCTCCCCCGAGTCCTCCCTGACCGGTGTCCTCTACGAGGGCTATCCCGTGGACGCCCCGTATGTCGTCCACCGCGGCGACCACTGGCTCTTCGAGGGGACGGGAGTGAAGCAGGGAGACTCCTTCGACCATCTGGTCGGGGTGGAGTACGACCGGGTCACTCCGGGCATGCCCTCCCCGGCGCCGATCGAGATCATCGCCCATTCCCCTCTCGTGTGCGAGGGCAGGCCCAGCCATGCCGATTCCGCCTACTACGCCGTGCCGAGCGGAGCCGGCGTCTTCGCCTCCGGGACGATGCGGTGGGTCGAGGCCCTGATGGCGGGGACCCGGGAGAACGGACGCAACCACGGCATGGACGCCCGTACAGGCGCCTTCGTCACCCGTGCCACGGAGAATCTGCTCCACGCGTTCGCGGCGGGCCCGTGCGGCCGGAGCCGCCCGAAGCCGAGGGGCAATGTGAGAGACGTGTACGCGTCCGCACCACGCTGACACCATGGGTACGGCCCCGCCGCCGAACACCGTTTGCCGGGCGGGTCCGCACGGGGCGGCACCAGCGGTCCGGGCGGGCGGCTGCTCCGCACCGTCCGTGCCGAAGTGCGCGATCGCGTAAGGAAGCCGGCCGGCGACCCGGCGCCGGGGACAGCAGACGCACATCCCGCGGGTGGTCGCCCCGGGCGTCAGAAGTCGACCGCGTCACGGACGAGCGGGCAGGTCATGCAGTGGCCTCCGCCGCGTCCGCGGCCGAGTTCCGCGCCGACGATGGTGATCACCTCGATGCCTGCCTTGCGCAGAAGCGTGTTGGTCTGGGTGTTGCGGTCGTAGGTGAAGACGACGCCGGGCTCCAGGGCCACGGCGTTGTTTCCGCTGTCCCACTGCTGGCGCTCGGAGGCGTAGACGTCGCCACCGGTCTCGATCACATGGAGCCGCGGCAGACCGAGGCCCCCGGCCACGACCTCGACGAACGGTGTGGTGCCCTCGTCGGTGATCTCGATGCCGGGGGCCTTGTCGCCCGGACGCAGGGAGAAGGTGTGGACCGCGTCCATGATGCGCGGGTACAGGGTGACGATGTCGCGGTCGGCGAAGGTGAAGACGGTGTCGAGGTGCATGGCCGCGCGCAGCTTGGGCATGCCGGCGACGATGACGTGCCGGGCCGCGCCGTGCTCGAAGAGAGAGGCGGCCACCTGGGTGATCGCCTGGCGGGAGGTGCGCTCGCTCATGCCCATGAGAACGACACCGTTGCCCACGGGCATGATGTCGCCGCCCTCGAACGTGGCCTGGCCCCAGTCCTGTTCGGGGTCGCCCCACCACACCGTGCTTTCCCTGAAGTCGGGGTGGAACAGGTAGATCGCCTTCATCAGCAGGGTCTCGCCGTGCCTGGCGGGCCAGTACAGCGGGTTCATGGTCACGCCGCCGTACAGCCAGCAGGTGGTGTCCCGGGTGTAGAGCGTGTTCGGCAGCGGCGGCATCAGATACTCGCGCGCCCCGGTCGCCTCACGGGCGAGGACGACATACCCGGAGCGGAACTCGTCGGGCAGATCGGCCGTGGACAGGCCCCCGATGAGGTACTCGGCGAGGTCGCGGGGTGCGGTCGACTCCAGGAAGGCACGCGTGTCGTCGATGAGGCCCAGACCGACCTCGTTGGCGGTGATCTTCCGGTCCAGCAGCCACGTTCTCGCTTCGGGGATCGCCATGGTCTCGGCGAGCAGGTTGTGCAGTTCGACGACCTCGACGCCGCGCCGGGTCAGTTTGCCGACGAAGTCGGCATGGTCGCGCTGTGCGTTCTCCACCCACATCACGTCGTCGAAGAGCAGGTCGTCGGAGTTGGTCGGGGTGAGACGCCGGTGCGCGAGCCCGGGTGAGCAGACCAGGACCTTGTGAAGCCGTCCGACCTCGGAATGAACGCCGAAGGCCGGCTTCGGCGTGGCGATGGTGTGGCTCGTCATGGTGAACCTTTCCGGAGGATGCGGCACGCGGAGGAGGACCGGTCGGCCGGTTCAGAGCTCGATCCAGCCGGCGGCCAGGGCGACGATGCCCACGACGGCGCCGACAACCGATACGGCGCAGATGGCTCCCTCGGCCGGGGAGAACAGACGCCGGTTCTGCTCGCGCCTGGCCTTGACGAAGAGGAAGGTGGCGGGCGCGTAGAGGACGAAGGAGACCAGGACGAACTTCAGGCCGGCGGCGTAAAGGAGGAATGCCGTGTAAAGGGTGGCGAGGACGGCGATGGCCAGTTCCCGGCGTGTACCGCGTCCCACCGCCTTCTCCCGCTGCGACCCGAGAGCGATCTTCACGGCGAAGGCGGCGGCCAGAAGGAAGGGGATGAGGCTCAGAGCGCTCGTCAGGTCGAGGGCGAAGTTGAACGCGTCGTCGGAGAAGGCTGTGACGATCAGGACGACCTGGCTGAGCGCCGTGGTCATCAGCAGGGCCGGGACCGGCACGTCGTCACCGCTGGTGCGCCCGAGGAAGCGGGGCATGTCGTCGTCCTTGGCCGCGACGAACAGCACCTCGGCGGCCATCAGGGTCCAGGCGAGATAGGCGCCGAGGACGGAGACGATGAGGCCGGCGCTGACGAAGACCTCGCCCCAGGTGCCGACCGCCGCCTCCAGGACGCCCGCCATCGAGGGCTGGCGAAGTTCCGCGATCTCACTCATCGGCATGAGCCCGTACGACACGATTGTCACCGAGGCGAAGATCGCGAACACACTGAGGAAGCCCAGGACGGTGGCCCGTCCGACGTCCTCTCGGCGCCTGGCGTGCCGCGAGTACACGCTCGCGCCCTCGACGCCGAGAAAGACGAACACCGTGGCGAGCATCGTGCCGCGCACCTGGTTGAACAGCGAGCCCGCGTAGTCGGCGCCGCCGAAGTTGTCCGCGAACACGGACGGCTTGAAGAAGAACAGGGCGAGGAGCACGAAGACGAGAATCGGGACGATCTTGGCCACGGTCACGATCCTGTTGATCGCCGCCGCCTCCTTCACGCCTCGCCGGACCAGCAGGAAGAACGCCCACAGGCCGACGGACGACAGGACCACGGCGAGGGCTGTGTCCCCGTCACCGAGGGCGGGCGCGATCGCCCCGATCGTCGACATGATCAGAACCCAGTAGGTGACATTGCCGACGCAGGCACTGGCCCAGTAGCCGAAGGCCGAGAAGAAGCCGAGGTATTCGCCGAACCCCGCCTTGGCGTACGCGTACACACCGGCGTCCAGGTCGGGGCGCCGCACCGCGAGCGTCTGGAAGACGAAGGCGAGCATCAGCATGCCGACGCCGGCGACCGCCCATGCGATGAGCGCCCCGGCGACCCCGGTCTCCTGCGCGAAGCGACGCGGCAGGGAGAACACCCCGGCGCCCACCATCGAGCCGACGACCATCGCGGTCAGTGTCAGGAGCGTCAGCCTGACCGCGGGCGTGGCACCGGAGGATGCGGCGTCTGTTCTGGAATCAGCGTTCGTCATGACCTGTCTCGGAGGCGTACTCGGGGTCGTTGTGGGGGGCTACTGGCCGGGTCGGCCCCGGTTCGGCCGTTCGGGGTCGGATCGGCCTCTTCGCTCTCGAAGCCGGTACGTGTCACGGCTGCCCGCGCCGATACGTGTCGCAGCCGCAGGACGCCGGGACCTCGCAGTACCGACCGACCCGCCGAGGCCCTCGGGTCGGCAGCCTCCGACGGGCTTTCCGCCCGCCCCTGCCGGATCTGTACGTATTCGACAAGGCTTCCTGGCCGTTGCCGAGAGCCGGTGTGCGGCGTCCATCCTTCCGGGCGCCCGTTCACTCCTTCCGGGCGCCCGTCGCCGCCCGGTCGGCGGCACTGCCCGGCCTGCGTCATCCGCCTCGCCAGATGTTGTCGAAGGCCGCCTCGTCGATGGCTCGCCGTTGCCGCTGGAACTCCAGGTCCCTCAGCGCGTCGTCAACGGCGGCGAGCACCGTCTCCACCGCGTCGTCGGCCACGCCCGGGAAGTCGCCGGTCGGCCTGTCGCGTATCCCGACGGCCGCCGCAAGGGCGGCGAGGACGGGCTCATCGGACGCCCAGCGGTCAGCCGCCTCGCGGCGATCGGGTGAATCCGCCAACACCATCTGGCTGGTCAGGGACGGTATCCAACGGGAGTGCCGTTGCCGAGTGAGCTGCCCTTCCGCCTCAAGAGCGTCCAGATAGGCAGCGGCCAGGCCGCGGCCTCTGCGCCAGAGCCAGTCGTCGAGCGTCTCGTACGGTGCTTCTCGGACGAGCGACGCCACGGCCTCGTCCAACAGGCGATCAGCCATGGCCGGCGGGTGGCCCGGGACGATCCGATCGCCATCCAGCCTGATGGCCTCGGCACCCAGGAGATCGATCACCTCGGCTCCCGCGAGCGCCAGCGACAGATTGCCTTGCTCCACAGGACGCCTATTCGACATGTCCATGGCGGCAATCAGAAGGTCCCTCGGTGTGGTCATGAATGGCTCCGCGCTTCAAGGGCATCGGCGGCGATGCGTCACTGAACGTCTGGTCCGGCGCCCGGCGTGACGCGTGATGCCGAGCAGCAATGCGGGCTTCCACAGCGGTGGCCGCCGCGATTGCCGCACGGATCCACTGTGCGCAGCCGACGGGTGTGAAGCTCGGTCCGCCGTGCTCCGTAACCCAGCTTACGGAGCACGGGCGGCACCTGCATCCCGCGCCGACCGCCCCGCCGACGCTCACGCCCCTGTCGGCAGTCGCGCGGTGCGGATACGTGGGCACGGTACTGCCGGGCTTCCGGGAGGTCCGGCCACTGGCCCCTCTACGACACCGTGCCCCTGCCGGCGACCTGATCCAGCACCGGGGACGGCGGGCCGGGCGCGTCCCGGGGCCGGCCCACCGTCCCCGGCGCCCAGCTCTTCGGGCGCACCCCGGCGCACTCGCGGGGCCGTCGTCGAACCGGGCGGCCGGGCTGGTGCGGCACCGGTCGTGCCCGGGCTCGCCAACGGGCTCACCGCAGCCGGTCCCCGCGCCGTACCAGGGCACCCCGATCCGGTCGGGCCCCCTCGGTCAGACGCCCTCCGCGGGAGCGGCCCGGCCCGCGTGGGGAGACATTTCTGTCGTCAGCCAGCGGAAGACATACGGCACCTGGCGTTTCCACAGCCCGGTGGTGTGCGGCCCGCTCACCTCGGCCACCGCCACCCGGGTCGGGGATACCGCCGCCCGCCGCAGCGCCAGGCCGTCGCGGTAGCCGTCGTTGCGCCCGCCCGAGAGGTAGAGCGCGACGCGCGGCGGGGTGGTGGCGTGGCGCAGGATCCACAGCGGGTTGTTGACCCGCCGCAGCTCCGGGTTCCGGCCCGTGAGGGAGACCCGCTCGGCGGCCGGGTCGTTGTAGCCGGAGAGGCCCACGGCGGCCCGGTACCGGTCGGGGTGGGCGAGCGCCATCTTCACGGCGCAGTGTGCACCGGCCGAGTACCCGGCCACCGCCCAGCCCCTCGCACGGCTCTGCGCACGGAAGGTGTCGGTCACCATCTGCCGGACGTCCACGCTCAACCACGATTCGGCGTCCACGACACCCGGCACGTTCGCGCACCCGGTGTCCTGGCCCGCCAGCAGGTTGGTCCGCGGCTCCACCAGGATGAACGGGGCGATCTTCCCCCTGCGCATTCCGCCCTCCAGCTGCGACTGCACCCGCAGGCTGCTGAACCACGCCTGCGCCGATCCGGGGAAGCCGCCGAGGAGCTCGACCACGGGGAACTTCCGGTGCCGGAAGGCCGGTTGGCCGTACTGCGGCGGCAGCCATACGTACACCTCGCCGCGCACCCCGGACACCCGGCCTCGCAGCTGGGTGACGCGGACGCCCGGGCCGATCCGGGGATCGTGCACCGGGCTGAACTTCTGGACGACCTTCGGCTCGCTCGCCAGGCGCTTGCGATCTCCGAGTCCGTCGCGTCCGAGGTCCGGCGCGGCGACGATGTGGTGTCCGGTGCCGAGCAGGTCGGCCCAGCTGTCGTACAGACCGTTGGTGTTGTTGACCATCACGAAGACGCTCAGCACGGCCGCCGCCTGCGCGAGGACGACCATCACCAGGCGGGCCGCGCCGCGCAGCACGGCGGGGCCGCGTACCCGGCCCCACAGCAATAGGGGAATCAGCAGGGTGACTACGGCCAGCGCGATCGTGGCCAGGAAGAAAGGTGTCCCCGTCAGGCTCATCACGCCAGGGAGGATGCCGTACGCGCCCCGATGGTTTACCCGCTTTCCACCTTTTTACGTCGGACGCGAGAATCCGGGTAGCGCCGTGTTGACGCCAGGAACCGTCGGCCCGTACATCCTGGCCCGGTCCTCGCGGCGCGCCGGTGCGCCGCTGTCCCGTTCAAAGGAGCGGGCGGGCGGCGTCCCGACGAGGCTCCTCGTGGCGGTCGGCCCGGCCGTTTCGCAGGAGCTCCGGCAGAAATCAGCCCGCGTCGTCCCCGTGTTGATGAATGAGACCACACGCGGTTGACAGCCCGGCCGCCGCGGGGTCGGGCGCGTCACCCGGTCGGCCGCCTTCCCGGCGGGCCGGCCCCCGGCGGGACGCGCCGTCGCCGGCGGCACGGTCACTGGGTGACGGTGACGGGGAGGCCGCGGTGGATGGCGGCGAAGTCGAGCACCGGGCTGGCCGCGATGTCGGCCATGTCGTCATGCAGCATGTCGCCGACGATGAACTCCTCCATGTAGCCGGAGGACGGCTGCTGGCGAACCGTGCCCTGACCACCACGTACGTCCGCACCGTTGTCACGTACACCGCGTTCTACTGCGTCTTCTACGGGCTCCCGCAATGGCTGGAGGAGGTCAGGGGCCTGAGCACGACGCTGGTCGGTCTCGTCCTGCTTCCCATCACCGCGCTGGGAATCGTGACCACCGTCGTGGCGACGTACCTGGAGAAGCGCTGGGGTCCAAGGGTCCCCCTGCTGATCGGCACCGCCGCGATGCTGGCCGGCGGCCTGCTGCTCGTCCTTCCGACCAGCTCCTCACCCCTGTGGTTCCTGATCCTCATCTGTGCCGTACTCGGCCTGCCCGACGGCTTCAACAACATGGGCAACCAGTCCTCCATGTACACCGCGGCTCCGGCGGATCAGGCGGGCGCGGCGTCCGGCCTGTACCGCACGTGCCAGTCCCTGGGCGCGAACTACGCCATCTCGTTGCTGGCCCTCCTCACCGCCGGCCCGCCCGGTGACGGCGCCCTGCACCGCATGGGGCTGCTCGTCGCCGCGCTGAGCACGCTTCTGCTGGTGGCGGCCCTCCTGGGGCGTCGCATACCGGCGGGAGCCAAGTAACCGGGACGGCAGCGGAGTTCAACGGTGCGAGCGTGCGCAGGACGCCCCCTTCCCGCGCAGCCGGCCGGGTCTGGCGCCGCTCGCGGGGACGACGTCACCCCCCAGGACGGGCCTGACCGGATTCCTGCCCGGGGCGCAGGACCGGAAAGCGACGCGCCGGCGCGTGACCGGGGGACCGCGGACGCCGGGGGTGCGCGGGGAAGCCGTCCCGGGACACTGGCGGACGTCACCGGGACGTCGGCGGCGCGGCAGCAGGACGTGAGCGCCGGCTCGGAGAATGATGGCGGTCAGCAGGTCGAGGGCGGGTGCCGCCACAGGACCTGAGTCTCTGTCCCACCTCGTTCCTGGGGGAATCTCCATGCGTACGTTCCACAACCGCAACCGCACCACCGTCCTCGGCGCCGCCGCCACCGCCGTACTCGCTCTCGCACTCACGGCGTGCGGCGCGGAGGGTACCGGCACGAAGGAGGCCGGCCCGGCGAACGGCTCCGCACCGGTGGCTGCTTCCGTCGGGTCTTCGCGGTCCACGGCGTCGGTGACGACCGGCGACGCCGTGCAGGCGGCCACCGTGAAGACGCGCACCGCCGAGGCGGGTGGCAACAACGACACCGACAGCTACGCCTACAAGCACCCGTGCGCCATCGAGAAGCTCTCGGTGCACGTGACCGGCCGGCCGGGGGCACCCACTCAGCGCGTGATCAAGGTGCGCAACACCGGCGCGAGCGCCTGCCGCCTGAGCTACTACCCGCGGGTCAGCCTGGGCAACTCCCATGCCCCGGACCACAGCCACGACGTCCTGCCGCTGGTCCCCGGCGGGCTGGGCGGTGCACCCGCGTACCCGGTCCACGCCGGACACACCGCCTACGCCGTGATCGACCTCGACCCGAGCGGCGCGACCACCGGGACCGTGCCGGGAATCGACGAGATGAACGTGCTGGCCGACGGCGACCACATGCCCAACGCTGCCACGCTCAACTTCCCGCTCGGCTCCGGCGCGAAGGTGCTCAAGCCGAAGCTGGGCCTCTACCGGAGCACCATCGCCGATGCCGTCCGTTCCATGACGCAGGCGGACACGCAGTCCTGAGCGACTCGCCCACCGCTCCCCCGCCCCCGAGCGCCCGCCCCGCCCGCTGTCGAAGCCCTGCTTGCCGTGCGTGCGGGGCGGGGCCTTCGAAGCGCGGGGCGACATGGACGTGCAGGCGGTGAAGCCGGTTCGGGTGGTGGGCCCCTTCGCACGAGCTCGTGAGAGCCTCACCCGGCCGTTCGCCGCATGGTGAGGGCCAGGTGGACCTGCAGTGCGTGGTCGCCGCGGCGCCACCGGGGGCCCAGAAGCGCCGAGATCCGGTCGATGCGCTGGTAGAGCGTGTTGACGTGGACGTACAGGGCGGTGGCGGTACGGCTCAGGTTGCCGTCGCAGGCGAAGTAGGTGAGCGCGGTGCGCACCAGGTCGCTGCCGCGCGTCTCGTCGTGCTCCACCAGCGGGCCGATCGTGCGACGGACGAAACGGTCCAGTTCATCGCGGCCCGCGGGGCCCAGCAGGATGCCGTGGATGCCGAGGTCGTCGCGGCAGGCGCCCTCACCGGCACGGTCCAGCGCGACCAGTACGTCCAGACAGCGGGCGGCGTCGCGGTGTGCTTCGACGACGGCCGCCGCGCCGGGTGCCGCGGGCTCCGCGCCGACCGTGACGGGGTGTCCGATCCCGGCGGTCAGCAGTTCGGCGAGGGTACGGGCAGCGCCGCCCGGGTCTTCGGCGGCGGGCAGGACGACGACGGTGTTGCCTCCGTACTCGCCCGCGATGCCACCGAGCCGGGTGGCGTGGCCGCCCGCCAGTTCCGTGACGCGGCGCCGCCTGGCGTTGTTCCCGCCCCGGGCCACCAGCACCACATGGTCGCGCTCCAGGTCGAGGCCGACCAGCGCGGCTCGTCGGCGCAGCCCTTCGGGGTCGCGGTGCGGGGCGCCCAGCAGGTCTTCGAGGATCTCGCCGCGCAGCCGGTGCTCGGCCTCCGCGACCGTGCGTTCACCGAGCAGCATGAGGGCGGCGGCCTGGGCGGCCCGTTCCAGGGCGTGGATGTCGGAGGCGTCGAGTCCGCCGCGTACCAGCAGCAACGTGCCGAGGTGTTCGTCGGCGGCGGCGATCGGGGTGACACAGACGGTTCCGCGTGACGCGGAGCCGCGGCGGGCTCGGGCCTGCGCCATCTCCCGTACGAAGTCCGCGGGTTCGGGCGGCGCGTCGCCGGCCGAGGCGAGCGGCCGGTCCTGGGCGTCTAGGACGAGGACGCTGCCGCGCAGTACGTCGGCGAGTTCCGTGGCCAGCCCCGTGGGGCCGCCGCCGTCGAGTGCGACGTCGGTGAGCCGCTCGTGGACGGCGGCGGTCTTGCGGACCTCTTCGAAGAGCGTGGCGTTCTCGATGGCGAGGGCGGCGTGGTTGGCGAGCGAGATGAGCAGGTCGACCTCGTCCGGCGAGAAGGGCCGCACCCGGCGGTTGGCGGCGAACAGTACCCCGTACACCTGGTCGCCGAACTTCAGCGGCACGCCCTGGATGGCCACCAGCCCCTCCGCCCCGATGACGCCGTCCACGTACGAAGTGTGCGCGAAGCGGGCGTCGTTGGGGTAGTCGGCGGTGTGGTACGGCACGGCGGTCGCGGCGACCAGCCCGCCGAGTCCGGTGCCGGCGGCGAGCCGGCCGGTCTTGAACCCGTCCGTCGTGATGCCGTCGGTGACGCGTACGTACGTGTCTCCTTCCTCCGGGTCGGAGAGCAGCAGGTACGCGACATCGGTGCCGATGAGAGTGCGGGCACGGTTGACGATCGCCTGCAGGACGTCTTCGAGGTCGCGCAGTGATGCGAGGTCGCCGGCGGTCTCGTAGAGCGCGGCGAGCGCTGCCTCCCGGCGGCGGTGGGCCGCGAGCCTGGAACGTATCTCCAGGGCCTCGTCGACGAGTTGCGGTTCGGCGGCAACGGCGCGGAAGTCCGCCTCGTCCGCCTCCTCGCGCAACAGGCGGAGCAGAGCACCGGTGGTCGCTGGCGTCGTCGTCACCCGGCCAGTGTTACCGCACCGCTGCCGCCGCGCACACCGGGCGACGGAGAGAATCTCCACTCCTCACCCGTCGACGACGTGGCACACCTCCATTTCCCACAGGGTGGTGCGCGGCCAACCATGGCCCCGTCCGTCTCCGTACCCCCCACTTCCGACCCCGTTCCCCGAACGGACACCAGCCAAGGAGAGCGCACGATGAAACTCCGTTCCCTGCGGGCCGCCGCCGTCACCCTGGCCGCCGCCCTGGCCGCGACCCTGGGGCTCACCGCCCCCGCCCACGCGGGCGAACCGGGCCTTCCCCGGCTCAACATCACCGATACGTACGTCACCGGAATCTCTTCCGGCGGATTCATGGCCTCGCAGCTCCAGGTGGCCTATTCCGGCACCTTCAAGGGCGCGGGCATCGTCGCCGCGGGTCCGTACTACTGCGGCAAGGGCGGCATCGTCGTCGGCCTGATCGCCTGTGGTACGGGGCTGATCTCCACCGATCCGGAGGGCATCGAGCAGATCGCCCGCCGCTGGTCGGCCGAGGGACGGATCGACCCCGTGTCGAACCTGGCGGGCAAGCCCGTCTATACGTACCACGGCACCAAGGACCCGCTCGTCCGGGCATCGGTGAGCGACGAAGGCGTCCAGCTCTACCGGGACTTCGGGGCCCGGATCGCGTACCACGACACCGATCCGGCAGGGCACGGCTGGCCCACTCCGAACGCCCCGCTGAGCTGTGGCACCACCTTCTACCCGTTCCTGATCAACTGCGGCAACGACCCGCAGGGCGAGATGCTCGGCCACTGGCTGGGCCAGGTGAACGCACCGGCCGCCACGCAGTCGGGCACGGTCAGCCGGCACGACCAGAACCGGTACGTGCCCGGCGGTCTGGCCCAGTGGTACAGCATGGGCAGCAGCAGCTTCCTCTACACGCCGGACTCCTGCGCGGCGGGGGCCGCCTGCACACTGGTCGTCGCCCTGCACGGCTGCATGAGCGACAACAAGTTCGTGGGCGACCGGTTCGCCCGTGAGTCCCATCTCAACGAGTACGCCGACACCAACAACCTGGTGATCCTCTATCCGCAGACCGACATCAGCCTCCTGCGCGGCAATCCCCAGGGCTGCTGGGACTGGTGGGGCTACACGGGCAGCGACTACGCCCAGAAGTCGGGACCGCAGATGCGCGCCGTCCTGAGCGAGGTGCATGCGCTCGGCGGCTGACGGCGAAAGGGGCCGGACGGGGCGTCGGGTGCGGCAGGACGCGATCCGGCCGGGGCGGGCGGGAGGCAGCACCGCTGATGGGCCGCGGGGTGCACCGGGGCCGCACGGCCGCCCAGCGGGGCCATGGGGTCGGGCCGAACCGGCGTACCCGGTGGGCGCTGTGCACCCCATGGCTCCCCAGGGCGCCGGGGTCAGTCTGCTGCTACCCCTCCCTCCGCCAGCTTCTCGGTCGCGGCGGCCAGCAGTTCGGCCGCCCCGTCCCAACGCATCTGATGTTCCGTCATAGCGGCTTCCAGCGTGTCGAGTTCCGAACGCAGCAGATCAATCCCGGCGCCCGTGGTTCCGGGGCCTCCGCCGTGGGCGCAGGCCGCGGCCACGGCCCCGGGCGCCAGCCAGTCGTCGGCGTAACCGGCGGCGGCGCGGGCGACGCCGGGGTTGCTGCGAGCCGCGTGGGCGAGCGGATCGCCTCCGTCCAGCGCGGCGAGGACGGTCTCGCCGACCAGATGGTGGGCGGCACGGAACGGCATGCCGTCCGCGACGAGGCGTTCGGCGAGATAGGTCGCCGACGTGAAACCGTCGACGCACCGCTCGGTCATCCGGTTCCGCTCGGGCTCGGTGCCCGCGACCACGAGCCTGAGGAGGGTGACCGCGTCCGTGGTGGCACGCAGCCCCGGCCACAGTTGGCGGACCGCCTCCGTGCCGACGGCGATCGCGTTGGTGTAACCGGCCGTGGCCATCGCCGAGGCGGCTCCGACGAAGCTGCCCAGGCTTGCCGTGGCCCGGCCCTGGATGTGTTCCAGCAGGAACGGGTTGCGTTTCTGCGGCATCATCGAGCTGGATCCGACGAGGTCGTCGGCCACGTGCAGCAGCCCGTACTCCTCCGATGTCCAGGTGCTGAAGTCCTTGGCGGTACGGGCGAGTGCGATGCCCAGCACCGATGCGGCCGAGAGCAACCGCAGCACGAAGTCGCGGGAGGCGACCGCGTCGACCGAGTTGGGTGCGACGGTGGTGAAGCCGAGGAGCCGGGCCGTGCGCGAAGGGTCGATCGGCACGGACGTCCCGCCGACCGCGCCGGCGCCGAGCGGGTTGACGTCCAGCTCACGTCCGGCCTCCAGCAGGCCGCCGAGACCGCGCAGCACCGCCCCCGCCACCGCGGCCAGGTAGTGGCCGTAGCCGAGGGGCACGGCGGGCTGGCCATGGGTGTACGCGGGCATGACGACGTCCTGGTACGCCTCCGCACGGTCCAGCAGCGCACGCGCCAGCCCGGCCGTCTCGACCAGCAGCCGGCGGTAGGGGGCGCGCGCCCTCAGGCGCACGGTGGTGGCGTTGAGGTCGTTGCGGGAGCGGCCGGTGTGCAGCACCCCGCCGGTCTCCTCGCCGAGCCGCTCGGTCAGCCACCCCTCGTACGCCAGATACACCCCGCGGGGCATGGGTCGCTCGCGTACCGCGTCGAAGTCTTCCGCGCGCAGGTCCGCGATGGTCTTCAGCAGGGCCGCGGCCGTGCCGGCGGGGACGATGCCTCGTTCGGCGAGCATCACCAGGTGCGCCCGGTCGACTTCGCTGATCAGCCGCAGCTCGGAGACCAGACCATCGGCGGGGGGCCCGGAGAGGTACTGGTCGTAGACGATGGGGTGCGCCTCGTCGTGGAGGCCCGTCCGCAGCCGTCCCGTGTCCACGCCGCTCATACGGCCACCGCCCGGACGGCGGGGAGGGCGGTCCCGGGGGCGAGGACCACGGCGGACAGCAGGGCGTCACGGGCGGTTTCGGCCTCGTGTGCGCAGGAGTCCGGGGTGGCTCCGGTGGTGATCACATGGCCGAACCTGCCCCGGAAGTCCTCGGCGGGGGCGACCGGGGCGCCGGGTGGGCGGTAGAGCGCCGCATCGGCGACGCCGGGCGACCGGGCGGCCACCGCGCGCGCGGCGTCCAGCCCGGGCGCGTCGGCCAGCACCCCGCCACGCCCGGCGATCAGGAATCGGATCGCCGCCGCGTCCGCCTCGGGGCGCGCCGGTCGCCCGGGCGGCAGTCCCAGGGCCGCTCGCACCTGGTCCCCCACCAGGTCGATCCCGGTGACCCGGCGCACCAGCTCGGGGATCATGCCGCCGGCCAGCCGCGGGTTGACCTCGATCACCCGGGCGGACCGGCCGTCGAGCCGGAGCTCCACGTGGGCGGCGCCCCACCCGAGGCCGAGCGCGGCGACCGCGCGCAGCGCACTGTCCGTCAGTGCCTCCTCCTCGTCCGCGGTGAGCGCGGCCGGGACGTCATGACCGGTCTCGACGAACACCGGGGGCGCCCCGATCCGCTTGGCCACGACGGCGACCGCCCGGTCGCCGAACACCTCGACGGAGAACTCCCGGCCGGTCAGGAACGACTCGACGAGGATCCGGGACGGAACGGCGGCACCGCGCTCGTCGGTCGTGGCGGCCAGCAGCACCTCGGCGTGCTCGGCGACCTCCCGCCGCGTGGCGCACAGCCGTACACCGAGGCTTCCGGAACCCCGGACCGGCTTGACGACCACCGGAAGGCCCAGCCACTGGGCGGCGGCAACCGCTTGGGACACGTCGGCGGCCGTCGAGAACCCGGGGACGGGAACCCCCGCGCCGGCGAGGACCCGGCGCTGTGTCGGTTTGTCCCTGCAGGCCGCCACCGCCTCGGCGGACGGGCCGGGCAGCCCGGTGCGGGCGGCCAGCGCGGCGGCGGCCGCCACGAAGTACTCCGAGCTCGACAGCACACCGGCCAGTGGCACCTCGGAGGCGAGCGCGCGGACCGCACCCTCCAGCGCCTGCGGGTCGGTGGTGTCCACGACCACCGTGCGGACCGCGTCCGTGGCGACGTACGGGTAGCGGCCCGGATCCGCGGCGAACAGCACCGGATCCACGCCGTGGGCCCGGGCTCGCTGGGCGAACTGGCGCCCCGTACCCGTGGTGTTGGACTCGACCAGTACAAGTGTGGGGGTGTTCACGCTTCCGCTCCCGGCATCATCACGTCGTCGAAGTTCCGGCGCGCCCAGACCAGGCGCGCCCAGGCGGGCGGGGCCTCCAGCGGGTGGTGGACCAGGACCGGGCCCGCCGGACTGGCCGCCGGCACGATGCCCTGCTCGTCCAGCCACGTGGCGTTGTAGACGGTCGACTGGTAGCGGTAGCCCTCGTCGGGAAGCACCATGACGACCTTGCTCCGCGGGTTGCGCGCCGCCCACCAGGACGCCACCTGGAAGGACGCGCCACTGGTGGGGCCCATGAACAGGCTGTGGGCGCGGAAGAGTTCGTGGGTCGCGTGGAAGGCCTCGGCCGCTGTCACCCAGTGCACCTCGTCGTACGCCGTGTGGTGCACGTTGCCCGGGTGGATGCTGCTGCCCAGCCCGCGCAGTGTCCGCTTGCTCTCGGAGGTTCCGAAGATGACGGACCCGTGGGTGTCGACGCCCACGAGGTGCAGCGCCGGGTCGGCGGGGCGCAGGGCCGCGGCGAGTCCTCCGGTGGAACCGCCGGAGCCGACCGGGCCGACCAGGCAGTCGACCGAACCGACCGTCTCCCCGATGAGCCGGGCGACGGACTCGTAGGCCGCCGGGTTGTCGGGGTTGTCGTACTGGCCGGGGACGAAACTGCCCGGGTGCGCCCGGCGCAGCTCCTCGATCCGGGCGAGCCGGGCGCCCTGGATGCCGCCGGGAAGGCCGGTGTACTCGACGATCTCCACGGTGGCGCCCAGCATCTCCAGCCGGGTGCGCAGGTCCTGGTCGATGGCGGAGTCCCCGACGATGGTCAGCGGGTAGCCGCGCAGCCGGCACACCATGGCCAGTCCCAGACCGAAGGTGCCGGAGGAGGTCTCGATGATGCGGGTGCCGGGGGTCAGCAGACCGGCGGCCTCGGCCCGGTCGATGATGAAGCGGGCGGGCAGCAGCTTCATCAGGCTGAACGCGGCCGCGTAGAGGTTGTCGGTCACTTGGATGATGCGGGGCAGTTCGGTGGCTTCCACCACCGAGGCGTGCACCTTCGCCGCACCGGCGATCGTGGTCGTAGTCATGTCAGTCACCCGTCGTGAAGATCCACTGCTCGTGGATGCCGATACTGTGCAGAAGCCGCTGCGCGTGTGCGAGGCAGCTCTCGACCTCGGGGTCGTCCCGGTCGAAGAGGATCCCGGCGATGTCTCCGCTGTGGGCCGCCTGCACGCCCAGGGCGCCGGCCTCACGCACGATGCGCCGGATCCCGTCGAGCCGGGTGATGGGCAGGTACCGCTGGTTGATCTCGGTGCTCCTGCTGGCCACCGCACCCATGAGTGCCACGTCCTTGGTGTGGATGGCCTCGCGGAGCATCACCTGGAGGTCGGCGAAGAGCCGGGCCTCACCGCGGTCGTAGCGGGCGGGCGGGAACGCGAGTGTGTCCACGCCCCGGCTGTCGTTCTCGGGCCGGGATCCGAAGCCGAGCACCCGCACGGGCGGCAGCCGGTAGCCGAAGTCCTCGATGACCTCCCCCTCCCGCTGGGCGAAGAGCACCGCGCTCTCGTCGAACATCAGGGAGTCGGAAGCGGTCTCGGCCCTTACGGCGAGCCGGGCCACCTCCTGCGGCCCCAGCGGGCCGGCGAAGGCGTCCTTCACCGCCCGGATGGCGGCGAGGACATCGCTGGTCGACGAGCCGAAGCCGCGGCACAGCGGCACGTCGCCGCTGAGTTCGAGGCACCCGCCCACCCTGTGGCCCGGGGGTGCGACCGAGTCGACGGCCAGCTGGGCGGCTCGCCGGGCCTTGGTCTTCCAGGCGGGGGACACACGGACGTCGGTGCCGGGGGCGGGCACGAACGTGGCATGAGTCATGTGGACGGTGCAGGGAAGGGTGACAAGGCCCCGGGTGAGTCCGCCGTCGTGCGGGAACACGCCCTGGAGAATCTCGCCGTGATGTATGGGAGCGGAAGCGACGCCGACGCGCCAGTCGGATTGATCCACCATGTCCCTTGACTTCCTCTGGGGGCCGGACCGCTCGCGGAGGCCTGACCGGACGTGCGGACGCTGCTCAGGCTAGGGATCCCGCAGAGCCGGATCCGGCTGCTCCGGCGGCAGGATGCGGGCAGTTCCGCACGGCGACCGCCTGCGGGCGGCTTCGGGCCGGTGGACCGGACGGTCCCGGTCCGGCCGGTGGGCCCGGGAGCGGGCGGGGCCGCCGCCCCTGCGACGGCCCCGGCGATCGGCGGCGAAGGCCCGGCGGGGACGGGAGGGATCCCGCTCGGCGATGAAAGCCCGGCGGGGCGGGAGGGGGCCGGCTCGGCGGCCTGCCGGTGCTCCGCCCGGAGGTGTGCGGCAGGGGCGGATCTGCTGCCGGCGGCCCGGCGAGGTGGTCAGGAGCCATTGCATCGAACGGCTTTACCGGATGAGCGGTGAACAGCGGCGGGTCGCTCGCGGGGGCCTCGCCCCGGAGCGGCGTCCCGTGCCCGACCTGCTACTCCGCCCGGCCCAGATACTCCAGCGCCCCCAGGTCGTTCCAGCGCGCGAGATCGCCCGTGCGGTACATGCGGCAGCCCGGCGGGCCGTACGGGTCGGCCACGAACCGCTCGGCGGTCAGCGCGGGCCGGTTGAGATAGCCGTACGCCAGTCCCTGGCCGGCCACGTACAACTCCCCGGGTGCACCTGGCGGTACGGGCTCCAGGGCGCCGTCGAGCACATACGCACGCTTGCCGGCGACCGGGGTACCGATCGGAACCGGTCCGGCGGCCGCGTCCCGGGGGCGGACAGCCGACACCGCGGTGATCCCGGCCGACTCCACGAGACCGTATCCGCGCACCAGACGCATCGCCCGATGACCCGTCGGCAACTGGGCGCAAGGCGCCGGCGACGCCGGCTCCCCCACGGTCATCGTCTCCCTGACCCTGGCGAACACCGCCGGGTGTTCGTTCACCATGTGCCGGTACAGGCTCGCCGTCATCTGCAACGACGTGACCCCGTGGGCCTCGACCAGTTCGTCGATCTGATGGGGATCCGGGCGCTGTCCCGGCTGGAGCACACACGTGCCGCCGTGCAGCAACGGCCCGAACACCTCCAGTTCGAACGCGTCGCCCGACACCGGCGAACACTGCAGGAACACCGTCCGCGGTCCGAAGTCCGGACAGCCGGCCGCCGACAGAGCGGCAGCCCTCGCGCGGGGGGACATCATCACCCCCGTCGCTCCCTCGTCCGAGACCGGCGCGAGCACCACGCACACCGCCGGGCGGGGCCCTTCGCCCGCCTCGATCGCCGCGCCGGACATCGCGCTCACCGCAACCACCGCACGGGTCAGATCGACCACCACGGCATCCGTGCGGAGAGCGGCCAGGTGGGTCTGCGTGAGCAGCGCCACCGGCTCGACCTGCTCCAGCACGCCGTTCAGCCGCTCGGCGGGGAACTGCGGATCCAGCACCGTGTATCCGGCGCCCGACTTCAGTACGGCGAGCAGAGCCGCGACCAGGTACGGCGACCGCTCCAGATGAACCGCCACCAGATCGCCCGGCCGCACGCCCGCCTGCGCCAGATGGCGGGCCAGACGATTGGCCCACGTCTCCAACTCGGCGTAGGTGACCCGTTGTTCCTCGAACACCAACGCCGGCGCATCGGGTGTCCGGCCGGCCTGCGCGGCGAACAGTTCGTCCGGAGCGGGCCCGAAGGTCCCCCTCCTCATCCCGGCTCACCCCGCCCGCCCCTTCCCGGACGGGCTCTGCGGGGCGGGCGGCCTGCGGCCGGGGCGGACGAGGGGCCTTTCACGGCCGTGCACGGGGCGAGGGCGGGGAACACCTGATCGGCTCGGGGCTCGGGCATCTGGCACCTCTCGTGGATCGGATCTGCACGCTCCGGCAGGGCCACGGGGAGGGGCGCTGCCGCTGCCGGGGACGACCGGCCGGCGGAGCCCAGGGGCCGTGCCGTCGCCGCGGGCGGGCCGGACACCGCGCGTCACGGCGACGCCCGGTCAGGCGGTCCCGGCTCGGGCGGCCTCGGCCGGCAGCAGAAGGTCCTCCGGTGCCAGGGCGCCGACGTGGTACTTGCCGACGGCGCTGATCAGCAGGCGCAGTTCCAGAGCGAGGGCTTCCGCCGTCCGGCGCAGTCCGTGCTCCCGGTCCTCGTCGACGGCGATCAGGGCCGCGCGGCCGAGGCCGACCGCGCGGGCGCCCAGGGCGAGCGCCTTGACCGCACGGGTGCCTTCCCAGATCCGTCCGCTGGCCAGCAGGCAGTGGCCGCTCGGGCCGATCCGTCGCAGCGCCTCGCCGAGCGGCAGCCCGACCTGGCCGAGGAAGCAGGACGGGGCCCAGGCCGTGCCGCCCTCGGCACCGTCCACGGTGACCGAGTCGGCCCCGGCGGCCCAGGCGGTGGCGGCGGCTTCGGCCACGTCGCGGCCGGGGTGCAGCTTCACCCAGACCCGGGCGCGCGGGAAGTTGTTCCGCATCAGCCGGATCTGCTGGCGCAGGATCTCCTGTGTGAACGTCCCTGGGCTGCTGATCCGCAGGACCGCGTCGCTGTCCGCGCCGAACACGTCGTCGGCGGCGTACTGCTCGGCGACCCGTGCGGCCGTTTCCCTGCTCAGTACGGTCAGCCCGCCCAGGCCCGGCTTGGCTCCCTGGCCCACTTTCAGTTCGAAGGCCAGTCGCCCGGTGGCCAGCAGGGGTTCGGACACGGGGTCGCTGTAGACGAGGTTCCAGACCTCGGCGTCGGCGTCCTCGGTGGACTGCTGGACGACCACCCCGCCGTGCTCGTCGTCGGCGGCCGCCGTGTAGGCGGCGATCCGGCCGAGCAGCGGGGAGACATCGGTGTCCGCGGCCGCCCGGTAGCCGTTGACGGGGACCACGTTCTCCCCGATCACCAGGGGCACGCCGAGCCCGCCGGCCTGTCGTCCCGCCGCCTCGCCGAGGTCGTGGCTGGCGACCCGGGTGGACCCGAAGGCCGAGACGTACAGCGGCAGCCGGGAGTTGAACCCGCCTACGGAGGTGGCGAGTTCGACGTCGGTGTACAGCGGCTCACGGGCGAGTTCGATGAGCTTCTTCAGCCTTTCCGGCATGAAGACCGGTGGCACGATCCGGGTCCGTTCCAGCAGGTCGTCCGCGTGCGGAGCGACCGGGTCGGCGCCGAGGAGCCCGCTGCCGTAGCCGTCCAGGGAGGGAAAGACCGCCGCGGCGCCGTGCCGGGCGCGCTCGCGCACCCGTTCCTCGGGAAATCCCGCGGCGCTCAGCCCGCTCATGCGGACACCACGCCCGGAAGCTTCGGGTAGGCACTGGCCTCCCACACGGCGCTGCGGCCCGTGACGTACCGGGTGAAGCGTTCCAGACCGATACCGAAGCCGGCGCTGGCCGGTACTCCGCGCCGGGCCAGGTCGAGGTACCAGCCGTACTTGGCGGGGTTCTCGCCCGTCTCCCGCATCCGGGTGACCAGGGTCGCGTAGTCGTACTCGCGCTCGCTGCCGCTGGCCAGTTCGCCGTACCCCTCCGGGGCGATCAGGTCGAAGTTGCTCAGGATGCCCGGTGCCGCCGGGTCCTCGCGGTCGTAGAAACCGCGCGATCCCTTGGGGTAGTCGACGACGAAGAACGGGCGGCTCGACTTGGCGGAGAGGATCTCCTCGCCCTCCCAGTCGATCTCGGCGGCCGGGTCCTGCGGGTGGCCGAGCCCGTTCAGATCGGCCGTGGCCTCCCGGTGGCTGATGCGGCCGAAGGAACCGGCGACCACCTCGCGGAAGGCATCGGCGTCCCGGCCGAGCAGTTCGAGGTCCGCGGGCATGTCCCGGACCACGGCGGACACCACCGCGGACACCAGTTCCTCGGCGACGGCGACGGCGTCGTCGCGGCGGGCGTCGCGGATCTCGACGTCGATCTGGTGGAACTCGGCGAGGTGCCGGTGGGTCACCGCCGTCTCCAGTGGTTCCAGCCGCACGTTGGGGGCGATGTAGAAGATCTTGTCGAAGGCCAGCAACGACGCCTGTTTGTAGAGGATCGCACTCGTCATCAGCTTGTACTTGTGGCCGTAGAAGTCCACGTCCACCTGCTTGGATCCGCGGGTACCGGGGTCGGTCACCGGGCCGATCACCGGTGGCAGCAGCTCCTGGAAGCCGCGTGCGGCCAGGTGCTCCCGGGTCGCGGCCAGCATCCGGCTCTGCACCCGCAGCGTGGCCCGGGTGGCCTCCCGCCCCAGGTGCTGGTCGGGTGACGACGGGAAGGACGGGGCGGACGCCCCCGCGGTCGCGGCGGATGTCACGGTCATGGTGCTACCTCCTGGAAGTGCCGCCGGTCGGGCCGGCGGGGAACCATCGGTGCCGGTGGCCCGGGACGTTCGGGGGACGGGGATGCTCCGTCGTGCCGGCGCTGGACGAACGAGAGTGCCTCGTACAGACCGGCCGCGGTGAGCCGCGGGCCCCGCCCGGCGGTCCGGGCGAGGGGCATCGCGCCGGTCTCGGCCCAGGTCAGTCGGCCGGCGGAGTCGATGTGGCTCCGGGTGCGGCCCGCGTTGTCGGGATGCAGGCAGTACGGGACGTCCAGGAAGCCGCGCTCGAAGGCCTTCAGCAGGCCCTGGCCGAGATCGGCGTCGAGGCCGAGTACCGCGTCGACCAGGGTCCTGGCCTCCGCGTACACCTCATTGTCGGCCGGTGTCCCGCCACCGACCGGCAGTTGGGGAGAAACTGCCGGTGAGGTGCGGCGGGCCCGGTCCGCGGCGGCTGCCGCGGTGCGCAGAGCGGCCACGTTCGCCGCGACGGTGGGGATGCGGTGCGCCTCGTCGGCCGTCTTCACGATCAGCCGGGCCGCCCCGGTGCGCACCGCGAGTTCCGCGGACCGTTCGAGCAGGTCGCGGGCGCCCTCGGCGGTGCGCGGGTAGAGGCCCATGTAGGTGTAGAGGACGATGTGCCAGTCGGTGTCCGGCAGCAGTTCGGCGGCCAGCCGCCGCAGCGCGGCCACCGCCTCGGTGTCCTGCTCCTGGCTGGTCTGCTGGGCGTAGCTGAGCGAGATGCTGCGCAGCCCGGCCCGGTGGAAGAAGAGTGCTTCGAGTGCGCTGATCGCCACCAGGAGCCCGGGTGGGCAGAGCTGGCCCAGCATGCAGCCGCCGAAGGTCTCCAGGTGGGGTTCGGCACCGGTGGCCCGCAGCTCCGCGAGCCGCTCGCAGCTCTCCTGCCAGTTGCGTACGGAGTCCACCAGCGGGGTGCGTCCGTACGGCAGGCAGTACGAGACGGGGCCGCCCTCCGTGGCATCCAGGCCCAGTCGGCCGAGCGCCGCGATGATCCGCTGCGGCCGGGCCGAACCGTGCCGCACCTGGACCGGGAACCCGGCGTCGTGCACCCCGTCGAGCACCCAGCGGGAGGTGTGGGGGCTGTACGAGGTGATCGGGTATCCGTTCAGGGGGGTCCGGGCGGCGAGCGCGCGCACGACGGACGGTTCGTCGGCGACCCGGGTGTAGCTGTCGATGGTGAGGGTTCCGGCCACCGCGTCGCAGGCTCCCTTGGTGGCGAGGAGCCCGCGGCGCATCCGGGCCGGGTCGGAGAAACCCATGCGGGGCTGAACGACCAGTTGTCCGCGTGCCTGCGCCTCGGCCACGAACCGGCCGAAGGAGGCGGGGCGTCCGTGGACGGTCACCGCACCCGCCGCACCCGCCTGCCCGGTCACCGGTCCACCGCTCGGGGCTCGCGGGGCAACGCGCCGACGAATTCCTCGAAGGAGGCCAGGGCTACGCCTTCCTGGAAGACCGCGTCGAATCCGGCCGCCATCAGCTCACGCGCCTGCCGCTCCGCTCCCTCACCACCCGTCACACCGAGGTTGCCGCCGATGACGACCGGCAGCCCGGCCAGTTCCCAGCGGGCCCGCACCGCCCCGATGAGGGGCTTGGCGTCGTGGAAGCCGTGTCCGTTGACGCTGCTCACGACGAGCAGATCGGGCCGGTACTTGCAGCAGGACTCCACGACTTCGTCCTCCGCGATACAGGGGCCCAGATTGACGACCTCGTGTCCGAGGTCTTCGAGCAGCAGTTGGATGAAAACGAGATTCCAGGTGTGCGCGTCGGACGGGAGTCCGGTGACGACGACGTCCAGCGGCCCGGATCGATTGCGGGACACCATTTCTGCAGGCTTCATGGTTCGCTTCGTCCACATCATTGGAAGACCTTCGAAGAACGAGTCCTGGCTCGCTCGGGACATCCCTTCGGCCACGAGCGTAGGGACGGTGACCGGGGTTCACCGGCGTGCCGGGCGGCAGCCGAGCGGCAGTTGGAACGTGCGGGGGCGGGGTCAGCCGACCGGTACCGCGGTCGCGTCGAAGGCCGTGGTACGGGCGGCATCGGTCACGGCGCGGATCAGCCGCAGCACCGCGTACCGGGGCGTCTCCCCGGTGCCCGGCCCGGCCGGCACCTGGCGAAGCAGGCCGCGCACCAGCAGCGCGTGGACGTCGCGGGCGGCGTCGGCGGGCCCCCGTCCGAGCAGCGGCGCGGCGTCCTGGACCGTCCACGGTTCCGGTACGTCGCCCAGCTCGGCCACGGCCGTGCGGAGACGGCCGGGCAGCGCGTCGACCGCCGCGGTCAGCAGGATGCTCAGCTCGGGTCCCGCGCCGGGGGCCGGCAGGGCGGTGCCGCCCACGAGGCTCAGCGGGTTGCGCCGGGCGATCTCCAGCAGTTGCTGGGGCGAGTACATCAGCAGCCAGGAGGCCGCCGCCTCCATGGCCTGCGGGAGTCCGTCCAGGGCCCGGCAGATCCGCGCCACGGTGGTGATCACGGCGTCGGTGGGGAGGAGGTCGGGGCGCATCAGGCCGACACACGCCATCATCAGCTCGACCGCGGGGCGCCCGGCGGTCAGCGAGTCGCCGGGGGCGGCGGGAGCGGCGGCCGGCAGGGGAAGCGGGGCGAGCGGCAGCAGCCGGCCGCCCGGGGCGGGGTGCGGGGCGCGGGCCGTGATCAGCACCTTCAGCCGCTCGCAGGAGTGCAGCAGCCCCAGGAGCGCGGGTTCGACGGCCGGTGCGACGTCGTGACCGTCCAGAACGATCAGAGTGGCCCTGTCGCGTATGACGGCGGCCAGTTCGTCCGCGCCTCCCTCCTGCGCCACCAGTGCCCGGACGCCCCGCACCAGTGCCCGCTGCGCACTGTGCGCGGCCGTGCCGGCCGGGTTGCCCGCGGCCGGCCGGTCCCGCGGAACCCACAGCACCGGGATGCGGTCGCGGGCGTACAGCCGCAGCGCCGCCTCCTGGGCCAGGCGGGTCTTGCCCACCCCCGGCAGACCCACCACGCTCAGCAACCGCTCGTGATCCGTGGCGAGCAGTTCGGTGAGCGCCCGGAGTTCGGCGCGCCGTCCGGCCAGCGGACTCAGCGGCACGGGCGGCGGGGCCAGCTCGGCGTCGTACACATCGCGCAGCGCACTGCCCACGGAGGCTCCCGTGACGGCCAGTTCGAGTGCGGCACGGCGCGGGCCGCTGAGCCGCAGGGCGTCGGCCAGCAGGGGAAGGGTCTCCTTGCGCGGGTGCTCCACCCGCCCCTGTTCCAGGTCGCGGATGGCCCGGACGCTGACGGTGGAGAGTCCGGCGAGCTGTTCCTGCGTGAGCCCGGCCCGTCGGCGCGCACTCTGCAGCAGGCTGCCGAGTCCGTCGGAGGGGGTCTGAGCATTCATCACTGTCTCCTTGTCGCAAAAAAGGGGGTGGCCTGGTGCTCAGTCAGTCGGCGCAATCGGGGTTCCCCGATGCCGCACCCCCGGGTGGGGCCGGGTCCTTGTGGTACGGGAAGGGCGGGTGCGCTGTCCGCCGTCGGGCGGGGTGGAAGGGAACGGGACGCATCCTCCGACGGGTGATTCCCGTTCGATTCCCGGCTGGATACCGCCGGTACCGTACGTACAGGTATCCGCATATGATCCCGGGACAGCGGGATCGAGCGGGGGTTGCGGGGGCCACGTGACAGCGGATGCCGAGAGACCTCTGCGCTTCAACATCCTCGGTCGGCTGGAGGGCTGGTCCGGTGACACCCGGCTGGGGCTCGGCGGAATGATCCAGGAACGTGTGCTCGTGACCCTGCTGCTGGAACCCGGCAAGGTGCTGCCGGTCAGCCGGCTCGTGGAGGCCGCATGGGCGGACGACCCGCCCGCGACCGCCTCCCACCAAGTGCGCAAGGCCGTTGCCGACCTGCGGCGGCGCATCCCGGACGGGGCACGCGTCCTGGTCACCGACGGCCCCGGCTACCGTGCGGCGGTCGGTGAACGGCAGCTGGACCTGGCCGCGTTCGACCGGCACACCCGGGAGGCGAAGCGGGCGGCCGGTGAGGGCCGCCCCGCCGACGCGGTGGAGGAGTTGCGCTCCGCGCTCGCCCTGTGGCGGGGCCCGGTGCTGTCCGGCACCGGCGGCCCGGTCGTCGAAGCGGCCGCGACCGCGCTGGAGGAGCGTCGGCTCAACGCGGCCGAGCAGCTCTTCGAGCTTCGCCTCTCTCTCGGTGAGGCAGCCGAACTCGTGGCCGGACTGCGCGCGTTGGTGCTCCAGCATCCGCTGCGCGAAACGCTTCGAAGCCAGCTGATGCTGGCGCTGTACCGCTCGGGCCGGCAGGCGGAGGCGCTGGAGGAGTTCAGCACGGTGCGTGAGCTGCTGGTCGAGGAGCTCGGCATCGATCCGGGCGCGGGGCTCACCCGGGTGTACGAGGGCATCCTGCGGGATTCTCCCGAACTGGCGGCTCCGGAGCCCCCGGCCCCGCACACGGCAGCACCCGCACCGGTGCCCCCGCCCGCCGACGCGCCCTGCACACTGCCCTACGACCTGGCCGACTTCACCGGACGTGAGCGGGAACTCCAGGTGCTGCTGGAGTTCGCCGCGAAGAGCGGCGGGCGCGGCACCCGGATCGTCGCTCTGGACGGGATGGGCGGCAGCGGCAAGACCTCGCTGGCCGTACGTGCCGCGCACAGCCTCGCCGGCACCTACCCGGACGGCCAGCTCCACATCGATCTGCGCAGCTACACCCCGGGCGAGCAACCGGTCACGGCCGGCCCGGCACTGGGCAGTCTGCTGCGCGCGCTGGGCCTGTCCGGTGGCCGCGTACCCGACGACGTCGCGGGCCGCGCCGCCCTGTGGCGGACCGCGCTGGTCGGCAAGCGGGTCCTGCTGCTGCTGGACAACGCGGCCGACGCGGCCGTCGTCCGCTCGCTGCTGCCCAACTCGCCGGGCTGCCTGGTGCTCGTCACCAGCCGGGCCCGTCTGGTGGAGCTGGACGGTGCCGACTGGATCTCCGTCGACGTGATGACGCCCGAGGAGAGCGCCACCCTGGTCTCCGAGACACTGGCGGCCGGGCGGGTGGCGGCGGAGCCCGAGGCGGCGGCCGAACTGGCCCGGCTGTGCGGCTATCTGCCGCTGGCCCTGCGGATCGCGACGGCCAGGCTGCGCAACCGGCCGCGCTGGACCCTGCAGTACCTGGCCGACCGGCTGCGCGACGAGACCCGCCGGCTCGACGAGCTCAGTTCCGGGGAGCGCAGTGTCGCCGCCACCTTGCGGCTGTCCTATCAGGTCCTGGACGAGGACCACCGGTGGGCCTTCCGGATGCTGGCGCTGCATCCGGGCGGGAACATCGATGTGCACGCCGCCGCCGCTCTGCTGGGCACCGGTCTCCGCGACGCGGAGGACGTCCTCGAGCTGCTGCTCGACGTGCATCTGGTCCAGCAGCCGGAGATCGGCCTCTACAGCTTCCACGACCTGGTGCGCAGCTTCACCCGCAGTCTGCGGTCGGATCCCTCGGCCGAGGAGGAGACGG
Source organism: Streptomyces sp. NPDC087845 (assembly GCF_044742755.1). NCBI lineage: Bacteria > Bacillati > Actinomycetota > Actinomycetes > Kitasatosporales > Streptomycetaceae > Streptomyces > Streptomyces sp. NPDC087845. Next base: position 383,644 of record NZ_JBIUVC010000008.1, read on the forward strand.
CGGCCGTGGAAAGGCTCCTCGACTACTACCTGGCCACGACGGAAACGGCCTGCGAGACGCTCTTCCCGGGCCGGCACCGCCGCCCCACCGGCCTCCCGGCCTCCACGGCCGAGCTCCCGCGTCTCACCAGCACGGAAAGCGCCCAGGCGTGGTTCGCCCGTGAGCACACGGCGCTGCTGTCCGCGATCACGACGGCGGAGCGCCTGGCGCACGACCGGCACGCGGTCTGCCTCGCCCGCAATGTCGTGTTCGAGCTGAACTCGCGGGGGCACCTGGAGGAGTTCCGCGACATCGGGCGGGTCGCGGTGACCGCGGCGCGACGGCTCGGCGACCTGTCGCTGCTCGGGGTGAGCCTGGCGAATCTCGGGGTGGCCTGCTGGAAGCTCGGCCTGTTCGCCGAGGGCATCGAGGTCGCCTACGAGAGCCGGAACGTGGCCGCCCGGCTCGGCGACCGGGCGACCGAGGCGCACAGCGAAGGCACACTCGGGCTCTTCAAGAGCCTGCTGGGCCGCTTCCCCGAGGCGCTCACCCATCTGGAACGGGCCATCGGCTACGAGCGTGAGCTCGGCACACCCCGCGCGGAGGCCGAGAGCCTGACGGTGCTCAGCACGCTGTACGAGCAGTGGGGCCGGTACGAGGAGGCCGCGGACGCGGCGCGGCGGGCCCTCGACCTGGGCCGTCGACTGGGTCAGCACGAGAACGAGCTGGTGGCCCTGACCGACCTGGCGTTCGCCCATCTGGGGCTCCACGCGTACGACCGTGCGCGGGAGTGCCTGGACGCGGCACGGAGCCTGTGCGACGAGGCACGGGAGCCGGGGCAGGTGGCGATGGCGCTGGCTCTCTCCGCGGAGGTGGCGCACCGGCTGGACCGGTCCGACGAGGCTTCGGACCACGCGGCGCGGGCGCTGCTCCTGATCGGTTCGAGTGCGTCGCCGCTGCGCCGGGCGAAGGTCAAGAACATGGTGGGACGGCTCCGGCAGCGCCAGGGGCTTCCCGAGCAGGCTCTCGAACTCCATGTCGATGCCTACGAGTTGGCCGCCGCGCTCACCTACCGGGCGGAGGAGGCATACGCGCTGGCCGGGATGGCCCGGGCCGCGGCCGCGCTCGGTGACCTCGTGGCAGCCGACGAACACACCGCGGCGGCCGAGGAGTTGTTCGCCGAGATGGGCGTACCCCAGGACCGGCGCCGCGGCTGACAGGGGCCGCGGGCGGGTCAGGCCGCAGGCCGGTCCGGGGCGGTGGTGGGGCCCTTGTCCTCGGCGATCACGGGGGCGACGACGGTGGGGCCCTTGTCCTCGGCCCGGACGACGGTGGGGCCCTTGTCCTCGGCGCTGATGTGCTGCCCGGCTCCGTGTCCGGCGGCACCGAGGCCGAGGACCAGAGCCGCCACGAGGATTCCGACGAGTTCCGCGAGCTTGCGTCCCATTGCACACCCCTCAGGTGGTTTACCGCTTCCGTTTCCGACACCACTGATGCTGTGACGGGGCGTTCCCGATCGATTCCCGAGGCGTTCCCGCCGCCCGGACGGCTGCGGGAACGGCACGGTAAGGGGGGTTCGACCTGGGACGGAGCACGACCGTTCGGACGAGGCCGCCCGGCGGGGAGATGGGGGACGGGACGGGTCGGGTCGGGTCAGGTACGGATTCGGGTACCTGGTCCGGACGCGGCACACGGCACGGGAACGGACGGGCCGGGGTGCAGGGCGGCGCGGAGCGGCGAGGGCCGAACCCCCTCGCGGGGTACGTGAAGAGCGGGTCCTGGCCCGCTCTTCACGTACCGGTCCGTCAGTGGCGCAGCCGCACCTCCTCACCCTGCGCGCCCAGGGATGTGGAGCCGAGCACACAGGCCACCACACGAGGGCCGTACGGTGTCAGCACCACAGCCGTGCGGGCCGGGCCTTCCTGATGGCCGGCGAGGTCGAGCAGCGCCCTGACCGCCGATCGCAGCGCGGCCAGCTCGTCCTCGTCGCACGGATCGGGCACGGCACCCGCGCCTCCCTGGGGCCCGTCGGTGGCCGGGCGGCCCTCCGGGGCGGCCCGAGCCACGGCGACGACCTCGTGCATGCCGTTCGTCGTCCTCGTCTCGACCGCGAACTCCCTCCCGTTCCAGGATTCTTCGGCCCGGTACGGAAGCGTCTGCGGGTCCGCGCCCGTTCTGGCTCGGATCGCCCACCGCTCCACGACGGACAGCTCATGAGCGAGTCGGCGCGCCCTCGCCTCTCCGGCCCTGCGGTCCGGGGGATGTTTCACTGGATACTCCTCCTGCAGACACTCACAGGGGCACGCTCCCCCCGCCCGGTCCTCATCCCTTCCCGCTCCGTTCCCGGTCGCCCGGCCGTGGGCACGGTGGCCGCGTGCCGTGGGCGGGCGCGGTCGCGCGGCCCGTCCCTCGCCCCCCTCCTCTCCCGGCCCGTCCCGTCCCGTCGGGATGCGCGGCGGCGGCGCCGCGGCTCGGACAGCCCGACCGGACACGGCACGCGGCCGGCGCGGGGGCGCAAGTGCCCGGCAGTTGCCGTTCCTACTGCCGGTCGGGGCGGACGGGGCCGCCTAGCGTCGGTCGTGCCCCGTTCGGCGGGCCGGTCGGCCCCGCCCCTGTTGCAGCATCGCTGCGCGAACCCCCGAGGAGACCCCATGTCCGACTCGCTCTTCGACGATGTGGACGGCACGTTCGTCGTGGTCGTCAACGCGGAGAACCAGCACTCGCTGTGGCCCGTCCGCCTGGAGGTCCCGGCCGGCTGGGACGCGGTCACCGAGCCCGGAACGCGGCAGGCCGCGCTCGACTACGTGGAATCCCACTGGACCGACATCCGTCCCGCGTCCCTCGTACGGAACTGATGCCCGTCACAACCGGACGGGCCGTCCCGCACCGGGATGCCTGACCGGACGCAACGCCCCGCGGGCAACGTGCTCGTCCCCGAAGAGTCTTCTCATGGCAGCTGGAGATGGTTGAAGTGACCGGGTCGGTAAGGACAGCGGAGCGGTTGGCTACCGCGTGCGTACACGAGAGGTTCGAGGAGCAGGCAGCGCGGACACCGCATGCCACCGCCCTCGTGTTCGGCTCCGAGCAGATCGGGTACGGCGACCTCGACGCCCGTGCCGACAGGCTGGCCCGGCAGCTGCGCGCACGCGGGGCGCGGCGCGGTGTGCTGGTCGGAATACACCTGGAGCGCGGCCCCGGCCTGGTCACGGCGCTGCTCGCCGTCCTCAAATCCGGGGCGGCCTACACGTTGCTCGACCCCGGTCATCCGGACGAGCGGCTGCGTGCCGTGGTCGCAGCCACCGGGCTGACCGTCTGCGTCACCAGCGCCGACCTGGCCGACCGGACGCGCTGGCCCGGAGTCGGCATGCTGATCCCGGCGCACCTTCCGGACGAGGTAGCGGATTTCGGCGATCCACGGCCGGAGGTGTCCCCCGAGGACGTCGCCTGCGTGATGTTCACGTCCGGGTCGACGGGCACTCCGAAGGGTGTGGTGAGCCCCCACCGCGCCCTGGTGGCCTCACTCACCGGCCAGCGGTACGCCTCCTTCGGCCCCGGTCAGGTCTGGTTGCAGAGCGCCCCCGTCTCCTGGGACGCCTTCGCCACCGAACTCCTCGGTCCGCTGCTCTCGGGCGGTACCTGTGTCCTTCAGCCCGGCCAGCTCCCCGACCCGGAGCTGATGGCCTCACTCGCGCGGGAACACCGGGTCACCGTACTCAAGGCCTCCGCGAGCCTGTTCAACCACCTCCTGGACGAGCACCCGGAGATGTTCGCCCGGCTCCAGCACGCGATGACCGGCGGCGAACCGGCCTCCGCGACGCACGCGGCGAAGGCCCTGCGCGCCTTCCCGCACGTGCGGCTGACCAACGGATACGGCCCCGCCGAGAGCATGGGTTACACCACCGCGCACACCATCCGCGCGGCCGACCTGACCGGCCCGTCCGTCCCCATCGGCGTCGCCGTCGCCCACAAGCGGGCGTATGTGCTCGACGCGGAGCTGAGGCCGGTGGCCACCGGCACCACGGGTGAGCTGTACGTCGCGGGCGACGGTCTCGCGCACGGCTACCTGGGACAGTCCGCGCTCACCGCCGAACGCTTCGTGGCCGACCCGATGGGCGCACCGGGTGAGCGGATGTACCGCACCGGCGATCTCGCCCGCCACCGGGCGGACGGCGCGCTGGAGTTCTGCGGCCGTAGCGACGAGCAGGTCAAGATCCGGGGTTTCCGGGTCGAGCCCGCGGAGGTACGGCACGCGCTCGCCGGTCATCCGGCGGTGACGCAGGCGGCCGTCGTGGTGGCCGAGGCTCCGCAGGGCGGGAAGCGGCTGCTGGCGTATGCCGTCACGGACGCCACGCCCGAGGAACTGCGCGCGCATCTGGCGCGGTTGCTCCCCGCGCATCTGTGCCCGGCCGCGGTCCTCGTCCTGGACGATCTGCCGCGTACCCCCAACGGAAAGCTGGACCGGGCCGCCCTGCCGCTGCCGGAGGCCGCCCCACGGCCGAGCGGGCGTGCACCGCGCACCCCGGACGAGGAACTGCTGTGCGAGCTGTTCTCGGAGGTGCTGGGGGTCGCCGAGGTAACGGCGGAGAGCGACTTCTTCGATCTGGGCGGGCACTCACTGCTGGTCGCCGGGCTCCTCGGCCGGCTCCGGTCCCGGCTCGGCATCGTTCTGAACATGCGTACCGTGTTCGATGCGCCCACCCCTGCCGCACTGGCCCGGCTGCTCACCGCTCCCCGTACCGGCGACGCGGTGCGGGAGATACCGCGGCGCGACGCCGACGCACCGGCCCCGCTCTCCCCGCAGCAGACCCGGCTCTGGTTCACCGACCGGCTCCACCCGGACGCCGCCAACTATCTCGTCCCGGTCGCTCTGCGCCTGGACGGGCCGCTGAACGGGAGAGCCCTCGATTCGGCGCTGCGTACGCTCGTCGAACGGCACGAGGTCCTGCGCACCCGGTTCGTGGAGACCGACGACGGCCCCCTGCAGGAGGTGCTCCCCGCCGACGTGCGGCCGTTGACCGTCACGGCTCTGTACAGCGAACAGGACGTCGCGCGCTTCGTGGCGGAGCAGATCTCGGCTCCGATGGACCTGTCCGCGGGCGAGGTCTTCCGTCAGGCCCTGGGCCGGACCGGCGCCGAGGAGCACATTCTGGTGCTGTGTCTGCATCACATCGTCGCCGACGACTGGTCGCTGGCCGTACTCGCCGGTGAACTGACCCGGCTGTACAGCGCCGCGCACCGTTCGGCAGGGGTCTCGCCGCCGCCGTTGCGCGTGCAGTACGCGGACGTGGCCGCCTGGCAGAGCGCCCAGGACACGCGGGACGATCTCGCGTTCTGGCGTGCGGAGTTGGCGGGCATGCCCCAGGTGCTGGAGCTGCCGACCGACCGTCCGCGACCCGAGCGGACCGATGTCCGGGGCGCTCGTCACGCGTTTCGGCTGACACCGGAGCTGGTGGGCCGGGTGGCGCGGGTGGGCCGCACCTGCGGAGCCAGTCTCTTCATGTCCCTGCTGGCGGGCTTCGAGGTGCTGGTGGCGCGGTACACGGGCGAGCGCGACTTCGCCGTCGCCACACCGGTGGCCGGCCGGGACCATCCGGACACGGAGGAGCTGATCGGCTTCTTCGTCAACACTCTCGTGCTGCGGGCGACGCTGGACGACGACATGACGTTCGCCGATCTGCTGCGCGGGGTGCGCGAGCGGGCCCTCGCCGCGTTCGAACACCAGCAGGCGCCCTTCGACCAGGTGGTGGAGGCCCTTCAGCCGGAGCGGGACCTCTCCCGCAACCCGCTGGCGCAGATCGTCTTCGCGCACCAGAGCGCCGCCACCGCTTCCTGGCGGCTGGACGGGCTGACGGTGCACGAACTGCCCGCCGACACCCGTACCAGCAAGTTCGATCTCTTCGTCTCCCTGGAGGACCGGCCGGACGGCGGCATGGAGGGATGGATCGAGTATCCCCGGGCGCTGTTCGATCCGGCGACCATCGACCTCCTGGCGCGCCACTACGTGGCTCTGCTCGACGAGTTGACGGGCCGCCCCGGTCTGCCGCTGATGACGCGCCCGCTGACCGAGCAGCCCGTGGAGCACCGACTGCGCGGGACCGTCAACGACACGGCGTTCGACCTGGGGCACTGGACCGTCTCGGATCTGGTGGCCCGGCAGGCCACCGACCGGCCCCGGGCCGTCGCCCTGCGTACCGAGGCCGGCGAGGTCACGTACGGGGAGCTGGATGCCCGTGCCAACCAGGTGGCACATCTTCTGCGGGCACGGGGCGTGCGTGCGGAGACCCCGGTCGCCGTCTGCTTCGAGCGCGGCACGGACCTCGTGGTGGCGCTGCTGGGCGTCCTGAAGGCCGGCGGCTGCTACGTCCCGTTGGACGCGGCCTATCCCGCGGACCGGATCGACTTCATGCTCAACGACACCGGCGCGACGCTGGTGCTCGCCGAGCGGGACCTCGCACCCCGGCTGCCCCGCCCCGTGCTCGTGTGGGAGGACATCCAGGAGCAGGTGGCACGGATGCCGGTGACGCCGCCCGGCACCGGTCCGGCGCCCGACCAGCTGGCGTACATCATGTACACCTCGGGCTCCACCGGGCGTCCCAAGGGCGTGGAGGTCAGTCATCGGGCCGTGGTGCGGCTGGTGCACGGTGCGCGGTACGCGAATCTGACGCCCGATCATGTCCTCGCGCTGCTGGCCCCGTTGTCCTTCGACGCGTCCACGTGGGAGCTGTGGGGAGCCCTGTGCAACGGCGCGGGACTGGCGGTGCACCCGCCGGCTCTGCCCGACGCCGGCACACTGCGCGCGCTGATCCGGCGCCACGGGGTGACCACCATGTGGCTGACTGCCGGACTCTTCCATTCCCTGGTGGAGAGCGACCCGTCCTGCCTGGACGGGCTGCGGCACCTGCTCACCGGCGGCGATGTGGTGTCCGCCGCCCATGTGCGGACGCTGGTGGCGGCCACCGGCGTCGAGGTGAGCGATGGCTACGGCCCCACCGAGTGCACCACCTTCACCTGTGTGAAACGGGGCATCACCACCGCCGACGGCCCCGTTCCCATCGGCCCGCCGATCACCAACACGCGTGTCTACGTCGTCGACCGCCATCTCCACCAGGTCCCCCCGGGAGTGACGGGCGAACTCATGGTGACGGGGCCGGGGCTGGCGCGCGGCTACCGGGGCCGGCCCGCGCCGACCGCCGAGCGGTTCGTCGCCTGCCCCTTCGAGCCGGGACAGCGGATGTACCGCACGGGTGACCTGGTACGGCTGCGGGCCGACGGCGACGTGGAGTTCGTGGGACGGGCCGACCACCAGGTGAAGATCCGCGGCTTCCGGATCGAGCCGGGCGAGGTCGAGGCCCGCCTCGGCGCCCACCCCGGTGTCGAGCGCTGTGTCGTCGTCGCCCGTGCGGACGGCGCGGGCGGCAAGCGCCTCGTCGCGTACGTGGTGGGCGCGGCCGCGGGAGACCGGCACGAACTGGCGGCGTTCTGTCGCGCGGCCCTGCCGGAGCACCTGGTTCCGTCGGCCTTCGTCGAGCTGGACTCCTTCCCGCTGGACCCGAACGGCAAGGTGCACCGCGCCGCGCTGCCGGACCCCGGTCACACGGTGTCCGAACGCCCCTACCGGGCTCCGTCGACACCTCAGGAGAAGGCGGTCGCGGAGATCTGGACCGAGGTGCTGGGTGTGCAGCGGCCGGGGCTCGACGACGACTTCTTCGACCTCGGCGGGCACTCGCTCCTCGCCACGAAGGTCGTCGCGAGGCTCGGCCGGCGGCTCGGCACCGCACTCGGTGTTCAGGCCCTCTTCCGCTCCCCCACGCTCGGCGCCCTCGCCGCCGAGGCCGCCGCGCCAGCCGTGACCGCGGCGCACATCCCCGCCTTCTCCGGCCACGCGCCGCTGTCCCCCGCGCAGTTGGGCCTGTGGTTCGCCGACCGGCTGGCCCCCGGCAGCCCCGAGTACCTGATCACGCGGGCACTGCGGCTGACCGGACCGCTGGACGTGGCCGCGCTGCGGGCGGCGCTCGACACGGTGGTGGCACGCCACGAACCCCTGCGCACACGCTTCCAGGAGCACGACGGCAGCCCCGTGCAGGTTGTCTCCGAACCCGCTCCGGTCCCGTTCCCGCTGACCGACGTCACCGATGCCGAGGCGTTCCTGCGCGCCGAGGCCGCCCGCCCGTTCGACCTGGCGCGGGGGCCGGTGTTCCGCGCGTCCCTGGGCCGTCTCGGTGCCACGGAGCACGTGCTCGCGCTGAGCGTCCACCACATCGCCGCGGACGGCTGGTCACTGGGGCTGCTGGCCCAGGAGGTCAGCGCGGCGTACGGCGCCTTCCTGGCCGGCCGGACCCCCGATCTGCCACCGCTGCCCGTGCGCTACGGCGCTCACGCGGCCTGGCGGGCGGACCACCCCGGCGACCTGGACCACTGGCGTACCGCACTGGCCGCCATGCCGCAGGTCGCGGAGCTGCCCACCGACCGCCCCCGCCCGCCCGTCCGGGACCGCACGGGCGCCCTGCACACCTTCACGGTGCCCGGCCCCCTCGCCCGGCAGGTGGACCACCTGGCCCGTGCCCACCGGGTGACCCCGTTCATGGTGCTGATGGCCGCGTTCCACGTACTGGCCGGGCGGTACACCGGACTCAGCGACTTCGCGGTGGGCACTCCCGTGGCGGGTCGGGAACACCCCGACACCGGACAGCTGATCGGGCACTTCGTCAACACGGTCGTGCTGCGCGCGGACCTCGGCGACGACCCCGACTTCGCCACCGTACTGGGGCGGGTCCGCGAGTCGACCGTGACGGCCCTCGCCCACCAGGACGTCTCCTTCGACCGGGTCGTGGAGGAGCTCCAGCCCGTACGGGACCTGTCCCGCAACCCGCTGGTACAGCTGGTCTTCGCCCTGCAGAGCGGCATGGACGAGCTGTGGGAACTGAAGGGTCTGGCCTGCGACCCGTTGCCGGTGCACTCCCGGACCAGCAAGTTCGACCTCTTCCTGGCGCTGCGCGAACTGCCGGACGGCTCCCTGGCCGGCAGCGTCGAGTACCCGGTGGCGCTGTTCGACGCGGAGACCGTGGAGCGGCTGGCCGGTCACTACACGGCGCTGCTGGCCGAACTGGTGGCGCGTCCCGGCGAACCGGTGGACGCGGCGTCGATGCTCGGCCCGGCCGAGGAACATCATCTGGTGCGGGGCGTCAACGACACGGCCGTCGCACGTCCGGCCCATGAGACGCTGCACGAACTCATCGCCCGTCAGAGCGCCGCTACCCCCGAGGCGGTCGCGGTCGAGTACGGCGACCGGCGGCTGCGCTACGCGGAGCTGGAGGAGTGGGCCAACGGCCTGGCGCTGCGGCTGCGGGCACTGGGCGTGGGCCGGGACGTTCCCGTCGGCGTACGGATGGACCGCTCGGTGGAGCTCATCGTCGCGCTGCTGGCGGTGCTGAAGGCGGGCGGCTGCTTCGTGCCCATCGAGGCCGACGCGCCGGACGCCCGGGTTCTGGACGTCCTCGGCGACGCGGGCGCACCGGTGTGCCTGATCAACGACGGGGCGGCGACGCCCGCGGGTTACGACGGCGCCTTCGTTCCGGTGCGGCCGGCGAGCGCGCCCCATCCGCCGCGGACCCACGCTTCGGCCGACGACCTGATCTCCGTGTACTACACCTCGGGTTCCACCGGGCGTCCCAAGGGAGTGGCCAGCACGCACCGCGGCTGGGTCAACCGGATGCGGTGGATGCAGGACACCTACCGGCTCCGCGCGGACGAGGCGGTGCTCCAGAAGACCACGCTGGTCTTCGACGACGCGGCCGTCGAGTGCTTCTGGCCGCTGATGGTCGGTGCCCGCGTCGTCCTGCTGGAGCCGGGCCTGCACCGCGACCCGGTCGCCATCCGGGACGCGGCCGTGCGGCACCGCGTCGCCGTCCTCCAGTTCGTGCCGAGCATGCTCGCGCTGTTCCTGGAGAGCGTGCGGCCCGAGGACCGGGCGGGGCTGGGCGCGCTGCGCCACGTCATCTCCAGCGGCGAGGCCCTCACCCCGGAGCTGCTGAAGGTGTTCACCCGGACGCTCGACGGGGCCGTCCTGCACAACCAGTGGGGCGCGACAGAGGTGTCGATCGATTCCACGGCCCGGCACTGTTCCGCCGAGGACTGCGACGTACCCGGTTCCGTCAGCGTCGGCTCGCCCATCGCCAACAACGAGGTGCACGTCCTGGACCGGTATCTGCGCCCGGTGCCGGTGGGTGTGCCCGGAGACCTGTACATCGGTGGCATCGGCCTGGCCCGCGGCTATCACGCGGACCCCGTCAAGACGGCCGCGGCCTTCCTGCCGAGCCCCTTCACGGCCGGTGCACGGCTCTACCGCACGGGCGACCGGGGGATCCGGCGCGCGGACGGAGCGCTGACCTTCCTCGGCCGGCAGGACGACCAGGTCAAGATCCGGGGCATCCGGGTCGAGCCGGGCGAGGTCGAGCAGGCGGTACGGGAGCTGCCGGGGGTCCGCGACGCGGCGGTGACCGTGTGGACGGCCGACGCCGGCGACAAACGGCTGGCGGGCTACGTGGTGCCGCAGGAGGGCTGCGACCTGACGGTGGCCGAGCTCCGGGCCCGGCTGCGGGAACGCCTGCCCGGCTACCTGGTGCCGGCGGCGCTGGCGATACTGCCCCGACTGCCCACCACGGCGAGCGGGAAGACGGACCGCAAGGCGCTGCCGCCGCCGGACCCGGCGGCCATGGAGGGCGTCGCGTACCGCGCCCCGCAGGGTGCGGTGGCGGAGCTCGCCGCCGAGATCTGGGCGGAGGTGCTCGGCGTGCCCCGGGTCTCCGCGGACGACAACTTCTTCGATCTGGGCGGCCACTCCCTGCTGGCCACGCGCGCCGTCGCCCGGCTGAGGGCGGCTCTGGACGCCGAGATACCGCTCAGCCTGATCTTCGAAGCGAGGACCTTGCAGACCACCGCGGAGGCGGTGGAGCGGCTTCTGCTCGCGGAACTGGACGCCGTCGAGGCGGACGAACGGGAGACATCATGAGCACCGCACCCTCACCCCAGCACGCTCCCGCCCTGTCGGACCGGCAGCGCTCGCTGCTGGCCGACCGGGTCGGGGCCGCGCGTCGCGCCCCCGCCAGGCGGATACCGTCGCTGCCCGCGGACAGTCCGGCACCCGCGTCGTTCGCGCAGGAGCGGATGTGGCTCATCGACCGGCTGAACGCCGACACCCACGCGTACAACGTCTACCACGCCCTGCGGATCCGCGGCGCCCTGGACACGGCGGCGTTGCGGCGCGCCCTCACCGGGTTGACGGAGCGTCATGCCGTGCTGCGCACCGCCCTGGTGGCCGGCGAGACCTGCCCGCTCCAGACCGTGGCCGATCCGGCGGCCGTGACCCTGCCCGTCGTCGACCTCGGCGAACTGGACGGCACGGCACGGGAGACGGCACTGACGGATCGTCTGCTCCAGGTCAGCCGTGCCCCGTTCGACCTGTCCTGCGCGCAGGTTCTGCGCGCGGAACTGATCAGGATGAACCCCACCGAGCACGTCCTCGTGCTGGCCCTGCCGCACACCGCCACCGACGGCTGGTCGACCACGGTGCTGGCCAGGGACCTCGCCGCGCTCTACGCGGGCGGCGACCCCGCCCGTGGCGAGGTCACCTACCGGGACTACGCGGCCTGGCAGCGGCAGCGGGTGGCCCAGGTGGAGGAGGCGGAGCTCGGCTTCTGGCGTACCGCACTGGCGGACCAGGCGCAGGTGCTGGACCTGCCCACGGACCGGGCGCGGCCCCCGGTGTCCGACTTCGCCGGCGCCAACCGCAGGCGCCGGCTGGGCACGGAGCTCTCACGGCGGCTGCGCGAGCTCGCCACCGCGTGCGACGCCGGTCTGTACGCGCTGCTGGTGGCGGGCGTACGGGTCCTGCTGCAGGCGCACAGCGGACAGGACCGGTTCGTACTCGCCTCGACGATCACCGGACGGGACCGCCCGGAACTGGAGGACGTCGTCGGCTGCTTCATCAACACGCTGGCCCTGGGCGGCGATCTGTCGGGCGATCCCTCGTTCGCCGAGACGGTCCGGCGCGAACGCACCACCGTGCTGGACGCGTTCGCCCACTGCGAGCTGCCGTTCGACGTGCTGGTGCGTGAACTGGCCGCCGGACGCGACACCTCGCGCAATCCGATCGCCCAGGCCTTCGTACAGCTCGACCGGGGTACGGGCGAGGGCTGGTCGCTGCCCGGACTGGACGTCACGGAGATCGCCGTCCCGGGCGACGTGGCCAAGTTCGACCTGTCGTTCTTCTTCCGCGACCGGGGCCGGGCGCTGGAACTCAACCTGGAGTACGCGACCGCGCTGTTCGACGAGGCGACGGCCGACCGCTTCGCGGACCGCCTGCTGGAATTGCTGGCGTCCGCGGCGGCCCGCCCCGACGCACCGATCAGCGAGCTGTCGCTGCTGCCGAGCGCCGAGCACCGGCTGCTCACGGTCGAGTGCAACGACACCGCGGCCGGTCTGCCGGGCACGCTCCTGCCCGGTCTGATCACCGCCCGCGCCGCCGAGTGCGGTGACCGTACGGCCGTCGTCTTCGGCGGCCAGAAGCTCGACTACGCCGCCCTGGAGGCCCGTGCCAACCGGCTGGCCCACCATCTGCGCGCCCTGGACGTCGGTACCGGCGACCGGGTGGCCGTCTTCCTCGAACGGGGCCTGGACCTGCCGGTCGCCCTGCTCGCCGTGCTGAAGGCGGGCGCCGCCTATGTGCCGCTCAACCCGGGGGAGCCGGCCGACCGCATCGAACTGATCCTGCGGGACGCACAGCCCGCGCTGGTGGTCACCGAGCGTTCCCTGTCCGGGCAGTTGCCGCCGACGACGGCGCCGGTGCTGGCGCTCGACGGCCTCGGGCCGGCGCTCGACCGGCTGCCGGCCACGCCGCCGGTGGACGTCACCGATCCGGCCTCGCTCGCCTACACCATCTTCACCAGTGGTTCCACGGGCCGTCCGAAGGGGGTCGCGGTGCCCCACGGGGCACTCGTCAACTTCCTGGCCTCCATGGGCCGTGAGCCGGGCATGAACGCGGACGACGTGCTGATCGCCGTGACGACGCCGTCCTTCGACATCGCCGCACTCGAACTCTTCCTCCCGCTGACGGCGGGCGCCCGGCTGGTCATCGCCGACCGGGACACGACCGTGGACGGCGGCCGGCTGCGCGCCCTGATCGCCACGAGCGGCGCGACGGTGCTGCAGGCCACCCCGGCCACCTGGCGGCTGCTCCAGGACGCCCCTGAACTCGCCGGTCTCACGGCACTGGTCGGCGGTGAGGCACTGACCCCGGACGTGGCCGCCCCGCTGGTCGCGGCCGCCGGACAGGTGTGGAACATGTACGGGCCGACCGAGACCACCATCTGGTCGACCGTGCGCCGGATCCGTGCCGAGGACCTGCGCGGAAAGGGGGCGCTGCCCATCGGCCGTCCCATCGCGAACACCAGCTGCCACGTCCTGGACCGCCACGGCAGGCCCGCCCCCCTCGGTGTTCCCGGCGAGCTGCTGATCGGCGGCCTCGGGGTGGCGCACGGGTACCACGGCCGGCCCGGAATGACCGCGGAGCGTTTCGTCCCCGACCCGTACGGCCCGCCCGGGGCCCGTCTGTACCGCACCGGGGACATGGCGTGCCGGCTGCCCGACGGGGAGCTGGAGTTCCTGGGCCGCAACGACCACCAGGTGAAGATCCGGGGCTACCGCGTGGAGACCGGCGAGATCGAGGCCCGGCTGACCGAACACCACGCCGTCGGCCAGGCGGCCGTCACGGTGCACGAGTTCGGCCCCGGCGACCGGCGTCTGGTCGCGTACCTCACCCCGGCACCGGAGGCCACCGAGGACGACCTCGCGCCGGCCGCGCTCCGCGCCCACCTCGCCGGGAAGCTCCCCGCCTACATGGTGCCCGGCTTCTTCATGACGCTGGACCGGTTCCCCCTGACGCCCAACCGGAAGGTCGACCGCAAGGCGCTGCCCTCGCCGGGTGCCCAGCCGCACGAGCCGGGCGGGCAGGCTCCCCGCACCCGCCAGGAGGAGCGGGTGGCGCAGGTGTGGACCGAGGTGCTCGGCACGCCGGTCCGCGACGTGGAGGCGGACTTCTTCGCGCTGGGAGGACACAGTCTGCTGGCCGTTCACACCGTGAACCGGCTGAACTCCGAGCTGGGCACGGCACTCGACGTCCGCGCGGTCTTCGACGCGCCGACCGTGGCGGCCCTGGCCCGGCGTGCCGACGCGGCCGTCCGGGAGCCGGGCGGCGATGCGGGGAGCACCGTCATCCCACGGGCACCGTACGGTGCGGTGGCACCGCCCTCCCCCGCGCAGGAACGCATGTGGTTCCTGGAGCAGATGAACCCGGGCAGCCCCGAGTACCACATTCCGCTGGAGCTGCGGATCTCCGGGCCGCTGGACCTCGCGTCCCTCCGGGCCGCGCTGGGTGCGATCGTCCATCGCCACGAGGCGCTGCGCACCCGGCTGCGTACCACGAGCGACGGCGGGCTGGAGGCCGTCGTGGAACCCGCCGGGGAGGAGTTCGCGCTCCCGGTGGAGGATCTGGGCGGGGTCGCGGACGCGCGGGCCCGCGCCGGTGACCTGGTGGCCGCGGAAGCCGCACGCCCCTTCGACCTCGCCGCCGATCCGCTGCTGCGGGCCCGCCTCGTGCGGCTCGCCCCCGACGAGCACGTGCTGGCTCTCACCCTGCATCACGCGGGGGCCGACGGCGCCTCGCTCGACATCCTGCGCCGGGAACTGGCCGCCGGCTACCGCCGCGCCCGGCAGGGCCTCGGGCCCGACCTGACCCCGCCGTCCCTGCGGTACGCGGACGTGGCCCACTGGCAGCGCGAGCGGCTCCACAGCGCGGAGGCGGCGGCGGACCTCGCCTACTGGCGCGCCCGGCTGACCGGTCTCGAACCTCTGGACACACCGGTCGACCGGCCGCGGCCGCCGGTGCGGCGCACGGACGGCGCGGCACACCGCTTCGTCTTCTCCCCCGCCGTCGCCACCGGGGTGGAAGCGCTCGCGCGCCGCCACTCGACGACCCCGTTCACCGTGCTGATGGCCGCGTTCCAGGCGACCGTGGCGGGGTGGGCCGGTGCACCGGACGTCGCCGTCGCCACGCCGGTGTCCAACCGGGTCACCGACCGGGCCCAGGAGTTGATCGGCATGTTCGTCAACGTACTGGTGCTGCGGGCGGACCTCGGTGCCGGCCGCACCTTCGACGCCCTCGTGGAGGGTGCGAAGGAACAGGTCGCCGGGGCCCTGGCCCATCAGCACCTGCCGTTCGAGACAGTGGTGGACGAGCTGGCCGCGGGCCGTGACCCCGCCCGCCCGGCACTGACCCCGGTCTACTTCGCGCTGGACCACACCCCCGAGGAGTCCTGGACGCTGGAGGGCCTGGACGTCGAGCGCGGTCCCGAACGCATCCTGGCCGCACGCTACGAACTCGCGCTGGGGCTGTCCCGTACCGCCGACGGCTACCGCGGGCTGGTGGAGTACTCCCCGGTTCTCTTCGACGCCGCCACCGCCGAGGAGTTCGTGACCCGGTTCGAGCGACTGCTGACGGCGGTGATCGCGGACTCCGCGCACATTCCCACGGGTCCGCTCCCGCCGGCCCCGCCCAGTCCTTCGGCTCCCCTCCCGCGCACCGCGCCGAGCGGACCGGGCAGGCCCCCGGCGCCGGGGGCGGAGGAGGCCGTCGCCCGTATCTGGGCCGACATCCTGAGCGTTCCGGTCACCGACGCCTCGGAGGACTTCTTCGCGCTCGGTGGGCACAGTCTGCTCGCGGCCCGCGTCCGGATGCGTCTGCAGACCGACTTCGGGGTCGATCTGCCCATGCACCGCTTCTTCACGGACACCACGGTCGCCGCACTGGCCGGTTCGGTGGTCCAGGAGATCGAGGCCCAGGTGGCCGCCATGTCCGAGCAGGAGCTCGTCCACTCACTGGAGGACCTGTCATGAGCACCGTAAGCCCGTCCGCGCGCGACGAGCTGCGCCGCGAGTTGCTGCAGCGCCGACTGCGCGGGCCGGCCGGCCCCCGGACGCAGCCGGCCGGCATCCCGACCGCCGACCGCACCCGGCCACTGGCGCTCTCCGACGGCCAGCAGCGGCTGTGGTTCCTGAGCCGGATGGATCCGGACAGCGCGGAGTACGCCGTCCCCCTGGCGCTGCGGCTGACCGGCCCGCTCGACGAGGCGCTCCTGCGACACTGCCTCGGCCTGCTCGTCGCCCGGCACGAGGCGCTGCGGACCACGTACACCGCCGACGGCGGCGACCCCGTCCAGCACATCGGTCCGCCGTCCGCCGTGGACCTGCCGACGGTGACACTCGGCCCGCCGGGCGAAGGCCCGGAACTCGAAGCGGTTCTCCGGGAGTTCGTCGGCCGCCCCTTCGACCTGACCACCGGGCCGATGCTCCGCGCCCTGCTGATCCGCGAGGACTTCGAGCGTCACGTCCTGGTGCTCAATGTGCACCACATCGCCTGCGACGGCTGGTCCTACGGTGTCCTGCTGCGTGAACTCACCGCGCTGTACTCGGAATCCGGACAGGCGGCGCTCGCGGCACCCGGTCTCCAGTACGCCGACTTCGCCCAGTGGCAGCGGTCGAGTCCCCCGTCCGGGGCGGACCTGGCGTACTGGCGCGAGCGGCTGGCCGGGCTGGAGACGCTGGAGCTGCCGACCGACCGGCCCCGGCCCGCCACCCGGGACACCCGCGGGGCGAACCTGTCCTTCGAGGTGCCCGCCGGCATCGCCCGCGCGGTCACGGAGGCGGGCCGCTCCGCCGGGGCCACGCCCTTCATGACGCTCCTCGCCGTGGTGCAGGTGGTCCTCGGCCGTCACACCGGCCGCGACGACCTCGCCGTGGGCACCCCGGTCGCCGGACGCACCCGCAGTGAGTTCGAGGACGTGGTGGGGTTCTTCACCAACACGATGGTGGCCCGGGGCGATCTGTCCGGTGATCCGACCTTCGAAGAGCTTCTGGGGCGGACCCGCCTGTCGGTGCTGCGCGACTACGCCCACCAGGACTTCCCCTTCGCCCATCTGGTCCGCGAACTCGCCCCCGAGCGCGACCTCGCCCACACCCCCCTCTACCAGGTGATGTTCGCGCTCTACGAGGGAAGCGGCACACCCGGGCGGCTCGGAGCCCTGTCGGCCGAGGAGGTGCCCGTGCCCTCGGAGAGGGCCAAGTGCGATCTGACCGTCTCCTTCGTCCAGCATCCCGACGGCTCGCTCACCGGTTGTCTCGACTACGCCGTCGCGCTCTTCGACCGGGCCCGCATCGCGCGCATGGCCACGCACTTCACCACGCTGCTCTCCCGCCTCGCCGAGGCACCGCGGACGCCGCTGAGCTCTCTGGAGATCCTGGCGCCCGACGAGCGCGAGCGGCTGCTGAACACGCACAACGACACCGCCCACCCGTACACCCCCGGTCTGCTGCACGAACGCATCACCGCGAGCGCGGCCCGCAACCCAGACGCCGTGGCCGTTCGCTGCGGGGACGAGGAACTGACCTACGCGGAGCTGGAGCGCCGGGCCAACCATGTGGCGGCGGCGCTGATGGCCCGGGGCGTCACGGTGGAGACCCCGGTCGGGGTGCTCTGCGAGCGCGGCACGATCCTGCTCCCGGTGCTGCTCGGCATCCTCAGGACCGGCGCCCACTACGTGCCGCTGGACCCCGGCTACCCCTCCCAGCGCCAGGAGTTCATGCTCCGGGAGGCGGGCGCCCGCGTGCTGGTGACCACGTCCCGGTACCGGGGGCAACTGCCGCCCTGCGACGCCGAGGCACTCTACGCGGACGAGCTCGGCTACGCGGGCCCGTGCCCGGCCCCGCTGGTCGACGTCGCCCCCGACGACCTCGCCTATGTCATCTACACCTCGGGCTCCACGGGGCGGCCCAAAGGCGTCATGATCACGCACCGCGGAGTGCTGCACTACCTCGACTGGTGCTACCAGGCGTACCGGGCCTGGGAGGGCGAAGGCGCCCCGGTGCACTCCTCGCTCTCCTTCGACCTGACCGTGACCGGCCTGTTCCTGCCCCTGCTCGCCGGAACCACGGTCACCCTGGTCCCCGAGGACCGGCATCCCGTGACCGGACTGGCCGAACTGCTGTCCAGCGGGCGCCGGTTCAGCTTCGTCAAGCTCACCCCGGCGCACCTGGAGCCGCTCAAGCGGTGTCTGCCCGCATCGGCCGCGCGGGCGGCCGGGCATCTCGTGGTGGGTGGTGAGCAGCTCACTCCCCAGGCACTGTCGTTCTGGCGCGAACTGGCGCCGGAGGTACGGGTCGCCAATGAGTACGGGCACACCGAGACGTCCGTGGCCAATGTCATCAATGTGCTGGCGGCCGGGGACGCCGTCGACACACCGGTATCGGTGGGCCGGCCCATCTGGAACACCGAGATCTATCTCCTCGACGAGGACATGCGCCCGGTGCCGGACGGCGCGACCGGTGAGCTGTACGCCGGCGGAGCCGGGGTCGCGCGCGGCTTCGTCTCCCGCCCGGCTCTGACCGCCGAACGGTATGTGCCCAACCCCTACGGCCCCGGCCGCTTGTACCGCAGCGGCGATCTGGCGCGCTATCTCCCCGACGGGAGGCTGGAGTTCGTCGGACGCACCGACCATCAGGTGAAGGTGCGCGGCTACCGCATCGAGCTGGGCGAGATCGAGTCCGCGATCATCGCGCACCCCGGCGTGCGGGAAGCCGTCGTCGTCGTGCGCGACGGCGGGCTGGCCGGCTACGTCTCCCCCGCGGGTACGGACGTGGCCGAACTCCGCTCCCGGCTCGCCGAACTGCTGCCCGACCACATGGTGCCCGGCTCGCTGACGGCCCTGGAGACGCTGCCGCTGACCGCCAACGGGAAGATCGACCGGGCCGCTCTGCCCGCCCCGGACCGCGCGACGTCCGCCGCGGAGCGCGTCGAGCCGGGCGACGAGCTGGAGCTGGCCGTGCTGCGGCTGTGGGAAGACGTGCTGGACGCCCGTATCGGTGTCACGGACAACTTCTTCGCCCGGGGCGGGCATTCGCTCCTGGCCGTCAGCATGGTCGACCGGATGAAGACCCTGCTGGGGCAGGACGTGGCACTGACGGACGTCTTCCGCACCCCGACCGTACGCGAGCTGTGCGCCCGGCTGCGGAACACCGGTTCCGGCGCGGCCGGCTGCGTCGTACCGCTGTCCCCGGGGTCGGCAGGCGTTCCGCCGCTCTTCCTCGTACCGCCGACCGCAGGCACCCCGTTCCCGTATCTCCCGCTCGTCCAGGAACTGGAGCCCGAACGGCCCGTCCTCGGGCTGCAGGCGGTCGGCTACGGCCCGGACGAGCAGCCCCTGTTCACCATCGAGGAGATCGCCGCCCGCTACCTCGCCGAGATCGACGAGGTGTACCCCGAGGGGCCGTTGTTCCTGGCGGGATGGTCGATGGGCGGATCGGTGGCCTACGAGATGGCCCGCCAGGCCGAACGGTCCGGCCGGCCCGTGGGACATCTCGCCGTCATCGACTCGACCGTTCTCGGGGTGGACGCGATCAACAGCCATCTGCCCGAGGTGCGGAGCACGCAGCCGCTGGAGTGGTTCAGCCGGGCGGTACTGCGCCTCGAACCCGACGATCTGGCGGCCCTGTCGCCCCAGCACGCCATGAAGGAGCTGCTTGACCAGGCCCGCGACCAGGGCATGGTCTCCGGGCTGGCGCAGGCCGACGCCGTCAATCGGATGGCGGGTGTCTACCTGGCCAACAAGGAGGCGATCAACGCCTATCGGTGCACGGCGGTCATCGACTGCGACATCCACCTGATCCGCTCGCGCGACGAGCACCCGGAGAACGGCCGCCCCGAAGTCCGCCCGGAGAGCTGGCGGATGCGCACCCGCGGGCAGCTCCACGACACCGTGATCGACGGCGACCACTGGAGCATCGCCACACCCCCGTATGTCACCGGCCTGGCCCGAGCGCTCGGTCACGGCCTGCGCACCGGCTGAGCCCCTCTCTCTTCCCGACAGGAGTCCCCTGTGTCAACGAAGCCATACCTCGTCGTGGTCAACAGCGAGGAGCAGTACTCCATCTGGCCCGCGACCCTGGACCTCCCGCGCGACTGGAGCGCGGTGGGCAGCCCCGCGGCGAAGGAGGACTGCCTGACCGAGATCGAACGCCTCTGGACGGACATGCGCCCGCTCAGCCTGCGCACCCGCACCCGGACCACCGGATGCGCGACACAAGGAGCCACACGATGACACTTCTTCTCGACGGCCACGCGCACGACGCCCGGAGCAGCACGGCCGCCCCCAACCGGCCGGTGGAACTGCGCAGCGACACCTTCACACTGCCGACCCAGCGCATGCTGACGGCGGCGGTACGCGCCCCCCTGGGGGACGACGTCTACGGCGAGGACCCGACCGTGGCCGAACTGGAGGCACTGGCGGCCGACATCCTCGGCAAGGAGGCCGGCTGCCTGATGCCGAGCGGCACCATGGCCAACCTCACCGCGCTGCTGACCCACTGCCAGCGCGGCCGCAAGGCCGTCGTCGGCCGGGAGTCCGACATCTACGTCTACGAGGCCGGCGGTGCCGCCGTGTGCGGGGGCATCTCCTACGAGCCGCTCGACAACCGCCCCGACGGCACCATCGATCCCGAGGCCCTTGCCGAGGCCCTGGACGTGGACGGCGACGACCCCCAGTTCGCCCTGGCGGGGGTCATCTGCCTGGAGACGCCGCACAACAGGCGCGGGGGCATTCCCCTGACGGTGGACTACCTCGGCCAGGTGTCCGAGATGGCCCGCGCACGCCAGGTCGCGCTGCACCTGGACGGTGCCCGGCTGTTCAACGCCGCCCTGGCCCTGGGCGTGTCGCCCGCACGGCTCGCCGCCCACGGTGACACGGTTCAGATATGCCTGTCCAAGGGTCTGAGCGCACCGATCGGATCCGTTCTGGTGGGTGACCGGGCGTCCGTCGCGAGCGCGCGCCGGGCCCGCAAGATGCTCGGCGGGGGCATGCGCCAGGCAGGCATGGTCGCCGCCTGCGGCATCGTCGCTCTCACCGACATGGTCGACCGGCTGAGCGAGGACCACGCCCACGCGGCCCGTCTCGCGCGCGGCTTGGCGGCCCTGCCGGGCCTGCGGCTCCGCCCGGGCACTCCCGCGACCAACATGGTCTTCTTCTCCGTCGACGAACGGATCGGCGACACCAGGCAGCTGATCCGCGCGCTCGCCCACCGGGGGGTGAACGTCGAGGAGCTGGGGCCGGGCCAGATCCGGGCGGTCACGCACGCGGGCGTCACCACGGCCGACGTCGACCGCGCCGTGGCGGTCTTCGCCGAACTGCTCGCGAAGCCGCCCGCGGCCGGCTGACCGGCCCCTCTGTGCGGGGCACCCGCCCCTGACGACACGCCCCCGCAGGCTTCGAAGGAAGGCCGCAGAGATGACAAGCGAAACGGCGACGGGCACCAGGCGGGCCACCGCCGCACCTCCCGCCCACCGCGACCCGAACGTGCTGCGCTGGCTGGGCGCGTACACCGCCTCGCTGCTCGGTGACAGCGTGTACTTCCTGGCGCTCGCCTGGGCCGCGGCCCGGGTGACCGGTCCGGCGCAGGTGGGCGTGGTGCTGGCCCTGGGAGCGGTCCCCCGGGCCGTACTGATGCTGGGCGGCGGGGTGATCGCCGACCGGCTGGGGCCCCGGCGCGTGGTGATCACCGCCGACGCCGTCCGGGCGGGGGTCGTCCTGGCGGTGGCCCTCGCCCTGGGCCTGGCCTCACCGGGGGTCTGGCTGCTGGCCGCGGTGGCGCTCGTCTTCGGCGTCGTCGACGCCGTGTTCATGCCGGCGGTGGGGGCCCTGCCCCCGCGGATCACGACACGGGACCAGCTCGTCAGGGTGCAGGGCCTGCGGACACTCGCCACCCGGCTGGCCGTGATCGTCGGACCCTTCGTCGGCGGGGCGGCGATGTCGCTGGGCGGCCCGGCAGCCGCCTTCGCCGCCGCCGGGCTGGTCTTCGCCCTGTCCCTCGTCCTGCTGCTGAATCTCCGCGTGGCCGCTTCCCCGCCGGCGCACCCCGCGGACGTCTCCGAAGCCGCCGCCCCGTCTACCCCCTCCACCCCCTCCACCCCGTCCACCTCGCCCACCTCGTCCACCTCGCCCACCCCGTCCGCCTCGCCCTGGCATGATCTGGCCGAGGGCCTCCGGTACGTCAAGCGCCACCGGATGCTCCTCGCGCTGATCACGGTCGCGTGGCTGGTGGAGCTCGGCTTCTCCGGACCGCTCAACATCGGTCTGGTGCTGCTGGTCGAGGACCGGGGCTGGGGCCCCGGAGGCATGGGCCTGATCATCTCCTCCTTCGGAGCCGGAGCGGGCGCCAGCGCGCTCGCCCTGGCCCTGGGCGGCCGCATCCCACGAGCCGTGCCTCTCAGCGGCTGGTTCCTGCTGCTGGGGTCCCTGGCTGTCGGCGCACTGGGCACCACATCCGCCCTCCCCCTCGCCGCCGCGGCAGCGGCGGTGGCCGGACTGGCAGCCGGGTTCACGGGCGCGGTCTTCGCCGCCCTGCTCCAGACTTCGACCGACCCTGCCTATCTGGGACGTGTCACCGCGACGACGACCCTCCTCACCGTGGGCGTCGTTCCCCTCAGTTACCCCCTGACCGGGGCGCTCGCTCCGCACGTCGGACTGCCCGCGGTCTTCCTCGGCTACGCGTGCGTCTGCGCGCTGGCGGCAGCTCTCGTACCGGCCTGCGCAACACTGCGCGGGGCGTCCCTGCCCCCGCGCAACTGACCGCTGAACAGCGACTTCAGCGAAATCCACTCACCGCGTGCAGGGCGGCATCACGGTCTCGATCAGCAGCGCATAAGGGCGTCGGCGGAATCGTCCGGGAAGGAACTCAGGTCACGCGCGTCAGCCCCCGCGACGGCTTCCACGTGCGCGGCGCGCTGCTGTGAAGACCGCGCGAGGCGATTGCGGGCGAGGCCCAGCAGACATCCTGCTCCGGTCCGCTCGTCGGCCCGAACAAGACTTGCTAGACGCAATACCGGTGACTTTGTTGGTGGGTCGTCGGGTGTGGTGTGCCAAGGCCTGGACAGGTGAAGTCGTCGGGTGAGCGGTTGTCGGACCGGATCGCTCCGGGTGTGCTGACGCGGGTGTTTCCGCCCGAGTCGGTGGATGAGGTGGTTGTGGGGTGTGGGCGTCCGGAACAGCGGTCGCGGCTGTTGCCGGCCCGGGTGGTGGTCTATTTCGTGCTCGCGATGTGTCTGTTCTCCGGGCAGGGCCATGAGGAGGTGGCCCGGGGGTCGTGTCTTCAAACGATCTCGCGTGGTGGATCAAGGCCGGGTGATACGCCGTCATGAACTGTCGGGTACGGAGTGACCGGGGCGGGCGCGTTCACGGTGTTCGGCAGCCGGGAGGTCCCGGTGGCGGGCGTTGGCGTTGCGCCACCGGAGGCATGCGCTTTCCCGGCACCCTTCCCGCGCCGGTTGATGCCTCACAGCGTGTCGTGGCCGACCGAGCAACAGCCGTGGGAGGTCGGCGAGGCCCTCACGCCGGGTGTCGTCAAGCGGGCCGAGGCGCTCCTGGTGTGAGGGGGCGGCCGGAGGAACGGTGGCTGTGGACGGTGCTGCCGGCGGGGTGCTGCTTGCCTCGCCGGGCCCGCGCACGTCCCGGTCGGCCGATCCGCCGAAAGGATGAGGCGGCCGTCGTCTCCCGCGCGGGAACCAGCCATCGGGCGGATGCCCCGTCCACGGTCCGTGGCCGAGGGTGGGGCCATGGACGACGAAACACTGTTGGCTCTCTCGGCCACCGGCTCCGGCACTGTCGGAAGCCCGCGCCACCGGCGCCGCCGCCTTGTGCCCATGAGCGCGGGTGCACTGGGAACCGCTCTCCTCACGGTCGTGACCGGGACGTTCCCGGCACAACCGGCGCACGCCGCGCCTCCCGGACCGGTGATCCGAGCGGATACGAACCGGGACGGCCTGATCACTCCGGACGACGACGCCGGCAAGGACACCTGGGCCCGCCGCCGCGGTGCGCTGATGCTGCCCAACGTGGACGACGACCAGCGGCGTTGCCCCACTGGGGGCCCCGGAGGCGCGCGGTTGCCCGACAGGCGCCTGGCGGACTGCAACGATGCCACGGACACCGTGGTCAACGGCCCTGCCGACCTCGCGGACCTCGCGCCGGTGCACATCACCGCCGCCCCGCGCGTCATGGCCGGCACCACCGCCACCGTCGCTGCCGACCCGGCCTCCCGGAAGCATGTCCGGATCTTCGCCGAGCGCCGTGGCCGCATGGTTCCGCTGAGGCCCGACGACCGGCTGACCACCGACGAACTGCGCCACGGCGTCCGGCTGGGCGTGGAGGCCAAGGATTTCGTACGCGACCCCCAGAAGTGGGCGGGCTTCACCGACATCGTTCTCAAGGTGGAACGCGGTGGCGCCATGACCGAGGACCGGGTACGACTACGGGTCGCGCCGCTCGTGTTCCAGCACGACCTGATGCCGATACAGCACATGATGACGGCCGATCACAGCACCTCGCCGGTCGAGGTGGAGCGCGGCAAGCACTACGACCCCGCCGTGCAGCCACGGCCCGTGCGACCGGGGGAAGCCACGTTCCGCCGCGATCTGCGACGCGGTCTCGACCGGGCCGGGCTGCCCGCCCCGTTGTACAACTACCCCACCGGCGGCGATGTCTGGATGCAGGACCTGTTCAAGGCCGCCTACGCGTCCATACCCGCGCCGGGCGGCCGTGAACACCGCGTCACCGTCATCCTGCGGTCCGCGGACGTGATGCCCGGCACGGCCACACCCGCTTTCCCGCTCAGGGACGCCTCGCGGAGCGTGTTCCCGCTGCTCCGCGGTCCCGGCACGGGAGTGATTCAGCAGTACGATCCCCAGCGCGTCGGCAGCGACGACAGCCTGTACTACGGTTCGTTCAGCTCCACCGGGAACTTCGGCACCGTCCCGCCGTACACCTGGCGGGGCCACCGCTACCCGGTGGGCCGGGTCATCTACGGTGGTACGGGAGGCAAGGAATCCCCGGACGCCTCCTTCACCCGGATGCTCGCCGCGCAGGGCTACCAGCGGCCGATATCGGTGGACACCAGCTGGCTGGGGGTCGGTCACATCGACGAGTTCCTGTCCTTCGTCCCGGCCAGGAACGACCGGGGCTGGGTGGCCGTTGTCGCCGACCCCGGCCTGGGACGGAAACTGCTGGAAGATCTCGTGGAGCGCGGTCGGGGCGGGGAGTCGCTGGTCCGCGGAATCGTTCCGGAGGACACCGAGGATCCCCGTCTCACGGTCGCCGACGCGTTGCGCAAGCCCTCACTCACCCGGGGCACGGAGATCGCCCGAAAGGGCATCGACTCCGCTCTGCGTACCCTTCGCGAGCAGGTGGGGCTGACGGAACGCCATGTCGTCCGTGTTCCCGCTCTCTTCAACCGGCTCGACGTGCCCGTCGGGTATCCGCGCCGGGACGTGGTTGCCAACTACCTGCCCGGCGCGGCCAACGGCGTGAGCACCGGCACCGGGGTCTACCTGGCGCCACGCCCGCACGCCCCGGAGACCGACGGCCGGGACGTCTTCGAGCGGGCGGCCGAGAAGGCCCTGAGCGGCACGGGCACCCGGATCTTCTGGGTGGAGGACTGGGCCTACTCGCACCACCTCGGCACCGTCGGCGGGGAAGTGCACTGCGCGACCAACGCCCTGCGAAGCCTGTCCGGGAGCCGGCCGTGGTGGACCGAGCGGGACTGATCCCGGTCCCGGGGCGCCATCCCATCGAACCGCCGCGTCTCATAGGGTCGATGCTCATGAGCGATCGACACCTGCCCGTCCTGCGCGTCCTCGGCGGTCTTCTGTTCCTGGGCCTGTCCACCGCCGCGTGGGCGACCGCGTCCACCGCGGGTGTCGCGATCGTCGCCGTGGGTCTGGTGACGGCCGGTGCGGCGGTGGCGACGGCGGCCCGCCTGCCGCTGCCTCCTGCAGCCCGGCGGCCGTGGCTTGCCGCCGCTGCCTCCTTGGTGTTGACGGCCTGCTTCCAGGGGCCGGTTGTCAATGCCACGGGCTGGTGGTGGGCCGTGGAGACGAGCGCGCTGCTCGCTCTTCTGGTGCCGACGGTGCGCCGGATGAACGGGCGGGCCGGGGCGATCGCATGCGCCATGGTGCTCGGCGCGGCGGTCGCGGTGCTGCCGCTGCGGATCGGCCTGCATCTGACGCCGCCTGCGGCAGCGGCGGAGATCGGCGTGCTGTGCCTGTTCTGGTCCCTGCTGGCGGCGGGCGCCACGGCGCTGGGCGGGTATTTGCGCAGCCAGGACTCCAGGAGGCGCCGGGCGCTCGCGGACCAGCGTCGTGAGCAGCTTCTCGAAGTGGCCCGTGATCTGCACGACTTCGCTTCGCACGATGTCATGGGGGTGGTGGTCCTTGTCCAAGCCGCTCGGCTCCTGGCGCGCGAGGACCCCGAGCGGGCCGTGGAATTGCTGCCGCGGATGGAGGAGGCGGGTATGCAGGCGCTGGCCGCGATGGACCGCACGGTCCGGACGCTCAACGCACAGGAGGACCGGGACCGTGAAGGGGATGCTGCCGGTTCGGGCGACGCCTCCGCCGAGCCGTCCGGACGGCCGCCCCGCGCGGAGTGCGCCGCGCGCACCCGCGACCGTCAGCGCGACCTCGGCGAACTGCCCGCCCTGGCAGCCCGGTTCACCCGCACCGGCACCGTTCCGGCCCGGCTCGATGTGCCCGCCGGTGTGCTGGAAGGGTTACCCGTGCAGGTCAGCGCGACCGGATACCGCATCGTGATGGAATCCCTCACCAACGTGCGCCGCCACGCTCCCGCTGCCGTCACCGTCCGCATCGCCGCCCGGCGGGTTCCGTACGGCGGCGGTACGGCCCTTCAGCTCACTGTCACCGATGCCGCTGAGGCCGGGGCCCGGGCCGCCGAGCGGACCTCTCCGCTCCCGGAGCGCTCGCGGGGCGGTCTCGGACTGGCGGGCCTCACCGACCGTGCCGAGGCTCTCGGCGGCACGCTGACTGCGGGGCCGCACGGGACCGCGGGCTGGCAGGTCGCGGCCACACTCCCGCTGCCCGACAGCGCGGCACCGACCAGCGGCCGGCACGAACATACGGCCGCCGCCCGGCACACGGCACCCGAGGGGACCGTCGCATGAGCGGCACCGGCACCATCCGGATTCTGCTGGCGGACGATCAGGAGACCATCCGCGCCGGTTTCCGCCTCGTCCTGGACGCCCAACCCGACATGACCGTGATCGGCGAGGCGGCAGACGGTGTCACCGCGCTGGGCGCCGCCATGAGGCTCCGCCCCGACGTGCTCCTCGCGGACATCCGGATGCCGGGTCTCGACGGCCTGGAACTGACCCGGCGGCTCGCCGGACCCGGCGCGGACCCGCCGCTACGGGTCGTCGTGGTCACCACCTTCGACCTCGACGCGTACGTACACACCGCGCTCCGCGCCGGAGCCTCGGGTTTCCTGCTGAAACGCTCCGGACCGACGCTGCTGGTCGAAGCAGTACGTGCGGCGATGTCCGGCGACGCCCTCATCAGCCCGCAGATCACCGCGCGCATGCTGCACCGGCTCGTCCCACCGGTGCTCGGGGAGGGGAAGCCGCCCCCCGAGCCGCTGACGCCGCGCGAGGAGGAGGTCGCGGCGCTGGTGGCCGGGGGGCTGTCCAACACCGACATCGGCGAGGAGCTGTTCATCTCGCTCGCCACCGTCAAGTCCCATGTGGCCAGCCTCCAGCGCAAGTTGGACGTCCGTAACCGGGTCGGTATCGCCGCCTGGGCCTGGGAGTCCGGTCTGGCACCCACCGATCAGGTCCGCTAGGTGCAATACCGGTGATTCAGATGACGTCCCGAAGTGCGTGGTGGACAAGAAGGAAGCCGCCTCACCTGCGGGTAGGTGCTGCACTGCTGTCCCCTGTCCGAGCCGGGCCGACCGAAGAAACCGCTGTTCGCCCCGGTGTCCGGCACATCGAAGACCGTGCCGTCCACCGCAACCAGACGCCACCGTCGATACCAGGCACCAGCAGGTTCCTCAACGGCCACCGGCCGGCACACTCGCGCGAACAGCACCTTCAACGGCTCCGGCCCCAACCGTCGGCGGCCTCGGCCAATCGCCGCTGTCGTCGGCACCCGCCACGGCTTCTCCCACCGCCGCACCCGCTCCAGCCCCTGCTTCAGCAGCCGGGCCACCTCCTCATGGCCCTGCCCGGAGAACAGACACATCGCGAGCACGAAATAGACCACCACCCGGGCCGGCAACAGCCGCGACCGCTGTTCCGGACGCCCACACCCCACAACCACCTCATCCACCAACTCGGGCGGAAACACCCGCGTCAGCACACCCGGAGCGATCCGGTCCGACAACCGCTCACCCGACGACTTCACCTGTCCAGGCCTTGGCACACCACACCCGACGACCCACCAACAAAGTCACCGGTATTGTTGCTGGACGGAACCTGTGGTGCCGGTCGGCAAGGCCTGCTGATAGAGCGTCACCAGTACGCCGTGCATGGGCTGATCCCCTACCTCCTCCTCGGCCTCGTCGACCAACCGGGCGAGGGTCTCGCCGAGTTCCCTTGCCTTCGCAGGGCTGAGACGCAAGTGGCGCAGCGTCAGGTGAGTCTCGGCGGGTGAGCGGTCCAGCTCCTGGGCGACTGCGGAGAGCATCGCGGCGGTGCCCGCCGCCCGGGGTTCGGCGACGACCATGCGGCGGGCCGTGCGCTGGTAGTACTGCTCGGTGCCGCCGCGGACCTGGCGGGTTTCGGCGACGTGGACGAGTCCGGCTTCGCGGAGCACTTTGAGGTGGTGGGCCACGTTGCCCTTCTTCGCGTCGAGTTGCGCCGCGAGCTGGCTGATGGTGGCGGGCCGGTGGCCCAGAGCGAAGAGCAGTCGCTGACGCAAGGGGTGGGCGAGCGCCGCGAACTGCTCAGGCGCACCGATCTCCTGGACGTCCTCAGGAGGCGGCGGACAGGAAGGCTGATCATGCATACGGAAAGTGTCCAACTGTCTTGACGCTTTCGCAAGGGCGGTGCTCTACTCCCCTGCCATGACAACTCCGACGCGGTTTCGGCCTGCCCCGGTCATCGACGAGACGGCCCGGCTCCTGATCGAGCACTATGTATTCCCCGAGACGGCCGAACAGCTCACAGACCTGCTGCAACGGCGCCTCGCCGAGGGCGCCTACGACGTCGACAGCGCCGAGGAGCTCGGCCGGCTCGTCACCGCGGACCTGCAGTCCGTCAACGGCGACCGCCACCTGAGACTGAAGTACCACGCCGCCCCGGTGCCTCCGGAGCAAGGGGCGGCCACCCTGACTGCGATGCGCCGGGACTTCGACATCTCGCTGGGCGGTGCGCCCCGGGTGGAGCTGCTCGACGGAGGGGTCGCCGTGGTGGAGCTGGCACCGGCGCTCTTTCCGCTGGAGTGGGCCGCCGAACCGCTGAGTGCCGCGCTCACCCTCGCCTCCCGCGCCCGGGCGCTGATCGTGGACCTTCGCGCCAACCAGGGCGGTGACCCGGACACGGTCGCCTTCGTCTGCAGCTACCTGCTGGATGAGCGCACCCACCTCAACACCATGCACTGGCGCGACGGGGAGCGCCGCGAGCAGTCCTGGAGCCTGCCGCACGTCCCCGGCGCGCGCTTCGGCGGCAGCAAGCCGTTGTACGTACTGTCCAGCGGCATCACCTTCTCCGGTGCCGAGGAGCTGACGTACAACCTGCAGCAGCTCGGCCGCGCCGTTGTCGTCGGCGAGCGCACCGGTGGCGGTGCGCATCCCCGGGAGGGCTGGACGGTACACCCGCACTTGGAAGCCACTATCCCGCTCGGCCGCCCCGTCAACCCCGTCTCCGGCACCAACTGGGAGGGCACCGGTGTGCAACCGGACATCCCCTGCGCCGCCGCCGACTCCCTCGACCGCGCCCACGAACTGGCCCTCGCCCGGCTGGCAGGCTGATCCACCTCGGTTCCACCGACAGCACGGCGCGCAGCGCCCACGCCCCGGACCGCGCGGGAGGCGTACGCGCGGTCGGGCGGGGACGGCGGCGGGCCGGGGCCGGGGCCTGCCTGGACCGGTTCGGGGCACCCGTCCGGCACCGGAACCCTTGCAGAAAGAATTTTGCACGCCACGCAAAATTGCATAGCATGCACTTCATGTGTGCCGACGACATGCCCCTCGGGCTGCGTGAACGCAAGAAGCGTGCCACGCGTGACGCCCTCGCGGACGTGGCGCTGCGCATGGCCGCGGACCGCGGAATCGAGAACATGACCGTAGAAGCGGTCACCGATGCGGTCGGTGTCTCGGTGCGCACTTTCTTCAACTACTTCCCGTGCCTGGAAGACGCGATCACCCGTCCGGACCAGGACAGCGCCGAGCGGGCCCGCCGCGCGGTGCTGAACGCACCGGAGGAACTCACGGCACTCCATGCTCTCCGCGAGGCGATCGGCCAGGAACTCGCCCACATCGAGGAGGATCACGAACGCTGGGAGCTCCAGATGGCCGCGCTCAGGACGAGCCCTTCGCTGCTGTCCGGATTCCTGGCCGCCCAGGGCGCGGACGAACGCGCACTGGTCGCCGTCGTGGCCGAGCGCCTCGGCCAGGATCCGGAGTCCGATCTCTACCCTCGGCTTCTCACGCACGTGACGATCGCTGCCGTGCGCGCCGCCGTCGAGCTCTGGGTGGCCTCCGGCCGTACCCGTACGTTCCAGAGCATCTATCGTGAGGCGTTCGCCTCGCTGGCCGACGGTCTGAGCGGCTGAAGCACATCCGAAGCCCCCACCGGGGCATTTCACCAGAGAATGAGGAAACGTCAGCCAATGACCGCTGCCGTCACACCCGAAACCGGTACGGCCGGTGCGCCCGAGGGGGCCGCACCAGCCATGACGCGTCGTCACATACTCCAGGCCATGTCGGGCCTGATGGCCGGCATGTTCGTGGCCATTCTGGCCTCCACCGTGGTCTCCAACGCGCTCCCCAGGATCATCGCCGATCTGCACGGCAGCCAGTCCTCGTACACCTGGGTGGTCACCGCCGAGCTCCTGGCGATGACAGCGACCGTCCCGATCTGGGGCAAGCTGTCCGACCTCTACGACAAGAAGCTGCTCATCCAGCTCTCTCTTTCGATGTTCATCGTCGGCTCACTCGTCGCGGGCTTCTCACACAGCGTCGGCCTGCTCATCGTGAGCCGTGTGGTGCAGGGCATCGGCGCGGGCGGTCTCACCGCCCTCGCCCAGGTCGTGATGGCGGCGATCATCCCGCCTCGTGAACTCGGCCGCTACTCCGGCATCTTCGGCGCCGTCTTCGCCGTCGGCACGGTCGCAGGACCGCTCATCGGCGGCGTGCTCGTGGACACCTCCTGGCTGGGGTGGCGCTGGTGCTTCTTCATCGGTGTGCCGTTCGCCCTGCTCGCGATCGTGCTGCTCCAGCTGACGCTGAAGCTGCCCACGGTCCGCAGGGAGGTGAAGATCGACTACTTCGGTGCCGTCCTCATCATGAGCGGGGTCAGCGCACTGCTGCTGTGGGTGACACTCGCAGGCAACCGGTTCGACTGGGCGTCATGGCAGACCGCCGCCCTGGTCACCGCCGGTCTGGTACTTCTGATCGCAGCGGTCCTGGTCGAATCCAGGGTCCAGGAACCGATCATCCCGCTGGACATCTTCCGCAACCGCACCGTGGCGCTGACGACGGTGGCGAGCCTGCTGGTCGGCGTGGCCATGTTCGGCGGCACGGTCTTCCTCTCCCAGTACTTCCAGATCTCCCTCGGCAAGTCACCGACCATCGCAGGGCTGATGAGCCTGCCGATGATCCTCGGCCTGATGGTGTCCACGACCGTCGCCGGGCAGATCATCTCCGCCCGGGGCAAGTGGAAGGGCTTCCTGATCGCGGGCGGCGTCATCATGACCGCGGGCATGGGCCTGCTGTCCACGATCAGCGCGGACTCCTCGTTCGTCCTGCTCAGCGTCTACATGGTGGTGCTCGGCGTCGGTGTCGGCATGCTGATGCAGAACCTGGTGCTGGCAGCTCAGAACGACGTGCCCGCGTCGGAGCTCGGCGCAGCGACCTCGGTGCTGTCGTTCTTCCGCAGCCTCGGTGGGGCGATCGGCACGAGCGCGCTGGGCGCCGTGCTCAGCCACCGGGTGGCGAGCGAGATGGCGAAGGGCTTCGGCGGGGCGGCGGACAACGGGGGCGCCGGGCACGGTGTCCCCGACCTCAGCACCCTTCCCGAACCGGCCCGGCAGGTGGTCGAGCACGCCTACGGGGTCGCGACCGCCGATGTCTTCCTGATCGGAGCCCCCTTCGCGTTTCTCGCCCTGATCGCGGTGCTCTTCATCAAGGAGAAGCCGCTCAAGACGCAGAGCGGCATGGAGCGGCTCGCGGAGGAGAACGCCGCCGCCTCGAAGGCACCGGCCGCTCCGGCGCACTGAGCACGGCGAGCCCGAGGAGGCCGGACGCCGTGCCCGGACAGAATCTGCGGACGCGCACGACGCGGCGGACGCGTGAGGACGTGCCGAGCACGGCGGCCGGGCTCCTTCTCGCCCAGGGGTATGAACCAGACCACCGTCGACCAGGTGGCGGACCTGGCGGTGGTCTCCCGGCGCACGGTCCTGCGCTCCTTCCCCCGCCGATGAGGATCTGGCGCCGGCCCACCGACCGCGAGCAGTGAGTCCGCGCGTCGGAGTGTTGCTGAAGCCGGCACATGACCACGCGGAGCCGAGGCTCGGGAGACCGGCAGGGCGGGGTACTCCTGCCCGGCCGGCGAACGCGGGACCGACCGCGCCCGCCGCCCAGCGGCGACGCTCCGCCCACGGACGCTCGCCAAGAGACGAACGGCCGGCGCAGGGCATATCAGCTCCGTGATGGTTGTCGGCTACCGGTTACTGGCTACCGGTAGCCGGTTACCGGTGGCCGGGAGCGTACGGACATGGGCGCGGACGATTCAGAGACCGACGTCGCGGCCGTTGATGTCGGCGAGGGATTCACGGCGGACCAGTAGCCGCGCACGGCCGTCGTGGACGGCGACCACCGGCGGGCGGCCGACCACGTTGTAACTGGACGCCATGGAGAGGTGGTATGCGCCCGCGACAGGGACGGCCACCAGGTCACCCGGGCGGATGTCGCCCGGCATGGCCACGTCGGCGGCGAGCACGTCGCCCGCCTCGCAGTGCCGGCCGACGACGGTCGCCGTGCAGGGCTCGGCCGTCGAGGGGCGGCCGATGAGCCGGGGTGCGTAGCGGACTCCGTAGAGCGCGGGCCGCGGGTTGTCGCTCATCCCGCCGTCCACGGCGACGAAGACCCGGTCGCCGGTCCTCTTGACGGCGAGCACGCGGTAGAGCGCCACGCCTGCGGGCCCGACCAGCGCGCGGCCCGGCTCGATGGTGAGCCGGGGCACGGGGATGCCGGCCGCCGCGCAGCTCGTGGCCAGTTCGCGGCGGATGCGGGCGCCGAGCGACGGTATGTCGAGCGCGTTCTCCCCCGGCCGGTAGGCGACCGCATGCCCACCCCCCAGGTCCAGCTCCGGCAGGACTGTCCCGTGCTGGTGGCGGACCTGGGCAAGCAGCCCGACCACCCGTCGGAGCGCAGTCAGGTAGGGCTTGGCCGTGGGGATCTGCGAGCCGATGTGGCAGTGCAGTCCGACCAGTTCGAGCCGCGGCTGGTCGAGGATCCGGGCGATGGCGTGCTGAGCGCTCCCATCGGTGATCGACAGCCCGAACTTCTGGTCGTCCGTGCCGGTGCGGATCGCGGCGTGGCTGCCCGCGCTCACGCCCGGAACCACGCGCACCAACACTTTCTGGCGGGCGCCGTCCGGGATGAGCGCGGACAGCCGGGCGATCTCCCACGCGCTGTCGATGACGATACGTCCGACACCCAGGCGCAGCGCGGCGCTCAGGTCTTCCGGGCTCTTGGCGTTGCCGTGCAGCACGATGCGCTCGGGCGGGAAGCCGGTGGTGACGGCGAGTTCCAGCTCGCCCGCGGAGCAGACGTCCAGGCCGAGACCCTCCTCCCGCACCCAGCGCAGCAGGGCGCGACAGAGGAATGCCTTCGCCGCGTAGACGACATCGGTGTCCGGGAAGGCCCGCAGATAGGTGCGGCAGCGTTCCCGCACCTCGCCCTCGTCCAGGAGGTAGACCGGGGTACCGAACCGCTCGGCCGCCTCGACGAGGGAGACTCCTCCCACCGCGACATCGCCGCGGGGGGCGGGCCGCGCCGAAGCGGGCCAGACGGACAGACTTGCGGCGTTGCCCGGCGGCGCGGGGACCGCGTGCGGCATGTCCGGCGCCGGAACCGACCGTCCTGGCAGTGATGTGGTCATGGTGTTCCCTCGGCCGATCAAGAGGTTGATGCAGGAGACAACGACTGTGTGCCGGTCGCGCGGACCCCATCGGCCGCTCCCGGTTCCCAGCCCTGCCTGCGCTTCCGCCGCGGCGCGGGGGCCGTTCGGCGAGCGGGCTTCACAGCGGCCGCGGCACCGGGCCCGGGGGCAACGAGGAGGGGGTCGACGACGAGGTCGACCACCCCCAAGGGTGCGACGAGGGCGCGTACCGCCGGCTCGGAGAGCCGGATCCAGGTCTGCCGCTCCCCCAGGGTGAGGATCAGTTGCCGCTCGTTGGTGAAGGCGACCGCGGTGCGGATGCCCAGGGGCGTCCGGAAGAGGCGGGCGCAGCAGCCCGCGGGCCCCGGCCGGACCGGAACGAACAGCGCCCCGGTCCGGTCCGGTTGAAGGGGGTCGGGGTCCTCGGCGCGCTGGTTGTCGATCATGGCACTCCTCGTGAAGACGGGCACATCAACCCGGACTGCTGGCAAGCCGGGGCACAGCAGTGACGCTATGCCCGCCCCGCCTGGGCCGGACTTCTCCGTTAGCGGACCCTTGACCCCGCACCGCCGACCCTTGACGCGGGATTGACGACGGCCAGTCGTGCGGCCTCGTTCGCAGCTGCGCCGAGCATCGTTGGCGCCCCGGCGGTACGGGCCCGGCATCCGGTGGCGCACCTGCTGCTCCGTCCCCTGCCGATGTCCCCGGCACCATTCCGGAGCGTGGGCGGCGGGCGTCATGGCGCCGGTGCTCCCGGAGGGCGGGCCGAGTTCCTCGACGGACTCGGGCAGCGCCACGCGTGCCCTTCACGGGCGTTCGACACGTTGTGCCGGCCCTCGCTACGGGCAGTAGCGGACGAGGGCGGATCCGGCGGACCGGTGCGCCCTCCCGAGCCGATGTCGTCAAGGATCCATCAAAGCGGTCCACAATTGGACACAGGCCCGTCCGTCCCCGTTACACCTGAGGTGGAGGTGTGCCTCATGTCTCTGTACCTCACCCGGAACCAGGTGGCGGTGGGGGCCGCCCTCGCACTGCCGCCGGCCGTGTGCGCGGTGCTGGTGCCCTTCCGGACCGGCATGTCCAACACCGACGCGGCCCTGGTGCTCGTCGTCGCCGTCGTTGCGGTGGCCGCACTGGGCCATCGCCTCGCCGGTGCGCTCACGGCCCTGTCCGCGGCGGTGTGGTTCGATTTCTTCCTCACCCGTCCCTACGGACAGTTCGCCATCGTCAAGGCTGCCGACGTCATCACCGCCGTGCTGCTGCTCGTCGTCGGCATCGCCGTCTCCCAGCTCGCGGCGCGGGCCCGGAAGCTGAAGGTGATCGCCCTCACCGACGACGACTACCTGGCGCAGATCCACCACACCGCCCGGCTGGCCGAGACCGCCACCAGCCCGTACACCGTGATCGACCATGTGTGCCGGCAGCTCGTGGGACTGCTCGGCCTGAACGGCTGCCGCTTCGAATACGGCACCCTCATCGGGCGTCCGCCCCGCCTGGAGGAGGACGGCAGCATTACCTGGGACCGCCACCGGCGCTGGGACGCCGACCGCGACGGTCTGCCGGGCGAGGAGCTGGAACTGCGGGTCTTCCACAACGGACACTTCCACGGCCGGTTCATGCTCCGGCCCGCACCCGGCGCGGCGCCCCCACTCGCCGCGCGGCTGGTCGCGGTGACTCTCGCCGACCAGGTAGGGGCGGCACTCGACACGGCCGGCCGCGCCGGCGTCTGACGGCCCGGACCGCGTCGGCCGAGCCGTTGTCCCGGCTGCCGGTCGGCCCGCACTGCCGACGCCCGGACACCACTCGTAGGACTCCCCCGCAACTCGCAGGACTCCCCTGCGAGAGGCAACGACGAGAAGCTCTCCGGGCTGTCACCGAGCCGCGATCGCGACAACGAGCGCGGTCACCGAGAGCAGTAGGACAAGGGCACCCCCGGCGATGAACACACGGTCGGAACCCACGTGTTCCCGCCCGTGGACGACGACGCTTCGCGGGTCGGCCGGATCGTAGGAGACAAGCACGTCGTCGCCGTCGTCGAGCGGCTTCCGCCGGGTGGGGGGAACGGGACAGACGACTTCCATCACCCTGTCGTCCTCCGTCACGAACTGCAGCAGCGGGCGCGGTGGGGCCGACTCCTCACGGACCTCTCCCGGGCGCCGCTTGACCAGCGCCTGGACGCGCACACCCGTTTCGCTCACACGCCGTGCCTGGCTCAGGCCGTGGGCCCCGACGAGGGCGGCGAGCAGGCCGCCGAACGCGGCGATCCCCGCAAGTACGGCCACGGCTCCCACATCCATGTCACGCCCCCACGCCGGTGTATGTCCTCGCTTCGGCCGCCGTCGCATCGGCGCCCCCACATTCTGGTCACATCAGCCGGGCCAGATCGTGGTTGAGTTCGACGACGTTGACGCGTTCCTGACCCAGAAAGCCGAGAACACGTCCCTGGACGTGGTGGGCGACCAGCTTCCTGACCTCGGCGGGGGCGAGGTGGCGGGCCTTCGCGACGCGGCCGACCTGTTCGTAGGCGTACGCCGGGGAGATCGCCGGGTCGAGCCCGGAGCCGCCGGCGGTGACGGCGTCCGCCGGAACGGACGCGGGCGGGACCCCGTCGAAGGCGGCGACGGCGGCGCGGCGGCTCCTGACGGTCTCGATCAAGTCGGTGTTGTTCGGGCCCAGGTTGGAGGCGCCGGAGACCGTGGGATCGTAGCCCCCGGCAGACGGGCGGGGCTGGAACCACTTGGGGTCGGGGCGCAGCGGCTCCTTGGCGTCTCGGGGATTCTTCTTCGGCAGGGCGAAGTTCTGGCCGATCAGGCTGGAGGCCACCGGCGTGCCGTCCGTCGTCAGCAGGGAGCCGTTGGCCTGGTGGGAGAGGCCGGCCTGGGCGATGCCGGTGACGAGCAGCGGATAGGCGATGCCGGTGATCACGGTGAACGCCAGCAGCATCCGAAGGGCGGCCAGATGGTGCTGGAGTACGGGGGGAAGGTGGGTGCGCACCGTGGGATCGCCTTCTTCTCTCGTCGGGCCGTCCGTCAGCGCAGGCCGGGGATGAACTGGATCAGGAGGTCGAGCAGCTTGATGCCCACGAAGGGCAGTACCAGCCCGCCGAGCCCGTACATCCAGATGTTGCGGCGAAGCAGTGTCGCGGCGGAGGACGGCCGGTAGCGCACGCCGCGCAGCGCGAGTGGGATCAGCGCGATGATGATCAGCGCGTTGAAGACGATCGCGGAGGCGATCGCCGAGGTCGGGCTGTGCAGGCGCATGATGTTGAGCTCGTCGAGGCCCGGGTAGACCACCGCGAACATCGCCGGGATGATCGCGAAGTACTTCGCGACGTCGTTGGCGATCGAGAAGGTCGTCAACGCACCGCGGGTCATCAGCAGTTGCTTGCCGATCTCGACGATCTCGATCAGCTTGGTCGGGTTGGAGTCCAGGTCCACCATGTTCCCGGCCTCCTTGGCGGCCGAGGTTCCGGTGTTCATCGCCACGCCGACGTCCGCCTGGGCCAGCGCGGGCGCGTCGTTCGTACCGTCGCCGGTCATCGCGACGAGCTTGCCGCCTTCCTGTTCGCGCCTGATCAGGGCCATCTTGTCCTCGGGGGTGGCCTCGGCGAGGAAGTCGTCCACCCCCGCCTCCTGGGCGATGGCGCGCGCGGTCAGCGGGTTGTCGCCGGTGATCATGACGGTTCTGATGCCCATGCGGCGGAGTTCGTCGAAGCGTTCGCGCATTCCTTCCTTGACGACGTCCTTGAGGTGGATGACGCCGAGGACGCGGGCACCGGGCGCGTCGCCGTTCCGGGTCACCTCGCCGACGACCAGCGGGGTGCCACCGCTCGCGGAGATGCCGTCGACGATGCCGCCGACCTCTGCCGAGGGGTGGCCGCCGTTGTCACGGACCCAGCGCATCACTGCCGCCGCCGCTCCCTTGCGCAGAGACACGTTCTGCTGAGGATCGTTGAGGTCGACACCGCTCATCCGGCTCTGCGCGGTGAAGGGGACGAACGTCGCCCGGTCCAGTTCGCCCTCGCTCCGGCCGCGTAGCGCGTACTGCTGCTTGGCCAGGACGACGATCGAGCGGCCCTCGGGCGTCTCGTCGGCCATCGACGACAGTTGGGAGGCGTCGGCGAGTTCCTCGACACTCACCCCGTCCACCGGCAGGAACTCGGCGGCCCGGCGGTTGCCGAGGGTGATGGTGCCGGTCTTGTCGAGCAGAAGGGTGTTGACGTCGCCCGCTGCCTCCACCGCGCGCCCGGACATCGCCAGCACGTTGCGCTGGACGAGCCGGTCCATGCCCGCGATGCCGATCGCCGAAAGCAGCGCGCCGATCGTCGTGGGGATCAAGGCCACGACGAGGGCGACGAGGATGACGATGGTCTGCTCGGCCCCTGCGAAGATGGCGAAGGGCTGGAGGGTCGCCACCGCGATCAGGAAGATGATGGTCAGGGATGCCAGCAGGATATTGAGTGCGATCTCGTTGGGCGTCCGCTGCCGCGCGGCCCCCTCCACGAGTGCGATCATCCGGTCGATGAAGGTCTCCCCCGGCTTCGAGGTGATCTTCACGACGATGCGGTCCGAGAGCACCTTGGTGCCGCCCGTGACGGCCGACCGGTCGCCGCCCGACTCGCGGATCACCGGCGCCGACTCGCCCGTGATGGCCGATTCGTCGACGCTCGCGATGCCCTCGACCACATCGCCGTCGCCGGGGATGGTCTGCCCGGCCTCGACGACGACGTGATCGTCCAGACGGAGCGCGACGCCCGGAACCTCCTCCTCTGCGGCGTCGGTCGCGCCGGGCCGCCAGTCCGTGAGACGGCGGGCCGTCGTCGTCGTCCTGGTACGGCGCAGAGTCTCCGCCTGGGCCTTGCCGCGCCCTTCGGCCACGGCTTCGGCAAGGTTGGCGAAGACGGACGTCAGCCAGAGCCATGCCGTGATCACCCACGCGAATACGCTGGGCGTCCTGATGGCCGACAGCGTGGTCAGGACCGCCCCGGCCTCCACGACGAACATGACGGGGTTGTGGACCATCGAGCGCGGATCCAGTTTGCGCAGGGCGTCGGGGAAGGACGTCAGAAGCTGTTTGGGATCGAGCAGTCCGCCCGAGACCCGGCGCTGCTGATTCCCGGCGCCCGGCGGGACGGGAGCGGGAGTGGTGGTCGTGGACATCAGTGCAGACCCTCCGCAAGGGGTCCGAGCGCGAGCGCGGGAAAGTATGTCAGTCCGACGACGATGAGGATCACTCCGGTCAACAGCCCGATGAACTGGGGCCGGTGTGTGGGCAGGGTGCCCGCGGTGACCGGAACGGGCTGCTGCCCGGCGAGCGAGCCGGCGAGCGCCAGGACGAACACCATCGGCAGGTACCGGCCGACCAGCATGACCACGCCGAGCACGGTGTTGTACCAGACGGTGTTGGCGCTCAGCCCGGCGAACGCCGAGCCGTTGTTGTTCGCGGCCGACGCGAAGGCGTAGAGGACCTCGGAGAAGCCGTGCGGTCCGGAATTGAGCATCGCGGCCCTCTCGCCCGCGAACGCCATCGCCAGCCCCGCACCGACGAGGGCGAGCGCGGGTGTGGTCAGGATGTAGAGCGAGGCGAATTTCATCTCCCGGCCCCGGAGCTTCTTGCCCAGGTACTCGGGCGTACGGCCGACCATGAGTCCGGCGACGAAGACGGCGACGATCGCGAGGATCAGGATCCCGTAGAGCCCGGATCCGGTACCGCCGGGTGCGATTTCCCCCAGCATCATGTTGAAGATCGTCATTCCGCCGCCGCCCGGCGTGTACGAGTCGTGGGAAGAGCCGGCCGCTCCGCACGACGTGAGGGTGGTGGACACGGCGAACAGGGCCGAGGCCCAGATCCCGAACCGCGTCTCCTTGCCCTCCATCATTCCGCCGGCCGCGTGACCGGCCGTACTGCTGACGCTGTGCAGTTCGTTGGCGGTCACGATGGCGACCGACGCGGCCCAGATCAATGCCATCACGCTGACGATGGCATAGCCCTGCCGGTTGTCGCCGACCATGGTCCCGAAGGTGCGCGGCAGCGAGAACGCGATGACCAGCATGAGGTAGATCTCGATCAGGTTGGTGAAGGCGTTGGGGTTCTCGAAGGGGTGCGCGGAGTTCGCGTTGTAGAAACCACCGCCGTTGGTGCCCAGTTCCTTGATGGCCTCCTGAGAGGCGACGGGGCCCCCGGTCAGACGCTGGTGCCCGCCCGCGACGGTGGTGATGTCATGGATTCCGTGGAAGTTCTGAACGGTGCCCGCGGCCACCAGGACGAGCGCGAAGACGAACGCAAGGGGCAACAGGACGCGAACGACGATCCGCGTCAGGTCCACCCAGAAGTTTCCGACGCGATCGGTCTTCTTCCTGGTGAAGCCGCGGATCAGTGCGGCGACGACGGCGATGCCGACGGCTGCGGAGACGAAGTTCTGCACCGCGAGGCCCGCCATCTGGACCAGATGGCCCATGGTCGACTCACCCGAGTACGACTGCCAGTTGGTGTTGGTGGCGAAGGATGCCGCGGTGTTGAACGACTGGTCCGTGGTGACCGGCTTCATTCCCAGGGACAGCAGGAGATGGTTCTGCAGGCGCAGGAATGCGTACAGGAACAGTACCGACACGGCGGAGAAGGCCAGGACGCTGCGCAGGTAGATCGTCCACTTCTGGTCCGCGTCACCGTTCACTCCGCCCGCTCGATAGATCAGGCGTTCGACTCGCCCATGATGGCCGTCAACCAGGACGCGAGCCATGTAACCGCCCAGCGGGCGAAACGAGAGACCTAGCGCGACCACCAGGGCGAGTACCTGGAGCCAGCCCGCGAGGGTGTCGTTCATCCGGGCTCTCCCTAGAACTTCTCGGGAAAGACCAGGCAGATGACCAGATAGATCACGAGGCACGCGGCAACGATCAAGCCGACGAGGTTCTCCACGCTCACAGGCGTCCGACCCCCTTGGCGGCCAGGCCGATCAGGGCGAACACCGCCACCGTGAGGCCGATGTACACAACGTCCGACATGTGCGAGGCACCCCGCAGAGTCATGAGGGCGGGGCTGTTCGGCCCTCCCGGCTGGAATGTGGTGTCGATCCCGCACGCGAGGCCGATTCATTTCTGACGCTATATCAGTTGAGGTCGCGCGTGCCCTGCCGCCCTGTGAGCCGATGGGATGACGATGCGGTGTACGGACTCACTCGGCGCCGCCGGATGCTCCGCTGCCGCCGGACGCGGAACCCGGAAGGGTGAGCATCACCGAGAAGGCGGGCCCCTCGGCGGTCGTCTCCAGGGTCCCGTCCATGGCCTCGGTCAAGTCGCGCGACAGCCGCAGAGCCAGGCTGCCGGCCCTGGTACCCGGAGGCCGGGAGGCCCCGGTGCCCACTTCCGGCTCCCGGTCGGACACACCGTCCTCCACCAGAATCGTCACGCGGCCGGCCCGGACCTCGGCGGTGAAGGCGGGGGGCCGTTCCGGCGGGCTGTGACGCAACGCGTCGGCCCCCAGGGCCGTCAGGGCCCTGGTGAGAAGAGCGGCGTCGGCGATCACGTCGGGCAGCCGCTCCGGCATGCGCAGAACGATCGAGTGACCACCGGGCCCGAGGTCGTCCAGAGCAGCGCCCAGCACCTCGTTGAGGTCGACCGGGCGGAGGTACAGAGCGAGCGCCCCGGCGTGCAGACGGCTCACGTCGTCGAGATCGGTGACCAACTGAGCCGCACGGCGCACCGCCGCGCGGGCGGTGTCCAGCAGCTGCGCCTCCTGCGGGCCGGACACCGCGGCACCTCGACGCCGCAAGCGCACGAGCGCTGCTTCGGCGGTGTGCAGCGGAGCACGCAGATCGCGGCCTGCCGCGAGAAGCAGGGATGCCCGGGTGCGTTCGGCGTCGGCGAAGGCGTCCGTGCCGCCGGAACACCCGGCGACCCGCTCCCGGGCATGGGCCAGTCCCAGTTCGGCGGCGCATGCGGCGAGGACGCGTCGGTCCTCCGTACTCAGTCCCGAGCCGCGAGCGGCCAGGATGAGGTTGTCGTCGACGGGGCTTTCCACATCTGCCTCGTAGGGCTTTTCCGGCGGCCGCTCCCCGGCGCTGGCGACCACGTACCAGCGGGGTACGGGCGATGCCTCCGGATCCCTTTCGAGCAGGCTGACCGCACGGAGGCCGAAGTTCTCCCGGATCTGCTCCACCAGTGCCGTCAGATCCTGGCCGCGCATCATGGCGGCGGCCAGGCGGCTCAACGTCCTCGCCTCCGACGTCGCGCGTACCGCCTGGTGCGTACGCCGCGCAGCCGTGCCCGCTGCCGTGCCGACGAGAACGGCCGTGGCGACGAAGACCACGAGTGCGGTGAGCTCGTCGGAGCGCTCCATGGCCAGCGTGTGCACCGGTGCGGTGAAGTAGTAGTCGGCAAGCAGTGCTCCGGCGACGGCGGCGAACAGCGCGGGATAGACCCCGCCGACCAGAGCGACCACGACCACCGCGAGCAGATAGATCACGAGGTCGCTGGAGAGGCCGAGGCTGCCACGCAGCGCGGTCAGCACAAGCGTCAGTACGGGCAGCAGCAGCACGGCGCCGGCCAGCGCGGACCAGTACCGTCTCGGGCCCGTGCCGCGGCTCGGACGCGGAAGCCTCAGCCCAGCCGGCCCTGCCGCCTCCTCGTGGGTGACGAGGTGCACGTCGATCGGGCCGGACCCCCTGATCGCCCGCTCTCCCACACCTGCTCTCAGCAGGGAGGCGAGACGACCGTGCCGGCTCGCGCCCAGCACGATCTGGGTGACGTTCTCCGCCTCGGCGAACTGGAACAGGGCATCGACGACGTCCTCGCCGGTGGTCTGGTGGTAGCTGCCGCCGAGCGACTCCAGAAGGGTGCGCTGGGCTTCCAGTACCGTCGGGTCGAAGCCGGGGAGTCCGTCCTCCGGGACCACGTGGAGGGCCAGCAACTCGGTGCCGGGGGTACGGGTGCTGATCCGCGCGGCACGACGGATGAGGGTCTCGCCCTCCGGCCCGCCGCTCAGGGACACCAGGATGCGCTCCCGGGTTTCCCAGGGAGCGACGATGCC
This sequence comes from Streptomyces sp. NPDC087845, assembly GCF_044742755.1. NCBI lineage: Bacteria > Bacillati > Actinomycetota > Actinomycetes > Kitasatosporales > Streptomycetaceae > Streptomyces > Streptomyces sp. NPDC087845. The sequence goes on from NZ_JBIUVC010000008.1 coordinate 426,913, forward strand.
GTGTTCCGCGCGGTAGCGCTGCAGCCCCTCCTCCACCCGGTCGGCGAGCCACAGCAGGGCGATCTCGCGCAGGGCGGTGAGGTTGCCGACCCGGAAGTAGTGAGTGAGGGCGGACTCGATGCGATCCGGCGGATAGATGTCGCCGTGGACCATGCGGCGGCGGAGCACCTCCGGTGGCAGGTCGACCAGTTCGATCTGGTCCGCCCGGCGGGCCACCTCGTCGGGCAGGGTCTCCCGCTGTACGACCCCCGTGATCTGCCGTACCACGTCGTTGAGGGATTCCAGGTGCTGGACGTTGAGCGTGGTGACGACATCGACGCCGGCGGCCAGGAGTTCCTCGACGTCCTGCCACCGCTTGGCGTTGCGGGCCCCCGGAACGTTGGAGTGGGCCAGCTCGTCGACCAGGGCGACCTGGGGACGGCGGGCCAGCACCGCGTCGAGATCCATCTCGGTGAAGAGCGCGTCGCGGTGGCTCAGCGTACGGCGGGCCATCGTCTCCAGCCCCTCGGCCATGGCCGCGGTGGGCCGACGCCCGTGCGGCTCGACGAAGCCGACGACCACCTCCGCGCCCCGTGAACGCAGCCGCTGCCCCTCGGCGAGCATGGCGTACGTCTTCCCGACCCCGGGGGCGGCCCCGAGGTAGATCCGCAACCGTCCACGTGCCACCGGCGGACTCCTGCCCAGGTCACCCCCATGACGTGCTCGCGCCCTTCCATGGTGCGCCCCTCGCAACCGTTCCACCCGACGACACCGGTCCGGAGCCGCCAAGAGCACCCCGGCGCCCCGCTGCCCGCCCCGGTCGGGCGAAAGCACGATGCGCCTGACCCGTCGGAGAATGGAGCCGCATGTACTCGGATGCGGTCCGGCCGGCATGCTGGCGGCAACGGTCATGCCCGACTGCACCTGGCTGAGCGCACCGGGCTTCAGCCGGCTCCTGGAGGCGACGGTGGACGCCGGACTGGCGTACGCCAAGCGGGGGGTGGCCCGCATTCTCGACGCACCGTGAACGGAAGATTGCCACGACCCGAGTCACGGGTACGGGCGTCCGGGTCCGCAGTCGCTACTCGTGGCTCCGGGGCTCTTGGGGCTCTTGGGGCTCTTGGGGCTCAATCACGGTGCCGGCCGTGATCAGTTGCGTGCTGCTCTCGTCCGGCGAACATCGGACGGGCGGAGCAGCCGGAGCGAGCGGAGTGGGCGATGACGACGGCGGGGGCGACAGCGGGGGCGACGGCGACGGGTGCTCCTGTGTCGCGGAGGCGCGTTTCGCAGCAGGGGCGTGGCCCTGTACTGACACAGGAAGAAAAGGGACGAATCCACAACCGTCGGACCAGGTGTGCAGGACTTCGAAGGCCCCAGGCACACTCTGTGTGTCGCATTCCCGTCGTCAAGAGGATGATTCACGCATGATTACGCTCAAGAAGGAAGACGGCCCGGCCGATCTGGACGGAGTGACCCATCTGTCCATCGGAGTGTCCTGGGATCCAACTGCCGGCAGCAGCGGCGGGGTGATGGGAATGCTCCGCCGCAAGTCCGGTACCGACCTCGACCTGATCGCCATCGCGATGCAGGGCGGAGACCCGGTGCGCCTGGCGGGACTCGATTCCCTCGATCCCATGGGGAACGGCTCCTTGGTTCACAGCGGTGACAACCAGACCGGGCGTGGGGACGGCGACGACGAGACGGTGACGGTCGAGTTCGCGCGGATACCGCCCAACATCACGTCGATAGTGTTCGTCGCCGCCGCTTACAAGAAGGGCAGTTCCTTCCAGAAGGCGCGCAACATCAGCTTCAAGGTGTACGACGCGACCGGGGGCAGCTCCCAGCAGGTCGCCGACATCTGGCCGAGCCTGCTCACCCAGGACAACGGCTGTGCCGTGGCCAAGGCCGTACGCGTCAGCGACAGCTGGAAGCTCGAAGTGATCAATACGACGGGGAAGATCAAGCAGGGCAGCGAGCATGCCCTGATGCGCTTCGCCGTCAGCAAGTAGCACGCAATGACCGGCCCGGCCCCATCTACGTCTGCTCGGTGGACCGCCGGGCGGTCTCGCGTTCTCCGGCGCCGACCAACTGCGCCTCGCAGGCGTCCGCGACGGCTTGAACTCGGACACGGGGTCCGAGTTGGCAGCTGCCGGTCTTCCCGGACGTGCCCGCGTACTGCCGCCCCGCCCCCGGCGATGCAGCGCCCTTCCCGATGAACCCGGTGTCGTCGGTGATCAGCTCACCGCCGGAGCCAAGCCGTTCACCGACCCGCGCAATGGCCGTTTCGCCATGAGGTCGCGGAGAGGGTGCGGTCACCCCCTGCTTCTTCCGTAGGATCGCGGCATGCCCGCTGACGAACGCGTGACCCGGTCCTCATTCGCCGGTCGTATCCAGCCGATATCCGTTCCTCAACCGATGCCACGGCTGCCCCGGCGGATCTGGTCGGATGACGACTGGGAGCGGATCCGACGTGGCTACTCTTCACGGGACATGGACGAAAAGTGGGACGTCTTCACGGAGGGCGACGTCGTCTTCCTGCACCGGAGCTGGACCGGCAACGGAGTCTTCGCGGCGACCTTCGCGCCGGTTGACGACGGTGGGTGGCGAATCGCTGGTGCCGTGGTCGAACGTGATCGCGAGCGCTATCGGGGTGCGGACGACGACTATGACTGCTTGATGCTCGAGTTGGTGATCAGTGCGATCGTGCTCGGCGAGGCGGCGCCTGATCTCCGAGCGGAACCGGTGGAGTTGACGCGCCAGAAGTCGGGCTCTGCCGATGCGCCGGCCGGTATCATTCAGCACAGCGCCTTGGGGCTGCGCTCGGCTCCCTGACTGATCGTGCAGTGGCGTGACCTGCCGAAACCGTTCGGATCCCGGAAGACGGCCCATGAATGGCACCGGCTGTGGTCGGCCGACGGAGCCTGGGAACGGTTGCTTCAGGAAGCTCAAGCCCGCGCTGGACAGGATCCGCGCTCCGAGACCCGGACCCGGCGGGCCGCGCAAGAAGCCCGACAGCCTCACGACCGACAAGGCACACAGCAACCGGCCGTGCCGTCAGTACCTGCGTCGACGCGGCATCCGGCACGCTTCCAGAGAAGACCGACAGCCGAGCCGCCTGTTTTCTGCGGTGACCGGCCGGGCTGGGCCGGACGGTTTCGACGGTGTGGCCGGCATGCGTTGTTGTCGCAGGGCGGCCGGAAGGCGTCGTCCGGGAGGGGGCGCTGCCGGTGGCCGAGGGGAGACGCGCGCGGTGTTCACGTCGGCCCAGTGGATGGCGCGTCCGGCCTCTTGGCGGTCGCCGTGCGCGGCGGTGAGCCTGTCGATGATCTCCAGCCCGCGGCCGTGCTCACCGGGAGCACAGCCGGCTGCCCAGTCGCCGTCCCTGGCGGCAGGGCCTCCGTCGGCGACTTCGATGTGCACCCGCCGGGTGCCCGGGTCGCGGCTCAGTTCGAGGTTCAGTGGAGGCTGAGCGTGCTCCACGGAGTTGGTGACGAATTCGGATACGGCCAGCAGCACCGTGTCGGCCGCTTCCTCGGCGACCTTCCACCGGGCGAGGACCTCTCTGGTGATCTTGCGGGCCTCCCCGGCGGCTTCCGGGCTGTGGGCCAGGGGCCAGGCACTGCCCGATGCCTGCGGGGGCCGGCGGGCGCCCTGCGACGGGGAGCCGGCCGGGGCAAAGGCGTAAGTCACAGTGATCATCTTCCTCCGGCACCGGGTGGCACCTTGAATCCGACTGGAACTCCAAATAGCCCTAAAACCATCTATAGCACTTTTTATATAGACAGTCTATATAAAAAGTGCTATGTGTGGAGGTATGGATGAGACGCTCGAAGAGGGCCCCACGAAGGTGGCGGCGGCGCTGCACGAGCTGGTCACCGGGATGGTCAGGCTCCTTCTGCTGAACCGGCAGGGGATGAGTCTGACCACCGCCGCGGTGCTGGACAGGCTGGAGCGGGAGAGTCCGATCCGGTTGACCGTGCTGGCTGCGGCGGAGGGTGTGACCCAGCCGTCGATGACCGTGCTGGTGCAGCGGCTGGAAGCCCAGGGCGTGGCATCGCGAGTGGCCGATCCGGAAGACGGGCGGGTCCGCCTCGTCGCCATCACGGATGCCGGTCGCGAGCTGCTGGCCCAGCGCCGCCGGGCGGGAGATGCCCGGGTGGCCGGCCTGCTGGCCGCGTTGCCCGAGCAGGACGTGCGGGCGCTGGCGGAGGCCATGCGCACGGTCATGCCCATCGTCCGGCGCATGCTCGGGACAGCTCCGCGGCTCGGGGCCAAGACCGGCGGACCGGCTTCCTGAACCTCCGGGCCGCGCTCTTCAGCACCTCCTCCTGCAGGCCGGACCCACCCCGTCGCGCCCCGCGCGCCGGGCCCCGGTCCTGGTGCCTGCTTCCCTATCGGATTTCCGGAGAGGGCGGAGAACCATGAGCATCATCTCGGCACCCGGCACTGATGCACCGCCGGCGGAGGTACCGGACTACCCCATGACCCGGGCGGCCGGCTGCCCGTTCGACCCGCCGCCGGCCCTGCGCACCCTGCAGACCCAGGCTCCGATCGGCCGGGTACGGCTGTGGGACGGCAGCACCCCGTGGCTGGTCACTCGCTATGAGGACATGCGGGCGCTGCTGGCCGATCCTCGGATCAGCTCGGACAGCACCCGCCCGCACTACCCCCATCAGTCCCCGGCCTCTCTGGAGCGCCGGAGGCAGTCGCGGAGCTTCATCGTGATGGACGATCCGGAGCACGCTCGGCTGCGCCGGATGGTCACCGCGGCCTTTTCCATCAAGCGTGTGGAGGCGCTGCGGCCGATGATCCAGAAGATCGTCGACGGGCTGATCGACGCGATGCTCGCCGGACCGAAGCCGGTGGACCTGGTCCAGGCGTTCGCGTTGCCGGTGCCGTCATTGGTGATCTGCGAGCTGCTCGGTGTCCCGTATGCCGACCACGACTTCTTCCAGTCCAACAGCAGGATGCTGATCAAGCGCACGGCCACGCCGGAGCAGGCGCGGGCGGCCGTCCAGCGGCTGACCGACTACCTGGACGGGGTGATCGGAGGCAAGCTCGCCCACCCGGCCGCCGACCTGCTCTCCACGCTGGCCGCGCGGGTCGAATCCGGTGAGCTCTCCCGTCGTGAAGCGGCCAACATGGGTGTGCTGCTGCTGATCGCCGGGCACGAGACGACGGCGAACATGATCGCGCTGGGCACATTGACCCTGTTGCACCACCCGGACCAGTTGGCTCGGCTGCGCGAGAGCGACGATCCGAAGGTGATCGCCTCGGCGGTCGAGGAACTCCTGCGCTATCTGAACATCGTGCACAGCGGACGGCGCCGGGTGGCCTTGGAGGACATCGAGATCGGCGGCGTGACCATCCTCGCCGGCGACGGCGTCATCCTCGCCAACGACATCGGCAACCGCGATCCCGCCGCCTTCCCCGACCCCGACCGGCTCGACATCGGCCGCAACCCCCGCCACCACGTGGCCTTCGGCTTCGGCGTCCACCAGTGCCTGGGCCAGCCACTGGCCCGGGTCGAGCTGCAGGTCGTCTACGGCACCCTGTTCCGCCACGTCCCGACCCTGCAACTGGCGGCGGACCTCGACGAGATCCCGTTCAAGCACGACGGGCTCGTCTACGGCGTCTACGAACTGCCCATCACCTGGTGACCACGGCCAAGTGCCGTGCAGGAAAAGGAGGATCCGATGAAGGTGATCGTCGACCGGAACAAGTGTGTCGCCTCCGGCCAGTGCGTGCTGACCACGCCGGAGGTGTTCGACCAGGACGAGGAGGACGGCATCGTCGTCCTGCTCACCGAGACCCCGCCTGAGCACCTGGTCGGCAGCGTCCGGCAGGCCGCCGCCCTCTGCCCGGCCCGGGCGATCTGGGTGCAGGAACAGGAGAAGAAGGAGTGAAACAGCAAGGGCCGCCACCAGCGCATGAGCGGACCGGAACGCACCCCGGCGTTGGCAGGCCCGCGCATCTCCGGCCGCAACACGCGTGGCGAGCGGGAACGGCTCGCGCCGTTCCCGCTGGTGAGCAGCCCATGACCACCGCCCTGCGGAAGGCCGGACCCGCGAACTGATCGCCTGAGTACGTCCGGCGCGAGAACGACTCGGGACCTGCCCGCCAGGCGTCCGACGCGGTGAACCGAGGTCCCTGGCGCTACCGCCGCCGTATCTCGACCTCGGCGCGGATCGCCCGCATGATCGGGGCGACGTCGACGGCGGTGAAGCCGAGCTTGGTGCTGGTGCCGTCGGCCTTTGAGATGAGGGTGATGCCGGCGGCGGTGGTCGGGGTGAACCAGGAGCACGTGGAGACCGCTGTGGCAAGCAACTCGGTCTGGACCAGGACGGTGTTGCAGATGGCCCGGCCGCCGTGCTCGCCGGGCTTGGCATCAATGGCGCTGGTGGTGGTCCGGTCACCGGCGCCGTCGTTGTTGACCGCGGGGAGGTGGTCGAGGATGTCGTGCATATGGTCGGGGTCGAAGCCGCTGCCGGTGACCCCCGTGTAGAAGATCCACGCACCGTCCGCCCGGTCGTCGTAATAGGCGTGTACCGGTGTGCCGGACACGCCGAGACGCGCGGCGTTCTGCCGGGTATCGGCGTTGAACCGCCGCACCATGTCCGCCGGTGGCCGGCGCTGCGGATAGCCGGCCGCGACCTGCGGGGCGGTGAGCGCCCACGAGGCGCCGCCGTCGCCGCCGTCAGAGGTTCCTCCCCCGGCCGCGCTCCCGGCTGAGGCTGGGTCGGTGGCACCGCCCTTGGTGGTGCCACCACCCCCAGTCGTCGCGGGGTCGGCCGCACCGCTCTGAGCAGCGGGACGGACGGGGCCGTTGGCCGCGCCGTTGGAAGGGCCGCAGGCCGACACCAGGGGCAGCCCCAGCAGGGTGCAGACCACGGCCAGCGCGGCAGTGGACCGGCCGGGACGCAGAGCGGAAGACGCTCGGACACGCTTGGGAACGGAACTGGCCACGTGCGGCCTCCTTGTGAACGGGACATGACCGGGCTTCGGGCATGCCTGTGCCAGGGTGGGTGCCGGCTGAAGCCCTCGGGATATCGGCAAGTTTCGCAGCTGCACGGCTGCGAGGCAGCCCCGTTGCGCAGCAGTGCTTACCCCCCTCGACAGCAGAGCTGGCGGTGCGCCGGTACAGTCCGTGGCACGGTTTTCCCCGACGCAGAGGAGCGCGGCGCGCATGGACCTCGACCCCAGGCGCTTGCTGGTCCTGAGCGCAATCGCACAGAGCGGCGGCCTCGCTCCGGCGGCGCGCGTGCTCGGCCATACCCGTTCGGCGGTCTCACAGCAACTGGCCCGGCTGGAGAGGGAGGTGGGCCTGCCGCTGGTCGACCGTTCGGGCGCACGACTGGAACTCACGGCGGCCGGACGGCTGCTCGCCGCCACCGGAGAGCGCATCGGCAAGGAACTCGGCCTAGCGGTGCAGCAGTTGGGCTCCGTGAACCAACAGGTCATTCAGGGGCCGGTGGCGATCGGGGCGACGTCGTGGGTGCTTGCCCGGATCGCGGTCCGGGCGCTGCGGTCGCTCGCCCTGTTGCACCCGCAGGTCGAGCCGAGGTTCGTGGAGGCCGGGTTGCCGGACGGCCTGCGGCAGCTGCGGCTGGGCGAGCTGGACGTCCTGGTCATCACCGACGACCGGGAGACCGCACTGCCGCTGCCGCCCTCGGTGCAAGCCCAGGTACTGAGCGAGGACGACTACCGTGTGGTCGTCCCGGCCACCTGGGTCGTTCCGACCGCCGCCGCCGAACTCTCCGGCCGTGCTTGGATCAGCGCCCCTGCGCACTCTGCTCGCGGTCGCGCCTTCACCCGGTTCGCGAACGCCCACGAGGTCGTGCCGTCGGTCGAGCACCTGGCCGATCACTTGATGGCCGTCCAGGCACTGTTGGCCGGGCAGGTCGGTGCTGCGGTCCTGCCCGCTTATCTCGCGGCCCAGTTGGAGAACGTGACGGTGACGACGCTTCCCGTCACCGGCAGCCAGATCACGCGGACGCTCTTCCGCACCGGCCACGGCGGCAGCGCTCTGGCTGCCCGGGTGGTGGCCGAAGCGTTGAAGCAGGCGGCCCGTGACTACGCCGAGGCGGCAACCGTCGCCGGACGCACGAGGGGCGACATCGTCATCCGTCCGCTGCACGACCCGTCCGAGGCGCCTCCGGCCTCACCCCCTCGTCGCACACCGGGCAGTTCGCGAAGCCGCTGACAGCGCCAGCTCCTCGGGGCGCCGCTCGGACTGCCCAGGAACCCCTTCACCGGTCGGCCGAGCCTCCGGCGTCCGCAAGAGCGCCCTCTTTCCTGTACCGCACCGCACACGGAACACGCGAGTCCCCTCTGATCGGCACCGGTGGGGCGGGCACGACGACACCACGCCCGCCCCACCGGACTCAAACGAAGAGCAACCTGCACCTGCGACCGCCATGCCCGCGCACACCGGCCGCAACTCCACGGCGTGCCGCGGCTGCGCCACGACGGGCGCCCTCCGCCGGCTGATCTGCCGCCCTGCCGGCACGTAGGACCGAAGCGCTGTGCCTCTGCCACTCGTCAGGGACCTGAACCCGCGTCACGTCGAAGGGCGCGGGGCACGTCGGCGCGCCCCCGGTCACCGTCGCCAGAAGAAGTGATGCACCACCCCACTCGGGCTCGGGATCTGCTCCAAATGAAAGCGGTCGACAAGGACGTCGGGACTGGCCCACAACCTCTCGCCGTGACCGATCTCGACCGGCGCGACGGCGAAATGCATCGTGTCGATGAGATCGGCGTCGAGAAACTCCCGGACCGTGGCAACACCGCCGCCGATCCGCACGTCCTTGCCCTCCGCGGCATCGAAGGCCCGCGCCAGCGCCTCCTTCGGAGACGCGTCGAGGAAGTGGAACGTGGTGTCCCCCAGAGTGATCGAGGGTCGCTCATGATGAGTAAGGACGAACACCGGCGTGTGGAAGGGGGGTTCTTCCCCCCACCACCCTTGCCAGTCGTAGTTCTCCCATGGCCCCCGCTGCGGACCGAATTTGTTGCGCCCCATGATCTCGGCGCCGATGTTGTTGGTGAAGTCGCGAGTGCAGTAGTCGTCGAGACCGTAGGTGCCGCCCGGTTCGGTCCGGGTGGCGCAGTGAGCGGTGGCACCCGACCAGGAGAAGAGCGGACCCGCATCGGCGTCGCCGAACGGGCGCTCAAGGCTTTGCCCCTCCCCGGAACCATAGCCGTCACTGGATAAGTTGAAGTTCTGAACGCGGACCAACTGAGTCATCGAAACCCCTTCCGGTTGCAATATGCAATCGGTTAACAACCTACTTAGACTGATCTCATGACGCAACCAGTTCCTCACGACAAGCTCCCGGTACCCCCGGGCAAGTCCGGCTGCCCGATCAACATGACGATCGAGCTCCTCGGGGACCGGTGGAGCCTGATCGTCCTGCGCGACATCATGTTCGGCGGCAGCACCCACTTCCGCGAGCTGCTCACCGCGTCCATCGAGGGCATCGCGTCGAACATCCTGGCCGGCCGCCTCGCGAAACTCGTCGCCGCGGGCCTGCTCACCCGCGACGACGACCCGAGCCACCGCCAGAAGGTCGAATACCATCTCACCGAGGCGGCGATCCAGCTCGTCCCGGTGATGGCCCACCTGGGCGCGTGGGGTGCCTACTGGTTGGACACGACGCCGGAACTGACGGTGCGAGCCGAACTGCTGGCGGCCGGGGGTCCCCCGCTGTGGGAGCGGTTCATGGCCGAACTCCGCGCCACGCACCTGGCTGGAGGGTCGGCACCCGCAGATGGGGTGCTTGCGGAACTGACCGCCGCGTATCACGAAGCTGTCGCCGAGCGTGGAGACAAAACAGCTGGATAGTCCGTGTGCCGCCCCATCCGCAGACCGGTGCCGGGGCGGTCCTTGAAGACGGACCTCAGACGGCCGTGCCGGGCTTCGTCCCCCATACGTAGACGGCGTCGTCGATGCCGAGGAGCTTCCACAGGGAGGCCGCGTCGTGGACGGTGAGGTTGACGCAGCCGGCGGAGCCACCGCCGTCGAAGAGGTTGCCCGGGTGCCCGTGCAGGGCCTGCCCTCCGTCGAAGAACTGCGCGTACGGCATGGGGGCGTTGTCGTACAGCGTCGAGACGTGGTCCTTGTCGCGCCAATAGATGGCGTGCCAGCCGGGCCGGGTCTCCTGCGCGTCGCGGCCCGTGCGGATCGGTACCGGGCGGAAGTCGATCCGCTTGCCGGTCTGCACCCACAGCAGTTGCCGGTCCATGTCGACGCAGGTGACCCGGTAGGTACGGACCGGGCAGTGTCCGGCGGCGTTGGGGTTCGCGGCAGCCTTCACCGCAAGCATGAAGCGGTAGGTGGCCAGGTCCGCGTACCCGTCGGTACGAGGTACCGCGTGCTTCGTCTGGAAGGCGCGGACGGCCTCACAGTCCGCCTCCGACTGGATCCCGTCCACGGGTCGGCCGAGGTACTGCTCCATCGGCCGCTGGTAGGGGCCGGTCGACGCGGTGCAGCCGGCGCGGGCCGGGGCAGCGATTGCGTCCGGGGCGGCGAGCACCGTGGACACGAGGGCTGCTGCCGCCGAAGCGGCGGCCACGACACCGGATATGAGGGCAGGGCGCACGGCGTGAACCTCCTGGCGCGCGGGGGGACGGTCCCTGCCAGTGAATCAGCGCGCCGGTCCGGCCGCCCAGGTGTGGGCGGCCGAACCGGTGAGCGCCCCGGTCCCGGAGCGGGGCGGGGTGTACGCCGCATCACCTGTTCTTGCAGTCCTTGCCCTTGCACGGCTCGCCGCGCTTGTTGGAGAGCTTGACGCTCACTCCGGTGGAGCTGTTGCGCTCGGTCACCGCGTAGGGCCCGGAGACCGGGTTCTCGGGCAGGACATATCCTTCGGGCACAGCCGTCTCACGCAGGTAGTACTCGCCGAGCGGCAGGTGGTCGAAGGTGCACAGCCCGGCGCCGTCGGTGGCGCAGCCTGGGCCGACCCGGGTGTCGGGGGTCGCACCGGTGGTCTGCAGTCCGGCGACGCCGTTGGTCTCGCGCCAGGTCTCGAACACGGCTCCCGTCAAGGGGCGGCCGTTCTTCCGGTCGGTCTTGGTCAGGTGGATCGAGCCGGTTGTGGGCGGTACGGAGGTGCGGGTGTCGCGGGCCACGGCCTCGACTCCGTGGTCCGCGTTGTCGTCGGTGAGGGTCAGCGGACCGAACACGGCGGGGTCGGGCAGGTCGTAGCCGACGGGGGCCGAGGTCTCGCGCCAGTAGTAGGTGCCCGTCGTGGTGGTGACGGCGCAGCGCCCGTCGGCGGCGGTGGTGCAGGTGCTCACGCGGGTGTCGGGGCTCGTTCCGGTGGTCTGCAGTCCCGGCGTGCCGTTGGTCTCGCGCCACAGTTCGAACCCGGCGCCCGGGAGTGCTTTTCCGGTCTCGGCGTCGGTCTTGAGGACCCGCACCTCACCGGTGACCGGGGTCGTCCCCGAGCAGTCGGGCAGGTCGCCGTTGAAGGGGTAGGCGTGGAACTCCTGGCCGCCGCCTCCCGTCGCGGAGCTGGTGTGGGTCAGGGAACCGGTGGTGAAGAAGCGGCCGTTGATGCCGGGCAGGGTCACGGTCGTCATGGACGACTGGTCACCCATCAGGAAGCTGCCCTGCATCTGTCCGGTGCCGTTCAGGTGGACGGAGGTCGCGTCCGGGACGTTCCACAGCAGTCGCTCGCGGTAGGAGTTCAGCGGGTCGGTACTGTCGTCGATGCCGCCGCTGAAGGTGTTGATGGTGCGATTGCCGCCCAGGATGTTGACCAGGATCGTGGCGCCGTCGGGGATGTTCTGGAAGACGATTCCCTGCTGGCGGCCGCCCGGCGCGGTCAGGTCGAAGTCCACGTTGAAGACCTGGAGCGAGGACGTTCCGTCGCCGCGGAACACGGTCTGCGTGCCCTGGTTGACCGCTGTGCCCGTGGCGTGCCGGGGCCGGCCGTCGACCCGGGCATAGCATCGGCTGGCCGTGGTCAGCTGGTTCCGCAGGCCCGTGTAGGGCTGAGCGGCGTTGGGGTCGTGGACGAGTCGTCCGGTCACCGTGCCGGACTCGGTCCCCGCGTACCGTACGACGCCCTGTTCGCCGATCAGTCCGCCGGTGGTGTCGAGGCGCTGGCCACTCGCGATCGTCACGTTCCTGCCGGTGGTCAGGAAGTCCGCCCCGTTCGGCGGCGGCACGCGCGAGCCCACGCCGACGATCCCGAGGTTGTACAGGCCGCTGGCCGCCGCGTCCTTGTTCTGGTCGAAGTTGTCGAGCACGACCACGCGGCCCTCGGCCTCCGCCGCCCGGCCGCGCACCAGGAAGTCGTTCCCGACGAAGATGTTGATGGCGTTGTCGCGGCCGGTGATCGGCCCGTTGTTGATTCCGGGGAACGGGTTCGGGCAGGAGCCGGGAACGCATGGCCCGAGGCCGCCCGGAAGCGGGGCCGCGTAGGCGGGAACCGCTCCGAGGCCAAGGGTGAGGGCGGGCACGGTCGCCGCCGCTACGGCCAAGGCCGTTCCGGTGGCGCCGACACGGGCACGCAGCGCGCCGAAGTGCTGGGAGATGGGTCTCATGAGGGGAATGGTCGATGGCTCCCCCGTACAAACCGACTGTATGACACGTACCGGTGATCGGATCTCGCGACCTATCTCATGCGAACGGAGTATGCCGGTGGGTCCCCGGGCCGATCGGACGGGTGCCCAGGCGTACCGGGCCTCGTCGGCCGACGCTGCCACGCCCCACGGCGAGCATCATGCGACCGTCGGCCGGTGCGGTTGAGCGGGGCCGATGGCCGGGTGCCCTCTCGGTGTGCCGGCTTCCAGGTGCCGGACCTGGACCGCGGACAAACCGCGTCATCGGCAGCCACCAGGAACCATCGGGAGTCATCGAAAGCTATCCGGGATTGCCGGCCTGGCCTTCCGGGGCAGAGGGGGCACGATCTCTTCAGGCACGTGAGGCACGGTCAGGCGCCGTTCCGGTGCTCGGCGTACAGGTCGCGCCGTTGTCCCGGCGCAGCCGCTTCTCGCATCCGCCGTCGTTCCAGGGTGCCGCCGATCGGAGCATCACGCGGACACCTCGCAGAACGGGCGGGCGTGGCGGGGCGGCCGGGCGCCTCGGAGTCGCCGGCCGCGGCGGCGGTCAGCGTGTGACATCGAAGGCGGCGGCGCGGGACACGAATGTCGCGTCCCCGTCCTTGGCCGTCACCAGCGCCGAAACGTACCCGGTGCCCCAAGCCATCTCGGCCGCCTCCTCCTTCGTGGCCCACAGCGTGTAGGTGCAGTGGGACATCTCGGCCGTGGCGCTCTCCACGGACCGAAGCTCCGCCTTGGTCGGATCGAGCTACGAACTCGCGGGCCAGACAAGGACTTTGGGACTTCGAATGCCCGAGTGGTCACGCGCGTCCGCGGTGAAGGCAAGTGTGCCCGCGCTGCCGTTGGACGGAGCGACGTAGCGGGCCGAGCCGTTCTCCAGGGTCGGCTCCGTGGCGGCCGAGGCCATTGCGAGGGGCCCGCACGCCTTGCGTGCCGCCGAGTTGGGCCGTGCCCCGTCCAAACCGTTACGGCGGGACTGGGACCGGGTCAAGGACGACGTGATGCGTCGTGCCGTGGCGACCAAGTTCCGAGCGCGCGCGGACATCCGCGACATCCTGTTGTCCACCGCCGACGAAGAGATCGTCGAGGACACCACCACCGACCACTACTGGGGCCGCGGCAGGACCGGTACTGGCAAGAACATGCTCGGCCGGATCCTGATGCGCACTCGCAATCAACTTCGCGCCGAAGTCCAAGGAAGTCGCGATCGCTCCGGATAGTGCCCTGTGAAGTGATCGCTCATGCCGTGGCCAGAAGGGGCGGCGGGCTGGTCAGGCCGTGTCGGCGAGGGGGCGTCCGCCCCAGCGGAGGCCCTTCTCGCTGCGGATGCGTGCACGTCCGCGGCGTTGGGCGGCCAGGACGTCAGGGTGGCGTGCGTTGGCGTTGCGCCAACGGAGGCAGCAGTGCAGATCACGGGTCTGGACGGTGTGGTTGGGGTGGTTGGAGTTGGCGAGGGTGAACTGCCGCAGCGGGCAGAAGTGCGCCTCGATGGGGTTGGCCCAGGAGGCGTTGGTCGGGGTGAAGCACACCTCCACCTTGTTCTTCCGGGCCCACTCGCGGATCTCGGCGCCCTTGTGGGCGGAGAGAGATTGTCCGTGATCACCTAGACGGGGGCGCCGTCGGGGTGAGCGGCGCGGATGGACTTGAGAGCGGCCAGGCTGTTGGCGGTGCCCTTGCGGCAGCGGTTGACGCCCCAGAGGGGGGCGTCGCCGAGGGAGTAGCAGCCATGGAAGTAGGTCACACCGTGGGTACGGTGATAGGGGCTCTTCGAAATTGGTGGGGGTTTGAGCGCCGGACGGGGTTCCACTGTGGACCCTGACTGATGTATGCCCGCAGCTCTCGTAGATCATGTTGTTGTCGAAGCAAGATGATCACAACAGAAGAGCTACGGACGTGGCAAACGATACGACGCGGTTGTTGGGCCTTGACGGCCTGGCCGTGGTCGGGGTCGCCGACGACACCGACGGGCCGGTGGTGCACCTGGTCACCGCCGATGAGCGGGCACGCCACTGCCCAGGCTGCGGCACCCGGGCGCGACGGTCGAAGGGCCGGCGGGTGACCCGGCCGCGTGACCTGTCGGTCGGTGGCCGCCGACCGCGGCTGGTGTGGGCCAAGCGCCGCTGGCGCTGCGACGAGCTGGCGTGCCGGCGTCGCTCGTTCACCGAGTCGGTCCCGCCAGTACCGCCACGTAAGCGGCTAACCACACGATTACGGGCTGCGGCCGGCGCGGCGGTGGCCGATCAGGGCCGCACGGTCGTCCAGGCGGCCCGCGACTATGCGCTCTCCTGGCCGGTCGTTGCGGCGGCGTTCACCAGTCACGCCCGGGCGGTGCTGCCGGCCCAGCCCGAGCCGGTGCAGGTGCTCGGTATCGACGAGATCCGCCGAGGCCGGCCGAGATGGATCCCCGACGAGGCTACCGGGATCTGGCAGACCGCCGTGGACCGTTGGCACGTCGGCTTCGTCGACCTGTCCGGCAAGCAGGGCCTGCTCGGGCAGGTCGAAGGCCGCACCGCCCAGGCGGTCATCGCCTGGCTGGCCGACCGCGACCAAGCCTGGCGCGACGCGGTCCAGTACGTCGCGATCGACATGTGCACGGTCTTCAAGTCGGCGATCCGCCGGGTCCTGCCGCAGGCCACCCTGGTCGTGGACCACTTCCACCTGGTGCAGCTGGCGAACCAGACCCTCACCGAGGTCCGCCGCCGGGTCACCGTGACCCACCGCGGCCGGCGCGGCCGCAAGGGCAACCGCGAGTGGGAACTGCGCAACCGGCTCACCCGCTCTGCCGCCCGGATGCGCGGCGAGCACGTCGACGCTCTCCTCGACGAGCTGTCCAACCTGCCCAGGGTGATCGGCGCGCCGATCACCGTCGCGTGGAACGCCAAGGAAGACCTCCTGGACCTGCTTGCCACCGCCCGGACCCGCCCGGACCGGGAACAGGTCCGCGATCTGCTGTACCGGTTCTACCGCCGATGCGCCGACGCCGATTTTCCCGAACTGCAGCGCTAGCCACAACCGTCGAGACATGGTGGCCAGAGATCCTTGCGTTCCTGCACACCGGGATCACCAACGCCGGCTCCGAAGGCACCAACCGGGTCATCAAGATCATCGCCCGCGACGCCTACGGCTTCCGCAACCCCGGCAACCAGCGCTTACGCACCCGCTGCGCGACCACCCGTCGAGCCCGTGGACACCTCGATGCCCGCTAATTTCGTTGATCCCGCACCCTGCAATCGTGTTGGCTAGCGGCACCGAACTGTCAGTACCGCAGGTGTCCGCTTGGCTGTAGCAGGGAGTTAAACGTGCAGGACATTGTTGTCGACCCCGCTGCCCACAATCGGGCAGCCTGGGACAAGTATGTCCAAGAGGGCAACGAGTGGTCGAGGCCGGTGAGTGCTGAGGATGTCGAGCGCGCCCGCATGGGCGACTGGTCGATCGTTCTCATCGGGCGTGAGCCAGTCGACCGCTCCTGGCTGCCGACGGACCTGACCGGCAAGGACGTGTTGTGCCTGGCCTCCGGCGGTGGCCAGCAGGGTCCGATCCTCGCCGCCGCAGGGGCGCGGGTCACCGTATTCGACAACTCACCCCGCCAGCTCGGCCAGGACGAGATGGTGGCGGCGCGCGACGGACTCGAGCTGCGCACCGTCCTAGGCGACATGCGCGACCTCAGCGCCTTCGGCGACGCAACATTCGACGTCGTATTCCATCCGGTCTCTAACCTATTCGTACCAGACTTGGCACCGGTGTGGCGTGAGTGCTTCCGCATCCTGCGACCGGGCGGAACTCTGCTCGTGGGCTTCCTCAACCCTGATGTGTACTTGTTCGACCACGAGGCGCTCGACGAGCGCGGCGAGCTGATCGTCGTGCACAAGCTGCCCTACAGCGATGTCACGCAGTACTCCGCCGAGGAACGCGCCACGAAGTTCGGCACGGATGCCCCTCTTGAATACAGCCACACCCTCACCGACCAGATCGGCGGGCAACTCGCCGCGGGGTTCGTCCTCACCGGCCTCGCGGAAGCGCCGCACCAATCCAACGCGTCCGCCCAATACATGTCGAACTATTTTGCGACGCTGGCGGTCAAGCCGGGCTGACCCAGCCGTGGGGCCGGCCGAGACGGCCGTGTCTCCGAATGGCCAAGTGGAGCGCTGTGCCAGCCCGACCCCCACTGACTGATCGTTTCAGAATGCGGTTCGGAGTCGTCTCAAGCAGATGATGCTGCAGGCGAGTTGGAGCAGACCGAGATGGAGATCGGCTCGTATCTCGTAGCGGATCCGAAGGCGTTTGAACTGGTGCAGCCAGGCGAAGGTCCGCTCGACGACCCAGCGGGTCCTGCCCAGGCCGGAGCCGTGCGGGGCCAAGAACTCCGGCGCATCGACTTTGTCGCGCCCCCGCTTGTCCAAGAGCGCGCACGCGCGCCGGGCGCACCTCCGGTGCCCTCTAACTGCTGGTTTGGAATAGAAAAGATGCAAACGGCACGGAAGTTGTTCATAGCATGATTGCGCGCTTCGTGATCAACGAGGGCGGCGGGCTCATCCACTACGAGAACGCCCTCGTGCTCGCCACCCCGAACCCCAACCACGGCACCATTTGGGGCAACGCCTACCTGAGCTTTCGGCTCCGACTGGGCCGATGTACGGCTCCGGGTAGCCCTCCACGACGGTACGACCTGGACCGTCGTCAAGAACTGGGACATCAAGGCCGCCGACGGACGCCTCGCCGAACAGCTCCCTGCCCACACCCAGAAGGTCAGCATCGGCCGGGTGAAGAAGAGCGCCGCCGACGTGGCCGACAACATCCCCGTCAACTGGCTCCTCGAATACCTGTAAGAACCCACCCGCGCCCCGGTCCGGGCTGAGAGCGTCCGGGCCGGGGCGCCGACCCTCCGCCGAGCCTTTCCACCGCTCCTGGCGGCCTACGGCCAAGAGCCTTCGGCTACTGAACTGCTCAAACTTCGATGGCACGTGCTCAAAGTCTGACGGCATAGGACAGTGAGCATCAGTGTCCCGTCTCACTCAATAGAGTCACTTGCTCAACGAACCGAGTCGTTCGACCTTCTGTCTCAGCGAACCTGGTCGCGCGGCTGAGTGCGCTGGGGTGCTGGATGGCCGTACCGGCTGGGGTGAATCTGAAGGGGCGGTCCCTGGCGGGGGTCTCAGTCGCTATGGGCGACCGACGCAGGGTCGGCGTCGAGCGCCTCGAGAACTGCGTCGCCGTTCGCCCTGGCCCACTCGGTCAGCATGTGGATCGGCTCGATCAGCGTGGCCCCGAGCGAGGTGAGCTCGTACTCGACGCGGGGCGGCGCCTCGGCGTAGGCGTGGCGGCGGATGAGTCCGTGCGCCTTGAGCCGTCGGAGCGTCTGGGTGAGCATCTTGCGGGAGATGCCGCCGATCAGCTCGATCAGCTCGCCGTGGCGCACCGGGCCCTTGCTGAGGCCGTAGAGCACGACCACCGTCCACTTGTCGGCGATCACCTCGACCGCCAGCCGCGCCGGACAGTCGGCGAGAAAGGGATCGCCGGGACGGAAACCGCTCATGCGCCAAAGGTACCTGCGCCGAAGGTACCTGCTGGTTCCTATCAGATTCATAGCCTGGGTTCTCTCCCCCTCCAGAGCCAGGAGAATCATGCGAGTCATCACCCAGCAGACGTTCGGTGGGCCCGAGGTGCTCACCATCGTGGACGCGCCCGAGCCCCAACCCCTCCCCACCGAGGTTCTCGTCCGTGTCAAGGCGATCGGGCTGAACCCGCTGGAGGCGCTCCTGCGCGCCGGCGAGTTCCCCCCGCTGCTCGGCCAGCCGCCATTCATCCTCGGCTGGGACATCAGCGGCGTGGTTGAGGAGGGATCGCTGACGTATAGGTTCAGGCCCGGCGACGAGGTGTTCGGGATGCCACTGTTCCCACGGGCGGGGAGCGCTTACGCCGAGGTCGTGTCTGCGCCGGCGTTGCACCTGTCACGCAAGCCTGCGTCGCTCTCGCACGTCGAGGCGGCGGCCCTGCCGGTCGTCGGGCTGACGGCGTGGCAGGGGCTCGTCGACCTCGCCGGCGTGACCGAGGGCGACCGCGTCCTGGTCCACGGCGGTGGTGGCGGGGTCGGCCACGTCGCGATCCAGATCGCGAAAGCGCTCGGTGCGCACGTGATCGCGACCGCCAGCGGGGGCAAGCGGAAGTTCGTCGAGGAGTTCGGCGCGGACGAGGTGATCGACTACACGGCGGTCGACTTCACCGAGGCGGTCCGCGACATCGACGTCGTGCTCGACACGATCGGCGGCGACACCGTCGAGCGGTCGCTCGAAGTACTCCGCCCAGGCGGTCACCTGGTGACGGCGGTCGCCGAGGGGGATTCGGCCCTCGCCGCCAAGTACGCGGCGGCCGGCATGCGCTTCAGCGGCATCGCGGTCGACCCCGATCCGGTCGCCCTGCGAGGGCTCGTCGAACTCGTCGAACAGGGCAGGCTCCGGATCCACGTGCAGGAGACGTTCCCGTTCGAGCGCGTCGCCGTCGCGCACCGGCTGCTCGACGGCGGTCACCTCCAGGGCAAGCTCGTCCTCACCGTCTGATCCCGTCGTGGGGCCTCGCGTGAGTGAGGCCCCACCGAGATGTCCTCTCAGTCCCCACGGGTCGGCTCCGGCCTTTCGTCTCGGCGAACCGGGTCGATCTGTCTCATCCAACTCAGTCCACGCAGGTCACCGTCATGCGGACGACTGGCTTCGTTGAGACAGGACAATCAGAACGGGCACGGGTCCACGTGATCATGGAGTTCTCTACGCTCAGTGATCACGAAGGACAGCCGTGCCCGCACTGCCGTCTTGCCTGCTCGAACCCCTCTGGAACCAGTTCGTGGCGCTCCTGCCCGCTCGGGAGGAGTTCGCCGCAGGCCACCCGCTTGGCTGCCACCGCCGCCGTGTCCCCGACCGGACTGTGTTCGAGCACGTGGTGCTCGCTTTGGTCCACGGCTCGGGCTATGAACGGGTCTCCAGCCCCGGGTGCTCTGACCGGACCATCCGTCGACGTGTCAAAGAGTGGGCTGAGCAGGGGATATCCGAAGTGGCGCACATTCTCGCTCTGGAAGCGTACGACCGGTTGATCGGCCTGGAACTGTCCGAGATATCCGTGGATGGTTGCATCACCAAGGCCCCGTGTGGCGGCCAGAGTGCAGGCCGGTCCCCAGCGGACCGCGGGAAGCAGGACCTGAAGCGCTCGGTCGCCACTGATGCCCGCGGCGTCCCGCTCGGCCTGGTCGCGGCGGGAGCCAACCGCCACGACTCGCCCCTGCTCGGACCGACTCTCCACGCAGCCATGGTCCAGGTCGGCCCACTGCCGGACGACGTGAACGTCAACCTCGACCGGGGCTATGACAGCAACACGTCCCGCGCTTTGCTCCGGGAGTTGGGCTTCACCGGTGAGATCGCCCGCAAGGGCGTGCCCGCCCCGATCCAGGCCGGCAAGCGGTGGGTCGTAGAACGAACGCACTCGTGGATGAACAGCTACGGCAAGCTACGACGCTGCACCGAGAAAAACAGCACCGTCGTCGAGTTCTACCTCCACCTGGCCGCAGCACTCGTCACTCTCCGCATGCTGATCCGCCACGCCACCATTCACTACCGCTGGGATCAGCGTCCCACCGCACGCCACCTCAAGTGATCCATTTGCCGCTCGGTCTAACGAGCTGGTGCGTGATTGCGTTGGAGACGTGAGGGGCCTGAGCTGGGGGTTTGTGTCAGCCGGTGGTGTTGCGGTCGGAGACGAGGCCGGCGATGGCCCGGTAGGTCACAGGCAGGGTCTCCCGGCGGTGGGTCCAGCGGACCAGTTGCTTCCAGCGTTTGTGATCGGCGAGGGCGTGTTCGACGGTAATGCGCTTCGAGGAATGCCGGTGTCGGGCCCGTAGGCGGGCTTCGAGGACCTCGGGCGGGCTGATCTTGTTCCCCTTCCTGGGTGGGGTCACCGCCTGGCCGGGATGATCGCGGCGAAGCCCGAGGTAGCCGTCGTCCAGGAGGACCTCCACGTCGCGAAAGTGCCGGAAACAGGTACCGATGCCTTCGTTCCGTGCGGCGGTCGCGTCGTGCATCCGCCCTGGCCGCAGGGCATCGGTCCACAGCGTGCGACCCTGATGGTCGGCGACGACAGTGGCCTTCATCGTGTTCTGTTTCTTCTTGCCCGAGACGAACGCACGGCGCCCGCCGCGGCCGGCCGGGGGCCGGCGGACCTGGACCTCGGTGGCGTC
>NZ_JBIUVC010000009.1:0-425877 GCF_044742755.1 Streptomyces sp. NPDC087845
TGCAACGTCGCACCGACGTCCGACGTCCGCGTCGTCGTCATCGACTGCACCGACACCGGCGCATCCCCGCCCACCGCAACCGACCCGACCTGGATGCGCCGCGAGTGGCGGCGCATCGCGAGCGGCCGGGCCGGCAGCTCGGGGAGACCCAGTGCGACCGGTTCTCCAGCGGTCATGACGTCACCGGTTCCCGGAGACGGTCTCGCGTGCGGCGCGCAGGGATTCCTTCAGCGATCCCATGGTGGCGAGGACGGCGGTGGGCTCGTAGCCGCAGTGCGCCATGCAGTTGGCGCAGCGCGGGTCCTTGCCGCGGCCGTACTTGTCCCAGTCGGTCTCCTCGATGAGTTCGCGGTACGTGGGGACGTACCCGTCGCTCATCAGGTAGCAGGGCCGCTGCCAGCCGAAGAGCGAGTAGTTCGGGATCGCCCACGCGGTGCACGGGAAGTCCGCCTTGCCCTCCAGGAAGTCCAGGAACAGCGGTGAGTGGTTCAGCCGCCAGCGGGCCCGGTTGCCGCCGGCGAACGACTTCTTGAAGAGTTCCCGGGTCTGCTCGACGCCGAGGAAGTGCTCCTGGTCGGGTGCCTTCTCGTACGCGTAGGCGGGCGAGATCATCATCTCGTCGACCTTCAGCTCGTCATTGAGGTAGTTGAGGACCTCGATGACGGTCTGCGGGGTGTCGGTGTTGAAGAAGGTGGAGTTGGTGGTGACCCGGAAGCCGCGCCGCCTGGCCTCCTTGATCGCAGCCACCGCCTCGTCGAACACGCCTTCCTTGGCGACCGACTCGTCGTGTCGTTCCCGCAGCCCGTCGATGTGCACGGCGAAGGCGAAGAACGGCGAGGGCGTGAATTTCTCGATCTTCTTCCGCAGCAGCATCGCGTTGGTGCACAGGAAGACATATTTCTTCCGCGCCACCAGCTGACGGACGATTTCATCGATCTGCGGATGCATCAGCGGCTCTCCGCCCGCGATGGAGACCATCGGGGCACCCGATTCGAGCACGGCGCCCACGGCCTGGGCGACCGGCATGCGCTGCTTGAGCACTCCCGCCGGATGCTGGATCTTCCCGCAGCCCTCGCAGGCGAGATTGCAGGCGAACAGAGGCTCCAATTCCACAATGAGCGGGAATTTGTCCCGCCTGCGGAGCTTCTGTTCGATGAGATACGTCGCAACCTTGATGGACTGACGGAGCGGCATGGCCATCTGGCTCACCTCCTGGGGAGCAGCAAAGATCGGTGCCATTCATAGAAAGCCGGCAGGACGGCACGGAGAACACGGAAAGCCGATATTCCACCGCGTATCGTGCCGATGCGGACGAGCTCATGCTCCGGAGCGTCCACGACCACCCGTACGGCCGCAACCGGGCGGGGCCCGGACCGCAGGGCGGCGCGGAGAGTGGCGGCGGACTCCATGTCCACCGCGACCGCTCCGGTGGCCCGCAGTTCGGCCCGCTCATGTCCGCGTACGACGTGGGCGGAGCCGGTCAGCGGACCGGTGTGGACGGTGCGGCCGGGCACCGTCCGGGCAAGGGCCTCGGCGAGCAGGGCCGTACCGGTGCAGGCCGTCGAGTCCCCGGCTCCCCGGGTCTCGTCGGCGACCACCAGGTCCCCTGGGTGCATACCGGGTGACAGCCCGGCACAGAAACCGGAGGCGAGGACCGCCGTCCCGGGTGCCCGGTCCTGACCGAGCACCCGGGACACGGCCGCCTCGGCGGCCTTGGGGCCCATGCCCGTACGCAGTACGGTCACCGGGCCCGGAGCCTCACCGGCCCGGCCTCTGCCGCTGCGCAGGGCGAACTGCTCGATGCCGAGCGCACAGGCGATCAGCAGCGGCGCTGCGGGGCCGGCCGGCCCCGGACCGTCGCCCATCAGGCCCCCTTGCGGGTGACCAGGCGGTCGGCAAAAGGTTCGCCGTACACGTACCGCCCGAGTGCGGTGAGCGGGAAGACCTGCCGGTAGAGGTGGTAGTTGATGGAGAAGTCCCAGGGGAAGCCGGTGCCGGTGAAGTACGGCTCGTCCCAGGAGCCGTCGGCCTGCTGGGTGTCGGTGAGCCAGGACACTCCCCGCCGCACGGCCCTGCTGTCCCGCCGCCCCGCGGCGAGCAGTGCGAGCAGCGCCCATGCGGTCTGGGAGGCGGTCGACGCCCCGTGCCCGATCCACTTGTCCTCGTGGTACGAGCGCAGGTCCTCGCCCCAGCCGCCGTCGTCGTTCTGCACGGACTCGAGCCAGCCGACGGCCCGGCGGATCGCCGGATGGGTGACGGGCAGTCCGGCCGCCACCAGCGCGGGCACCACCGACCCCGTGCCGTATACGTAGTTGACGCCCCAGCGGCCGAACCAGCCGCCGTTCGGGTCCTGTTCGGCGAGCAGCCACTCGATTCCGCGCCGGGTCGCCGGGTGCGCGGAACGCCCCTCGACGGCGAGCATCTCCACCACGTGGCCGGTGACATCGGCGGACGGTGGGTCGATGACCTCGCCGAAGTCGCAGAAGGGCAGCCGGTTGGGGAACCCGCTGGTGTTGTCCGCGTCGAACGCACCCCAGGCCCCGTTGCGGGACTGCATACCGAGGTTCCAGCGCACTCCGCGCCTGATGGCGGCCTCGACCCGTGCCGTGTCCGGGTGGCGGACCCGGCGCAGCGCCAGGACCACCTCCGCGGTGTCGTCGATGTCGGGGTAGTTGTCGTTGTGGAACTCGAACGCCCAGCCGCCCGGGTCGAGTCGGGGGCGGCGTACGGACCAGTCGCCGGGCCGGACGATCTCCTCGGCGAGCATCCAGTCCGCGGCCTTCACGAGTGCCGGATGGTCGGGGCTGACCCCGGCGTCGGCGAGGGCGATGGTGGCGAGGCAGGTGTCCCAGACCGGGGACTGGCAGGCCTCGATCATCCGGGCGCCGTCCTCGCGCCAGACGGCGAACCGGTCGAGCGATTCGAGTCCGGCCCGCATCACCGGGTGGTCCAGGTCGTAGCCGAGCAGGTGCAGGGCGATGACGGAGTACACGGCGGGCGGCTGGATGCCGCCCCAGCAGCCGTCGTTCTCCTGGCGTTCGATGATCCAGCGGGCGGCCGCGTTCATCGCGGTCCGGCGCAGCCTGCGCGGTGCGATCCGGTGGTAGAGGTGCAGCGCCTTGTCCAGGCGCTGGAAGACTCCGTCCCAGCTCGCCGCCGGGGCGGCACGCCGGGGCGGGTTCGGACGCAGTGGGTCCGTGTGCAGCTCGTCGAGTGCGAAGGGGGCCGGGCGTACCGGCCGCTTCGCCGAGACGATGGTGAGCGGCACGATGGTCTGGCGGGCCCAGCAGCCGAAGTCGTAGATGTTGAGGGGGGCCCATTTGGGGAAGAACATCAGCTCGGGCGGGAGTTCGGGCAGGTCCTCCCACTTCCACCAGCCGAAGAGGGCCAGCCAGATCCGGGTGAAGACACGGCTCGCCGCGATTCCGCCCTGCTCCCTGATCCATCCCGCGGCCCGGGCCATGTGCGGTTCGTCCGGCCGGTCTCCGGCCAGTCGCAGTGCAACGTACGCCTCGATGGTGGTGGAGAGCTCGCCGGCGCCGCCGTGGAAGGTGGCCCAGGTACCGTCCCCGAGCTGTTCGCCGCGGATGAAGCGGCCGGCCGCGCGGACGACGGTCTGGTCCTGAATACCGAGGAACTGCCGGAGCATCAGGTCTTCGGCGTCCATGGTGACGTTGGTGGCGAGGTCCCCCTTCCACCAGCCCTGCTCGTCCTGCCTGCCGAGGAGATGCTCCACCGAGCGTTCCGCGGCCCGCCGCGCGGCGGCCAGTACGTCGTCCGCGGCGATGGTTGTGTCGGTCGGATTGCTGGCCGAGGCTGCGCGGGGTTACACCCCCCGGGTGCTCCCGTGGGTGGTCGCGGTATTGGATGCCCGTGTTTGCTTTTGGTCCCTCTGGTGGGCTGGGGTCTCCGGGGGCGGGGGCCCGGGGGGGCCCCGGCCGGCGACTGCGAGTCATATGGAGCAGATGGTGATCATCTCTTTCGTACGACGACGAAGTCGGCGAGCGCTGTGAGCTGCGCACGCACGGTGTGCGGCATGTCGACGCGGTGCAGTGCCTCGATGGCGACCGCATGCTGTCGACGGGCCTCCTGAGCGGTCCATTCGCGGCCGCCCGCCTCCTCGATGAGCGCCGCACGGGCGGCGAACTCCTCTTCGGAGAAGCTGTCGAAATCACTGCTCTTGGCGTCGGCGGCGAGGAGTTCACCGAGGCGCTCCGAGGCCGGTCCGCCCGCGGCGAGCGCAGCGACGACCGGCAGGGACTTCTTGCGCTGGCGCAGATCGCTCCAGGTCTGCTTGCCGGTGGACTCGGGGTCGCCCCAGATGCCGAGCAGATCGTCGACGGCCTGGAAGGCGAGGCCGAGGTGGTAGCCGTACGCCTCCAGGGTGTCGGCGGTCCGGTCGTCGGCACCGCCGAGGACCGCGCCGATGGAGCAGGCGCAGGCGAGCAGGGCGCCGGTCTTGTTGCCCTCCATCTCCAGGCACTCCTCGACGGTGACCCGCTCGCGGTGCTCGTAGGAGATGTCCTGGGCCTGCCCGTCGATGAGCTTGCGGGTGGCGACGGTCAGCCGGCGCGCCGCGCGGCCCGCCTCGACCGTGCCGAGCTCCAGCAGGATCTCGTTGGCGAGCGCGAAGAGCGCGTCGCCGACGAGGATCGCCTGGGCGGGGCCGTGCACCTTCCAGACGGTGTCGCGGTGGCGGCGCTGTTCGTCGCCGTCCATCAGGTCGTCGTGCAGCAACGAGAAGTTGTGCACGAGCTCGACGGCCACGGCGCCGGGGACGCCCGCCTCGGCGGCGGCGCCGGCCGCCTCCGCGGACAGCAGGGCGAGCGCCGGGCGGACGGCCTTGCCGCCGTCGCCGTCGGAGGGCCGTCCCTGGGCGTCGATCCAGCCGAAGTGATAGGCGGCGACGGTGTCCATGGGCGGTGCGAGCCGGTCAACGGCGGCCCGGAGCACCGGCGTGGAAAGGGCCCGTCCGCGCTCCAGAAGCGCGGTGACGTCCGTGGTGTCGGCCACGGTGTCGAAAGCCGGATTCGCCGGGGTCACTGACTCTCCTCTTGTTCCGGTGGTACTGCTCATGCCGCCTCCTGCAGCGGATGTTCATGGGAGCGGCCGAGCGCCCGGAGCGCGGCGTCCGCCGCGCTGAACCCGCTGCGGACGGCACCCTCCATCGTCGCGGGCCAGCCGGTGGCCGTCCAAGCCCCGGCCAGGCTGAGGCCGGGGGCCCGGGTGCGGGCTCCGGGCCGCAGTCGGCCGACGCCGGGGGCGGGGGCGAAGGTCGCCGTGCGCTCCCGGGTGACGAAGAAGTCTCTGATCCCGGCCCCGCGGGCAGCCGGAAGGAGCCGCTCCAGCTCGGGCAGGTAGCGCTTGCGCAGCTCGGCGACGGGGAGGTCGATCTCCTCGTCCGCGGCGGACTGGGACACGGCGAGGTACTGCCCGGGGCCGGTGAGGCCGGAGGAGTGCGTGCGGTCGAAGACCCACTGGACCGGGGAGCCGAGCGCGGCGAAGAAGGGGCGGCGCAGCACCTTGCGGTCGTAGA
Source organism: Streptomyces sp. NPDC087845 (assembly GCF_044742755.1). Taxonomy (NCBI): domain Bacteria; kingdom Bacillati; phylum Actinomycetota; class Actinomycetes; order Kitasatosporales; family Streptomycetaceae; genus Streptomyces; species Streptomyces sp. NPDC087845. The sequence goes on from NZ_JBIUVC010000009.1 coordinate 5,537, forward strand.
CGACGTGCACGTTGAGGATCGGCGAGGTGCCGATGTCGAGCAGCCGCTCCGGCGCGTCGAGCGCGCCCGCGGGCAGCAGGTCGTGGGTCTCGCGCTGCGGAACGGCCAGGACGACCGTGTCCGCCTCGATCCGTTCGCCGCCGGTGTCGACGATCCAGCGGCCGTCCTCCGTACGGGTGACGGAGGACGCCTTGGTGCGCAGCTCGGTGCGCACCCCGGCGGCGTCGAGTGCCTTGCGGGCCAGCGTGTCGTGGACGTCGCCGAGCGGCACGCTCGCCCAGCCGATGTCGGCGGCGCCGGGCTCGGAGAGGAGTCCGGTCTTGAAGACCTTCGCGGCGAGGGCCAGCGAGGAGTTCGGCGCGGTGGCGTTGAGCGTGGCGACGCCGACCAGGTCCCAGAGGGCCTCGATGGTGCGCGGCGACTGGCCGTGCCGGGCGAGCCAGCTGCCGAAGTCGATGGCGTCGAGTGCGGGGTCGTCCGGGTCCAGGCGGCCCAGCGCCAGTGCGGCGCGTCCGACGCTCGCCCGCTCGGTGAGCGAGAGATGCGGATAGCCGGCGAGTCCGGCGGCGAGGTGGAAGGGCACCGGCAGTGCGTTGCGGCGCAACCGTCCCAGCCGGGGGCCCGAGAGGCGCCCGACGTCGAGAACGGGCACGTCCAAACGGTTTTGCAGGGGCGCCAGGCGCGTCCCGTCCACACGGTCGAGGAACCAGCGGTAGGCGGTGCAGCAACGCAGGTAGACATGCTGTCCGTTGTCGACCGTCAGTTCGCCGCGCCGGAAGGAGAAGGCGAGTCCGCCGAGCCTGGGGCGCCCTTCGAGCAGGGTCACGTCAAGCCCGGCATCGGCGAGTCGCAGAGCCGCCGTGGTTCCGGCGAGGCCGCCGCCGATCACGACCGCACGGGAGGTACCCAGGGCGTCGTGTGTCATGCGTCCTCCTTTCGCCGGGCCACTTCAGTCAGGGACGCGTCAGTACACCAGAGGGTTGACCTCCGGTGGAAACGTGTTTCCGTGCAGCACATGGTGCGCGAGATGTCCGTGCGGCGCATCAGACACGCCCCCTGGCCGTCCGCCGGGAGACGTATCGCGCGTCGAGGCCCGAGAGTCCGCGCACCGCGACATACGCCTTCTCGTGCCCCGGCAGCGACACCCGGCCGCGCAGCACCGCCTCGGGGTCGCGCTCGATCCGGTCGAGCAGCCGGCGGTAGATGCCCGCCATGGCCGCGACACACGCGCCGCTGCGCCGGTCCAGCATCGGCAGCAGCCGGTATCCCTCGGCGAACAGGGTGCGGGCGCGCCGTACCTCGAAGTGGACCAGGCCCGCGAAATCGGCGCCGGGCGGCGGGGTGGCCCGGTGGAAGCCGGCCGAGCAGCCGAACTTGGCGAGGTCGTCGGCGGGCAGATAGGTGCGCCCGTTGCCGGCGTCCTCGCGGACGTCGCGCAGGATGTTCGTCAGCTGGAGCGCGAGGCCGAGCGTGTCGGCGTACTCCGCGGCCCGGTCGGCGCCCGGAGCGCCCGGTTCCGTGCCGAAGACGCCCAGGCTGAGGCGGCCGATGGCGCCCGCGACACAGCGGCAGTACGCCTTGAGGTCGTCCCAGGTCTCGTACGTCGCACCGCGCACGTCCATCAGCACGCCGTCGATGAGTTCGTCGAGCCCACCGAGCGGGAGCGGGAATCTGCGTGCGGCGTCGGCGAGTGCGACGGCCACCGGGTCGGTGTCGTCCTCGTCGATCGCGCCGTCGCGGATCCGGTCCAGCAGTGTGCGGGTGCTCTCCAGCCGGGTCCGCTTGGTCTCCGGTGCCAGCTCGCCGTCACCGATGTCGTCGACACGACGGGAGAAGGCATACAGCGCCGACATGGCCTGTCGCTTCTCGGCCGGCAGCAGCCTGATGCCGTACGCGAAGTTACGCGCCTGCTGTCCGGTGACCGCCTCGCAGTAACTGTATGCGGCCTGTACCGGTGCCGACATGTACGTCGTCTGTCCCTCCACGGTCCGGATCACCCCTCTCTACGCGCTCTTCGCAAGACAACTCCCACCTCGCGCAGCAGGCTGGGCTTGGTGGGCTTGGGCGGGCCGGGCAGTACGTCGAACCCGGCGGCCGCGATCGCGGTGAGGGCGGCGCGCCCCCCTCCCACGAATCCGGCGAGAAGCAGCTTGAGCCTGCCGTGGACGCTACCCACCAGGGGGGTGCCTTCATTCAGCAGTTCCCGAGCGCGTTCCGCTTCGTACGCAACCAGTGAACGCACCGATGCGCCCCCCGAGGGGGCGGCCAGGTCGGTTTCGCGGACATGGAACCGGGCCATGTCGTCCGCGGGCAGGTAGATCCGGTCGCGGCCCAGGTCCTCGGTGACGTCCTGGAGGTGCTCGACGATCTGCAGGGCCGTACAGACGGCGTCGGAGCGGCGGATCCGTTCGGGGCTGGCGGTTCCGGTGATCTGAAGGACCAGCCGGCCCACGGGATTGGCGGAGAGCTCGCAGTAGGCGGCGAGTTCCTCGTACGTCCCGTAGCGGCGGACCTTCTGGTCCTGCCGGTTCGCCTCGATGAGGCCGAGGAAGGGCTCGGGGGTGAGCGCGCAGCGCCGCACGGTGGGGCGCAGCGCGCGCAGCAGGGGGTGGTGCGGGCCCTCGCCCGCACTGTCGAAGACCCGGTGCAGATCGGCCTCGAAGGCATCGAGCATGGCGAGACGGTCGTCGCTCTGCCCGGGTTCGAGGCCGAGGTGCCGGGCGTCCGCGCCGCCGGGGGCGAGATCGCCGTCGCCGATGTCGTCGACGAGACGGGCGTAGCCGTAGACGGCCATCAGGTCGTCGCGCCAGGCGCGCGGCAGGAAGAAAGGAGCCACCGGGAAATTCTCGTCAGCGGCCTTGTCGAGGGTGCTGGGCACGGCGGCATCGGGATGCGCCTGCCGGGTGGGCGTCACCACTGACCGCCCGGCGCTGGGACGGCGTGAGCACCTCGGAGCTGGAGATCTTCCGTCATAGCCGTCACATCTCCCGTTCTACACTGCTGACCCAAAACATCCCATTCCGGACACGCCGCCCGCTCTACCGAGTGCGGAGCACGCCTCCGGGCCGTGTGGCCAGGCGGTATCGCCCCACTTGCAACGAATCAGCACCGGTACAGCTTACGTTGTACAACGCTCATCGATACGCCGGGGTGTTACGCGCAGCGGAACAACGCGTCCTGCCCCGCCAACCTTCCCCGTGCGCAAGGGAATTGACGTCATCCGACGGGAGGAGATCTTGTCCGGGACGTACCGCCGGGCGTGCAGACCGCCGCACGGGGTCCGTGATCCGGACACCGAGGCGGCCTCCGCCGGAGTGTTCCGGCGGAGGCCGCCTCGGTGCCACGGGACCGGAATACCTGCTATTTTCCGGTCTCGCGCTCGTACGCCTTGAGGACCTCGTCCGTCGGACCGTCCATCAGCAGCTCGCCCTTTTCCAGCCACAGCACCCGGTCGCAGGTGTCCTTGATGGACTTGTTGCTGTGGCTGACCAGGAAGACGGTGCCCGCCTCCTTGCGGAGCTCCCTGATGCGCTTCTCGGAGCGGATCTGGAACTTGCGGTCGCCGGTGGCCAGCGCCTCGTCGATCATGAGGACGTCGTGGTTCTTCGCGGCGGCGATGGAGAAGCGCAGCCGGGCGGCCATACCGGAGGAGTACGTCCGCATCGGCAGGGTGATGAAGTCGCCCTTCTCGTTGATGCCGGAGAAGTCCACGATCCCCTGGTAGCGCTCGCGGATCTCCTCGCGCGACATGCCCATCGCGAGGCCGCCGAGCACGACGTTGCGCTCGCCGGTCAGATCGCTCATCAGCGCCGCGTTCACCCCGAGCAGCGACGGCTGGCCGTCCGTGTACACCTTGCCGTGCTCGGTCGGCAACAGACCGGCGATGGCCCGCAGCAGGGTCGACTTGCCGGAGCCGTTGGTCCCGATGAGACCGATCGCCTCGCCGCGGTAGGCGGTGAAGGAGACACCGCGGACGGCGTGCACCTTCCGCACTCCGCTCGACTCGCCCTTGCCGCGGCGCAGTATCCGGCTCAGCGCCGCGGTGGCGCTGCCCCTGCCGCCCCCGCCGCCATTGACCCGGTACACGATGTGCACGTCGTCGGCGATGACGGTGGGGACGCGCCCCGAAGTGTTGTCGTCAGCCACGGCCGTACCGTTCCTCTGCCTTCCAGAAGTACACGAAGCCCACCACGCCCATGAGGACCGCCCAGGCGAACGCAACGACCCAGACGTGGGCCGGAAGGTTCTCCGAGCCGTAGCCATCGATCAGGGCGAAGCGGATCAGGTCCATGTAGATGGCCGCCGGGTTGTACTGCAGCACATCGGCGATCCAGCCCGGCTTGTCCTTGAGCATCACCGGAATGGAGAACATGACGCCCGACGCGTACATCCAGGTCCGCATCACGAACGGCATCAGCTGGGCGAGATCGGGGGTCTTGCTGCCGAGCCGGGCCATGATCAGCGCCAGACCGGTGTTGAAGAAGAACTGCATGGCCAGCGCGGGAACGATCAGCAGCCAGGAGAGCCCCGGGTAGCTGCCGAAGGCGATGGCCACGACCGCGAGCACGATCATGGAGTACAGCAGCTGCTGGAGCTGTTGCAGTGAGAACGAGACGGGCAGCGAGGCGCGCGGGAAGTGCAGCGCCCGGACCAGCCCCAGGTTCCCGGAGATGGCCCGCACACCCGCCATCACCGAGCTCTGGGTGAAGGTGAAGACGAAGACACCGGTCACCAGGAACGGGATGAAGACCTCCAGGGTCATTCCCTTCCGGGTCCCCAGGATCAGCCCGAAGATCAGGTAGTAGACCAGGGCGTTGAGCAGCGGAGTGGCCACCTGCCACAGCTGGCCGAGCTTCGCCTGGCTGTACTGGGCGGTCAGCTTCGCCCTGGAGAACGCCAGGATGAAGTGGCGGCGGCCCCAGAGCTGCCGGATGTACTCGAAGAGCCCTGGCCGGGCGCCGCTCACCGTCAGGCCGTACTTGGCGGCCGTCTCGGCCGCGCTCAGGCCGTCGTCGGCGGATGGTGGGGTGCTCAGTGCGACCGCACCATCATGGGTTGTGTCACTCACCAGATGAAACTCTCGTATTCAAGATGCGCAGCCAGTCGCGGGCGCGGCTCGGAGCGGACAGGTCCCGTGAAGAAGAAGTACGTCTCATGCTCTCAGAGGAGAGCCTCTCAGATCACGGGAGGTCGGCCCAGTCTGGTCAGCCGCCAGACCGTGCGCCACTTCATCGGACGGCGGGTGCCGCAGGGCGTGGACCAGCCTTCCCGGAAGCCGCCGAACCATGCCTTCAGGGCCGGGCCGGAGGGCTTGCGCAGCAGGGTCAGCAGCAGCCACACGCCGAGGTAGACGGGGACCAGCGGCGCGGGCAGATTGCGCCGGGCCAGCCAGACCCGGTTGCGGGCCACCATGCGGTGGTACACCGCGTGCCGGGACGGGGCGGTGGTCGGGTGGTTGAGGACCATGTCCGCGCGGTAGTCGATCATCCAGCCGGCGTCCAGCGCCCGCCAGGCGAGGTCGGTCTCCTCGTGCGCGTAGAAGAACTGGCCCGGCAGCGGCCCGACATCGGCGATGACCTTGGTGCGTACGGCGTTGGCGCCGCCGAGGAAGGTCGTCACCCGCGAGGAGCGCATCGGGTCGGAGGCCCGCAGCCGCGGCACGTGGCGGCGCTGGGTGGCGCCCGTGTCGGGGTCGGCGATGCGGAAGCTGATGATGCCCAGCCCGGGGTCGGCCTCGAACGCCTGACGGCAGAGCTCGGCGGTGTCGGTGAGCGGCAGCAGTCCGTCGTCGTCGAGGAAGAGCAGGGCGTCCACATCGGCGCCGGACGGGCCGAAGGCCTCGATCCCGACGTTGCGGCCGCCGGGGATGCCCAGGTTCTCGGGCAGCTCGACAGTGCGTACGCCGGCGGGGACGCCCGGTACGGGGGCGCCGTTGCCGACGACCACCACCTCGATCCGGTCGCCGTCCTGGCCGGCGACCGAGTCGAGGAGGGCGCGCAGCTCCTCGGGACGGTTCCCCATCGTGATGACGACCGCGCCGAGTTTCATGGGTGTGCTCACTTCAGCCTGCTCGACGCCAGGATCGACACGAGGTGCAGGAGGGTCTGGACGATGGCGATGCCGGCCAGGACCGCGACCATGAGACGGCTGAAGAACAGATCGTCCCTGACCGCGTCGAGTACCGCGGCCGCCAGCACGACCAGCGACGCCTCGACACCGAGGATCAGCCGGTGGAACTTGAGCGCGGCGGCGGCCCGGCGCGCGAGCGCCATGCCGGACGAGCGCGGCTCTGAGGCGGCTTCCTTGACCGGGGGCAGCCCGCCCTGGTGGCGGGCGACGCCGACAAGGTCGGTCTCGGCCTTGATCAGGATGGCGCCGAGGGCCGCGAGCGTGCCCAGGAAGGCCCAGAGCCAGTCGATCCGTCCGGAGCCCCACAGGTCGGCGGCGCGCAGGCCGAAGCCGACCAGCACGGCCGCGTCGCACAGATACGCGCCGACCCGGTCCAGGTAGACCCCGCCCAGCGAGAACTGCTTCTTCCAGCGGGCGACCTCGCCGTCCACACAGTCGAGCAGGAGGTAGAGCTGGACCATGAGAACCCCGAGCAGCGCTCCGGGAATGCCCGGGACGAGCAGGGCCGGCGCGGAGAGCACGCCCGCGACGGTCATCAGATAGGTCAGCTGGTTCGGCGTGACCCTGGTGTTCACCAGGTGCCGGTCGATGCGGAGCGAGAGCTCGCGCATGTAGAGCCGACCCGCCCAGTGCTCACCACTGCGCCGGTCCTTCACACCCGGAGGGTGCACGACCGGACGGAGTTCAGCTATGGATGGCTTTTGCATAGTCGGCGTACGCGTCCCTGATCTGGTCGGTGGACAGGTTGAGGTGTTCCAGGATCGTGAAGCGTCCCGGACGGGTCTGCGGGGCGTAGTCGACGGCCTGGACGAACTCGTCGACGGTGAAGCCGATCTCTTCGGGCAGGACGGGCAGACCGTGGCGGCGCAGAGTGACCGCCATGAGCAGCGACTCCTCGCGCGCACCGCGCAGATGCATGGCGAAGCAGGCGCCGAGGCCGACCTGCTCGCCGTGGCTCGCGGCACGCTTGGGGTACAGCAGGTCGAAGGCGTGGTTGATCTCGTGGCAGGCGCCGGAGGCCGGCCGGGAGTCCCCGGCGACCGACATGGAGATGCCGGTCAGCACGAGGCCCTCGGCCAGCACCTTCAGGAAGGCGTCGTCGCCGATCCCGCCAGGGTGGCGCAGCACGGCCTCGCCCGCCTGCCGGGCCATGGCCGCGGCGAGTCCGTCGATCTCCTCGCCCCGCACCTCGTGGGCGAGTTCCCAGTCGGCCACGCAGGAGATGTTGGAGACCGCGTCGCCGATGCCGGAGCGCACGAAGCGGGCCGGCGCCTCACGGACGATGTCGAGGTCGATGACGACGGCGATCGGGGTGGGCACCCCGTAGGAGCCCCGGCCGTTGTCGTTGTCCAGTGTTGCGACGGGCGAGCAGAGACCGTCGTGCGCGAGGTTCGTCGCCACCGCGACCATGGGCAGGCCGACGCGGGCCGCGGCGTACTTCGCCACGTCGACGATCTTGCCGCCGCCGAGGCCGACCACGGCGTCGTACCGGTTGCCCTTGATGTCGTCGGCCAGCTTGACGGCCGAGTCGAGGGTGCCGTCGGTGACCGGGTACCAGTGGGCGCCGGGCAGCGCGGGGGCCAGCCGTTCGCGCAGGGCGCGCCCCGAACCTTCGCTGATCGCGACGGCGAGCTTGCCGGAGGCGGAGATCCGCTGGTCGGCGAGGAGGCCGGCCAGATCGTCCAGGGCGCCGCGGCTGATGTCGACGACGACCGGGGACGGAATGAGCCGGGTCAGTACTGGCACGCGATCTCACGGCCCTTCGCGAGGTCGTCGTGGTTGTCGATCTCGACCCACGTCACTTCGCCGATGGGGGCCACGTCGACGGTGAAGCCCCGGTTCACGAGCTCCTGGTAGCCGTCCTCGTAGTAGAGGTCGGGGTCGCGCTCGAAGGTCGTCCTCAACGCGTCGGCGAGCTCTGCGGCGGCCTCCGGCTCGATGAGGGTGACGCCGATGTACTCACCGGTCGCGGTGGCCGGGTCCATCAGCTTGGTGATGCGCCGCACACCCTTGTCGCCCTCGGTGACGACCTTCATCTCCTCGTCGGCGAGGTGCTTCACCGTGTCGAGGGCGAGGATGATCTTCCGGCCGTTGCCGCGGGCGGCGAGGAGCGTCTTCTCGACGGATACCGGGTGGACGGTGTCGCCGTTGGCCAGGATGACGCCGCGCGTCAGGACGTCACGGGCGCACCACAGGGAGTAGGCGTTGTTCCACTCCTCGGCCTTGTCGTTGTCGATCAGGGTGAGGGTGACGCCGTACTTCGCCTCCAGCTCGGCCTTGCGGTCGTACACGGCTTCCTTCCGGTAGCCGACGACGACGGCGACCTCGGTGAGGCCGATCTCCGCGAAGTTGGCCAGCGTGAGGTCCAGAACCGTCTTCTCGCCGTCGACGGGCACGAGGGCCTTCGGGAGGGTGTCGGTGTAGGGGCGCAGACGCCGTCCGGCACCGGCTGCCAGTACGAGGCCGATCATGCGGGTTCTCCTTCGTCGTGAACGGCGGGTGCTCCGGAGGACACCCAGAAGCGGATGGACTCCACGAGCACCACCAGGGCCACGGCCACCGCGAGAGCGGTGAGGGCCACGGTGAACGCCGGGTGCTGAGTGAGTACGGCGGCGAGTACGGCCACCACCAGGGTGCGGCCCTCGTGTCCGCCGATCGCGCGTACCAGCCACTGGGGCGGCGCGCCGGTGCCGCCGCGGATGCGGTACACGGTGTCGTAGTGATGGTAGGCGACGGCCGAGACCAGCCCGAAGGCTGCGGGAAGGGCACCCTGGACATCGCTGCGGGCGGCGAGAACGAGGATGGTGCAGTACTCCGCCGCCCTGAATATCGGGGGTACGAGCCAGTCCAGCGCGCCCTTGAGGGGGCGGGCCACGGCTGTGCCCGAGCAGATCGCGTAGAAGACCGCTGCGAAGATCATCTGCTTGCTGCCGAACGGCTGCTGGAGAGCGGCGGCGATCAGCGCCCCCGCACCGACGAAGGCGATCACCGGGGCGCTCCAGGCACCCGGGATCCGAGGGCCGCGTGCCGCCACGATCTGGGCGACGGGACCGGAGTCGGCCAGGTCGGCGAGCGCCCGGGCGGCGCGGTCGGTGCGCTCCGCCTTGCGGGTCAGCGAGCGCAGCAGGCGCCCCGCGGTGGTGTAGCAGGCGGCGAAGGCGCAGCCGATGAGCAGCGCGTAGAAGACGATCCGGGGTGTGGTCACCGCGGTCAGTACCGCGATCATCGCCCAGCGCTCGCCGATCGGCAGCACTATCATCCGGCGCAGCCAGACCGTCCAGCCGACGCTGTCGAGCCGGTCGGAAAGGGCCGCCGTGGGGCTCGAATTGGCCACCGCGTCGTGGTTCGCCTCGTTGAACGAGAAGTCGATGACATGGCGGCAGGCCTGGAGCACCATCGCCCCGAGGGCCAGTGCCCACACGTCGTCGCCACCGCGGGCGGCGCCGAGTGCGAGGCCCGCGTAGTACGCGTACTCCTTGGCCCGGTCGAAGGTGGCGTCCAGCCAGGCGCCCATCGTCGAGTACTGCAGCGAGTAACGGGCGAGCTGTCCGTCGGTGCAGTCCAGGACGAAGGAGAAGAGCAGCAGCAGTCCGGCGGCGATGTAGCCCCCGCGGGTGCCGGTCGCCGCGCTGCCCGCCGCGATCAGCGCGGTGAGCAGGGATGCGGTGGTGACCTGGTTCGGGGTGAGGCCGCGGCGGGCGCACCAGCGCGCGAGGTAGCGGGAGTACGGGCTGATGAAGAACGTGGTGAAGAAGCCGTCGTGGGCCTTCACGGCGCTGCGCAGCCGTACCGCCTCGTCGTCGACCTCGGCGAGGGCGCCCTCCGCTGCCGCGCGCGAGGAATCGTCGAGCGCTACGGCGGCGACCAGCGAGCCGAGCTCGGGGCGCTGGACCGGGGTGCCTTCGGCGTCCATGGTGACGGCGAGGCGGCCCGGCACGGTGCGGTCGGTGACCGTCGCCGTGGTACCCGGGCCGGTGGGTACGCTCGCGCCGACCGTCGCGGCGGCGGTGGTCATGGCGCGGACGAGCGCGGGGCGCGCCTCGGGCTGCGCGGTGAGCGCGCCGGGCACGGTGGCGGCGGGGAAGCGCGGGTCGGTCAGTCCGAGCCGGAGGGCATGGACATGGCCGACCAAACGGGGGTCGACCAGTGCGACGCGGCGATCGGCGGGGACGGCCGAGAGCAGCCGTGCGGCCTCGGTCACATCGGCGGCGACCTGTACGTCGAAGCCGAGCGACCGCAGATCGTCCGCGAGCGACGAACCGGGTACCGGTGCACCGGTGAGGATGGCGGTCGACAGACGAACTCACTCCTTGGTACAGGCGGGGTCGGCGCGGCAGTGCGGCCCGGAAGCGGGCCGGCGACACGTCGGCAGAGGCTATCGGATGAACGGAAGCGGGAGTTCACTGCCCGTTTGTGCTCCGTTCGGGGCGGACCGGCATGATGCGACGCGGTCCGCGATCATCATCGTCGATCCCCGCCTCACCTGACAAAACGCGATGGCCTGCACCCGAGGGCTGTCCCGTAATCCCTGGTGGGACAGCCCTTAGGCTGATCCGCATGACATGGCTGATCACAGGCGGAGCGGGATATATCGGTGCACACGTGGTGCGGTCCATGGTGGACGCCGGCGAGCGGGTGGCCGTCCTCGACGACCTCTCGACCGGCGTCGTCGAGCGGCTTCCGGCGGGCGTACCGCTGATCCGGGGCTCGGTGGCCGACCGCGCGCTGCTCGACCGGGCACTGGCCGAGCACGCCGTGACCGGTGTGGTGCATCTCGCAGGGAGGAAGCAGGTCGGCGAGTCCGTCGAGAAGCCGCTGCTGTACTACCGGGAGAACGTGGCCGGGCTGACCGTCCTCCTGGAGGCCGTGGTCGCCGCGGGGGTGCAGCGCTTCCTGTTCTCGTCCTCGGCGGCGGTGTACGGCGTACCGGATGTGGAGCTGATCACCGAGGACACTCCCTGTGCTCCGATCAATCCGTACGGTGAGACGAAACTCGCCGGGGAGTGGCTGGTCCGGGCGACGGGGCGGGCGCACTCCCTGTCCACGGCCTGCCTGCGCTACTTCAACGTGGCCGGAGCGGCCGCACCGGAGCTGTCCGACACCGGTGTCTTCAATGTGATCCCGATGTTCTTCGACCGGCTCACCCACGGCGGGGCCCCCCAGATCTTCGGCGCCGACTACCCCACACCCGACGGCACCTGCATCCGCGACTACGTCCACGTCGCCGACCTCGCCGACGCGCATCTCGCCGTCGCCCGGCGGCTGGCCGGGCAGGGCACCGGCGACCTCACGGTGAACATCGGCCGCGGCGAGGGCGTCTCGGTGCGCGAGCTCGCCGATCTGGTGGGCGAGGTCAGCGGCCGGCCCGAGAAGCCGGAGGTCCACGCACGCCGCCCCGGCGACGCGGCGAAGGCCGTCGCATCCGCCGTCCGGGTGTACGGGGAACTGGGCTGGACGGCCCGGCGCGGGGTGCGCGAGATGGTCGAGTCGGCCTGGGAAGGCTGGTGCCTGCACCACCCCGAGGCGCGCGGAGACTGAGCCGCCGACGATCGCTCCACAGCCCTGACCTGCGGCCATTTCCGCAGGTCAGGGCATATGACAACGGTGTTCAGTACCGTGTTGCCCGATACCCCCCACCCGTAGTTGACTGGCAGTGCTCGGGCCGATCGCGTCCGAGTCCGCGAGACGACCGGGAGGCGTCCCCATGGGGGCAGGGCACGACCACGGGCACACACACGGCGGGCCGCCGCCCACCGGCACGGCAGCCGCCGCGTACAAGGGACGGCTGCGGATCGCGCTGTGCATCACGCTCACCGTGACGGTCATGGAGATCGTCGGCGGACTGCTCTCCGGCTCCCTCGCCCTCATCGCCGACGCGGCCCACATGGCGACCGACGCCCTGGGCCTGGGCATGGCGCTGCTGGCGATCCACTTCGCCAACCGGCCGGCCGGGCTCAACCGCACCTTCGGCTTCGCCCGCGCCGAGATCCTCGCCGCCCTGGCCAACTGCCTGATGCTGCTCGGCGTGGGCGGCTATCTGCTCTTCGAGGCGATCCAGCGCTTCATCACTCCGGCCGAGACGAGGGGCGGGCTGACGATCGCCTTCGCCCTGGTCGGTCTGGTCGCCAACATGGTCTCCCTGTCACTGCTGCTCCGCGGGCAGAAGGACAGCCTCAATGTGCGCGGCGCCTATCTGGAGGTGCTCGCCGACACACTCGGTTCCTTCGCCGTGCTGATCTCGGCGGGGATCATCCTGGCCACCGGGTGGCAGGCCGCCGACCCGATCGCCTCGCTGGTGATCGGCCTGATGATCGTCCCCCGCACGGTGAAGCTGCTCCGGGAGACGCTCAATGTGCTGCTGGAGGCGGCGCCCAAGGGGGTCGACATGGGTGAGGTGCGGGCCCACATCACCGCCCTGCCCGGGGTGCTGGACGTCCATGACCTGCACGCCTGGACGATCACGTCGGGGATGCCGGTGCTCTCCGCCCACGTGGTGGTGCGCCAGGACATGCTGGACTCGATCGGTCACGAGAAGCTGCTCCACGAACTGCAGGGCTGCCTGGGCGTCCACTTCGATGTGGAGCACTGCACCTTCCAGTTGGAGCCGAGCGGCCACGCCGAGCACGAGGCCAGGCTCTGCCACTGAACTGCCGTTCAGCAGCCGTGTAGGGTGTCCGGCGAGGCGTGGAAGCCTCCCCGTGTCGAGAGAGGAGCCGAGGTTGATGGCCGTCGCGACGGCGCCCGCCCGGCGCAGCATCCGGTCCGTCCTCATCTCCCGGGCCCTCGGCTAGCACCCCGGCTCATACCGGGTCGGCATGTTGGCCGGAGCCCTCGTACACAAGGGTTTTCCCGTTGACCGACAACGATCACGCCATCCGTTCCGAGGCGTTCTTCTCCCTGCACCACCGCCTGCCCCGGCAGAGTCCCGGCTCCGATGCCACCACCCGCCAGCTGCTGGGGCTCGCCGGCCCGCTGCCGTGCCGTCCGCGTGTCCTGGATCTGGGCTGCGGGCCCGGCCGCGCCGCGCTGCTGCTCGCCGCCGAGGCCGGCGCCGAGGTGACCGCAGTCGATCTCCACGAGCCGTTCCTCGGCGAACTGCGCGAGGCGGCCGACGCTCGCGGGCTCGGCGACCGCGTCCGTACGGTCCGGGCCGACATGGCCGAGCTCTCCGGTGCCGACTTCCCGGACGGGTCGTTCGACCTCGTCTGGGCCGAGGGTTCCGCGTACATCATCGGTTTCGACACGGCCCTGCGTGACTGGAAGCGGCTGCTCGCCCCGGGCGGCTCCCTCGTCGTCAGCGAGTGCGTCTGGACGACAGACGCGCCGACGGCCGAGGCCCGCGCCTTCTGGGAGCGGGAGGCTTCGCTGCGCCCCGTGGCGGCGAACACGGCGGCGGCCGTGGCGGCCGGATACCACGTCCTCGGGGTGCGGGTGCAGCCCGACAGCGACTGGGACGAGTACTACGTCCCGCTCGCCGAACGCGTGGCGGCCGCCGACGCGACGGCTCCCGGCATGGCGTGGGCACTCGCGGCGACCCGCGAGGAGCTGGCCGTGCGGCGCGAACACGGTGCGGAGTACGGCTACGCCGGCTACGTGCTGCGTCCCGCGGACCCCCGCTGGACGACCCGGCCGGAGACGGCGGCGGACGGGGCGCCCGTGCACGCGGTCAACGCCGCCGCGTTCCCGACACCGGACGAAGCCGCTCTCGTCGACGCACTGCGGACCGATCCGGCGGCCTGGCTGCCCGGCCTCGGTCATGTCGCGCTGGACGGCCCGGACGGCGGCGTCGCGGCGTACGCGCTGCTGACCCGGTGCCGGGTCGGGGACGCGCCGGCGCTCGCGCTGGCCCCGGTGGCGACGGTCCCGGAGCATCAGGGGCAGGGCGCCGGACAGGCCGTGGTGCGGGCCGTGCTCGACGCGGCCCGGCTGCGGGGCGAGTCACTCGTCCTGGTGCTCGGCCGTCCCGGGTACTACGCGAGGTTCGGCTTCGTGCCGGCGTCCCGCCACGGCATCCGGCCGGGCTTCGACGTCCCGGACGAAGCGATGATGGCCCTGGTGCTCGACGACTCCGTGCCGGTCCCGCACGGGACGATCCGGTACCCGGCGGCCTTCGGCGTCTGACGTGCCGTCCGGCCCCACCGCGCCGCGGGGCACGGCGGGGCGCGGCGGGGCCGGACATGCAGGACCCGAAGTGCGGACAAGCGGCTTTTGTACGGCAGACTTGAGCGGACTCGACGGGACCGGCGCACGGGGCCGGGACCATAGCGAAGGATGGGTATGCCGACCACACCAGCCACCGCGGCGAACAGCTCGTCGAACGGCACAGCAGATGCGATCATGCTCGAACTGGTCGACGAGAACGGCACCACCATCGGTACGGCGGAGAAGCTCGCCGCCCATCAGCCGCCCGGTCAACTGCACCGGGCCTTCTCGGTGTTCCTCTTCGACGAGCAGGGCAGGCTGCTGCTGCAGCGCCGCGCGCTCGGCAAGTACCACTCCCCCGGCGTCTGGTCGAACACCTGCTGCGGCCACCCCTATCCGGGCGAGGCCCCCTTCGCCGCCGCCGCCCGTCGTACGTACGAGGAGCTGGGCGTCTCGCCCTCGCTGCTGGCCGAGGCGGGCACGGTCCGCTACAACCACCCCGACCCGGCCTCCGGCCTGGTGGAGCAGGAGTTCAACCATCTCTTCGTGGGAATGGCACAGGACCGGCTGCACCCGGATCCGGAGGAGGTCGGCGAGACCGCGTTCGTGACGGCCGAGGAGCTGGCCGAGCGGCATGCGCAGGCGCCGTTCTCCGCCTGGTTCATGACGGTGCTGGATGCCGCACGGCCGGCGGTCAGGGAACTGACCGGACCGTCGGCGGGCTGGTAGCGGGCCGACGGCACCGGGAAGCCGCGGCGGACGGGGTGGTCAGGGCCGCGGGCTCAGCGGCAGCACCGCCCAGATGATCTTCCCGCCCCCCGCGGTGTGCTCCACGTCGCAGGTCCCGCCCGCTTCCCGGGTGATCTCCCGGACCAGCAGCAGGCCGCGGCCGCCGGTCTGCGCGTAATCCGTCTCCAGGGCCGTCGGCCGGTAGGGATGGTTGTCCTCGACGGACACCCTGACCCATTCCGCGCCGACGGCCACCTCGACGGCGAGCTCCGGCGAGAGCAGGGCTGCATGCTTCACCGCATTGGTGACCAGCTCGGAGACGATGAGCAGCAGGCCCTCGGCGACGTCCTCGTCCAGCGGCACTTCCTGGCGGCGCAGCAGGTCGCGTACGGCGTGCCTGGCCTGCGGTACGGAGACGTCCACGGCCGGGGCGGTGAACCGCCAGACTCCCTCGTACGACACGGGCCGGGCGGGGACACTCCCGCGGCTCTCCATGGTCCGGTACCCGCTCTCGACTCGGTGGTTACTGCACGTCGAGTACAGAGTGCGGTGCGTAGTCGGCCCCGATTGTGCTGCTGCCAAAAAGTCGACTTCTATCGACAGGATTTGGCCGGACGGGCACGGATGCGTCAGCTCTTGGAGCGATTCTGATGCTCTCCGGTGGGTGCGCCCGGCAGCTCTCCGCTCGCCCTCTGGTCCGAGACCATGGAGACCACACGGCGGCCGCCGACCCCGATCGCGATCAGGCCGAGCCCGTCGAAGAGCAGCGCCAGCGAGAAGAACAGGCCGAGTACGTAGAGGCTGCTGTGCGGCCAGTCGAAGAGCACCAGCAGCCCCAGGAGCAGGCCGAAGGCTCCTTGCAGGAGCGTCCAGCCGAACTGCGGGCCTCGCACCACGACGCTGCCGACCAGCCGGAACAGCCCACCGGTCAGGAAGAGCAGGGCGGCGAACATGGTCAGCGCCTCGGCCGTGCCGTGCGGATGGTGGATGACGACGACTCCGGCGGCGATGTTCAGCGCGGCGACCACGACGCCCAGCCAGAAGAAGTTGGTGCCGCGGGACTCGACGGCGTGGAGCAGCCCGACGATGCCGCCGATCAGCAGCAGCCAGCCGAACAGGATCATCGAGGTGAGTGTCGCGACGCCGGTGTACACGAGGCCGACCAGACCGGCCACGACGAGAAGGGTGCCGAGCAGCGCCAGCCGGCCGAATCTGCGGCTCAGCCTCTTGCCCTCGACTGCGGGATCGGCCACGGGAAGCTCCTCAGGTGCGTGCCGGTTCGGCGACCCCTTCTTGATCATAGGTTCGAACCGTCCGGATAGCATCCGGCGCATGGACCGTACGGAACCCCGGCTGGAGCACACCGTCGCGGACGGTGTTGCGACGGTCGTGATCAGCAATCCCGCCAAGCGCAATGCGATGACGGCCGCGATGTGGGGCACGCTGCCCGGCCTGCTGGAGCGGCTGGCCGCCGACCCCGCGGTCCGGGTGCTGGTGCTGACGGGCGCCGGGAACACCTTCTGCGCCGGTGCGGACATCTCCTCGCTCCGGGATCCGGCGGGCTCCTCGCCCCGGGATCCGGCGGGCGATCCGCAGGCACTCGCCGTGGCCGCCGAGGAGGCCCTGGCAGCGTTCCCCCGGCCCACGCTCGCGGCGATCCGCGGCCACTGCGTGGGCGGCGGCAGCCAGCTCGCGGCCGCCTGTGATCTGCGGTTCGCCGAGGAGGGGGCGTCGTTCGGTGTCACACCGGCCAAGCTCGGGATCGTGTACGCCGCGTCGTCGACCCGGCGGCTGGTGGCACTGACCGGCCCGGCGACGGCGAAGCATCTGCTGTTCTCCGGCGAGCTGATCGGCACCGCGCGGGCCCTGCGGACCGGTCTGGTGGACGAGGTGCTGCCGGCCGGTGAGCTGGACAAGCGGGTCGAGGCGTACGTACGCACGCTGGCGGCGCGCTCTGGGCTGACGCAGGCGGCGGCGAAGGAGTTCGCCGACGGGCGGGAGGACCGGGACGCGTACTGGGCGGAGCAGGCGCGTCGCAGCGGCGACACCGGGGAGGGTGTCGCCGCCTTTCTGGAGCGGCGCGCGCCGCGCTTCACCTGGCCGGCAGGGCTGTGACACCCCCGCGGCTACTGGAGGATGAAGCGGCTCTTGGCGCGGAACTCCTCGACCAGTGCCGCCGGGGCCTTGGCCGGTGAGCCCGCGTCGTACGGCGGCTGCGGGTCGTACTCGGACAGCAGCTGTACGGACATGGCGTGCTCGTCGCCCGCGATCCGGCCGAGCAGCGTGAGCCCCATGTCGATGCCGGAGGAGACGCCCGCCGCCGTGACGTACTTGCCGTCGACGACGACGCGTTCGCCGGTCGGCTCGGCGCCGAAGTCCTTCAGGGCCTCCAGCGCGAGCCAGTGCGAGGTGGCGCGCCGGTCCGTCAGCAGCCCGGCCGCGGCCAGCAGCAGGGACCCGGTGCAGACGGAGGTCGTCCAGGTGCTGGTGGCGTCGGCGGAGCGGAGCCAGTCGAGCAGTGTCTCGTTCTCCATCTGGTCGGTCTGGCCGGGGCCACCGGGGACGACCACCACATCGGGCGCCGGCACGTCGGCGAAGGTCCTGTCGGCGACCAGCGCGAGGCTGCCGTTGTCGTTGCGCACGGGTCCGGTCCGTTCGGCGACGAACACGGTCTCCGCGCCGGGGGTGCGGGCGAGCATTTCGTAGGGGCCCACGGCGTCGAGTGAGGTGAAGCGGTCGAAGAGGACGATGGCGATCTGCATGGCGTTGCCTTCCGGTCGGTCGTGGTGGGTGGCGGGCCGGCCGGTCAGTGGGCGGCCGGCCGGCCGTGGAAGCGTCGGCGGTATTCGGCGGGTGCCGTGCCGAGGGCCTTGACGAACGCGCGGCGCATGGCCTCCGGAGTGCCGTAGCCGCAGGTGCGCGAGATGCCGGAGATGCCGTCGGTGGTGTCCTCCAGCAGCCGGCGGGCGTGTTCGAGGCGTACACGGTCGACGTAGCGGCCCGGTGTGAGGCCCGTCTCGGCCTGGAAGGCGCGGGCGAAATGACGGGGCGAGAGCCGCGCGCGGGCGGCGAGCGCCTCGACGGTGAGATCGTCGCCGGGGTGCTCGGTGATCCAGTGCTGGACCGCGCGCAGAGGTTCGCGCCGGGCGGTCTGCGCGGTGAGCTGAGCGCTGAACTGGGCCTGGTTCCCGGGCCTGCGCAGAAAGACCACGAGGTGGCGGGCGATCGTCAGCGCGATGTCCCGGCCGTGGTCCTCCTCGACGAGTGCGAGGGCGAGGTCGATACCGGCGGTGACCCCGGCGGAGGTGGCCAGTCTGCCGTCGCGTACGAAGATCGGGTCGGGGTCGACCTCGACGGCCGGGTAGCTGCGGGCGAGGTGGTCGCAGACCGACCAGTGCGTGGTCACCCGGTGCCCGTCCAGCAGCCCGGCCGCGGCGAGCAGCAGCGCCCCCGTGCAGACGGAGACGAGCCGCTCGGCGTGCGGGGCGCGAGCGCCCAGCCAGTCGATGAGTGCCGGGTCGGGGGTACGGGTGCCCTGTCCGCCCGGGACGAGGAGGGTGTGCGGCGGCGCGGCGTCGGCGAGGCTGCCGTCCGGGACGAGCGCCAGGCCGCTGCTCGTACGGACCTGGGCGCCGTCCAGGGAGGCGGTGCGCAGGTCGTAGCCGGCCCCGGCGAAGTGGGAGGCCCCGGCGAAGACCTCCACCGGACCGCTCACATCGAGGCTCTGCACGCCGTCGTAGAGGACGACGAGTACGGATCGCTGCGTCATGACTGCCATTCTGGACAACCGGTCACATGGCCGCAATGACGGAATCCCCACCTTTCCTGCCATGCCCGGAGCCCCGTGATTCAGGGGCCGTCCAGGGGTTACCGGTCGTACCGACCAGTCGGTAATGTGCCCGTATGAGTACTCTGCCGCCGCACGCCGGACGCCGCTGCCACCACGCCATCAACCCGTTGCACTCGACGGTCTACTTCTCCCCCGACCTCGGCAAGGAGTTCGGGGAACTCGGCATCGACGACCCGAACGCCGCGTACTTCGCCGGCCGCGCGGCGGCGCTGGGCGCCGTCGGCCCCGGCACGGTCACCGCGGTCTTCTACAACTTCAACCACGACCTCGTCGCCCGGCATCTGCCCGCCGTCTGGTCCGTCGCCTCACCGCAGGCCGCCCTGGACGCCCGGCTGCGCGCCGCCGACTCCACGCTGCGCCGGCTGCTGGGCGAGGAGATCATCGCCTCCCCCGAGATGGCCGAGGCCGCCGGGCTGGCGCTGCGCGCCGCCGAGGCGTGCACCCGACACGCCCGGCCGCTCTACGCCGCCCATGCCGATCTTCCGGTGCCCGAGGAGCCGCACCTGGCGTACTGGCACGCCGGCACACTGCTGCGCGAGCACCGCGGCGACGCCCATATAGCGGCTCTTCTCTCCGCCGGTCTCGACCCGGTGGAGGCCCTGGTCAGCCACACCGCGACCGGCAAGGGGATGAACTCGCGCTGGATCCTCACCACCCGCGGCTGGCGCCGCGCCGACTGGGAGCAGGCGACCGAGCGGCTGCGCGGGCGCGGACTCCTGGACGGCGAGGGCGAGTTGACGGAGGCGGGCGCCGCACTGCGGGCGGAGCTGGAGGAGGCCACGGACCGGATGGACCTGGCCCCGTACGAGCATCTGGGCGAGGAGGGCGTGGCGCGGCTGACCGAGCTGGGGCGCGGCTTCCTGTTCACGGCGGCCTCGGCGGGCGCGTTCCCGGCCGATCTGATGGGCCGGGACTGAGCACGCCGACTCGCGGCAACTGGGGTGGTCGGGCGACACGGCGCCCGGCCACCCGGCACAATGCAGGCGGAGGGGCCCCGCCCCGGTAAGCACAGCCAGTACGAGAAGGCGAGTCGGTAGAACCGTGACGACGTCCATCGAAGGCAGGATCGCCGAGGAGCTCGGCGTACGCGAGCGGCAGGTGAAGGCGGCCGTCGAGCTGCTCGACGGCGGGTCGACCGTGCCGTTCATCGCGCGCTACCGCAAGGAAGCGACCGAGATGCTCGACGACGCGCAGCTGCGCACGCTCGAGGAGCGGCTGCGGTATCTGCGGGAGCTGGAGGACCGTCGTACGGCGATCCTCGACTCCGTGCGCGAGCAGGGCAAGCTGGACGAGGCGCTGGAAGCGCAGATCCGGGCCGCCGACACCAAGGCGCGCCTCGAGGACATCTATCTGCCGTTCAAGCCCAAGCGGCGCACGAAGGCGCAGATCGCCAGGGAAGCGGGGCTCGAACCGCTCGCGGACGGCCTGCTCGGGGACCCTGCGGTGGAACCGCTCACCGCTGCCGCCGCCTTCGTCGACGCCGGCAAGGGCGTCGCGGACGCCGCGGCGGCGCTGGAGGGGGCCCGGGCCATCCTCACCGAGCGGTTCTCGGAGGACGCCGATCTGATCGGTGAGCTGCGCGAGCGCATGTGGTCGCGCGGCCGGCTCGCCGCCAAGGTGCGCGACGGCAAGGAGGAGGCGGGGGCGAAGTTCGCCGACTACTTCGACTTCGCCGAGCCGTTCACCGCACTGCCCTCGCACCGGGTGCTGGCGATGCTGCGGGGCGAGAAGGAGGACGTGCTCGACCTGGTCCTGGAGCCGGAGGAACCGTCCGAGACGCCCGGCCCTTCGGCGTACGAGAACATGGTCGCCCGGCGCTTCGGGGTGGCCGATCGCGGCCGTCCGGGCGACAAGTGGCTCGGCGACACGGTGCGCTGGGCCTGGCGGACCCGGATCCTGGTGCACCTCGGCATCGATCTGCGGCTGCGGCTGCGTACGGCGGCGGAGGACGAGGCGGTACGGGTCTTCGCGTCGAACCTGCGCGACCTGCTGCTCGCCGCACCGGCCGGGACACGGGCCACGCTGGGTCTCGACCCCGGTTTCCGTACGGGTGTGAAGGTCGCCGTCGTCGACGCGACCGGCAAGGTCGTCGCGACGGACGTCATCCACCCGCACGTCCCGGCGAACAAGTGGGACCAGTCGCTGGCCGCACTGGAGCGGCTGGCAAAGGCCCACGACGTCGACCTGATCGCGATCGGCAACGGCACGGCGTCCCGCGAGACCGACAAGCTCGCCGGTGAACTCATCGACAAGCAGCCCGAGTTGAAGCTCACCAAGGTGATGGTGTCGGAGGCGGGCGCCTCGGTGTACTCGGCCTCGGCCTTCGCGTCGCAGGAACTTCCCGACATGGACGTGTCGTTGCGCGGCGCCGTCTCGATCGCGCGACGCCTTCAGGACCCCCTCGCGGAACTGGTGAAGATCGACCCGAAGTCGATCGGTGTCGGCCAGTACCAGCACGATCTGTCCGAGGTGAAGCTGTCGCGTTCACTGGACGCGGTCGTCGAGGACTGTGTGAACGGTGTCGGTGTCGACGTCAACACCGCGTCGGCGCCGCTGCTTTCGCGGGTGTCGGGGATCGGCTCGGGGCTCGCCGAGAACATCGTCGCGCACCGCGATGCGAACGGGCCGTTCCGGTCGCGCAGGGCGCTCAAGGATGTGGCGCGGCTGGGCCCGAAGGCGTACGAGCAGTGCGCGGGCTTCCTGCGCATCCGGGGCGACGACCCGCTGGACGCGTCGAGCGTGCACCCGGAGGCCTACCCCGTGGTACGGGCGATGGTGAAGCGGACCGGCAGTGACGTCGCGTCGCTGATCGGCAACACGGGCGTACTGCGGTCGCTGCGGGCCGACGACTTCGTGGACGAGAAGTTCGGTCTGCCGACGGTCACCGACATCCTGAAGGAGTTGGAGAAGCCGGGGCGCGACCCTCGTCCGGCGTTCAAGACGGCCACCTTCAAGGAGGGCGTCGAGAAGATCGGTGATCTGGCGTCCGGGATGGTGCTGGAGGGGGTCGTCACGAATGTCGCGGCGTTCGGCGCGTTCGTGGACATCGGTGTGCACCAGGACGGACTGGTGCATGTGTCGGCGATGTCGCGCACGTTCGTGAAGGACCCGAGGGACGTCGTGAAGCCGGGCGACATCGTGAAGGTCAAGGTCATGGATGTCGACATTCCGCGGAAGCGGATCTCGTTGACCCTGCGGCTGGACGACGAGGCGTCGGCGGCGGCGGGCCAGGGCGGCGGGCCGAAGCGGGAGCGGAGCGAACGGGGCGGCCAGGGCGGCCGGCCGCCGCGGCAGCGTCAGGGCCAGGGCCAGGGCCAGGGCGGTCAGGACCGCGACCGGCGCGGCGGCGGTGGTGGCGGCTCCGCCCGTCCGGCACCGGCGCCGCTGAACAGCGCGATGGCGGACGCGCTGCGCCGGGCCGGGCTGGCGGATCCGAAGCAGGGCGGCAAGAGGGGCTGACGTCGGGGGCGGGGAGCCCGGTGCGGTCCGCTGCGCGGAGCTGCCCCGTCCCCGCCCCTTCCCGGGGCCCGGGGTTCCCCCCGGGCCCCGGCCCTCACATGCCGGACGGACTTGGGATGCGGGTCCGAGGCGGACCCTGAGTCACTGTGAGGGTGCCGGGCGAAGACCCGGCACCCTCACAGCTCCGTCACCTTGCCGTCCACCACTTCGACGCGCCGCGTCGTCCGTACGGCTTCCAGCATGCGCCGGTCGTGCGTGACCAGCAGCAATGTCCCCGTGTACGAGTCCAGCGCCGATTCCAGCTGTTCGATGGCGGGCAGATCGAGGTGGTTCGTCGGCTCGTCGAGGACGAGGAGGTTGACGCCCCGGCCCTGGAGCAGGGCGAGCGCCGACCTGGTGCGCTCGCCGGGCGAGAGGGTGGTCGCGGGACGCATCACATGGTCCGCGCGCAGGCCGAACTTGGCGAGCAGGGTGCGGACTTCGGCCGGTTCGGTGTCGGGTACGGCCGTACAGAACGCCTCCAGGAGCGTCTCCGGACCGTGGAACAGTCTGCGCGCCTGGTCGACCTCTCCGACCACGACGCCCGAGCCGAGCACCGCGTGCCCGGCATCCAGTGGGAGGCGCCCCAGGAGTGCGGCGAGAAGCGTGGACTTGCCCGCTCCGTTGGCGCCGGTGATGGCGACCCGGTCCGCCCAGTCGATCTGCAGCGACGCCGGCCCGAAGCTGAAGTCGCCGCGTACGGCTCGGGCCTCGCGCAGGGTCGCGACGACCGATCCGGAGCGGGGCGCGGCGGCGATCTCCATCCGCAGTTCCCACTCCTTGCGCGGCTCGTCGACGACGTCCAGCCGCTCGATCATGCGCTGGGTCTGCCGGGCCTTCGCGGCCTGCTTCTCGCTCGACTCGCTCCGGAACTTGCGGCCGGTCTTGTCGTTGTCGGTCGCCTTGCGGCGGGCGTTCTTCACGCCCTTGTCCATCCAGGAGCGCTGCATCTGGGCGCGCCCTTCGAGAGCGGCGCGCTTGTCCGCGTACTCCTCGAACTCCTCACGGGCGTGCCTGCGGGCCCTGTCGCGCTCCTCCAGGTAGGCGGCGTACCCACCGCCGTACAGGTTGATCTGCTGCTGGGCCAGGTCCAGTTCGAGGACCTTGGTGACCGTGCGCATCAGGAATTCGCGGTCGTGGCTGATGACGACCGTGCCCGCGCGCAGCCCGGAGACGTAGCGCTCCAGCCGCTCCAGGCCGTCCAGGTCGAGGTCGTTGGTGGGCTCGTCGAGCAGGAAGACGTCGTAGCGGGAGAGCAGGAGGGAGGCCAGGCCCGCGCGGGCCGCCTGGCCGCCGGAGAGCGCGGTCATCGGCAGGTCGAGGCCGACGGTCAGTCCGAGGTCGGCGGCGACCTCCTCGGCGCGCTCGTCCAGGTCCGCGCCGCCGAGCGCCAGCCAGCGCTCCAGTGTCTCGGAGTAGGCGTCGTCGGCGCCCGGCGCCCCGTCGACGAGGGCCTGCGTGGCGGTGTCCATGGCCGTCTGGGCGTCGGCGACGCCGGTGCGGCGGGCCAGGAACTCCCGCACCGTCTCCTGCGGACGCCGCTCCGGCTCCTGCGGGAGGTGGCCGACGGTGGCGGTGGGCGGGGAGAGCCGCAGCTCGCCCTCCTCCGGGCGGTCGAGCCCGGCGAGCAGCCGGAGCAGGGACGATTTGCCGGCGCCGTTGACTCCGACGAGACCGATCACGTCCCCGGGCGCGACGACGAGGTCGAGCCCGGCGAAGAGTGTGCGGTCGCCGTGTCCGGCGGCGAGGTCCTTGGCGACGAGAGTGGCAGTCATCAGGGTGCCGATCCTAATCGCCGGCCGGGGAGCGCGGAGCAGCCCGGCCGGTCCCGGTCCGGGAACCGCGAACGGCGGGGCACGCGGCGTCAGTGGTCCGGCGGGCCGGACGGGCTCGACGGGCCGGACGGGCCAGGGCCCTCGTGGAGCCCCGTGGTGATCCGGCTGCCGCCCGGACCGATCCGGATCTCGAAGTCACCCGCGTACTTCGCGTGCCCGGCGATGACCGCGGATTCGACCGCCTCCACGCCGGACTCGCGCCGTACGATCAGCGGGTCCTGGCGCAGGTCCCGCATCAGTGCCACGCACATGCCGATCATCACGAGGGTGAACGGCGCGGCCACCAGGATCGTCAGGTTCTGGAGCCCGGCGAGCGCGTCCCCCTCTCCGTTGCCGATGAGGAGCATGATCGCCGCCACCGCTCCGGTCACCACGCCCCAGAAGACGACGACCCACCTGGCGGGTTCGAGGATGCCCTTCTGGGAGAGCGTGCCCATCACGATGGAGGCGGCGTCCGCGCCCGAGACGAAGAAGATGCCGACCAGGATCATCACGAGCAGGCTCATCGCCGTGGCGATCGGGAACTGCTGGAGCACGCCGAAGAGCTGGGCCTCCTGGGTGACGGCGTTGCCCAGCTTTCCGGCCTCCTGCAGGTTGATCGCCGTACCGCCGAAGATCGCGAACCAGACCAGGCTGACGGTGCTGGGCACCAGGATGACTCCGCCGATGAACTGCCGGATCGTCCGGCCGCGGCTGATGCGGGCGATGAACATGCCCACGAAGGGCGTCCAGGAGATCCACCAGGCCCAGTAGAAGACGGTCCAGTTGCCGAGCCATTCGGCCACCTCGCCCTTGCCGGTCGCCTCGGTGCGCCCGGCGAGCTGGGCCAGGTTGCCGAAGTAGGCGGCGATCGACGTGGGCAGCAGGTCCAGCACGATGATGGTGGGGCCCGCGACGAAGACGAAGACGGCGAGGATCAGGGCCAGCACCATGTTGGTGTTGGAGAGCCACTGGATGCCCTTCTCGACTCCGGAGACCGCCGAGGCGACGAAGGCGACGGTCAGGGCCCCGATGATCAGGACCAGCAGCCCGGTGCCGGTCTCCTCCTTCCAGTGCAGTTCGTGGAAGCCGCTGCCGATCTGGAGGGCACCGAGGCCCAGCGACGCGGCGGAGCCGAAGAGGGTGGCGAAGATGGCGAGGATGTCGATCAGCCGGCCGAGACCGCCGTGGGCGCGCCGGCTGCCGATGAGCGGCTCGAAGACGGCACTGATCGTCTGCCTCCTGCGGCGCCGGAAGGTGCTGTACGCGATGGCCAGGCCGACCACGGCGTAGATCGCCCAGGGGTGCAGCGTCCAGTGGAACAAGGTGGTGGCCATCGCCGTCTGCATCGCGTCGGCGGTGTCGGCGGGGTGGGTGCCGGGCGGTGGGTTCGTGAAGTGGGCGAGCGGCTCGCCGACTCCGTAGAACATCAGGCCGATGCCCATACCGGCGCTGAACATCATGGCGACCCAGGACACGGTGTGGAACTCGGGCTCCTCCCCCTCCTGCCCGAGGGTGATCTTTCCGTAGCGGCTGACGGCGAGCCACAGGGCGAAGACCACGAAGCCGGACGCCGCGAGCATGAAGGCCCAGCCACCGTTGTGGATCAGGCCGTTGAGCATGGAGCTGGAGACGGCCTCCAGCGAGTCGGCGGCCGTGGCGCCCCAGACCACGAAGGCGAGGGTGAGGACGGCGGTGACCCCGAACACCACCCGGTCCGTCGTGGGGTGCCGGTTCTGCGTCGGGTCACCGGGGAGGTCCGCCGTCACCGGCAGATCTCCCCGGCCGCCCGTTCCCTGTTCGTCGTGCGGCACGGATGGCACCTTTCCCGGAGGCTGCTTTTTCGCTCTCCGTAGGCAGTACCACACGCGGTGCTCATCTCACGGGATCAACAAGCGGTATCGGCTTGCCCGTTTGTGAGGTGATATGTCGCACGCCCGTCCAGGAGGAGGGGAATCAGATTGCGGGCCGACTGCCGCAGCGGTACGTACGCTCCGTCACCGTCGCGCCGGGAGGCGACGCCGTGCAGGGCCAGTTCGTCCTTGACGTCGTCGAACTGGGCCCCGGTGAGCCGGTATCCGCACGGCGGGTCCTGGAGTACGCGACCGGCCTCGGGCGCCTCGTTGTCGGCGCCGCCGAGACGGACGGGGCCGCGGTCGTCGAATCCCGCGGCGCGGGATGCGGCGGTGGCGGCCCCGATCCGGCCGCGGTGTTCGTCGGTGAAGGTGAACAGACCGTCGAGTGCGGCGAGTTGGGAGTGGACGCGGCGTCGGCTGTTGAGCGCCGGGTCGGCCTTCTCGGCGTCGGTGAGCGCGTCGACGCGGGATTCGATGAGCAGGCCGACGGCATGCTTGATGCCCGAGGTGTTGCGCAGGATGCGTTCCTGCCCGTCGCCGGCGGTCTGCTTGATCGGATCGCCGGTGACGGGGTCGGTCCAGATGCCGTAGAGGCCGCTGCTGTAACCGGCCTTTTCTGCGGCGGGCCGCACATAGCTCTCGGCGAGGGTCCGCGATTCGCCGTGCACCCGGTCGGAGACGTTGAGGTTGCGGGGCCACAGGACGAAGAGGTCCTTGTCGTAGTAGGGCGGGGTGGCCCCGTACTCGTGCAGGTCGTAGATCACATCGGGTTTCCGGTCACGGATGACCGCCGCCATGGCGCGGGCCTCGGCGGTCTGCAGCGCGATGTGGTCGCGGTTGATGTCCACGCCGTCGGAGTTGCCCCGGGTATCGGCGGCGCGCCCGTCGGGGTTGGCGGTGGGCACGACGAGGACACGGGTACGGGAGAGGAAGGCGCGGGTAGCCCGGTCGCGGGCGGAGGCCAGATCGCGAATGGTCGTCAGGCACGCTTCGCGGCCGGACGGTTCGTCGCCGTGCTGACTGCATATCAGCAGCATCGTGTCGGCGGCGGGGCGGTGGCTGCCGATCCGGACGAGCTGGAGCGGACGCCCCTGCTTCGTCGTGCCGATCCGGTCGACGGAGACCCGGTCGCTGCCCCGGTCGACGGCGGCCAGGAAGGACTGCTCCTCCGCCTGGCCGGTCCAGCGGGCCCCCTCGCTGATCTCGAAGCCGGTACGGGGCTGGGGCCGGGTGTGCGCGGCCTCGGCGGGCGCGGTGACCAGCGGGACGGCCAGGACGGCCGCCGCTGCCGACAGGGCGAGATTGCGGCGGACGGGCCCGCGTGCGGTCCGTGTGCGGGGTGTCATGAGCGGCTGCCTCCCGGGATGCGAAGAGCGGGACGCGGCGGCGTCACGCCCTCGGAGTGGACGGCGCGGGGAGTGGCTGTCGCGGGTGCGGAACCCGCAGTGGCTCGTACGAAGGCTCCGGCACCGCCGGTGAACGGCAGCTTCGCGGACGTACGGGCCAGGTCGAGGGTGAGCGTCGGCGTGGAGTCCGGCGGGTCGATGAGGTCCCGGTCGGTGCCGGCGACGATCAGGGCGAGCCGGTGTCCGGCCGGGACGACATGGTCGGTGGCCGCCAGCTGGATGGTGAGCGTGTAGGCCCTGCCGGGGGTGAGGGGGCGGCCCTTTCCGGCGGAGGCGTACGTGCCGAGGTCGGCCCAGCCGCGGCTGAGGACGGTCCGGTCGACCGCGGCCGTTGCGGCCCGGGTCTCCTTGAAGCAGGAGCTGTCCCCCGCCGTGCTCGCGCCCCAGCAGGTGCGGTCGGTGAGGGTGGTGATGCCTTCGCCGGGCGAGCCGTAGTCGCGGATGGTGTCGGGGCCGATGTCCACGAGGACCGCGGAGAGATGGGCGGTCGACGTGGTCGGGGTGGCGGTGACGGTCACCGTGGACGATCCGGAGAGCCGCAGGTCCCGGGTGAGCGGCGCGGTGCGGAATCCGGTCTTGGCGCCCGTGGTCCGGTCCAGGTCGGCGGCCCACCGCGTCTCGCCCTGCGACGGATCGTCGGTGAACGTCTCGGTGGAGCCGGGGCGGGCGGGCCGCAGGCCGAGGGTGCCGACGCCGGGCGCGCTGCCGGGGCCGGGGCGCACGGTGGTCGTGTGCGTGGTGCGGGGCGGCCAGACCCTGTCGGTGGACCACTGGCCGGGGTGGCGTTCGATGTCGGCCATCGGTTCGCGGTCGATGCCGTTGTCGTAACCGAGGAGGTAGTGGTCGAACCAGCGGTGCAGCGTGTCGACCCACTCGGCGCGCCGGTAGTCGAACGGGTCGACGTGCCCGGTCTGCGAGAGCCAGATCTTCCGCTCCACGCCCCGGTCCGCGAGGGCGTCCCACCACTGGCCGAGGTGCTTGGTGCGGACGTTGAGGTCCTGCATGCCGTGTACGGCGAAGACGCTGGCCCGCACCTTGCCGGCGTCCTTCACGTAGTCCCGCTCGCTCCACGGCTTCGTCCAGTCGCCGGTGCGCGGCGCCCCGTCGGCGAGTTGCCGCTGGACGGCGGCGCAGCGGTCGCGCGCCTCGGGGCTCTCCACGTAGTCGGAGAGCCCGTCGGGGCCGCCGTCGTAGAGGGGCGCGCCCTGGGCGAAGTAGTAGTCGTACCAGGAGGAGATGGCGCCGATCGGCACGATGGTCCGCAGCCCGTCCACGCCGGTCGCCGCGACGCCGTTGGCAACGGTGCCGTCGTAGCTCTTGCCGATCATTCCGGTGCGGCCGTTGGACCAGCCGGCTGTGGCGCGCTCGGCGCCGGTGCGGGTGGTGTAGCCGCGGGCGCGGCCGTTCAGCCAGTCGATGACGGCCTTGGCGGACTGCACGTCGGAGCGTCCGCCGACGTCGACACAGCCGTCGGAGCGATTGGTTCCGGCCAGATCGACGGCGACGAAGGCGTAGCCGCGCGGCACGAAGTAGTTGTCGTAGTACAGGGGGAACTGGACCGGCCGGCCGTCGGCGTCGTACGTCTTGAGCTGGCTCTCGTTGCCGCGGCCGCAGCAGGAGTAGTACGGGCTGGCGTCCATGATCACGGGGACCTTCCGGCCCCGCAGGGCGGGTTCGCGCGGCCTGACGATGTCGACGGCGACGCGATCGCTCCTGCCGTTCCCGTCGCCGTCCAGCCCGGTGTCGACCCAGACGGATTCGCGGACGGCGTTCTCGTACGAGTGGACGGGCCGGCTCTCCGGGGGCCCGCTCTTCAGAGGGCTCGCGCCCTGTGCGCCCGCCGGTGGGAGCAGGACGGCCATCAGGGCGGCGACGGCCGCCACCATCAGCGATCTGTACGTCAAGCGGGTGCCCCGCGCACGTGTCGGCATGGGCGGAAGGTACCCCGGCCAACTCCTGTGCGACAGGGGGCGATCACCGAAGCGCGTGCCGCACCGAGGCCGCGTGCCATGTCGGCCGAATGGCGATCGTGTGACGGATGCGGCCATGTACACGACCAACGCGGCAGTCGCCGAATAGTCTCGGCATGACGGTTCGAAAGATCATTCGCCCCGACGACTTGGAGCATTCGTGCACCGCAGACTCATCGTCCCGAGCGCACTCGCGGCCTCCCTGCTGCTGGCGATCCCGGCCTCGGCCGCCGAAGGCACCGCGGGCGCCCCGGGCATCGGCGATCCCTACTACCCGGCCAGCGGCAACGGCGGCTACGACGTCTCCCACTACGACCTGCGGCTGAAGTACCAGCCCGCGACCGATCTGCTGGAGGGCACGGCGACGATCCTCGCCACGACCACCCAGGAACTCTCCCGCTTCGACCTCGACTTCGGGCTGGACGTCTCCGAGGTGCGGGTGAACGGCAAGAAGGCGGGTTTCGCCAGGAGCGGCGAGCAGGAGCTGGAGATCACCCCGTCGGCGCCGCTGGCGAAGGGCCGGGACGTCTCGGTGGTCGTGCGGTACGCCGGGAAGCCGTCCGAGGTGGAGATCAACGGCTGGACCTCCTGGGTCCGCACCCCGGACGGCGCCGTGGCCGCGCAGGAGCCGGAGTCGGCCGCGTGGTGGTTCCCCAGCAACGACCACCCGCTGGACAAGGCGACGTACGACATCTCGGTGTCCGTGCCGGACGGCACCCAGGCGATCAGCAACGGCACGCTCCAGTCCCAGAGTTCGAAGCTCGGCTGGACCCGCTACAACTGGCGCTCCGCGAAGCCGCAGGCGACGTATCTGACGACGTTGGCGATCGGCCGGTTCGACATCACCACGGACACCACGTCGGACGGGCTGCCGGTCGTCAACGCGTACAGCAAGGACCTCGGTGCCAACAGCGGTGCGGCACGCGCCAGCATCGAGCGGACCACCGAGGTCGCCGAGTGGCTGACGGAGGTCTTCGGGCCGTACCCCTTCGACGCGCTCGGCGGCTACTCCCCCAACGTGAAGAGCTCGTTCGCGCTGGAGACCCAGACCAGGCCCTTCTACAGCCCGAAGCAGTTCGCGAACGGTGCGAACGTCTCCGTCGTCGTCCATGAGCTGGCACATCAGTGGTACGGCGACAGCGTGTCCCTCAAGGGCTGGAAGGACATCTGGATCAATGAGGGCTTCGCCCGCTACAGCCAGTGGCTGTGGTCGGAGAAGGAGGGCGAGGGCACCGCACAGGAGCTGGCTGACTACACGTACGCCCAGCATCCGGCGGACGACGCCTTCTGGACGGTGAAGCCCGGCGACCCCGGCCCGGACAACCAGTTCGACGCGGCCGTCTACGACCGGGGGGCGCTGGCGCTCCAGGCGCTGCGCAACGAGTTGGGCGACGAGACGTTCTTCGCGCTGCTGAAGGGCTGGCCGGCCGAGCACGCCTACGGGAACGCGAGCGTGGGGGACTTCGTGGCGTACGCGGAGCGGGTCTCGGGCAAGCCGCTCGCCGGCTTCTTCGACACCTGGCTGTACAAGCCGACGCGGCCCGAGGCCCCGGCGGCGGCCGGGGCGCGCTCGCTGCGCGCGCCCGCGCACCCGGCGCGGCCCGCGTCATGGAAGCAGATCGCGGCGACGAACACGATCCACGACCACCGCTGACGGGCCGGCGGATCGGTTCCGGGCTCCGTCGCCCCCCCCTCTCGCCGGTGGGGCGGCGGCGCCCGGCGGACGGCCGGGGGCGCCGGTTACGCTGATGGCGTCGGTGCCGTCCGGCCGACCCCGGCCGTTCCAGGCCCGGTCCCGCGCGTACGAGGAGCGTCCCTTGCCCGGTCCGACCCCCGGTCCCCCTGGAGATGCCCGGCCCACGCTGGAGGCCGTGGCGGCCCTCGCCGGGGTCTCACGGGCGACGGCCTCCCGGGTGGTGAACGGCGGGGCGGGGGTGCGGCAGCCGCTCGTGGAACAGGTGCGCAAGGCGGTCGACGAGCTCGGCTACGTGCCGAACCACGCCGCCCGGACCCTGGTCACCCGGCGCAACGGCGCGGTCGCCGTGATCATCGACGAGCCGGAGTTCCGGATCTTCTCCGATCCGTTCTTCTCTCAGCAGATCCGCGGCATCAGCCGTGAACTGAACGTGTACGACGCCCAGTTGGTGTTGCTCCTGGTGGAGGGCAGCGGGGACTTCGACCGGGTCGCCCGCTATCTGGCCGGTGGCCATGTGGACGGTGCGCTGGCCTTCTCGCTGCACACGGACGACGAACTCCCCGCGATCATCCGGCGGTTCCGGGTACCCACGGTCTACGGCGGCCGCCCCGGCCGGCCGGGCGCGGCGTCCGAACTGGCCGTCCCGTACGTCGACTGCGACAACCGGGGCGGCGCGGCCGAGGCCGTACGCCATCTCGTCTCCCTCGGCCGGCGGAGGATCGCGCACATCGCCGGGCCACGCGACCAGACGTCGGCACTCGACCGGATCGACGGCTATCGCGATGTGCTGCCCGATGCCGATCCGGCACTGCTCGTGGAAGGCGATTTCACCGTCGAGGGCGGAGCACGGGCCATGACCCGGCTCCTCGATCGGCACCCGGCCCCCGACGCGGTCTTCGCCGCGAACGACCTGATGGCCTCGGGCGCCCTGCGGGTGCTGCGCGAGCGCGGTCACCGGGTGCCGGAGGAGGTGGCCCTGGTCGGTTTCGACGACATGGTGTCGATAGCCGAGGCCACCGATCCCCCGCTGACGACGGTCCGTCAGGACGTGGCGGGCATGGGGCGGTTGATGGTGCGGATGCTGATGCGGCGGCTGAACGGCGAGCTCACGGACGAGGGCGGCGGACTCGAATCGGTGATCACGCCGACGCAGCTGGTGCGCCGGGCCTCCGCCTGAGCCCCCCGGCGCCCCGGGCGGCCTCGCGATGCGCCGCCCGCGCCCTGCGCGCGTACGGCAGGTAGCGCAGCCGCTCGGGGAGCACGGGTACGACGCACCGCACCACCGCGCAGAACCGCCGCAGCTTCCGCTCCTGCGCGCCGGTCCACTCCAGCCCGATCGCCTCCCGGGCCTCCGGCGGCATCAGCCCGATGGTCACGAAGCGGCGGAACCGGGCCAGCGGCGGAAGGAGCAGCGGCCACAGCGCCTTCAGCAGCAGCCGCACCGGCAGCGGTCCGCGGTCCGGCGGCGGCACGGGGCGGTCGGTGGCGATCAGGTCCTCGACGACGACGGTCGCCTCGATCTCGTCGGCGAGCACCTTGCGGAAGTACGGCCAGAACTCCTCGATCGTCTGCGGCATGTCCCGGTCGCGGATGCCGAGCACCCGGCCGACCTGGAGCCATTCCCGGTAGAGGGCCCGTTCCTGCGCGTCGGAGAGCGGCCGCACGAGATAGCGCGCGGCGTGCTGGTAGACGGGGAAGCCCGTGGCGTGCACCCACGCATAGTTCGCGGGCGACAGCGCATGGTAGCGGCGCCCCCGGGTGTCGGTGCCCTGGATGGTGCGGTGCAGCTCGCGGAGCCGGCGCCCCTCCTCGGCGGCCGCGTCACCCCCGTACACCCAGAGCTGGAGCGAGCGCAGGGACCTCTCTCCGCGCCCCCACGGGTCCGTACGGAAGACGGAGTGCTCGTCGACGCCCGCGCCGACCGCCGGGTGGGCGACCTGGAGAGTGAGGGCGGCGGGCAGCATCAGCAGGGCCCGGATGTCGCCGGAGAGGCTCCAGAGCACACCGCCGGGCGGCGGCGGTACGGGGATGCCGCCTCTGACTGCTTCGGTACTCATGCGGTGCTCCCGGCGGTCGGCGGGGCGTGCGGCTCGGTGCCCGACCCTTCTGTGATCCAGTATGCGATCGCTTCCGCTCCGGCGCGTACGGGCCCCCTCGGCGCCTCCGCCGCACATGCGCGTCGACAGTGTTGACGCGACCGATGAAACAAGTAGAAGGTATTTGTATCTTTGACTCTTCGCATGCGACGGTCCGTCAGAACTCCTGCCGACAGCGGGAGTCGGCCAACCGGAAGAGGCAGGAGAGCGGGTCCGCACGGAGTCGGTACACGGACAGGAGGGCGCACCATGGGCCGATACAGCCGCCTGCGCGAGATCCGCCGGATGGATCCCGCGCGCGATTACGCCGAGATCCTCCGGCTGATCTCGCAGTACGAGTTCCCCTGGGACTACCGGCAGGGCGTGAGCGTGGCGTTCCTCCGCGACTACGGCGTTCCCCGGATCTCGGTGCTCCTCGACCGTACTCAGGAGTTCGAGCGGTCCGGGCAGAAGCGGTACGACGACACGGTGCTGTTCGGGTACGAGATGGCCGCGGACGGCTTCGACTCGGAGCGCGGCCGGGCCGCGGCGCGTCATCTCAATCGGATCCATGGAAAGTACCGGATCCCGAACGAGGACTTCCGCTATGTCCTCGCCACCACGGTCGTGGGCCCGAAGCGCTGGATCGACCGGTACGGCTGGCGCCCGCTGTGCGCGCAGGAGGTCCAGGCACTGGCGGAGGCCGGCCGCAAGATGGCCGCGATGATGGACATCGAGGGGGCCCCTGAGACGTACGAGGGGTTCGAGCGGCTCCTCGACTCCTACGAGGAGCGGATGTTCGCGTACGACCCGGCCAACCGGCGGGTCGCGAACGCCACGTTCCGGATCATGGCGAGCTGGTATCCGCGGCCGCTGCGCCCCCTCGTGGCGCGGTTCTCGCTCGCCCTGCTGGACGAGCCGCTGCTCCTGGCGCTTGGCTTCCGGCGGCAACCACGCTGGGCGCGGTCGTCGGCCGCGGGAGCGCTGCGGTTGCGGGCGCGTTGCGTGCGGTGGCTGCCGGCCCGGCCGGACTGGCTGCCCTCGCGCCCGCAGCCCCGTTCGTACCCCTTCGGCTGGCGGCTCGACGACCTCGGCCCGCAATGGGCGCGCAGCCGTCCTCTGGAGCCCCTGCCCGACGAGGCGGGGCCGGTGGACCGTGCGGAGGTCCGGCCGCCGACGGACGCGTGAAGCCGCAATGGGTGCCCCGGAGCGCCCGTGCTCCACTGGTGCCCCGCCCCTCACCGGAGGTCCGCCCGTGGCCCGTCTCCAGCTCCGTACGGGCGTCCACCCCGACGAGCAGGACGTGCCCGTCATGACGCTCGTCGTCGACCCCGGCGGACCGCCCGGCGAGCGTGCCGTCGCGCGGCTCGGCGACTACTGCATGGAGGGCGACGGAGTCTTCTGCCTGCTGGGGACCGACGGCTGGGGCGAGCACACCCTCGACGACGACCGCCTGGTCATCGACATCGCCGTGTACCCGTTCGCGCTGGGACAGGTCGGTGCGGACGCCGCGGCGTTCCCCGGCCGCTCGGCGGTCGACCCGGAGGCGGCGCTGGTGCTTCACGCGAAGACCGCGGTGGGCCCGGAGCTGTACGCGCGGGCGGCACCCGCGACCGCGGTGTTCACCGCGGGCCCGGACCGCCCGCTGGACGACGTGCTCGCCGACGGCCGGCCGATGCTGCTCGGGCTCCCGCCCGAGCGGTGAACCGGCCGCCGGGTCCGGCTCCATGCCCCGCGTCCGCTCCCTGCCGTACCGGCCGGCGTCGGAATCGCGCGTGAACCCGCTGGTCGCACGGCCGTCGGCCGGGTACTCCCGCTCGACGCGACCGGAGACCCCGTCCTCGCCGGGCACCCGGCCCGGCCCGGCACGGCACGATCCCGGGAGCCGGCCGCGTGCCCCGGCCCTCGTCCTGCGTCCTGCCGACTGGGTCACGCGGGGACGGAGCAGCATGTGATCGGCCGGTCCCGGTCGTGCCCCGGAACGGACGGCCCTACCCCGCGGCGAGCAACGGCACCAGGTACCGGCGGGCGAACGCCCGCACCTGGGCGTCGTCGTCCAGTCGGAAGCAGCTGACGGGGTTGAGGAGGAAGGAGACCGTGATCCGCACCATGAGTTCGGCGACGGGTGCCGGATCGCTGTCCGGCCGTCCCTCCGCACGCCGGGCGTGCCGCAGCCGGTCGGCCAGGTACTCACGGATGGCGAGGAAGGCGGGCCCGCTCTCCAGGGTCAGGAAGGGCAGCATGGTCTCGGGCTCCAGCCTCAGCAGGCCGCCGATGAGCGGGTGTTCGCGGATGTGCCGGAGGACGGCGGCGAATCCCTCGACGAGCCGGTCCTCCGTCGTGGGCAGGGCGGCCACCGCGTCGTCCACCTCCACGACGAAGCGCCGGTACTCGCGCAGCAGGCAGGCGGAGACCAGGCTGTCCTTGTTGCCGATGCGCCGGTACACGGTGACCCGCGAGACCCTGGCGCGCTTGGCGACGTCGTCGACGGTCGAACGGCGCAGCCCGAAGGTCATGAACTGCTCACGCGCGGCGTCGAGGATCTGCTCGCTCAGCGCGTCGGAGGGCGGTGTCTCACCGAGCGCCCGGGCCAGCAGTGTCTCGTCCGTGCTCCGTGCCGCCATGGGCCCTCCCCGTTCCGCCGGTACCACCCCACCATAGAAGTCGATCCGGGAACCGTGTCCGGCCGGGCGCCCGCCGTGCGGGACTCCGGTGCACGCCACGGGCTGGGCACCCACCGGAGTCCGGTGCGCGCCCCGCTCCGCGGTGCGATGCGGGCCGGGGCTACTCGCAGGTCCCGGCGAAGGTCTCGCGGGTCACCACATCGGTGGCCGCGGCGGTCGTGTCGAGCCACGCGACGCGCCGGCCGTCACCGAGGGGGCCCGGGGGTCTGCGAGAGATCCGGCAGAGACCCCGACGACCTCTATCGCGGATCGCCAACCCTTCCTAGTATTGCGCGAGTTGATCGACCACACGTTTCCCACAGGAGGCCCGTCGTGAAGCACAGCATGTCCACCAACACCCTGCACGTACTGTCCGAGAACCTGGACAACGAAGCGGAACTCGACCTGGTCATCGGCGAGCTGGAGCAGGAGATTCCGGCCCGCGCCTCTTCCGAGACCAGCACCTGCGTCAGGGTCTACTGTTCGCTCTGACCATTCGGCGCGAGGCGTCGTCCGGTCCGCCGGCGGAGTCTCGCGCCGCTCGCCCCCCGGAGAACAAACGCCGTATGACGAACGTGCTCTGGCAGGCCGAACCCGCGGCCGCGACACCGGACTCCGCCCGGCAGCTCCCGCCCGCGGCCCGAGAAGTCGTGGACGCGGTCCGCTCCGGCACGGCGGGCGGCCTGTTCCCGCCGATCCTGCGGAACACTCCGGAAGGGGTCCTGGCCCCCGCCCGGCCGCTCGCCGGGGACAGCGACGCCCGGCTGATCGCCCAGGCCCTCACCCAGCCGCGCTTCACTCCGCTGCTCGCGCTCCTCACCGACCTGGACACGTGGTGCCGTGCCGCCCGGCGCCGCCACCGCTCCCACGTCGCACCGGACGTCCTCACGGTCGGCAACGCCGAGCTTTTCGGGCCCCTGATCACCGAAGTCTTCACCGGCTGCGCCGCGGCACCCGGCGCACGACCGGCCGCCGGCCCCTGCGGCGACAGCGGGTCCACCGGTACCGCAGACGGTGAGCGGGACGGCCGCGAGCGGCGCTGGGAGCGGCGCGGCCGCCAGTACCTGGACTTCCTCGACCTCTTCCTGCGACGACTCCGCCGCGACCTGCGCTCCTCGTGGTTCGACGACGCGTCCCTGCACCCGCCCCTGGCGGGACTGCGGGCGCACGGCGCCGAGAGTCACAACGGCGGCCAACGGGTGCTGCGCCTGCGGATGGCCGGGGGCGGATGTGTGGCGTACAAGCCACGGCCGGCCGGCGGTGAGGCACTGTTTCTCGCCGAAGGCACCCCCGGCACACCGCGATCGGTCTTCGGGCTCCTCAACTCCCTGCCACCGGCCTCGGGGCCGGTGCAGCTGCCGGTCCTGCACCATCGCAGCGGACGTGGCCACGACCGGCACTCCTATTCCTGGCAGGAGTGGATCGAGCCTCCCGCGCAGTGGGGCACCCTTCGCCGTTCGCCCCGGCTCCGGCTGCTCGGCACCCGGCTCGGCCCGCGGGAGGCCGCGCGGTTCTGGCACCGAGCCGGTTCCCTCGCCGCCGCCTGCTTCGGCTTCGGGATCGCGGACCTCGGCGAGGGCAATCTGCTGGCGGGCACCCGGCCGGGCGCGACCGCCGCGCTCCTCTACCCCGTCGACCTGGAGATCTTCCTCTCGCCCGTGCGGCGGCTCCACGACACCGGACTGATCGCGGATCCGGACGGCACCGGCCACCATCACCCGGGCATGGAGGACTCCGCCCGCTGGTGCACCGTGGACGGCCCGGCGGCGTATTTCACGTCCGGCGGCGAGGGCGGACTGGAGCTGCGTCCCCGGCGCACGCCCTGCGCCCGGTCCGACACCCGCAACGTCGTCGCCGAGACCACCGGCCGCACCGGATACGGGCCGCATCTCCCGGCCTTCCTGCGGGGCATGTTCGACGCCTGGACCTTGATGTGCCGGAACCGGCGGCGTCTGAACGAAGTCATCGCCGACGGCGCCGGGCAGCGGTTCGTCCGCGTACTGCCGCACCCGACAGCGGTGTACACCGACGCACTCGACGGCGAACTGCTGACCGGAACGCGCGGTCATGACGGATTCACACCGGCCGAGCGCGAGCAGTTGGAACGCGGCGACGTCCCGTACTTCTTCCGGACCCAGGCCGGTGGCCCACCGCTGTCGATGGAACCGCCGCCGCGGGTGGCCGGCTTCGCCACCGTTCCGGATCCGGGTCCGGGTCCGGCGGCGGCGGCCGACGGGACACCGGCGGCTCTCCCCCCGGAGACCGTGCGGCTGGACCTCGCCGGTCTCGGCGTGGCCCTGCGCGATGCCGTGGAGTACGTCTTCGGCCAACTGGGCCCCGGCGATTTCGACGACTCCGCGAGGGGGACCCGGATCCGGCTGACCAGTGCCTGTGAGGGCCGGGTCGCCTTCGACTGGCGCCAGACCGGCCGCCGCATCACGTACAGCTGGGACCGCACGACCGTGCGGCTGCGGATCGATCCTCTGCGCGTGGCGGCCCGCAACCCGGCGATCAGGAACCGGCTGCTGCGGCTGGACCGGGTGGACGCCGTACTGCGCGAGCGGTGGACGGCCGGCGAATTCACCGACGCCGGGACCGAGGAGCGGCTGCGGAAGATCACCGGCACCGCGATGGCCTGGCTGACGGATGTGATCCGCGAGCACGGCTGGCCGGGGCACGCGCTGGTGGGCGAGCGCGCCGCCGAGGCCGCCTGCCGGCTCGTACAGCACGCCGAGGGCCCCGCCGACCTGCTGCGCGAGTGTCTGGCCCGGATGGAACAGGCAGCCGCCGAGGGTGACATCCCCTGGCGTCACGTGGCATACACCACCGACGCGATCCGGCTGGGCGAAGGAAGCCCGCAACTGTACGGAACCAAATTCCGGCGAGGGGCGGGGGGACTCGAACCCTGCCCGATCGAAGACCCCGGGGCGGTGGACGAGCGCCGGCGCCGGCTGGGGATGGAGCCGCTGGCCCGCTACGCCGTCCGGCTGCGCCGCCGCTTCCCGGTACCCGTCCCGGAGGATGTATGAACACGACCGTCTGGGACCGCCTCGCCGCGCACCACCGGGAGGGTTCCCCCGCACGACTGCGGGTCTGGGACGAGGAGACGGGCGAACCCCCCTTCGACAACCGGCTCGTGTACCGGACGATGGCCGCCGCCGCGGCGCCGTTCCGGGCCGGCACGCGCTTCCGGGCCCTGCCCGATGTCCGCTTCCTGGTCGAGGACGGCTGGATCGGGGCGCCCGGTGACCTGCTGCCCGGCCCGGAGGATTCGAGTGCCCAGGAGTACGACCGGCGGCTGGACGCCCGGCTGCCGGACCGGGGCCGGCTGCTCTCCGTGGAGCAGCCGTTGCTGCTGGACTTCGGCCTCTGGTCCCGGACCCGCGATCTGATCGCCCCGTTGTGGCAGCGGATCGGCTGTCCGGTTCTGCCGGTGGTCACCGAACTGCTGGCGGGGGGCGGGATCACCGTACCCGCCGACCCGGCTGTCGAGGCCACCCACGCGACGCTCTCCTTCGTGCTGGACGGTGGCCTCACCGCACGTCTGCGAGCGGCCGGCGCGGGCGACGGCGACGTGCGCACCTTCCGCGCGACAGCCGGCGACGTGGTCTACCGCCCGGCCGGTTGCCGCGACGACGTCGGCTATCGGCCGCGCACCCTGGTCCTGCGGCTGCGGATCCCGGTCGACCCCCGGTTGCTGCACCGGGCCGTGGAGGACGTGGTGTCGGGCCTGCTGCAGGAGCGCCGGTACGGAGCGGACGACGCCGTGCCGTATCTGCCGTGTCCGCCTCCCGGGCGCCGGAGGGACGCCGCGGCGGACGTGCGACCGCTGGCGACCACCGCGGCGGCGCTGGGTGAGGAGTGCGCGGGCCCGCGGCTGGAGCGGGTG
The DNA here is from genome assembly GCF_044742755.1 of Streptomyces sp. NPDC087845. NCBI lineage: Bacteria > Bacillati > Actinomycetota > Actinomycetes > Kitasatosporales > Streptomycetaceae > Streptomyces > Streptomyces sp. NPDC087845. The sequence goes on from NZ_JBIUVC010000009.1 coordinate 45,254, forward strand.
CTGCGCATTCTCTGGGCTCGACGGGCCAGCGCCGGCGCGCTCGAACCCGTACCGCCGCCGCGGCAGGGTCCGCCTCCCGAGGCGGGCCTGCGGGTGCGGGTCACCGCCCAGGTACTGCGGATGCCGGACGGCGACGGCTGGGTGTGGGCCGTCAACGGCCATGCCTTCGCCGTGCGCGGGCAGTTGGGAGAGCTCCTGCTGGAGCGGCTGCGGGAGGACGCCGCCGGCGCACCGACCGTCGACGAGCTGTGCGGGCGGCTGCCGGTGTCCGCGCACGCCGGGGTCCTCGCGCTGGTGCGGAAGCTGCACGCTCTGCGCGCCGTCGAGCTGACGGACGCACCGGCGGACGGTCCGCCGAAGGAGCGGGAGGACGCGGTGGAGCGGCCGTCCGCCGTGGGCGAGCCGGCATCGGCGGTCGGCGGATCGCCGCAGCCGGAAAAGGAGCGGACACCATGACCGAGCCGTTGACCGTGGTGAACGGCGGCTTCGACTGGCCGGCCTTCACCGAGCAGCACTGGGACCGGAACCCTGTCCTGTACCGGTCGGTGGCCCCGTCCCCCTTCACCGAACCCGACGTGTTCGCGGCGGCGGCCGCCGCCTGCCGGACCGGCGGCGATCCGGCGGCCGCGCCGCCGCCGAACGCGGGCTTCACCGTCGAAAGGGTGCAGCGGACCCGCCCGGGACCGCTGCTGCCACGGCCGGCCGACGGCTCCTTCGACGGCTACCAGGGACGGCTGTCCACGGAGTTGGCCGGACGCCGCCACGCCCTCGTCATCAGCGGCTTCCACGCCTTCGGCTTCTCCCTGTGGGCGCGGGAACGGGAGTTCTTCGCAGGGCTGTGGGAGAGAGTCGGACTGCCGCTCACCGGGGCGATCACCACGCTTTTCCACGGCACGTACGAGCACAGCCCGGTCGGCGTCCACAAGGACCGCTTCGCCACCTTCATGTTCGGGCTCAAGGGCCGCAAGCGGATGCGTTTCTGGCGGCACCGCCCCTGGCAGGAGCCGGTGTCCACGGTGCTGGACTACGCCCGCTACCGGGGCAGTTCCTTCGAGGCCGAGGTCGGTCCCGGTGACCTGCTGTACTGGCCGTCGGGCTACTACCACGTCGGGGAGAGCGCCGGCTCCGCGCCCGCCACCAGCGTGAACGTCGGAGTGCCGCGCGAGGAGCACCGGGCCGGATACGAACTGGAAGACCTGCTGGTCGATCTCGACCCGGCGGGGCTGACCGGCCGCCCGAGCCGCGGCAGCCGCCTGGCGCCCGTCGACGCACCGGTGCTCGCCCCGCCCCTCGGCCCGGACGGGCTGCTGTCCCCCGTGCTCCCCGAGGGGCTGCGGCGTTCGGCGGACGCCTTCCGGCAGTTCGGTGACCCGCGCCTGGTCGGGGACCGTGTCACCACCGTCTCGCTGCGCCGCTGGACGGCCGGCGGCTTCGAACCGGTGCCCGGCCCGGCAGGCCCGCGCCGGCTGGCGGACGGCGCGGTGGTCGAGGCCGATCCGAGGTACCCCGTCCGGTGGGCCCCGCTCGGGACCGCGGACACCGCGGGCACGATCTGTGCCGCCAACGGTCACGACGTGGCGACCGCCGCGGGCCCCTGCGACCTGCTCCGGCTGCTGGATCCGCTCCTGTCCGGGAAACCGGTCGCCGTGGCCGATCTGCTGGCGGGCTTCCGGCCGACGGGAACGGACGGGCCCGCGGACGCCGTGCGGCTGCCCGCCGACCGGGAGGGCATGCGGCGGTTGCTGGAGAAGCTGGAGAGCTTCCGCGGCCTGACGCGTGTGACCGGCCACGGGGGGTGACGGCACACCGTCTCCCCCATGGACGGCGCCTCCCCCAGGGACGGCGTCTCCCCCATGGACGGCGCCTGCCCCGTGAGCGAGCGGTCAGCGGTGAAGCGATCGGCGGGCAGCCCCCTACTCGTAGTCGTACACCGTCACCGCTGTCCCCCGGCTCAGCAGCCGCTTCTCTATGAGCGGCTCGATCCTCGACCATGTGCCGCCCGCCAGCCCGCAGCCGATCCGCGGCATATGGACCGAAGCCCCCAGCTCGGCGGCCCGGTCGGCCACGGCCCCCAGGGCGGTGTCGATCGCCTCGTAGCGCACCGGAACCCCCTTGCTGCCCGTGCGTATCCCCCGCTGGCCCACCATGTTCGCCACCCAGAGGTACGGGCTCACCTGGACGAACTGCGCAGCGCCCAGGGCGAAGTCGTTGCTCGCGCGCTTCCGGTGCCAGTTGCGGTAGGCCGCCTCCGGCTCGGGCCAGCGGCGCGAGACGGCCAGGACGAAGCCCTTGCCCCAGCCGCCCAGGTCGTTGCAGACATGCGCGATCAGCTTGACGCCCTTGCCCTGGGGGGCGGTCGCGTCTCCCCGTACGTACGTGATCCCTGTCATGGCACCAGCGTAGGAGCCACCACTGACAACGGCGGCCGGCCCCGGTCGGTCCCGGCCGCCGTCCTCCCCGTACAACGGGACGGCCAGGGCGAGTTGCCCGGGTTCCGCGGGGAGTCGGGAGCGTGGTCACGACCGCCTCCTGTCGCGATCGGCCGGACCGTGCGGGTCCGTTCCGCGGGGGGACCCCGCCGGATCCTGCCGGACACTTTCACAACAGTGGTGAGACAGCAATACTGTTGCACCTGATCGGTGCAGGCGCGGCAGTTCGCCGCCGGGCCGGAACGCGAGGAGCAGACATGGCGACCGGGACCGAGGACCCGACGCTCACCGTCGACGAGCTGGCGGCGCGCGCCGGGGTGACCGTGCGCACCGTGCGTTTCTACAGCACCCGGGGCCTGCTGCCGCCGCCGGTGATCGGGGCGCGCCGCGTCGGGCACTACGGGCACGAGCATCTCTCCCGGCTCGCGCTCATCGAGGAACTTCAGCATCAGGGCATGACGCTGGCCGCGATCGAACGCTATCTGGAGCAGCTGCCGCCGGATCTGAGCGCGCACGACCTGGCGATCCACCGGGCGCTGGTGGCGTCCTGGGCACCGGACTCGGCGGAGGACGCGACACGGGCGGAGCTGGAGCGGCGTGCGGGCCGGGCGCTGACCGAGCAGGACATGGCGCGGCTGGCCGCGATGGGCGTGCTGGAGCGCGCGGAGCCGGTCGACGGCTGGTACCGGGTGGATCCGGGGCTGCTGCGGCTCGGGGTCGAACTGCTCGGCGTACCCATCGCGCACGAGACGATTCTGGCCGCGCGCACGGTTCTGCTGGAGCACTCCCGGTCCGCGGCGCAGGAGCTGACCCGGCTGTTCCGGGACGAGGTGTGGAGTCCTTACCGGGAGCGGGAGTCGGATCCGGAGCACGTGGCGGCCATGAAGTCGCTGTCGGCCCATATGCAGCCGATGGTGCTGCAGGCACTGGTGACCGCCTTCCAGCGGTCGTTGAAGGAGGAGTTGCGGGCCGCGTTCACGGCGGAGTGAGCGCGGCCCGCGGGGTGGGCGTCAGTCGTGGAAGGTCTCGCCCTTCTCGGCCTTCTCCACGAGCAGGGCGGGCGGCAGGAAACGGTCGCCGTAGCGCTCGGCGAGCTCCCGGGCGCGGGCGACGAAGCCGGGCAGGCCGCCCTCGTAGCCGTTGATGTACTGGAGCACGCCGCCGGTCCAAGGCGGGAAGCCGATGCCCATGACGGAGCCGATGTTGGCGTCGGCGACGGAGCCGAGGACGTTCTCCTCCAGGCAGCGGACGCTGTCCAGCGCCTCGGAGAACAGCATCCGCTCCTTCATGTCGATGAAGGGGATGTCGGTGCCGGGCTTCGCGAAGTGCTCGCGCAGGCCCGGCCAGAGACGGGTGCGCCTGCCGGCTTCGTCGTACTCGTAGAAGCCTGCGCCGCCGCTGCGTCCCGGGCGGCCGAACTCGTCGACCATCCGGTCGATGACTGTGTCGGCCGGGTGTCCGGCCCAGGTGCCGCCGGCCTCCTCGACGGCCCGCCTGGTCTCGTTGCGGATCTTGCGGGGGAGGGTGAGGGTCAGCTCGTCCATCAGGGAGAGCACCTTGGCCGGGTAGCCGGACTGCGCCGCGGCCTGTTCGACCGAGGCGGGCTCGGCGCCCTCGCCCACCATGGCGACGCCCTCGTTGATGAACCGGCCGATGACGCGCGAGGTGAAGAAGCCGCGGGAGTCGTTGACGACGATCGGGGTCTTCCTGATCCGGCGGACCAGGTCGAAGGCGCGGGCCAGGGCCTCGTCGCCGGTCTGCTCGCCCTTGATGATCTCGACCAGCGGCATCTTGTCCACGGGCGAGAAGAAGTGCAGCCCGATGAAGTCTGCGGGGCGCGAGACGCCCTCGGCGAGGACGGTGATGGGCAGGGTCGAGGTGTTGGAGCAGAGCAGGGCGTCCGGCTCGATGATGTCCTGGATCTCCTGGAACACCTTGTGCTTGAGCGCGGTGTCCTCGAAGACCGCCTCGATGACGGCATCGCAGCCCGCCAGATCGGCCGGGTCGCCGGTCGGGGTGATGCGGGCCAGCAGTTCGTCGCGCGCCGCCTCGGTGGTGCGGCCCCGGGAGAGCGCCTTGCCGAGGAGGTTCTCGCTGTACGCCTTGCCCTTGGCGGCGGCCTCCGCGGAGATGTCCTTGAGGACCACGTCGATGCCCGCGCGGGCGCAGGAGTACGCGATGCCCGCGCCCATCATCCCGGCGCCGAGGACGGCGACCTTGCGGACCTGGCGCTCCTCGATGCCCTTGGGGCGGCTCGCACCGGAGTTGACCGCCTGGAGGTCGAAGAAGAACGCCTGGATCATGTTCTTCGCGACCTGGCCGGTGACCAGTTCGGTGAAGTAGCGGGCCTCGATGGTCAGCGCGGTCTCGAAGTCGACCTGCGAGCCCTCGACGGCGGCGGCCAGGATGTTGCGCGGCGCAGGCATCGGGGCGCCCGCGATCTGCTTCTTCAGATTGGCCGGGAAGGCGGGCAGATTGGCGGCGAACTTCGGATGGGCCGGAGTGCCGCCGGGGATCTTGTATCCCTTGACGTCCCAGGGCTGCCGGGACTCGGGGTTCGCGTCGATGAAGGCGCGGGCCTTTTCGAGCATCTCCTCCCGGGTGGCGGCGACCTCGTGGACGAGGCCGTTCTCCTGGGCGCGCACGGGGGTGTACTGGGTGCCCTGGAGGAGGACCTTCAGCAGCGCGTCGGCGATGCCCATGAGGCGTACGGTGCGGGTGACGCCGCCGCCCGCGGGCAGCAGGCCGAGGGTGACCTCGGGCAGGCCGATCCGGGACCCGGGCGCGTCGAGGGCGACGCGATGGTGGGCGGCGAGGGCGATCTCGTAACCGCCGCCGAGCGCCGCGCCGTTGATGGCGGCGACCACGGGGATGCCGAGGGTCTCGATGCGGCGCAGCGAGTTCTTGATGGCGGTGCCGGTGTCGAAGGCCTGCTGGGCGTTCTCGGGACCGACCTTGATCATGTCCTTGAGGTCGCCGCCCGCGAAGAAGGTCTTCTTCGCGGAGGTGTAGATGATGCCGCGGACGGAGTCCTTCTCGGCCTCGGCACGGTCGGCGACGGCCGCGATGGATTCCTTGAAGGCCTGGTTCATCGTGTTGGCGGACTGGTCGGGGTCGTCGAGTACGAGGGTGACGACGCCGGTCTCGTCCTGTTCCCAGCGGATGGTCGTGCTCTCGGTCATTGCTCTTCTTCTCCGTAAGTGAGGGGCCGGCGGTGGGTGGCGTGGGTGAAGGAGCGGGGCCGGGGTGCGTGGATCGCAACGCGGAGGACCGATCCATGGCGAATGGGGCCTCCCTCTGCTCAAGCGAAGCCGAGAGCTCGGGGAACATGGTGAGGGACGACAACGCCGCGAGGCGCGTGCCCCGGCCCCGCGACGCCACGCCACCCGCCGCCGGCCCCTCCCGGTTGGCCGGCGGACGGTCAGAGACGCTCGATGACGGTGGCGATGCCCATGCCGCCGCCGACGCAGAGGGTGGCGAGGCCGTACCGCTTGTCCTGGCGTTCCAGTTCGTCGATGAGCGTGCCGAGGATCATCGCTCCGGTGGCGCCGAGCGGGTGGCCGAGCGCGATGGCGCCGCCGTTGACATTGATCTTGTCGAGGGAGAGCCCCATGTCCCTGGCGAAGCGCAGCACGACTCCGGCGAACGCCTCGTTGATCTCGACGAGGTCGATGTCGTCGATGGTCAGCCCGGCCTTGGCGAGGGCCTTGCGGGTGGCGGGCGCGGGGCCGGTCAGCATGATGGTGGGTTCGGAGCCGGAGACGGCGGCGGAGACGATCCGGGCGCGCGGCGTGAGTCCGTACCTCTCGCCGATCTCCTGGTTGCCGATCGCGACGAGCGCGGCGCCGTCGACGATTCCGGAGGAGTTGCCCGCGTGGTGGACGTGGTCGATCTTCTCGACCCAGTGGTACTTCTGCAGCGCCACCGCGTCGAAGCCGCCCATCTCGCCGATCGCGGCGAAGGACGGCTTGAGGGCGGCGAGCGTGTCGGCGGTGGTGCCGGGCCGCAGGTGCTCGTCGTGGTCGAGGACGACGAGGCCGTTGCGGTCCTTGACCGGGACGACGGAACGCGCGAAGCGGCCGTCCTTCCACGCTTCGGCCGCGCGCTCCTGGGAGAGTGCGGCGAACTCGTCGACATCGCGGCGGGAGAAGCCCTCGATGGTGGCGATGAGGTCGGCGCCGATGCCCTGCGGGGCGAAGCCGGTGTCGAAGTTGGTCATCGGGTCCATCGCCCAGGCGCCGCCGTCGGAGCCCATCGGGACGCGGGACATCGACTCGACGCCGCCCGCGAGGACGAGGTCCTCCCAGCCCGAACGGACCTTGGCGGCGGCCAGGTTGACGGCTTCCAGGCCCGAGGCGCAGAAGCGGTTCTCCTGGACGCCCGCGACGGAGTCCGGGAGGCCGGCCGCGATGGCGGCGATCCGGGCGATGTCGGAGCCCTGGTCGCCGAGCGGGCTGACCACGCCGAGGACGATGTCGTCGACGGCTGCCGGGTCCAGGCCGGGGAAGCGCCTGCGGATTTCGTGGATGAGGCCGACGACTAGGTCGATCGGCTTGGTGCCGTGCAGGGCGCCATTGGCCTTGCCGCGGCCGCGCGGGGTGCGGATCGCGTCGTAGACAAACGCTTCGGTACTCAAGTCAGCAGCCTTTCGAGGGTGGTTGTGCGACAGGGGTCAGGCGAGCAGCGAGCGGCCGATGATCTCCTTCATGATCTCGGTCGTGCCGCCGTAGATGGTCTGGATACGACCGTCGGTGAATGCCTTGGCCACCGGGTATTCCGCCATGTAGCCGTATCCGCCGTGGAGTTGGAGGCAGCGGTCGGCGACGCGCTTCTGTAGTTCGGTGGCCCACCACTTGGCCATCGAGGCGTGTACGGCGTCGGTCTTCCCGTCGCAGTGGTCGGCGATGCAGCGGTCGATGAAGGTGCGGGTGACGGTGCACTCGGTGGCCATCTCCGCGATCTCGAACCGGATGTGCTGGAGCTTGGAGAGCGGACGCCCGAAGGCCTCGCGCTCCTTGACGTAACCCGTGGTGATCTCCAGCAGATGTTCGGCGGCGGCGATGCCGGCGACCGCTATGCCCAGGCGTTCCTGCGCGAGGTTGGTCATCAGATGGATGAAGGCGCCGTCCCGCTCGCCGAGCAGGTTCCCCTTCGGGACGCGGACGTCGTCGAAGAACAGCTCGGCGGTGTCCTGGGACTTCTGCCCGATCTTGTCGAGGTTGCGGCCCCGCCCGAAGCCCTCCGCGCCGCGTTCGACGACGATCAGCGAGAGCCCCTTGGCGCCGCCCTCCGGGGTGGTCCTGGCGACCACGACCACCAGGTCGGCGAGGATGCCGTTGGAGATGAACGTCTTGGAGCCGTTGAGCAGCCAGTGGTCGCCCCTGTCCTCGGCGGTGGTGCGGATGCCCTGGAGGTCGGAGCCGGCGCCGGGTTCGGTCATGGCGATGGCGGTGATGGTCTCGCCACTGCAGAAGCCGGGCAGCCAGCGCCGCTTCTGCTCCTCGGTGCCGAGGCCGGTGAGGTAGGGGCCGATGACGTCGTTGTGCAGCCCGATGGCCAGCCCGGGGGCACCGGCCCGGGTGAACTCCTCGGCGAGGACGGCGCTGTAGCGGTAGTCGGTGGTACCGCCGCCCCCGTACTCCTCGGGTACGGCGAGGCCGAGCAGCCCCTGCCGGCCCGCGGCGAGCCACGCCTCGCGGGAGACGATGCCGTCCTTCTCCCACTGCTCGTAGTTCGGGACGACCTCCTTGGTGAGGAAGGTGCGGACGGTCTCTCGGAACGTGTCGTGCTCTGCTGTGAAGATCTGCCGCTGCACTGCGGGGCCTCCTGGAACCGGTTCTTGGCGTCGGGTCCCTCGCCGGTCCGGGCGGCGAGGACGGGGGTGCGGGAGTTCACGTCGGGGCCGGTCGCACGGTCGCGGCCCGGCCGCACGCCGCACGCGGGTCACCCGCGCGGCCCGGCGGCGGGAAGAGTCCCCTCAGTCGGCGGGGTCCTTCCCGGGCCCCGCGATGCCGGGAACGCCCCAGTCGGCGGCGACGGCCTCGGTGTCCGCGCCGGGCCGCGCCGGCCCGCTGCGTACGGAGACGGGGGTGGCGGAGAAGCGGGGTGCGGGGGCCGGCTGGGTGAGTCCGCCGTGCTCGACGAAGGTGGCGCGGGCGGCGATGTGCGGATGGCGGGGCGCCTCACGGAGCGAGAGAACAGGGGCGACGCAGGCGTCCGTGCCCTCGAACACCTCGGTCCATTCCGCGCGCGTACGGGTCCTGAACCGGTCGGCGACGAGCGAGCGCAGCTCCTCCCAGCGGGCGATGTCCCCCCGGTCCGGTGCTTCGTCCTCGATACCGAGGAGGGTGCTGAATTCGTCGTAGAACCGCTGCTCCAGCGGGCCGACCGCCATGTACTGGCCGTCGGCGGTCTCGTACGAGCCGTAGAACGGGCAGCCGCCGTCCAGGAGGTTGGAGCCGCGCCGGTCCTGCCAGCCGCCTGCCGCCAGCATTCCGTGGATCATCGTGGCGAGATGGGCGGCGCCGTCGACGATCGCCGCGTCCACGACCTGGCCCCGGCCGCCGGGGGTGCGGGCGTGCTGAAGGGCGGCGAGGACACCGACGACGAGGTAGAGCGAGCCGCCCGCGTAGTCGCCGACCAGATTGGCCGGGACGGTGGGCGGCTCCCCCGGCCTGCCGATCATGGAGAGGGTGCCGGTGAGGGCGATGTAGGCGATGTCGTGGCCGGCTCGTTCGGCGAGCGGTCCGTCCTGGCCCCAGCCGGTCATCCGTCCGTAGACGAGCCGCGGATTGCGGGCCAGCGCGGCCTCGGGGCCGACGCCCAGGCGTTCGGCGACTCCCGGCCGGTAGCCCTCGATCAGGATGTCGGCGCGTTCGGCCAGATCGAGCACCTTGGCGGCCCCGTCCGCGGCCTTGAGGTCGATGAGCACGGAGCGTTTGTTGCGGTTGGTGAGGTCGTACGCGGGGTCGATGCCGAGCCCCGAGCCTCCGGGCCGGTCGACCCTGACGACGTCGGCGCCGAGATCCGCGAGGAGCATCGCGGCGAAGGGACCGGGTCCGATGCCTGCCAGTTCGACCACGCGCACGCCTGCCAGCGGGCCGTGCTCCGTCGTTGCCATCAAGCCCCCAGCGGTATGACACAACTGATGTAACATCGATGATGTTAAGAATGCGCCGCGCTCCGCACAACCCCTTTGGCCGAGCAAGCGCTTAGTTCCTTCTCCGGGATCCTCCCCCACGAGTGCCGCCCAGCCGCACACCGCCACGAACCCCTCCGCTACCCTCTGCCTGCTGCATCGCCACCGGCCCCTGTGGAGGCACTCGTGAACAGGCAGAATCGGGCGCAACGCCCCTATGACGTCGCCCTCTTCGGTGCCACCGGCTTCGCGGGCGCCCTCACCGCCGAATATCTCGCCGCCCGCGCACCGGCCGGCTGCCGCTGGGCCGTGGCCGGACGCAACCGGGCCAAACTGGAACAGCTGCGCGAACGCCTCACCGCGATCGAACCGCGCTGCGCGGATCTCCCGCTGCTGCATGCCGATGCCGACGACGCGCACTCGCTGCGCGAACTCGCCGAATCCACCCACGTGGTGGCCACGACGGTGGGCCCCTACGTCTGGTACGGCGAGCGGCTGGTCGCGGCGTGCGCCGAGGCCGGGACGGACTACGCGGACCTCACCGGCGAGGCGGAGTTCGTGGACCGGATGTATCTGGCGCACGACGCGCGGGCCCGCGAGACCGGGGCGCGGCTCGTACACGCCTGCGGTTTCGACTCCGTGCCGCACGACCTCGGGGTGTACTTCACCGTCCGGCAGCTGCCGCAGGACGTGCCCCTGCGCATCGACGGGTTCGTCCGCGGCAACGCCGTCTTCTCCGGCGGTACGTTCGCCTCCGCGCTCATCGCGATGGGCCGCGGCCCTCACCTGCTGCGCGCCGCGCGGGAACGCCGCCTGCACGTGCCCCGGCTGGTCGCCCGCCGCGCCCGCGCCCGGCCCGGCGCCCCGCACTTCAGTACGGAGACCGGCACCTGGGCGCTGCCGCTGCCGACACTGGACCCGCAGGTCGTCGAGCGCTCGGCCCAGGTCCTTGCCCGGTACGGGCCCGACTTCCGCTACCGGCACTTCGCCTCGGTGCGGCATCTGCCCGTGGCGCTGGGGGGCACGGCCGCCATCGGCGCCCTCCTCGGTGCCGCGCAGATACCGGCGGCACGGTCCTGGCTGATGAACCGGTACGAGCCGGGCGAGGGCCCGGACGCGGAACGCCGGCGGCGCAGCTGGTTCACCGTGCGGTTCGTCGGCGAGGGCGGCGGGCGGCGGGTCTTCACCGAGGTCTCGGGCGGCGACCCCGGCTACGACGAAACGGCGAAGATGCTGGCCGAGTCCGCGCTCTGCCTCGCCCTGGACGAGCTGCCGTCCACATCGGGGCAGGTCACCACGGCCGTCGCGATGGGGGACGCGCTCCTGGAGCGGCTGCGCGCGGCGGGGCTGCGCTTCCGGGTCGCGGCGACTCGCTGAGCGAGCCGGCGACTCGCCGAGCGGACCGGCGTCGGTCGGTACGGGCAGGACGGGCAGGACGGGCGGCACGGACGGAACGGACAGCCGACGGTCCGAGCACGCCCGAGCGGGCTGCCGTACGGGCGGGAGCCATGGTCGCGGCCGACACCACGGGATCGGCATGGCAGTGTCCGGCCACCCGGGTGGGGCGGCCGGACACCTGTCCTTCTCCCGCGGGCCGGGGTCAGCGGGACCAGCCGCAGTGCACGTGCCTGCTGTGTCCGGCACTGCCCGGACCGAGGACCTCCGGCGCGCCGAGCTTCTTGCAGGCCGCCATGAGCTGCTGGTGCGGGGCGCCGCTGCCGACGTGGCGGCCGTTGACGTACGTGATGTCGAAGGCGATTCCGGCGTAGTGGCGGGAGTTGCCGCTGTGGTCGCCGCCGACGATCTCGGAGACGGAGAGCCGGAAGCCGTACTGGGTGCTCAGCTTCAGCAGGCCGTTCAGCGTCCGGGGGTCGAGGGCGACCCGCCGGTTGGGCCGGTCGCCCCACGGACTGGTGAGCGCTCCCTTTCCGTTCGCCGTGTCGACGATGTTCTGACGCGCCGTCGACCCGGCGTGCTTGCCGCCCGGGTGGACGGTGGCCAGGGTGATCTGCTTCCGGGCCAGGATCTGCTTGGCCAGGGCCGCCCGGTCGGTGCCGCCGGACGGCGCGGCGTTGAGCAGGGCCTCCCACGTCCGGGCGCCGACGACGCCGTCGGCCGCGAGGCCCGCGGACTTCTGGAACGCCTTCACCCGGGCGGCCACGGCTGCGGTGAAGGACCCGTCGACGGCCACCGCCTGCCCCCGTGCCTTCAACAGGGTCTGCGCGGCCTTCACGGCCGGGCCCTTCGCGCCGCTGCGCAAGGTGGTGACGAGCTCCGCCCAGGTCCCGGCCCCGACGACGCCGTCCACGGCGAGGTGCCGGGCCTTCTGAAAGGCCTTCACCGCGGCCGTCGTGGCCGGGCCGAAGGTTCCGTCGACCGTCAGCGACTGCCCGCGGGAGTTCAACAGGTACTGGAGCGCGGTGACCTCGGCGCCCCTGCTGCCCGCCTTGAGGGCAGGCCAGCCGGCGGCGGACCGGCCCGGGCGTTCGGCGGCGGCCGGGGCCGTCGTCGGGAGTTCGCCCGCGGCGGCGAGGGCGGCCGCCGGGCCGGTCAGTGCGGCGATGGCGGCGACACCGGCGACGAGCCGGGCTGCGGTGCGGCGGGTCCGGGCGGGAGATGCGTACATGGGTGACTCCTCGGTATGAGTGGCGGTGATCATTCGGTGGGACATCGGGGCGGCGGCTTCACTCATGAGCCCTGTGCGCCTCGTGAGGTCCATGACGTTCCTGGCGTCGGTGAGGTCTGGAAGGCCCCTGACGTCCGTGAGATCTGGGAGTCCCGGGAGGCCTCTGGCGTCCGTGAGATCCGTGAGGTCCGTGGGGGGCGGCGCTCTTGCCGGCCGGTCGGCGCCGGGCTGCCCTCACGGCCGGGCCCCGCCCCTCACCATGGCCCGCAGCTCGGCCTGGCTGCCGCGGAAGACGTTGCGGTCCACCGGTCCCGTGATCCCGGGGTCGGTCCCCGTCCTCGTGTACTGCCAGAAGGTCCAGGAACGCCCGGCGCCGGGCACCTGCTGGGGTTCGTTCGCGTGGCTGCCGTATCGGGCGAGCCACAGCGGATATCCGGCGAACACTCCGCCCTTGCCGCCCAGGCACTCCTTCACGAAGGACGCCCGGGTGTAGACGATCGGGGTGACATCGAAGGCCTTCCGCACCTCACGAAGGAAGATCCGCAGCTGGTCGGAGCGCAGTTCCTTCGGGCAGACCTCCGTGCCTCCCGCGGGAAGCTTCTCCACATCGAGCACCGGTGGCAGCTCGCCCGCCAGATTCCCCTGGTAGCCGGCCGCTCGGGCCGTCGCGACGAAATGCCGTGCCTGCGCCGCCCCGTCGTCCGCGGTCCGGGGGCGGAAGAAGTGGTACGGGGCGCGGAGCAAGGAGGTCTCGGCAGCGGCGGCGTAGTCACGGGCGAACCAGCCGTCCTTGCGGGAGACCCCTTCCGTGGCCTTGAGGAAGGCGAAGCTGTTCGAGGCGGCCACACGGCTCCAGTCGATCGCCGTCCCCTGCTGCTCCCCCTTCGCCTCGTGGTTGTAATGGCTGGTGTCCACACCGCTGACCCCGTACGACGAGGGCGGCGCGGCCTCGACGGTCGGAGCGATCAGCCCCAGCGCGACCAGGGCTGCTCCCACAACGGTGCCGGTCAGGGCCACGCGCACTCGTACGGGTGATGTCTGAGGCATATTCAGGTCCCCTTGTTCCATGGGCGAGAAAGCCGCGGGCGTCCCCGTCCGCCGCGAATACGCAGGCAGGAGCACCCCCCTGGAAGGGGTGGGAGCGGGGTGGGTTCGCGGGGCCCGACGGGCCGGCCGCTCTTCAACTGTGCGGCACGGAACGGGGCTTTCACTACGATCTGCGTCCCGCAGGTCGATGCGCCTATGCACCACCACGATGCACGGTTCTGACCTGCGGCTATGCACACAGCAAGGCAGGGAGGAACAATGACGGACAGCAATGTGGCCGACCACGGGGAGCATCCGGGGCGAGCTCTCGCCGAATTACTGAGGAACTGGTGGGAATCGTCCGCGCGCGACGGCCGCGAGAAACCCACCCAGCAGTCCCTCGCCAAGCGGCTGGGGGTCGACCAGACCACCCTGTCGCGCTATCTGAATCCCGCTCACGCGTCCAACGCTCCACGCAGGATCGTCGAGCAGCTGCATTCGGTACTGCGGGCACCCACCGACGACCTGGTCCGGGCGCGCGCCCTGGCCGACGCCGCGGCCGCGGCCCCACCGGCCAGGAAACGCCCCGCGCCCACGCCATCGCCCGGCCCTACGCCCGCCGCGCCCGGACCGGTGGAGACGGTCACCGGCACGCCCGTGTCCGCCGGCCCGGCCGCGGAGCGCAAACCGGCGACCCGTCTGTGGGACCGTTCCCCCGTCGCGTTCCCCACCCTGGCCGTGTCGGCCTTCCTCCTCCTCGTCCTCGGCGGCCTCGCGTGGTGGATGGTTCCGACCATGGGGCAGAGCGATGCCAAGACCACCGCGCAGGTGTCGGACCGTCCGCCGGAGGGCACCGAGTGGCCGCTGGCGCGCAGGGGCAATGTGCTCTGGAAGGCCCGTACCGTGCAGTATCTGCTCCGGGCGAACGGCTTCGACGTGAAGGTCGACGCCGACTACGGACCGGCCACGGCGGAGGCGGTGAAGAAGTTCCAGGCCGCTCACGGCCTCACGGCCGACGGCAAGGTCGGGAAGGACACCTGGCCCCTGCTGATCGTGGCGGTCGACTCGCGTACGTCGGGGCCCGAGGCCGTCACGGCCGTGCAGTACCTGCTTCACCACGCCGGAGTGCCGACCGACAGCACCGGCGCGTACACCCTTTCGACCATGCGGTCGCTGAAGGAGTTCCAGGCGTCCCGGCATCTGCCCGTGACGGGCGTCGGGGACGAGGCCACCTGGCGCGCCCTGCTCAACGCGCAAGGCCCGGACCAGCACAAGTAGCCGCGGCGGCGGAGCCGCGCGCTCTACCGGGCCGGAGCACCCAGGGGGTCAGAGTGCCCAGGCCACCAGCGTGCAGATCATCGAGACGACCCAGGCCGCTCCCGCCAGAATGCCGAGCGTCATCCCCACCGCAACCCGGCGCTGGGCGAGATAGACGGTTCCTGGTCGCGTGGGCGTTCGATGTTTGGTCATGTGTACCAGTCTGCCCGTCGTGATCGGCGGGCGTCATCCGTACAGGTACTCAGACGGTCGCTTCCCGCAGGGCTCGACGGCAGAGCGCGTCGGCCCTGCGCGTGGTCTCCGGCTGGCGGAAATCGCGGGCCAGCAGCAGGGTGTGGGCGCAGGCGTTGTCCAGGCCGGTCCGGTGTCCGACAGAGACGAAGACCGGCTTGACGCCGTCCTGGGTACGCAGCGCCCGGCCCACCTCCTCCTCGCCGTCGAGCAGCGGAGACCAGTCGCCCCGGTGGGGGCCCGGCTGCTCGTAGGAGAAGGTGAACGGGTTCTTGGCGACACCGATCACCGGGAGCCCGGTGAGCACCCCGAGGTGGCTGGCGAGGCCGAAACGACGCGGGTGGGCCAGGCCGTATCCGTCGCAGATCACCAGTCCGGGATCGACCGGCAGGGACTCCAGCGCGGACAGCACCGTCGGGATCTCCCGGAAGGCGAGGAGACCGGGGACGTACGGGAAGGTGATCCGGCCGGCGGCGGTGGCCTCGGCGACCACGTCGAGCGTCGTCCCGTCCAGGACGACCGCTGCCGCCACGACGACGTCGCGCTCGTCGTCGTAGGCGACGTCGACCCCCGTGACCCGGCCGGTGCCGGGCGTCGGCCCGGGTTCGTCGAGCACCACCCGGGAGCGCAGGGTGTCCTGAACGGCTCGGGCTTCGGCCTCGTCGGCGGGCATCGGGAGTGTTGTCATAGTGCCGTCAAGCCTAAGGGCTGTCCCGTAATCCCTGGTGGATCGGCGTGCGGCGTCGGATGCGGTGCATCGCACGGCGGAGGGACGCCCGAATACTGGATGTATTCGGGCGTTCCGGCAACGCGGCAAGGTGCCGTAGCCGTCGTCGCACGCCCGCCAGGGATTACGGGACAGCCCTTGAGGGCTTTCCCGTAAGCAACGGGTACGACGGCCGGCTCGGCGGCGGGGACGGCCGCGGGACCGTGCGGGCACGGCCCGGGTCCGCTCGGCCCCGTCCCGTAGCCTGGCGATCATGTTCGTACTCGAGTTGACCTACACCGCACCCGTCGAGCGTGTCGACGCGCTGCTGCGGGACCATGTCGCCTGGCTGGACACGCAGTACGCGGCCGGAGTGTTCATCGCCTCGGGCCGCAAGAATCCGCGCGACGGCGGGGTGATCCTCGCCGTCGGGGACGACCGCGCGCAGATCGAGCGGATCGTGGCGGAGGATCCGTTCACGGAACACGGCGTGTGCACCTACCGGGTCACGGAGTTCATCGCGACGAAGACCTCGGACGAACTCGCCCCGTACCGCGAGCAGTTGCCCGGGTAGCGGTCACGCGTACCCGGGCCCACCACCTCGATCGACCGCCCGGCCCGCTCAGAAGCCCGCGCGCCACGCGTCCGTTCTCGCCCGCCGCCCAGCAGCCGCCGTCCGGTGTGCAGTCGACGGTGTCGTACGACCCCGTGTCCACCGTGCGCCAGGTGCGGCCGCCGTCCGTGGTGAGGTCCGTGCCGGTCGGGCCGACCGCGAGCGCGCCCGACCTGCTGTGCGGCAGCCAGGCAACGCCCGAACGATAGGCGGTCGGCGGGTTGGCGGACCGCTGCCAGTTGCGGCCCGCGTCGTCCGTCACCGCCGCGGCGTTCGGCGACGGCAGGCCGGCCCGGTAGTCGCCGCCGACGGCGATGCCGTGGTGCCGGTCGCGGAAGGCCAGACCGAAGACGCCGCGCGCCGGGTCGCCGGCCGGGATCGTCGTAGCGGTCGCGGTCCAGGTCAGCCCGCGGTCGGCGGAGTGCAGCACCCGTGCGGTGGCAGCGCCTCCGGTCGCCAGCCAGACGTCCTTGGGACCCGATGCGACCAGGCACTGGCCGCTGGCGGCGAACCCCGCCTCACCGGCCTGGGCATCCGGCATGCCCGCGGCGGGCAGCACCCGCCAGCTGCGGCCGCCGTCCGCGGTCGACAGGATGCGGTACTTCCCGTCGACGGGATCGCTCATCGCGAGTCCGTGCCGGCTGTCGAAGAAGGTGAGGCAGTCGTAGAAGGCGCGGGCGTCGGTGTTGCGGAACGACTCCGTCCAGGTGCCGCCTCCGTCGTCCGTGCGGAAGACTCTGGACGCCTCGCCCTCCCCGACGGCCAGGGCCACCGCGCGCCGGCCGTCGAATGCCTCGATGTCGCGGAACTCCAGCCCCTCCTGAGCCGCACCGGGAGGTGACACATCGCGCCAGTGGCGGCCGCCGTCAGAGGTGCGCAGCACGGTCCCCTCGGAGCCCGCGACCCAGGCGGTGCGACGGCTGACGGCGGCAAGGCCGCGGAAACGGGCGTCGGTTCCTGTCCCGGTGAGCGTCCAGGCCGGCCGTTCGCCGGGCCGGTGCCGCTCCCCCGGTGCCGCCGCGGCTGCCGGTGTGGCCAGTGTCGCGGTCAGCGCCGCCACACAGAGCCCCCATGACATCAGTCGTCTCATCTTTCCCATGGCTCTCATGGCGCTGGAAGCTAGCCCACCCGTCGCGCTCCGTCCAGGGTGTACCGGCTTGCAGCGGGCACACGATCGGTGCGGCGGCGTGCGGTGATGCACCTCACGCCCCTCCCCGGTGCACGGATGAGGGAGTTCCGTCGTCTCCTTCAGTGCCGGGAACCGTTCGTCTGGCCGAGAAAGGGAGCAGGTCTTGTCCACCGATATCGAGCAGTCCGTGCAGGCCCGCATGGTCGCCTCCGCGCCGCGGATGGAGACCCTTCCTGCCACCCTGCAGTACGACCGGAGGGATCCGTTCGCCGTGCGCATGGCGTTCCCCGCGACGGCGACCCTGGAAGGCACCGATGTGTCCTGGGAGTTCTCCCGCGAACTGCTCGCGGCGGGAGTGGAGGGAGCCGCCGGTGTCGGCGACGTACGTATCAGGCCGTTCGGTTACAACCGTACGGTCCTGGAGTTCCATGCCACCGAGGGAATCGCGATGGTGCATGTCCGCACCGCGGAATTGCGCCGCTTCCTGGAGCGTGCGCAGGAACTGGTGCCGGCCGGCGACGAGCACCGGTTCCTGGATCTCGACCGGAGCCTGACCGATCTGCTCGGCGGGGCCTGCTGACCGGGCGTGGGGCGGGGGCGTTTGTTCGTGGTCGCATCAGGGCCGCGGAGAGACGCGCGGGAGTGTGAGCGTCGCGGGACGGTCCGTGGTGGGTCACCGATGGAGTAAGGCCCAGGTCTTGCAGCCGCCGGACGGGGTGAGCGCGGGGGTCAGCCCCCAGTCCCCGCCGTACGAATCGACCGTGGCCGCCAGCAGCCACATGCTCTCGCTGCGGCGCTCACGGCATTCCTCGGACTTCGCGGCCGAACCGTGCGACGGGTGCTGGTCGTAGAGGATGATGCGCAGCGCGTCGAACTGCCAGTGGACCCGCAGCAGCATTTCCCGGTCCGGGGTGAACCGGTAGGCGGAGGCGACGAGTTCGGAGGCGGCGAGGACGGCCGGTTCACGGAGTTCCGCGAGACCGTGCCGGGTGAGGAGTTCCCCCACGGCACTGCGTGCGAGGCCGGCGCAGAAGGCGCCGCCCGGCAGCGCGAACGAGTAGCTGAGGTTGTCCGCCACCGGCGGGTGGGGTCCGGCTGGTGCGAGAGCCGGGAGACAACGCAGTGCGCCCTTCATCAAGATGCCCACATTTCCGGTATTTGTGTTAACGATCACACATAGGCATGGTCGCCCCGTGTGAGACTTGCGCTACCGACCGTAGCGCACACTGGAGCACAGTGCTACTACTTGTGTGGTTCCGGTCATTTCGCTCAACCTCCACCCTCGGAAGGACATTTGCCGTGCCGCCCAGAAGCACCCCGACCGCCCGGCAGCAGCGTCTCGGGTACGAACTGCGCAAGCTGCGCGAGCAGTCGGGAATGTCGGCACAGCAGGCCGCCGCACTGCTGGGCGTCGACCGCACCCGCATCCCGAACATCGAGTCGGGCCGGTTCGGCATCAGCGCCGAGCGGGTCCGCACCCTTGCCTTCAACTACGGCTGCCCGGACACCGGTCTGGTCGATCTGCTCGCCGAGATGGCTCAGGAGCGGGCCAGGGGCTGGTGGGAGGAGCATCGCGGGCTACTGCTTCCCGGACTCCTCGACATCGCTGAACTGGAGTACCACGCAGCGGAGTTGATAACCTCTACCACCACGCACATCCCCGGTCTGCTGCAGACCGAGGAGCATGCACGCGCGGTTTTCGACACGGCCGATCCGCAGCTGCCCGGGCCCGATCTGCTGGCCCGGCTCTCCCTGCGGCTGCGCCGCCGGGAGGTGCTGAAGCGGGACCGGCCACCGCTGTACGAGTCGTTGATCCACGAGGCGGCCCTGCGCATGCAGTTCGGCGGCCCCAAGGTGGCCAGGGCCCAACTGGACCACATCGTCGACCAGTCCGAGCGGGACCGGATCACGGTCCGGGTGATCCCGTTCACCGCCGGCGGTTTCCCGGGCGCCGGGCAGTCGTTCACCTATGTGGGCGCCGCGGTGCCGCAGCTCGACACCGTGCAGCTCGATTCCTCGCACGGTTCGATGCTGCTGGACTCCGACATGCAACTGCGCCGGTACCGGGGCCTGCTGGATCGGCTGCGCACGCTCGCGCTGCCGGTCGAGGAATCGCGCGGCCTCATCCGATCCATAGCCCAGGACCTCTGAGGAGAGAGACCATGACCGACATCTGCTGGGACGAGGCCTTCTGCAGCGAGGGCGCCAACTGCTTCCGCTTCGGACTCGACGACCAGGGCAAGGCGTACATCGGCTCCACCACGGACACCGGCGCCTACGTCAGCGACTCCATGGAAGCGCTGCGGGCACTGATCTCCGCCGTGAAAGCGGGCGCGGCGGACCATCTGCTCTGACCGTCCGGCCCGGCCGTGCACCGCGCCCCCGTACGCGTCTGCTCCGAGCACGCCGACAGCTCTGAGCGCTCTGCCGACGGGGGCCGGCTCCGGACCGGCCCCGTTCCTCCGCCCGCAGAGGACCCCGGTCTCCCGGAAAATCCAGACAGGGGCTGTCCGGTATCGCGGTTAGCTTCGGGCGCATGGATCGGAAAGCGAACCGGAGCATCGTCATCACCGGGGCACGCGCGAACAATCTGCGCGAGGTCTCCCTCAGCGTCCCCAAGGGGCGGATCACCGTCTTCACCGGAGTCTCCGGGTCGGGCAAGTCGTCGATCGTCTTCGGCACCATCGCCGTGGAATCGCAGCGGCAGCTGAACGAGACCTTCACCTGGTTCATCCGGAACCGGCTGCCGAAGTACGAACGGCCCCCCGTCGACTCCATCGACGACCTCTCGGTGGCGATCGTCGTGGATCAGAAGCCGCTCGGCGGCAACGTCCGTTCCACCGTCGGCACGATGACCGACATCTGGTCGGTGATCCGGGTGCTGTTCTCGCGGTACGGGACGCCGAGCGCGGGCCCGGCGACGGCGTACTCCTTCAACGACCCCGGCGGGATGTGCCCGGAGTGCGACGGTGTGGGGCGCACGGTCCGCCTCGACATCGACCGGGCGATCGACGTCACGAAGTCGCTCAACGAGGGCGCGCTGCTGCTGCCGGGCCTGTCGGTGGGCAGCTGGGAGTGGCAGCTGTACGCCGGATCGGGGCGCTTCGACAACGACAGGCCGCTCGCGGAGTTCACCGAGGAGGAGCTCCACCTCCTCTTGTACGGAGGGGGCTTCACGGTACGGCTGCAGCTGAAGTCGGCCTCGGCCGACATGCGGTTCGAGGGGATCGCCGAACGGTTCACCCGGCTCTACCTGAAACGGGACACCGAGGCGCTCTCCGAGCGGCGGCGCGAGGCCGCCCGGCGGTTCACGACCGAGTCGGTGTGCGCGACCTGCGACGGTGCCCGGCTGAACGCGGCCGCGCTCGCCACCCGGATCGGCGGCCTCTCCGTGGCCGACTACGGGCGGATGGAGGCCGCCGACCTGGTGGACGTCCTGGCCGGGATCGACGATCCGGTGGCCGGTCCGATCGCCTCGGCCGCCCGCGAGCGACTGGAGCGGCTGGTGGGCATCGGCCTCGGCTACCTCAGCCTGGACCGGGAGACCACCACGCTGTCGGGCGGCGAGGGGCAGCGGCTGAAGATGGTCCGGCATCTGGGCAGTTCACTGACCGGCCTGACGTTCGTCTTCGACGAGCCGAGCGTGGGGCTGCATCCGCGCGACGTCAGCAGGCTGAACGATCTCCTGGTACGGCTGCGCGACCGGGGCAACACCGTCATCGTCGTCGAGCACGACCCGGACGTGATCGCCGTCGCGGACCACGTCGTCGACATGGGTCCGAGGGCGGGCGCGGACGGCGGACACGTCGTGTTCGAGGGCCCGGTGGACCGGTTGCGCCGGGCGGACACCCTCACCGGCCGGTGTCTGCGCCGCCGGACACCGCTCAAGGAGGCCGTCCGCTCCCCCACCGGGCGCATGCCGGTGACCGGCGCTGCACTGCACAACCTCAAGGACGTGGACGTGGCGTTTCCCGAGGGTGTGCTGACGGTGGTGACCGGGGTGGCCGGATCCGGCAAGTCCACACTCGTCTCCCGGGTGTTCACCGCGGCGTACCCGGAGGCGGTGGTCATCGACCAGGGGGCGATCACCGCGTCGTCCCGCTCCACCCCCGCCTCGTACATCGGCGCGCTGGACTCCATCCGCAAGACCTTCGCCCGGGAGAACAACGTCGAGCCGGGTCTGTTCAGCTTCAACTCGTCAGGGGCGTGCGGGCATTGCCAGGGGCGTGGGGTCATCCACACGGATCTCGCGTTCATGGACCCGGTGACCACCACCTGCCAGGCGTGCGAGGGGCGGCGCTTCCACGACGACGTGCTGAAGCACCGGGTCGGCGGTGCGTCCATCGTCGACGTCCTGGAGACGACGGCCGCTCGGGCGGCCGGGCTCTTCCACGACCGGGCACTGCTGCGGAAGCTGCACACGCTCGACGAGGTCGGTCTGACCTATCTGACGCTCGGGCAACCGCTCAGCACGCTCTCCGGCGGTGAGCGCCAGCGCATCAAGCTCGCCACACAGCTGCATCGGACGGGGAGTGTGTACGTGCTGGACGAGCCGACGACCGGTCTGCACATGGCGGACACCGGCACGCTCGTCGATCTGCTGGACCGGCTGGTCGACGCGGGCAACAGCGTGATCTGCGTGGAGCACAACCTCGATGTGCTCAAGCGCGCCGACTGGGTGATCGACCTGGGCCCCGAGGGTGGCAGAAACGGCGGCGCGCTGGTCTTCGAGGGGACACCGGCGGCACTGCTCGGTCACCGCACCTCGTTCACGGCCGAGTACCTGCGCCGCGATCTGGGTCCGGGGAGCCGCCCCGACGACGGGTCATGACAGCGTTCTCGGCTCCGTACCGGTGGATCCAAGAAGTGACGAACACCCGGCAGCGGGCCGGACCGGTGCCACCACACCTCCTTCACCTGCGCACATAACGTTACGTAATCGGGCATCCCGGCGGCGGGCTTGGCGGTGGGCTTACCGCCGCTTTAACCTACGGTCTCGTAACCTACGTATCCGTAGGTAATTCTCCCGTCCCCAGGAGTCCCCCGTGACGATCACCGCTCCCCACCTCGGCAGTCCGAAGGCGTGGACCGACGCCCAGCTGCTGTACGCCCTGGAAGAGGTGGTGGAGAAGGAGCTCAACCGCCATCTCAAGGTCGCGAAGGACTGGATGCCCCACGAGTACGTGCCGTTCTCCGACGGGCGGAACTTCCCGGGCGTCTTCGAGGACGGTGAGGCCTGGCAGGCCGACCAGTCCAAGGTCACCGACATCGGCAAGGTCGCGCTGGTCGTGAATCTGCTGACGGAGGACAACCTCCCCAGCTACCACCACGAGATCGCCTCCCTCTTCGGCCGTGACGGCGCCTGGGGCACCTGGGTACACCGCTGGACCGCCGAGGAGGGCCGGCACGGCATCGTGATGCGCGACTACCTGCTCACCTCGCGCGCCGTCGACCCGGACAAGCTGGAGCAGTTCCGGATGGCGCACATGGCGGAGGGCTTCGAGTCCGACAACCGTCACTCGATGCTGCACTCCGTGGCGTATGTCGCCTTCCAGGAGCTGGCCACCCGCGTCTCGCACCGCAACACCGGCCACCAGTCGGGCGACCCGGTCTGCGACCGCATGCTGGCGCGCATCGCGACCGACGAGAACCTGCACATGGTCTTCTACCGCAATCTCCTCGGCGCGGCCTTCGAGCTGGCCCCGGACCTGACGATGCAGGCCGTGCGCGATGTCGTCGTCAACTTCCGGATGCCCGGTCACGGCATGCCGGGCTTCGAGCGGGCCGCCGCGCAGATGGCGATCGGCGAGATCTACAACATGCGCATCCACCACGACGACGTGATCCAGCCCGTGCTGCGCTACCTGAAGGTCCTCGACATCGACGGCCTGGGCCCCGACGGGCTGAAGGCTCAGGAGGAACTGGGCCTGTACATGGGCGGTCTGGACAGCGAGGCGTCGAAGTTCGACGAGAAGCTCGCTGCCCGCAAGGCACGGATGGCGGCGCGCGCCCGCGCCTGAAGCCCGGCCGTCGCCGGCCGCCGGACGGGACACTGCTCCGCAGGCCTGCCCGGCGGCCGGGAGTCCGTCCGGGCCACGGGACGACGGCGCCCCGGGGCCCGTCCGGCGGCCCGCCGCCGGGGCCGGGCGCCCCGCGCCGGGTCACATCGTCGCGTGCAGGTCCTGTGCGTAGTGGTCGATCGCCTTTCGGTACTGCCGCACATGGGGGTCCTCGCTGGTGGCGGCGAGCAGTCTCAGCAACAGCTGCGTGGACTCATGGTGCTCGCCGGTGTTGAAGAGGGCCATGGCGAGAAACGCCCGCAGCGCGCCGTCGTCGGGAAACCGCTCGACGCCGTCGCGCAGGACCTCGACGGCCTTCTCGTACTGCCCGAGCACCCGATGGGTGCTCCCGAGGCCGAGCAGGGCACCCCGGCGGTCCTCCTGAGACAGCCCGGTCCCGCCGAGGCAGCGTTCGTAGAACGGCACGGCCTCGGCCTCCAGACCGAGCACATCATGGGCCCAGGCGGTCTGGTAGGCCACTTCCGCGTCCGCGGGGAAGGCCGCGGAGAGGGCGAGCAGTTGCTGCCGGGCCTCCTCCGGGCGGCCATCGGTGCGCAGCCGCACGGCTGTCGCGAGCAGGGTGTCTCTGTCGTGATCGGTCATGCGGGCATTGTCCCAGGCCGGCGCAGGCCCGTCCGGCTGCGGGGGCGCCGCCCGGCGCCTCGGCGTGCGCCCCGCGCCGGACGGGCCGAAGCGCGTCGCACGGGCAGGAGGTGTTCAGGCCCGCGCGCGACCGGTTCTGCGCAGCCGCTCCCGCTCCTTCTCCGAGAGTCCGCCCCACACGCCGAACCGCTCGTCGTTGGCGAGGGCGTACTCCAGGCAGGCTTCGCGCCCCTCGCAGGCGTTGCAGAGCTGTTTGGCCTCACGGGTGGAGCTGCCGGGGGCGGGAAAGAAGAACTCGGGCCCCGCCTGTGCGCACAGCGCCGTCTCCTGCCAGGCGAGCGCGGGGTCGGCCGCGGTGTTGATCAGCATGGCACCCACAGTGCCCGGTCGCGATAAACGACTGATCAACGCTCCATCAATGCGGCGCGCCGATGACTTCCGGTCAGCTCTGCGGCGGCTGCGTCCCTGTCGGCCGCTCCCTCGACGGCCGCGCTCCCAACGGCCGCGCACTCTTGATCAGGACGAATTCCACGCCGTCCGGATCGGTGACATCGGCGAACCCGCCGACGCCTTGCCTCTCCACCGGCCGCCGCGTCAGCCTGCCGCCCAGCCGCTCCACGTCCGCGACGGCCGCGTCGCAGTCGTCGACCTCGAAGCAGGGCAGCCAGTGCGGTTCGGCAACCGCCCCGGCCGCACGGGCGCTGAGCGGAACCAGACCGCCGAAGCTCACTTCCTCACCGCCGTCCCGGGTCCGGATCACCGTGTACGAACCGCCGCCTCCCGGAAGCGGTGTCAGCCCGGTCTCCCAGCCGAACACGGCGCCGTAGAACGCGGCGGCCGCGGGGACGTCAAGGGTGTGCAGCTCGGCCCAGCACAGGGAGCCCGCGACACCCGCGGCGCCGGGGCCCGGACTCCGCTTCGGCTGCCGGACCCCGAAGAACGCCCCTGCCCGGTCCTTGAAACCGGCCACCGTGCCGAAGTCCAGGACGTCCGTCGGGGCGCACGGGACACTGCCGCCGGCCTGCTCCACGGCCCTCGCCGCGGCGTGGGCGTCCGGCGACCGGAAGTACACCGACCAGGACGGCTTCGCCTGTTCCCCGGTGACCGCCCGCACTCCCCCGGCCGTCTTCCCGTCCAGCGTGAACACCCCGTACCCGCCGGTCTCCGGGCCGCCGGCCCGGTACTCCCAGCCGAGGAGACCGGTGTAGAACGCGATGGCCCCGTCGAGGTCGGGCGTGCCCAGACCGATCCAGTCGGGCGCTCCGGCGACACCACGGGTGGTGAGCATGGCGTGCTCCTTCGGCGAGGCCCGTTCTCCCGGTGCAGGCGTGTCATTCCTGACGCTCCGAGTCTTGCACCGGGCACCGGCGACCGCAGCCCGCACGGTGGGCGGGTGGCGCCGCTGTACGCCGTACGGGGAGGACGTCCGCCGCTTCTCAGCCCTTCGCCCCCAGCGCCGGGAGCACCGTCTCCGCCACCCGGTAGGCCTCTTCCAGCAGTGGATTCCCGGAGAGGATGAAGGTGTCGACGCCCAGGTCCTCGAACTCCTTGAGGCGCTCGACGACCTGGGCCGTCGAGCCGACGACCGCGGTGCCGGGGCCGGGGCGGAAGAGGCTCATGCCCGGCCACATGTTGGGGTACACCTCCAGTTCCCGTGCGCGGGCGGGGACCTTGCCGCCGTGCTGGCGGAACTGCCGCTGCCAGCCCACGCCGTCCGCTCCCGCCCGGTCGCCCAGCTGTCGGGCGTACGTCGCGTCGCTCGTGACGTCGAGGAGCCGGTCGGCTGCCGCCCATGCCTCGTCCTGCGTGTCGCGGACGATGAGGTGGAGGCGCAGCCCGATCCTCAGCGTGCGGCCGTGGGCGGCGGCGCGTGCCCTGACCCTCGCCAGCTTCTCCTTGAGCAGGTGTGGAGGTTCGCCCCAGGTCAGGAAGACGTCGACGTGCTCGGCCGCCATCTCGATACCTGGGTCGGAGGAGCCGCCGAACCAGAGCGGGATGTGCGGTTCCTGGACCGGTTTCAGCTCCCCGAAGGACGCGCCCGCGTTCTTCAGGTCGTAGAAGCGGCCCTTGTGGTCGAAGACTTCGCCCGCGGTCAGCCGCTTGACGATCGACCAGTACTCGGCGCTCAGCTCGTACCGTTCGTCGTGCTCCACGTGGAGTCCGTACTCCTGGAGGGACTTGGTGGAGCCGTTGACGACATTGAAGCGGAGCCGGCCGCCGAAGAGGGTGTCGAAGCTGAGGGCCATCTTGGCGAGCAGGGTGGGCGGGATCAGACCGGGGTGGACGGCCAGCAGGGGCTTGAACGCGGTGCTGGTGGAGGCGGCCAGCGCGCTGCCGAGCGGCCAGACGTCGTACAGGTCGGTGGCCAGCAGCGCACCGCTGTAGCCGAGGCGTTCGACCGCACCGGCGAGCTGGGCGAGGTAGCCGAGATCCACCGGGCGCCGCCCTTCGGGCTCCCAGGGGTAGGCGCCCTCACGCGGGATGATGTACCAGAGGACTTCGGTCGCCATGTCGTCACGCCGCCTTGTCCGCGGCGGCGCCGGCCAGGGCGTGGGCGACGGTGACCGGCCGGTCGATGAAGCCGGTGCGGTGGAAGATGTCGGCCGCTTCCTGCTGCTCGGCGACGAAGGCGTCGGTGACGGGTTCGATCTTCCAGGGCAGGGCGCGCAGCGCGGTCTCCCAGTCGTCGGCGGACCCGCCGAGGTCGGCGGCGGCGATCTCGGCGGCCCGGCGGGGGTGGGCGGCCGCCCAGTCGTCGGCGCGCCGCAGAGCGCGGGTGAGCGCCTCGATGATCTCGGGGCGGCTCTCGGCCAGGTCGCGGCGGGCGAAGAAGACGGATCGGTCGGTGATGACGTCGCCGGTACGGACCAGGGTGCGCAGCCCTCCGGTGCGGCGGGCCGCGGCCAGCTGGGCGCCCTGGGCGACCCAGGCGGCGATGGCGCCGGTGCGGAGCAGTTCCTCGCTGTCGTCGCCGCTGCGGGCGGCGGTGATGTCGTCGGCGTAGGAGAGCCCGGCGTCGTCGAGCGCCTTGGCGATCAGATGGGTCTGCCAGGAGCCGATCGCGAGGTGGACGGTGGTGCCCTTGAGGCCGGCGACGGTACGCACGGGGCTGTCCTCGGGGACGAGGAGCGCGCCGTGTTCGGGGCGCGGGGCGGAGACCGCGGTGTACACGATGTCGTGGCCGGCTGCCTGGGCGGTGACCGGCGGGGTGGAGCCGGTGCCGCCGAAGTCGATGACGCCCCGGCTGAGGAGTTCGCCGGTGCGGACGCCGTTGGTGTACGGGTGGAAGACGACGCTCTCGCCGAGTGGGGCCAGCTCTTCCTGAGCGAGGCCGAGCCGGGAGAGGTGGTACAGGTGGTAGAGGGACGGGTTGCTGCTGTGCACACCGATGGTGATGGTCATTCAGATCACTCCGACTTCGGTACGTTCGGGGGCCGTTGGGGGATGCGAGGGATGCGGGGCCGTCTCGACCCCGAGGTCGTCGAGGAGGCGTCGGCGCAGGGCCGCGAACGCGGGGTCGCCCGGGTCGCGCGGGCGGCCGACGGTGACGGGCTGGTCCGTGATGAGCCGGCCGTCGCGCAGGACGGCGACCCGGTCGGCGAGGCGTATCGCCTCGTCCACGTCATGGGTGACGAGGAGGACGGCGGGCCGGTGGTTGCGGCACAGCTCCCCCACCAGGTCCTGCATCTTCAGTCGGGTCAGGGCGTCGAGTGCGGCGAACGGCTCGTCCAGCAGCAGCAGTTCGGGCTCCCGGACCAGGGCGCGGGCGAGCGCGACCCGTTGGGCCTCGCCGCCGGAGAGGGTGGTGGGCCAGGCGTCGGCGTGCCGCTCCAGACCGACTTCGGCCAGGGCCCGCAGCCCGTGCTCGGAGCGGCTGCGGGGCAGGGCCACCGTCACGTTGGCGAGCACCTTCTTCGACGGTACGAGCCGGGGCTCCTGGAAGACGACGGTGCGGGCGCGGGGGACGAGGACCTCGCCCTCGTCGGCGCCGTCGAGCGCGCCCAGGATGCGCAGCAGGGTCGTCTTGCCGCTTCCGCTGGCGCCGAGCAGGGCGACGAACTCGCCTTGTGCGATGTCGAGTCGGAGGCCGTCGAGCACGGCACGGTCGCCGAAGACGCGGCGCAGTCCCCGTACCCGAACGGCTGTCTGTGTCGTCTCCTGGGTCATCGGGTGGCTCCCTGCGGGGTGCGCCAGGGCATCAGCACGCGTTCCAGCAGCCGTACGACGATGTCGGCGGTGAGTCCGAGCAGTCCGTAGACGAGGATGCAGACGGCGAGGACGTCGGTGCGGGCGTAACTCTGCGCCTGGGACATCAGATAGCCGATCCCTGCCGTGGCGTTGATCTCCTCGGCGGCGATCAGGGCGATCACGCTGAGTGTCATGGAGAGCCGCAGCCCGGCGAGCAGCGACGGCAGGGCTCCGGGCAGCACGACTTCGCGCACGAGGGCGAGCCGGCCCATGCCGAAGCTGCGCATGGCTTCGATGAGTCCGGGGTCGGTGTTGCGCACCCCGCTCGACGTCGAGACGTACATCGGGAAGGTGGTGGCGACGGCGATGAGCAGGATCTTCGCGGTCTCGTTGATCCCGAACCAGACCATGAACAGGGGCACGAGGGAGAGGAACGGGATGGTGCGCAGGGTCTGGAGGGAGGAGTCGAGGAGTTCGTCGCCGAGGCGGGTGAATCCGGTGGTGATGCCGAGGGTCAGCCCGGCGGCGAGCCCGATGAGGAGGCCGAGTCCGGAGCGGGTGAGGGAGGTGGTGAGCGCGTCGGGCAGTTGCCCGTTGCCCCACAACTCCCCGACCGCGCGGAGCACTTCGGTGGGCGAGGCCAGTACGTCTGGGGTGAGGAGTCCGGTGGCGGATGCCGCCCACCACAGGACGAGGAGGGCGACGGGGCCGAGCGCCCGGACGGTGAGGGAGCAGGCCCGGCTGCGTGCCCTGCGCCGCGGGGGGCGTGGCCGGACGAGGCCCGGACGGAGGGTGGCGTCGCTCATTTCAGCTTCTCGATGTCGAGAAGGTGGGCGGCGACGTCGACCTCGGCCGTGGTGACCCGCTGCTCGGCGTAGAAGGCGGCGACGGCCTTGAAACGCTTGATGTCCTCGGGTCCGATGGGGCCGACCGTGCCGCCCTTGCGGGTGAAGTCGATCTGGACCTGCTCGGCTTTCCCGGTGACGGCGGTCGGCCCGGCGTCCGTGAAGACGTTCAGGTAGGCGGCCGGGTTCTGTTTCTCCTTGGCGCTGGCGTCGCGGAGGTACTGGTACAGCGCCTTCACCACCTTCGGGTGCTGCTCGGCGAAGCCGGTGCGTACGGCGTTGAGGCTGTAGTTCTCGGAGCCGATCGCGGCACCGTCGGCGACGAAGTGCGCTGTCCCCGTGCCGATTTCGGCGACGGCGTAGGTGGCCCAGACGGCCCAGGCGTCGACCTTGCCCGCGTTGAAGACGGCGGCCGTCTGGTCGGGCCGCAGATACACCCGCTCGACCTTGTCGGCGGGGATGTTAGCCCGGGCGAGAGCCTTGAGCAGCAGGTACTCGCCGGTGCCGCCCTGGTTGACGGCGACTTTCCTGCCGACCAGATCGGCGACCGATGCGATACCGGAGCCGTTCTTGACGAGGATGCCCTCGCCCGCCGCGTCGGGGTCGACCGCGGTGAAGAACTTGAAGCCGGGGCGCTGGGCGAGCGAGGTGATGCCGGAGGTGAGGGAGCCGGTGGCGATGTCGAGCTGGTCGGCGTTCATCGCCTGGGCGGCGGGGGCGAACGGCCCGGCGCTGCCGGTCCACCGCACCTTGGCGCCGGCCTTCGCGAGCGCCTTGTCGAGGCTGCCGTCCTTCTTGCCGACGGCGAGCACACCGGAGTTGCCGGGGTCGGGGATGCGGATGACCACCGGGGCACCGGAACCGCCGCCGGCGCCGTCGGCCTCGGAGGTGCCGCAGCCGGTCAGGGCGAGGAGTGCGGTGGCCGTGAGGAGCGCGGGGGCGAGGGCCGTGCGCGGGGGCTGGGGAAGGGTCATGGTGTCGGGGTCCTCGTGGCTCGGGAGGCGGGAAGCGGGGAGACGGCGGGGCGGGCGCCGGCGAGTGCGGCGGCGCGGCGCAGCGGCTCGGGGTCGGCCCAGGCCGTGACGTCGACGGGGTCGGGGAGGAAGCCGTGGGCGCGCAGCCCGGCCTCCTGCTCGGCGAGGAGGGCGAGGCGTTCCGCGGAGAGGTCGGGGTGGAGGGTGAGATGGGTGCCCGGCCGGTAGGCCCCGGCGACCCCTTCGGCGCCCGCGCCGGTCTCGGCGCCGAGGATGCGGGCGACCTCGCCGGGCTGTCCGGCGGCCCAGTCGGCGGCCCTGAGCAGGACGGCGAGGAAGCGGTCGACGAGGCCGGGATGGTCGTCGAGGAGGTGCTGGTGGACGGTGATGGGGCGCGGGGTGCCGTTGTTGATGCGGAACCGGCGGCCGGGCAGGTCGTCGATTTCCACGGCGACCTCGGCGCCCGCCCGCCGTGCGGCCTCGACGGCGAGTGCGCCCTTCACATACACGGCGTCGACGTCACCGCGCCGCAGCGCCGCCAGTTCGGCGGCCCACTGGCCCCGGTGTTCCGCGGCGGGTACGTCGACGAGCGTGGCGTCGTCCAGTGCGAGTCCGGCACTGGCGAGGACGCCCTCGAAGCCGCGCAGTGCCATGGCCCGCCAGAAGTCGATGGCGATGTCGTGTGCGGGAACGGCGAGCCGCAGCCCGCGCAGGGCGTCGGCGCCCCGGACGCCGGAGCCGGGCCGGACCAGTACGGTCTGCCGTTCCTCGATCCAGGTGAGACCGATCAGCCGGGTCCGCTCGCCGCGCGAACGGGCCCACAGCGCGGGGACGTTGCCGCCTTCGCGGAAGAGTCCTGGCAGGGCGTGGGTGAAGTGGGCGGCCCGGTCCGCGTCGGGCGCGGCGTCCTGGAGGGAACGCACCGTGATGCCGTCGGGGGCGAACTCTTCGGTGAGCCACTGCCGGTCGGCGGCGATGCCGGTCGCGGTGGGTACGGGACAGCGGGTGAACCAGAGGGTCCGGGGCAGGACGGCAGGCGTCATGGAGTCTTCCCGAGGGGTCGGCGAAGCAGGTGGAGTGGTGGCCCGTGACACGTGTGTCAGAGGTGGGCGCACCGTGTACGGCCCAGAGCTCCCCGGGCCGCGGCGGAAACACGGCGGCAGGCGGGAGGAAGGAGCCGGGAAGGGGAGGGGGTCAGCGACAGGCGGCGCTGGAGACCCGCGCCAGGTCGATGTGACGGCGCAGCGTCAGAGCGAGCAGGACCGGAGCGGTGCGGGCGGGGGTCACGGTTCGGCAGCCGGCCACGGCACTGCTCCCTTCTGCTCGTCGGTGCTGACGTGCAGAGCCTGCCACGGACGCACAGCGACTCACAACTCGCTTCCCATGATGTGGGATTGAGTGTGAATGGAGTGTTTCAGGGCCGTGTTTCCCTGCTTCTCGACTCCCGTAATGTGGCAATCGCCTGGACCGCCATCCCCCTCACGAGCGGAGAGTGACCCGATATGACCGAGGCCGCGACGGTGCGTGCTCCCGGCGGAGCGCAGGCGGTACGGCGCGCCCTGGACGTCCTGCACTGCTTCCATGACAACGGCCCCGATCTCAGCGCCTCCGACCTCGCCCGCCGCCTCGGACTGTCGGTCTCCACGGCACACCGGCTGGCCCGCACCCTGCTCGGCGCGGGCTTCCTGGAGCAGGACGCCCGTACGTCCCGCTACCGGCTCGGCCCCGCCGTGACCGAGCTGGGCCGGCTCTCGTACCACCAGCGCGGTCTGCATCTGGCCGCCCCGGAGCTGACCGACCTGGCCGAGCGCACGGGCGCCACCGCCGACCTGGCGCTGCGCAGCGGCCCCCACGCGGTGATCGTCGCCGGTGGTTCGGTCACTCCGAAGGTGGGGCTGCGCAGGCCGCTGCACTCCACCGCGCTCGGCAAGGTGCTGCTGGCCTGGGCCCGGCCCGGCGAGGGCGGGCCCTCCTCGCTCCCTCCGCTCCCCGCGTTCACCGACCGCACGATCGTCGAACCGGCCGCGCTGGAGGCCGAATTGGCGAAGGTGCGGTCCGACGCGTACGCGCTCAACGACGGCGAGTCGGCGCACGGGGTGCGCACCCTGGCGGTCCCGGTGCTGGACGGCGGCGGGTACGCGCGCTTCGCTCTCGCGGTCCGGGCCACGCCGTCCGTGATCACGGACGCGCGCATCGAGTGGTTCCTCTCGCAGGCCCGCTCCTGCGCGCGGGCGCTGGAGGTCCTGCTGCTCTCCCCGGCGGAACGCCGACCCCCCACGGGCTGAGCCGGAGGCACTGTCCGCGCCGCGTGGCACGATATGAATCGCCCGGGGCAGGCGCCGGGCGGGAGTGCAGCCCGGCTGCACGGACAGAGGGACGTACATGACAGAGGCCGGACCGACGGAGGTCCGGGCGCCCACGGGAAGGGCGGCCCGGGAACTGCTGGCGCAGGCCGAGCGGCTGCTGGAGACGGCGCGCACGGTGCTGACCGATCACGCCCGCGCCGTCGACGCGGTGCACGCCGCGCTGTCGCCGCTGCTCGACTCCCTCATCCGTCGTGAACTGTCGGCCATCCCGGTCTCCAGGCTCAAGGACGTCACCGAGGGCAGACTGCGGCTGGGCGCGGTCGAGCAGGCCGGCTTCACGACCGTGGGTCAGGTCCACGAGGCGAACCGCTACGAGCTCCGCCAGATCCCCGGCGTCGGCGCGCAGACGGCCGACCAGGCACTGGCCGCGGCCGGGCAGATCGCCCACGCGGTACGGGACACGGTCGCGGTCCGGATAGACGTGGACACCCCGGACGAATCCACGACCGCGCTGCTCACCGCCTTGCACCGGCTGGTCGAGGCCGGCCCCGACGTCCGCCGGGCCGTGGACGCGGCGGGCCGGCTCGTCGGTCGCCTCGATCCCCTCGTGGCCGCCGCGGGACCCGCGCGGGGACGGCTGCGCATGCTGTTCGCCCGGCACCGGAGCCGCGCCCAGGCGCTGGAGGCCGTCGCCTCGGTTCAGGCCGCCGTCGCCGAGGCGGCCGCACGCGAGCTTCCCCTGCTGTTCGGGCAGGTGTCGGTCGATCTGCTGCGGGCCCCGGAGTCGGACCTCGCGGCGTGGGTCGACTTCGAGGTGCGGTCCGCCGAGTACTACAGCCTGCTGGCCGAGATGTCGGGCACCGGCCCCGACCGGGACGCGGCGGAGGGGTTCCTGCCCTCCGGGATCGCGGACCGGGTGCGCGGTCTGCGGCTGGACGACGCCCATCTGCGGGTCTCCCTGCGCGGCTACCAGTCGTTCGGCGCACGGTTCGCGCTCGCGCAGAAGCGGGTGATCCTCGGCGACGAGATGGGGCTCGGCAAGACCGTCCAGGCCATCGCCGCGCTCGCGCACCTCTCGGCACGGGGCGAGACGCACTTCCTGGTGGTCTGCCCGGCGAGCGTACTGATCAACTGGGCGCGCGAGGTCCGGGCCCGCTCGACCCTGCGCGCGCTTCCGGTGCACGGGCCGGAGCGGCAGGGCGCCTTCGCAGAGTGGCGCGAGAGCGGCGGGGTCGCGCTCACCACGTTCGACGCCCTGCACACCCTGCCGGCCCCCCGGGACTGCGGCATGAGGCCCGGCATGCTGGTGGTCGACGAGGCCCACTACGTCAAGAACCCCGAGACCCGCCGCTCCCGGGCGGTGTCCGGCTGGACGCAACGCACCGAGCGCGTGCTGTTCCTGACCGGTACGCCGATGGAGAACCGGGTCGAGGAGTTCCGCAGCCTCGTCCGCCATCTCCAGCCCGAACTGGCCCCGTCGATCCACACCACCCACGGGGCGGCCGGATCGCACGCGTTCCGCAGGGCCGTCGCCCCGGCCTACCTGCGACGCAACCAGGCGGATGTGCTGACCGAACTCCCGGCGCTGGTGCAGGTCGACGAGTGGGAGGCGTTCAGCGCGGACGATCTCGACGCCTACCGCGAGGCGGTGGGCGCCGGGCAGTTCATGCGGATGCGCCGGGCCGCGTACGACCGGCCCGCGACGTCCGCGAAGCTCAACCGGCTGCGCGAGCTGGTCTCCGAGGCCGCGGACACCGGTCTCAAGGTCGTCGTGTTCTCGTACTTCCGCGAGGTGCTCCGCACGGTCGAACAGGCCCTGGGGGCGGGCGTGTTCGGCCCGCTCTCCGGAAGCCTCCCGGCCGCCCGCCGCCAGGAGATGATCGACGGGTTCGGTGCCGTCGACGGCCATGCCGTCCTGCTGAGCCAGATCCAGGCGGGCGGTGTCGGGCTGAACATGCAGGCCGCTTCGGTGGTCATCATCTGCGAGCCGCAGATCAAGCCGACGATGGAGCATCAGGCGGTGGCCCGCGCCCATCGGATGGGGCAGATACGGACGGTCCGGGTGCACCGGCTCCTCGCGGCCGACAGCGTCGACGAGCGGATGCTGAACATCCTGGCCCGCAAGGAGCGGCTCTTCGACCTGTACGCACGGCGCAGCGACGTCGCCGAGACGACGCCGGACGCGGTGGATGTGTCGGACGGGGCTCTCGCCCGGCGCATCGTCGAGGAGGAACAGCTGCGCCTCGCGACCGGGGCGGCCGGAGCCGCCGGGGCGGTCGGAGCGGCCGGGGCGGTCGGAGCCGCCGGGGCGGTCGGAGCCGCCGGGGCGGTCGGAGCCGCCGGGGCGGTCGGAGCGGCGCCGGAGACCTGACGGGTCAGGACTTGTGCGCCGCCGGATCGTGGGCTGCCGGGTCCTTCGCCGTACCGCCGGGAGCGCTGTTCCCCGACGCCGTCTTGTCGGGAGCCGCCCCACCCGGAGCCGTCCCACCCGAGGGCGTCTCCCCCGGAGCCGTCTTGCCGGGCGCGGTCTTGTCCGGAGCCGTCTTGCCGGGCGCGGTCTTGTCCGGCGCGGTCTTGTCCGGAGCCGTCTTGTCCGGCGCGGTCTTGTCGTGCGTCATCTTGGCGTTCGGGTCGTAGCCCGGTACGGTGCCGTCGGCCTTGGCGACCAGCAGCAGCCCGGCCATGCCCATGTCGGAATGGCTCTGCACATGGCAGTGGTACATCCAGGCGCCCGCCCCCACGTGTTCACCCGCGATGACCTGGAAGCCGAAGGAGTCCGCGGGACCGACGGTCTTCGTGTCGACGACGCGGCTCGGATCGTCCGGGCCGGTCAGCAGGCCGGTCCGGTTGTCCGCCCAGCGATGACCGTGGATGTGGAACGTGTGGAAGTAGTCGCCGTGCGTGATCATGACCACTTCGAGCCGGTCCCCCACCGTGGCGTGGAAGTCGGGGGCCTGGTGGGCCGCCTTGTTGTTGATCGTCATGTCGTTGAAGACGATCGTGATCGTCTTGTCCGGCAGGATGTCGCCCTTGCGACGGACGATCAACGGGCCGTAGAGGCCCTTCCGGATTCCGCCGGTGCCGTGGTCCGTACCGACGACGTGGTCGTGGTAGTGCCAGTAGCCCGCGCTGCCCTGCTGCCAGGTGCCGTCCGTGCGACGGCCCGCCGGGTGGGTGCGCCAGGTGTAGGTGCGGGTGCCGCCCGGCTCGACGATGCTCTTGTTCAGCCGGGTGCCGTCGCTCGCGATGTCGTAGTCGACGCCGTGGGGGTGCAGGCTGACCGGCACATCCATCGTGTTCTCGAACTCGATGTGCAGGGTGTCGCCCTCATTGATCTCGATGACGGGACCGGGGATCGATGCCTTGCCCTTCTCCAGGCCGTATCCCATCTGACCGTCGGCCAGCTTCTCCGCGTACAGCTTGAGATGGCGGACGATGCCTCCTGCCGGGGCGGTCCTGGGTGGGGGTTCCGCCGAGCTGGCCTCGATCGTACCGAGAGACAACGATGTCACGCCGGTCGCGGCCGCCACCCCGCCGCCCACCAGGAACCGCCGGTTGAAGCTCCTTCTGTCCATGATGAACTCCCCACTGCACTAAGGAATTTACGGAGTTTTGCGAACATGCCCGGATCGCGGGGACTGCCCGGATCACGGGAACTGCCAGGTCGCGGAGACTGCGGGACTGCGGAGATACGGAGGTTACGGCGATCGCGGCGGCTTCAGAGGTTGCCGGGGTTGGCGAGGCGCGGGTGCCCCCCGGACGGCCCACACCGTAGCCGGGGGATCTTCGTTTATCCACACCCAGGACAAAGTTCGTGCCATTGCTGCCATAGCTATTGGCGAGCCGCGAAAAGAGGTCTAGCTTCATCCGCTGTTGCAGTGACCAAAGAGGGGTGGGTGACCACATGCAGCGCACACCACATCACAGGTCCAGATCGCGACGCGGACTCGCGGCGGCCCTGGCGGCCGGCGCACTGACCGCTTCCCTGCTCGGCGGCAACGCCGCCAGCGCCAGGCCCTATCCGGAACCGGGGCCGCGCAGTGTGGCGACAACGTTGTCCCTGCCGTCGCCGCCCGGCGGCGCCGATGTCAAGGTGCTGGTGTTCCACGCCTCCGCCACCGAGGAGTCCCCGACCGTCGACGCCGGGATCGCGGCCATCGAGAAAATCGGGCTCACCGGGCCGGAGGCCGGTCGGTTCAGGACCGTCGCCACCGACGACCCGGCCGTCTTCACCAACGGCAAGCAGCTCGGCAGGTACAACGCCGTCGTCTTCCTGACCGGTGGCGGCGATGTGCTCGACCCCGAGCAGGAGGCCGGCCTGGAGGCGTACATGGAGGCGGGCGGCGGCTTCCTCGGCATCCACGACGCGGCGCGCACCGAGCCGTACTCGGACTGGTTCACCGGTCTGGTCGGGGCCCGTCCGGCGGCCGGCAGCCCGACCGGCGTACAGCGTGCGACGGTCGAGGTCGGGGACCGGCAGCATCCGGCGACCAGGAACCTCCCGCTGGAGTGGAAGCGTCCCGACACCTGGCTGAACTGGACGGAGAATCCGTCCGGTGATGTGCACACCGTGGCCCGCGTCCGGGAGACCACGTACAAGCCCGGCGCGAGTGCCAACGGCTGGGACCATCCGGTCTCCTGGTGCCGCGACTACGACGGCGGCAGGTCCTTCTACACGGCGATGGGCGGTACGGTCGACAGCTTCGCGGAGACCGACTTCCGCGACCATCTGCGCGGCGCGCTGGACTGGACGACGCGGATCTCGCAGGCCGACTGCAAGGCCACGATCGACGCCAACTACCGGGCCGAACGCGTCACCCAGCCCAATCAGCCGGGCCTGAACGACCAGATCGGCGAGCCGCACGGGCTGGTCGTCGCCCCGGACGGACGGGTGCTGTACATCGGGCGCGGCGGCGCCGACAGCAGCAGGCCGGTCGTCACCGACTGGAACGACCCGGACGTCGGCAAGGGTCTGGGACAGATCCACGTCTACGACCCGAAGACGAAGAAGGTGACCCTCGCCGGGGAGCTGACGATCTTCGGCAACAAGGGCGGCGGCGACGAGCTGATCAAGGTCGAGGAGGGGCTGCTCGGCATCGAGCTGGACCCGGACTTCGAGAAGAACGGCTGGGTGTATCTGCACTACACCCCGCACTCGAAGCTGGACCGCGACAAGCAGATGGCGGTACGTCAGGTCTCCCGCTTCACCCTGGACCTGTCCACGAACAAGCTGGATCTGTCCTCGGAGAAGGTGCTGCTGCACTGGCCCGTCCAGGTCCACAGCTGCTGCCACGCGGGCGGCGGAATGGCCTGGGACTCCCAGGGCAATCTGTACATCGCGACCGGTGACAACAACTCCTCCGGTTTCAGCGACGGCTACTCCGGCAACAACCCGGCGCCGAACTACAGGGGCGTCTCGTTCGCCGATGCCCGGCGCACCGCGGGCAACACGAACAACCTCAACGGGAAGATCCTGCGGATCCACCCCGAGGACGACGGCACGTACACACTGCCCGAGGGCAATCTCTTCACCGGCAAGGAGCCGGACGAGGGCGGCGGCAGGACCCGCGGCGAGATCTATGTGATGGGGGTCCGCAATCCGGCCCGCATCTCCATCGACAAGTCGACCGACACCCTGTACGCGGGCTGGGTCGGCCCCGACGCGGGCTCGCCCTCCACCACCTGGGGTCCGGCGAAGTACGACACCTTCGCCGCGATCACCAAGGCGGGCAACCACGGCTGGCCGTACTGCATGGGCAACAAGCAGCCCTACCGGGACCGCAATCTGCCCGACCCGGGCAAGCCGCTCGGCTGGTACGACTGCGACCACCCCAGGAACGAGTCGCCGAACAACGACGGCCTGGTGAACCTGCCGCCCATCACCTCCAACACCATCTGGTACTCCCCGCAGGGCGGTGGCGTGGACTACCCGCGCGACGCCAACGGCATCCCGAGCTACAAGGTGGAGGAGCAGAAGCAGCTGCTGCCGTGGCTCAAGGGCGGCGGTCAGGCCACGATGAACGGCCCGGTCTACCGGTACGACGCGGCGAGCACCAGTGCCGACAAGTGGCCCTCCTACTGGGACGGCAAGTGGTTCGTCGGTGACTTCTACGACGACACCCAGCCGCGGCACGCCGTGCTCACCGACCCGAAGACGGTCGGCAAGGGCGGTCTGCCCACGCACGCCGAGTCCCTGAGGAAGATCATCCCGGTCGGCGCGGACGGCATCCGCAACCTGATGGACTGGAAGTTCGCCCCGGACGGCTCGCTGTACGTCCTGGACTACGGGCGCGGCTTCTTCACCTCCGACTCCAAGTCCGCGCTGTGGCGTGTGACGTACAAGGGCGGCGGTCCGACCCCGGCCGCCGAGGACCTGGCCAGGAAGGCGGCAGTGCGGTGAGACACCGTTCGATCTTCTCGCGGCAGCGGTACCGGCCCGTCCGGTTGTGGCTCGCGCTGCTGGGTTCGTTCCTGATGGTGCTGGGGCTGACCTCGACGGCGGCGTACGGCCGTACGGCGGCTCCGGCCGCCGCGGCGGCCGGCCAGGTCCTCACCTGGACGGCGGGCGACCCCATCGACCACTATCTCTCCGCTCCGAAGACCGCGGTGGCGGGGAAGGCGACCATCGTCTTCGAGAACAGCGCGGCGACCGGCAACACCACGGGGATGCCGCACACCCTGACCTTCAGCGTCTCCGACCCGGAGTTCAACAACGACGTCACGCTGAACATCCTGGCCAACCCGGCCGACGACCAGGGCGGCAGGCACACCGCCGAGGTCACGCTCTCCCCCGGCCGGTACTTCTACCACTGCACCATGCCGGGGCACGAGGCGATGCAGGGCATCCTGACCGTGACGGACGGCGGCGGTACGGACACCACCGCGCCCGAGACCTCGGCGAAGGTCGACGGCGACAAGAACGCCGACGGCGCGTACATCGGCCAGGCGGTGGTCACCGTCTCGGCGACCGACGACGCCTCGGGTGTCGACACCGTCGAGTACGCGGTCGGGGCGGACGGCGCCTGGCAGCCGTACACCACCCCGATCGTGGTGAACGAGGTCGGCGCGCACACGATCCGCTACCGCGCCACCGACAAGGCGGGCAACACGGCGGCCGAGAAATCCGTCGGCTTCGCGGTCGCCGCACCGCCGACGGACGACACGACACCGCCGGAGACCTCGGCGACGGTGTCCGGTGAGAAGGACGGCCAGGGGCGGTACCTGGGGATGGCGACGGTCACCGTGACCGCCTCCGACACCGGGTCCGGCGTCAACACCATCGAGTACGCGGTCGGGGCGGACGGCGCCTGGCAGCCGTACACCGGGCCCGTGATGGTGCACGAGACCGGCACCCACACGGTCCGCTACCGGGCCACCGACAGGGCGGGCAACGCGGCAGCCGAGAAGTCGGTCGGCTTCACCGTCGTCGCACCGCCGACGCAGGACAGGACGCCGCCGGAGACCTCGGCGAGGGTCGAGGGCGACAAGAACTCCGACAACGCCTACCTCACCAGCGCCAAGGTGACCATCACGGCGACCGACACCGAGTCCGGCGTGGACAGGATCGAGTACTCGCTCGACGGCGGCCCGTACCTCGCGTACACCACCACCGTCGTCGTCGACCGCGTCGGCTATCACACCGTCGCCCACCGGGCGACGGACAAGGCCGGCAACACCTCCCTGGCGAAGCAGGTGTCGTTCACCGTCGCCGCGAGCGGCGGCGTACCGGCGCCGAACTGCCCGGAGTTCGACGAGCGGCTCACCGTCATCGTCGGCACGGTCGACACCGGGGTTCCCAACCGCATCACCGGCAACCGCTGCACCATCAATGAGCTCATCGAGGACGAGAAGGACTGGTCGTCGCACGCCCTGTTCCTCAAGCACGTGGACGGCGTCCTCGACAAGCTGCTCACCGCCGGTGTGATCGACGCCCGCGAGCACAAGCAGATCTACCGGGCGGCCAAGCAGTCGGGGATCGGCGGGCCGGGCCAGGACGAGGGCTACAAGAAGCTCTTCGACGGCACGGCGGCGTCCTTCGCCAAGTGGCAGCAGGTGGGCGGCGGCAGGTTCGGGCTCAACGCCGACGGCACCATCACCAGCTCCACCGCGGTGGACGGCATGGGCATGCTCTGGTTCCCGGGCCGGCAGTACGGCGACTTCTCGCTGAAGCTCCAGTGGCGCGACGACGCCCCCGGCACGGGCAACGCCAACAGCGGGGTGTTCGTGCGCTTCCCGAACGTCCACGACAACCCCGAGGAGTCACGACCGGAGTGGGTCGCCATCAAGTACGGGCACGAGGTGCAGATCCTCGACCGCCCGGACGGCGACATGTACAAGACCGGCTCCGTCTACGGCTTCGACCGGATCGGTCTGGCCGGCGCCGGAGTCACTCCCAAGGGCACCTGGAACGACTACGAGATCCGGGTGGTGGACCAGCACTACTCGGTCTACCGCAACGGCGTCCTGCTGAACGAGTTCGACAACAACGGCGGCCAGGTCTTCGAGCCGCCGCGGGGCGACGACCCGGGCACCGACGGCCGGCGGTACGCCTCCGGTTACATCGGGCTCCAGGTCCACAGCACCGCCGACGTGGTCTCGTACCGCGACATCCGGATCAAGGAGCTGTAGCCCGGACCTGCGTCAGGTGGCCGTGGCCGCATGCAGGGGCATGTGGTCACGGCCACCGGGGTGCCGGTGGCGCCACACCCAGAACACCGCGCAGGAGACCAGCGCCCAGCCGGCGAGGACGAGGTACGGGAAGACCCGCTGGTGCCCCGGGTAGTAGACGGCGGCGTGCTGGGCGTTGACCGAGGCGCCCGGCGGGAGCCAGCGGCCGATGAAGCCGAGCACCGACGGCAGCAGCGGCCAGGACACCGCCCCACCGGAGGACGGGTTTCCGAGCATCACCATCAGCCCCCAGGTGGGGATCATCGCCCAGCGCCCGATCAGGGTGTTGAACATGGTGAAGACCATGCCCGTGGTGAACATGGTGAAGGCGAGGATCAACCACGACTGGACGAACGGCAGGTCGACGGAGCCGAGCAGCCAGTCCACCACGGCGGCGATCGCGAACCCGCCGAGCAGGGAGTAGGCGACGGTGAACCCGACCCGCTCCAGGGGTTCCAGCGCCTTGGCGTGCACGCTCAGCTGGATCGCGCCGATGAACCCGACGATCACCGCGGCGAGCGAGATGTAGAAGAGGGCGAGGCCGCGCGGGTCGCCCCGCTGCAGGGGCTTCACGTCCGTGACCTTCACCGGCACGTGGGCCGCCTCCCCCACCTTCAGCGTGGACTCGGCGAGCAACTGGGCGACCGTGGCCCCCGACGCGCTCGCGACGTCCAGGCCGACTCCGCCGTTCTCGGGCCGCAGGACGGCGAAGACCTTCTGCTCCTCCAGCGCGATGCGGGCCCCGGCTTCGGTGGCGTACTCGTGCAGCACCAGCGAGGTGTCGAGCGCACCCTCCAGCCGGTCGAGGAAGACCTTGTCGCCCGCCGTGCCGAGGTGGCCGACCACGGCGGCCGGGATGTTGCGCGGGGTCGGGTTGGCCATCGCGTACGTGTAGGAGCCCGCGAAGAGCCCGGCCGCGGCCGCGATGATGAACAGGAGTACGACGGCTGGCAGATACGGGGAGGCCTTGAACGCCGCCCATCGGTCACCGCGGGCCGGGGGCCGGCCATGTTTCCCGCGGGGGGTGACGGGCTCCAGGTCCGGTGCGCTCATGCATCGCCGTCCTCGGCGTGCCGGGCCCGGCTGGGCTGGACCCGCTTGGGCTCGCCCGGCATCTTCGGGTACTCCGGCGGGTACGGCAGGTCGCCGAGCCCGTGCTCCCGCTCGTCCCGGTCGGCCAGTTCCAGCAGCCCGTCGAGCCGGAAGGCGTGCTCGTCCATGTCCGCGTGGACGTCGCCGGCCTCGGCACAGCGCTTCGGCATCGTCCTGATGTCGAAGTCGCGCGGTTCGGCG
This sequence comes from Streptomyces sp. NPDC087845, assembly GCF_044742755.1. Classification (NCBI taxonomy): domain Bacteria; kingdom Bacillati; phylum Actinomycetota; class Actinomycetes; order Kitasatosporales; family Streptomycetaceae; genus Streptomyces; species Streptomyces sp. NPDC087845. The sequence continues at coordinate 87,365 of NZ_JBIUVC010000009.1, forward strand.
TCGTCGATCTCCTCCCAGCGCAGCGGGGCCGAGACCGGGGCGTGCGGGAAGGGGCGTACGGAGTAGGCGGAGGCGATCGTGCGGTCCCGGGCGGTCTGGTTGTAGTCGACGAAGATCCGCTCGCCGCGCTCCTCCTTCCACCAGGCGGTGGTCACCCGGTCCGGCATCCGGCGTTCCAGTTCGCGCCCGGCGGCGATGGCGGCGCGGCGGACCCCGGTGAAGGTCCACCGCGGCTCGATGGGGACGAAGACGTGGATGCCCCGGCCGCCGGAGGTCTTGGGCCAGCCGCGCAGGCCGTGGTCGTCGAGGACGGACCGCAGCTCATGGGCGGCCCGCACCGCGTCGGCGTAGTCCGTTCCCGGCTGCGGGTCGAGGTCGATGCGCAGTTCGTCCGGGTGGTCGGTGTCGCCGGCGCGGACCGGCCAGGGGTGGAAGGTGAGCGTGCCGAGGTTGGCCGCCCAGATGACGGCGGCGAGCTCGGTGGGGCAGATCTCGTCGGCGGAACGGCCGCTGGGGAAGTCGATCCGGGCGGTGGGGATCCAGTCGGGAAGGTTCTTCGGGGCCCGCTTCTGGTAGAAGGACTCTCCGTCGACACCGTCCACGAAGCGCTGGAGGGTGGTCGGCCGGTCGCGCAGGGCGCGTGTGATGCCGGGGCCCACGGCCAGGAAGTACTCGGCCACGTCCCTCTTCGTGTAGCCCTTCTCCGGAAAATAGACCTTGTCCGGACTGGACAGCCGTACGGGCCGTCCGTCGGCTTCCAGCTCCACCGCTGTTCCCGCTGCACCCATGACGGTCACGGTAGGCCGGGTTCACATATGCCGCATATCGGGAGACTTATGTTCACCCATGGGCGACAATCATGGCCATGGATCTGCCGGTGATGCCGCCTGTGAAGCCGATGCTCGCCAAGTCCGTCTCCAAGATCCCGCCCGGTATGCAGTACGAGGCCAAGTGGGACGGCTTCCGCGCGATCGTGCACCGCGACGGCGACGAGGTGGTGATCGGCAGCCGCACCGGGAAGCCGCTCACCCGCTACTTCCCCGAGCTGGTCACCGCCGTCCGCGGCAATCTGCCGCCGCGCTGTGTGATCGACGGTGAGGTCGTCGTCGCCCACGACGGCAGGCTCGACTTCGACCGGCTCAGCGAGCGCATCCACCCCGCCGATTCCCGGGTGCGGCTGCTCGCCGAGCGGACCCCGGCCAGTCTGGTCGCCTTCGACATCCTGGCGGTGGGCGACGATTCGCTGCTCTCCCTCCGGCAGTCCGACCGGCGTGCGGTACTGGAGGCGGCTCTGTCCGGCGCCTCGCCCCCCGTCCACCTCGCACCGGCGACCACCGACCCGGCGCTCGCCCAGCAGTGGTTCGACCACTACGAGGGCGCGGGGCTCGACGGGGTGGTCGCCAAGCCGCTCGATCTGCCGTACCGCCCCGACACCCGGGTGATGTACAAGATCAAGCACGAGCGGACCGCCGACTGCGTGGTGGCGGGGTATCGCCCCCACAAGAGCGGCCCGGTCGTCGGCTCGCTGCTGCTCGGCCTGTACGACTCCGCGGGCGTCCTGCAGCACGTGGGGGTCTGTGCGGCCTTCCCGATGAGACGGCGCCAGGAGCTGGCCGCGGAGCTGGAGCCGCTGCGCATCGGCTTCGCCGGCCATCCGTGGGCGGCGTGGGCGGACGCCGAGGCGCACGAACACGCCCGGCTGCCCGGGACGCCGAGCCGCTGGTCCGGGAAGAAGGACCAGTCGTGGGTGGCGCTGCGTCCGGAACGGGTCTGCGAGGTGGCGTACGACCACATGGAGGGCGACCGGTTCCGGCACACCGCCCAGTTCCGCCGGTGGCGGCCGGACCGCACCCCGGACAGCTGCACGTACGCGCAGCTGGAAGAGGTGGTGCGGTACGACCTGGCCGAGGTGCTGTCAGCCGGCGGGCGCTGAGTCCGAGGGCGTGGGGCACGGCTCCTCGGTCGTGCCCGGTTCGGGCGACGGGGGCTCGGTGGTCCCGGTCGATTCGGTCGGATCCGGTGACGGCGTGTCCGTCGGACAGCCCGGGGCGGGCTCCGAGGTGCCGGGATCGGGGCTCGTGCCGGGGTCCGGGGTGGCCGGGCCGCTGCCGGTCGGATCGGGGGAGCCGGTGCCCGGATCGGTGGGGTCCGGAGAGCCGGTCGGATCCGGGGAGCCGGTCGGTGAGCCGGACGGATCCGGGGAGGCGGAGGGCGAGGGGCTGTGCGAACCGCCGGGCTGCGGGCCCACGATGATGCCGCCGCCCGGAGCGCCGGGACCGCCCACCGGGTGCGTCGGCTTGTTCGGCCCGCCCGCCCCCGGGCTCTTCGGGACGGTGCCCTTGCCGTCGGCCACCGGGTGACTGCCCTTGCGGTAGAACTCCAGCCAGGACAGCACCGTGCGCAGATAGGTGTCCGAGTGGTTGTAGCTGAGGATCGCGCGGTCCAGATCGGCCTTCACCGACAGATCGCGCGGTCCGGCACAGAGGTAGTACCCGGCGGCCAGGGCGGCGTCGTAGATGTTGCCGGGATCGCGGCGGCCGTCGCCGTTGCCGTCCTTGCCCCAGTGGGCCCAGGTGGACGGGATGAACTGCATCGGGCCGACCGCCCGGTCGTATGTCCGGTCACCGTCGTACACGCCCCCGTCGGTGTCGCGGACGGTGGCGAAACCGTCACCGTTGAGCACCGGTCCGAGGATCGGGCTGAGCGTGGTGCCGTGGGCGTCGACCCGTCCCCCGCCGGCCTGGCCGGACTCGACCTTGCCGATCGCGGCGAGCAGTTGCCACGGCAGCCGGCAGCCGGGGTCGGTGCGTCCCAGTGCTGTCTCCGCCTTGCGGTAGGCGGCGAGCACCGTGGCCGGAATGCCCGCCTCGGCCCAGGAGCGGGCGACGGCCGGGCTCTGCTTCACGCCGGCCCTCGGCGGCTCCGGCGACTGCAGCGGCGGCAGTTCGGTGTGGTAGGAGTCGTCGTTGGCCACGTGGGTCCACCTGACCTCGTCGGCCTCGTGGCGCTCCTTCGCGGTCTGTTCCCGGTGGACGAGTCCCGGTGCCTGGGACGCGGTGAGCGCGGCCATCGCGGCGACCGCGGCTGCCGTGCCGCCGAGCCCACGGCGCATGGTGCCGTTGAACCTCATGCGTGCTCCCCTCTCTCCCCGGGTCACCGGGCGAACGTATCGATGCCGGAGATCCGCCAGGTGTCACCGCGGCGAACGGCGTCCACGGCGAACATGGCCGCCGCGTAGGTCGTCTCGTCGGACGTGCCGGTACGGGTGTTGCTCTGGTCGGCGAAGATCAGCAGCCGGGCCCGGTCGCCGTCGAGGAGTTCCACACCGCTGTCCGTGACGGTCGTGGTCAGCACGAGCTTCTGCTTCTGCCCCTGGGCGCGTACCTGGGCGAGCATGTCCTCGTGCTGCTGGACGGCCTTGCCGACCAGGTAACTCTTCGCCGCCCGCTCGGACTTGGCCGGTGAGGCGTAGGTGTAGGAGAACACCGCGCCCACCGCCTCGGAGATCTGCCCCTTCACCTCGCTGGTACGGCTGATGTCGGTCAGGGCCGTGTTCTGCCGGGCCGGGTCGTCGCGCAGGCTCGCGGCCGAACCGAACGCCCAGGCGGCGAAGGCGCCGAGGAGCACGGTGAGGGCGCAGAGGACGGCGGGCAGCCGGACACCCAGGCGGCGCCACGGCTCGCGTCGCCCTTCCGCCTCCTCCTGCTCCCCCTCCCGGTCCTCCCCCGGGCCGGTGTCGTCGGTGACCGCGTCGGCGGTGGTGTCCCGAGCGGCCGCGGTCCCCCCGGGCCCGTCGTGCGAGGGGCCCGGGGGCTCGGGCTTGCGCGGCGGCGCGGTCGTGGTGGCGCGTTCCGCGGCGGCGGTGGCCAGACGGCGCTGACGGTTGACGAGGTGGCGGGTCGTCGACATGTCCGGGGTCCTCTCGGGTGGCGGGGTGGCAGTCGGAGGCGTCAGCCGGCCGTGTTGCCGACGGGTGCCTGGCCGAGGGCGTTGAGCTTCCACCCCTCGGAGGTACGGGTGAGCTGCCCGAGCATCCGGCTCTCCTTCACCGCGGGCTTCCCCTTCGGCGCGGTCACGGTGACCCGCAGCGCCACCATGACGCCGGCCTTGCCGGCCCGGTCGTCGAGTTCGGTCACCGCCCCGGACAGGACCTGGGCCGTGCTGACGGTCTTCGCCTGCTGGATCTGCTTCACGAACGCGTCGCGCCCGTCGACGAGTTGCTTGTGCAGATCACCGGTGGTGGAGTCCTCCCAGCTGTCGAGGCCCTTCTCCAGCTTTCGGTGGTCCAGGGTGTTCATGTTCTGCACGGCCTGCTCGCCGGCGGCCAGCGCGTCGTCGCGGGCCTGCGCGTACGCCGCCGACGCGTCGTGCCCGGCGTCGTACCGGGACACTCCGCCCCAGCCGGCCGCGACGGCTGCCGCGAGCGTCAGCACGACCGCCACCGCCATCAGCGGATTCCTCGTCATCCGTACCCGTGCCATTGCTGTCTCTCTCCCTGCGGCCGATCCGTACTGAACTGGACGAGTGTGGGCTCTGCTATCTGGAGGTGATCTCGACGACGGTCCAGTGGCCGTCCCGCAGTTCGGCCGTGACGGAGAGCTGCGCCGCCGCCGTGGTGGCCGGCCTGCCTTCGCGTTCGTAGACCTGGTCGAGGAAGACGAGAAGGTGGGCGCTGTCTTCCGTCAGCCGGGTCACTCCGGCGCGTACGACATGGGTGGTGAGTGTCAGCTTCTGGTCGGCGGCCTGCTTCTCGACCTGGCCGAACAGAGCCGCGTACTGCTGGAGCGCCCGACCGGCCAGGAGTTGCTTCGCCGCCTCCTTGGTGACACCGGTGGCCTGCGGACTGTAGGAGAAGACCTTGCCGAGCGCGTTGCTGACGTCGCCGGCGACCCGGGTGGTCGCCGCGCTGTCGGTCAGCGCCCGGTTCGAGGCGGCGGGGGTGTCGCGCACCTGCCTGCCCGCGGCGAAGAGTCCGCCGCCGGCCGCGAGAAGCGCCACGGCCAAGGCCGCCGCCACGACGCGGGGCCACCGGCGACCGGACTCGGGCAGGTCCGCGCCGTCCTCGCCCGCGGCGGCGCCGAGCTCCGCCGTGTCCTCGGCGGCCTCCGTGTCCACGTCCGTACTCACGACCGCCGTTCCTCCCCGCTCCTTCATGCGCCGCCCCCGACCCCGATCGCCGTGAGCGCCTTGATCTTCCAGCCGTCCGCGGTCCGGGCGAGCGTGGCCTCGAAGCGTTTGCGTTCGGTGCCGCCCTTTCCGGTGCGCGGGGTGACGTCGACGTCGACGGTCGCGATGAGCTCCGCCGTACCGGTGCGCTCGTCGAGTGCGGTGAGCGCCGCGTCGGTGACCTTGCCGCGTGCGGTGGAACCGGATTTCGCCAGTTCGCCCGCGTCCTTGCGCCGGGTGCGCCGCAACTGGTCGTGCAGCGGCCCGGTCGAGGAATCGAGCCAGGCCCCGAGGCCCGCGTCGACGCTCCGGGCGTCCTTGCCGTCGAGGCTGTTCAGCCGGGCGAGGTGGCGCTTTCCGTCGGCCAGCGCGGCATCCCGGTTCTTCGCGTACGCCAGGTCCTCGTCGCCGCGCGCGTCGGCGTACGACCAGCCGCCGAGTGCGCAGATCACCGCGGCGGCGAGCAGCGCCGCCCAGCCGCTCAGGGTCTTCGTACGGGACGTCATGCGCCGCCTCCCTGTCCGAGTCCCAGCAGGCCGGCCATGCCGCCGGCCGCCGGAGCGGTGTCCCCGGTGACGCCGAGCGCGCCCGGGAGCCGGTCCGCCGAGCCGTGTCCGAGGAGCATCGATCCGGGCTTGGCGGGCTCGGGCACGGCGCCGCCCTTCGGCGCGTTGGCGCTGCCCCGGACGTTGATGCCGGTGCCGGGCGAGGAGGTGCAGCGGGCCTTGGTGTTGGCGGGCGACCCGGCCGAGGTGTCGAGACCGTTGCGGTACACCGTGGAGCCGTATCCGGCGGTGCAGGGCAGGGGTTCGAAGAAGGTGACCGACATGCCGAACCGGGCGCCGTTCTCGTCCACCGCGCTCGATCCCGCGGCCGCCACGGCGGGCAGTCTCACCAGGAGTTCCTCCAGTCCGCGCTGGCGGGTGACGGCGACCTCGGAGGTGGTGAGGAGGTTGGCGACGACGACGCCGAAGCTCGGGTCGAGGTCCCGCAGCAGTCCGCTGATCTGGCCGGTGGCGTCGGGTGTGACCGCGATCAGCCTGCGCAGGTCGGCGTCGGATCCCTTGAGTTCGGCGGCCAGTTGCTCGGCCCCGGAGGCGAAGCCCTTGAGCGCCTCGCCCTGTTCGGCCTGGGTGCGCAGCACGGTCTCGCCGTCGGCCATCAGCCGGGTGTTGACGGGCAGCGCGTCGTCGGCCGCCTGTACGAAGTCGCTCCCGGTGTCCAGGAGGACCTGGAGATCGTCGCCGCGCCCTTCGAAAGCGGTGCCGAACTCGTCGACGACCGTGCGCAGGGATTCCAGATCGACGGAGCTCGCCAGGTCGTTGACGCTGGTGAGGACGTTGGTGACGGGGGCGGGAACGGTGGTGTCGGACTGGTCGATCACGGAGCCGTTCGCCAGGTACGGGCCGTCGGTACGGGTGGGCCGCAGGTCGACGTACTGCTCGCCGACCGCCGAGAGGTTGGCGACGACGGCCTTGAGGCTGTCCGGGATCCTCGGGGCGTCCTTCTCGATGCGCAGTTCGGCCTCGACCCCGTCGTCGGTGAGCTCGATCGGCCCGACCCGGCCCACGGAGACCCCTCGGTAGGTGACGTCGGAGTGGGTGTACAGCCCCCCGGTCCGCGGGAGCTGGACCGTGACGGTGTAGTAGCCGCGCATGCCGAGGTAGTGGCCGAGGTCGGCGTACCGCACTCCGAGATAGCCGAGGACGAGCACCGCGATGATCAGGAAGGTGATGTTCTTCAGCCGGATGGCGAGGGTGATCACCGGCTGCCCCCCTTCGTGTCCGCCGTCGGTACCGAGGGAAGCGGCAGCGGCAGCTCCGGGGCGGAGTTCTTGCTCGTAGCGCTCGCGGGGGGCGGAGTGGCGTCCGGGTCGAGCGCCGGAATGATCTGTGTGCCGGGCATGGCCGTCACATCCAGGTAGACGTTGAGGTAGTCGCCCTTGACCCCGCGCAGCACCTCGTCCGTGAACGGGTAGGTGAGCAGCACCTGGAGGGAGTCCGGCAGGTCGCTGCCGGAGTCGGCGAGCGCCTTGAGGCTGGGGGCGATGGCCTTGAGGTCGGCGACCATGTCGGCCTTGCTCCTGTTGATCGTGTCGACGGCGACGGTGGAGAGGGTGTCGAGCGAGCGGAGCATGGTGAGGAGCGAACCGCGCTGCTTCTCCAGGACCTTCAGGCCGGGGCTGAGCCCGGTGAGGACCGTTCCGACGTCCTGTTTGCGGGTGGCGAGGGTGGCGGAGAGCCGGTTGACGCCGTCGAGCGCGTCGGTGATGTCTCCCTTGTGGCCGTCCAGGTTCGTGACCAGGGTGTCGACCCGGTTCAGCATGGAGCGGACCTGGGGTTCCTGTCCGGCGAGCGCCTTGTTGAGCTCGGTGGTGATGGTCTTGAGCTGGTTGACGCCACCGCCGTTGAGGAGCATCGACAGGGCACCGAAGACCTCTTCGACCTCGGGGTTGCGGTTGGTCCGGTTCAGCGGGATCCGGTCCCCGTCGGCGAGCCTGCCCCTGGCCGTGCCGGTCGCCGGCGGTGAGAGCTGGATGTACTTCTCGCCGAGGAGGCTGGACTGTTCGAGGTGGGCGTAGGCGTTCTCGGGCAGTTCGACCTTGCCGTTGACCTGCATGGTGACCTTGGCGTTCCAGCCGCCCGGACTCAGCGAGATCCTGGTGACGCGGCCGACGGCGACGTCGTTGACCTTCACCGAGGACTGCGGGGCCAGGCTGAGCACGTCCGTGAATTCCGCGGTGATCTCGTACGGGTGGTCGCCGAGGTCGGCGCCACCGGGCAGTGGTATCTGGTCGATGCCGGTGAACGACGGCAGGCCGGAACCGGTGGCGACCAGGGCCAGGCCGACACCCACCGCGAGCACCGCGACGACGCCGGTGGTGCGGGCTCCGGGTCTGCGCAGGGCCGGGCTCATCGATGCGCCCCCTTCTTGTCCGTGGCGGTCTTCGCCGGGGTGCCGTAGACGGTGCCGACGGGCGGGAGCGGCAGGGCCGGCAGCGCCTTCTGCCGCGTGCCGTCCACCGGTGCCAGGCCCGCGAGCCCGGGGGCCGGCCCCTCGGTGAGCGGTCCGCCCATGGAGAGCTCATTGAGGTTCGTACGGCCGTTGAGTGTGCGGTTCACCGGGTCGTAGGCGTTGACCACGTTGTCCGCGGCGAGCGGCAGCGTGTCCATCGACTCGGCGAGCGAGGCGCGCTGGTCGACCAGGGTCTGGGTGAGCGGCACCAGGGCGTCCACGTTCGCCTTCAGGGCGCCGCGGTTCTTCTGGATGAAGCTCTTGACCTGGGCCAGGGCGGTGCCCAGTTCCTTCAGCGCCGCGCTGAGGTTCTCCTTGTCGTCGGCGAGGAACCCGGTGACGGAGTTGAGCTGCTGTTCCGCGGCGCGCACATTGCCGTCGTTGTCCTTCAGCATGGTGGTGAAGGTCTGGAGGTAGGACAGCGTGTCGAAGAGGTTTCCGCTGCTCCTGTCGAGGGTCTTGGTCGCCTTGCCGAACTGTTCGATGGAGTTTCCGATGGCTTTTCCGTTGCCGTCGAGGTTCTTGGCACCGGTGTCGAGGAGACCGGAAAGCGCACCGTCCGCGTTGGCCCCGTCGGGGCCGAGGGCCGTGGAGAGCTTGGTGATGGACTCGTACAGCTGGTCGACCTCCACGGGTGTGGCGTTGTTCGCGGCCGGCAGTACGGCGTTGTCCGCGATCTGCGGTCCGCCGTTGTACGCGGGGGCGAGCTGGACGTAGCGGTCGGCGACGAGGCTGGGGGCGACGACCACGGCGTGCGCCTCCTTGGGGACCTTGACGCCCTTGTCGACCCGCAGGGTGACCCTGACCTCGTCGCCGCGCGGCGTGACCGATTCGACCCGGCCGACCCTGACGCCGAGGATCCGCAGGTCCGAACCGGCGTACACACCGGTGGCCTGGTCGAAGTAGGCGGTGATGGTCGTGGTTCCCTCGTCGTCCATGGCCATCACACCGGTGGTGGCCGCGACGGCCACGACGGCGAGTCCGGCGCCGATGCCGACGATGCGCGTGAGTCTCATGTCAGCGGCCGCCTTGCTGCTGGGGTGGCATGCATCCGGTCGCCGGAGGTGTGCCGGCGGGCAGGTAGTTCTTCGGGACGACGCCGCAGACGTAGTTGTCGAACCACCGGCCGCTGCCGAGGGTGTTGCCGACGAGCCGGTTGTACGAACCGGCGAGGGACAGCACCTTGTCGAGGCTCTTGCGGTTCTTCACCAGGACCGCGGTGACCCGGCCGAGCGAGTCCAGGGTCGGCTTCAGCTGCTTGTCGTTGTCCTCGACGAGGCCGGTGAGCTGGGTTCCCAGGTTCCGGGTTCCGGTGAGCAGCAGGTGGATGGAGTCGCGGCGCGCCTGGATCTCGCCGAGGAGCAGATTGCCGTCCTCCAGCAGGGTTTCGAAGCTGCTCTTCTTGTCGGCGAGCGTCTTGGTGAGCTGCTTGCTGCCCTTGAGGAGGGTGGCGAGCTGGGCGTCGCGTTCGGAGACCGTCCTCGAAAGGGCGGAGAGGCCGTCGGCGGCGCTCTTCACGTCCGGCGGGGAGTCCTTGAAGGTGGCGGAGATCGTCTCGAAGCTCTTGGCGAGCTGTTGGGTGTCGATCTCCCCGATGGTCTCGCCGAGTCCGTTGAACGCCTGGGTGACGTCGTACGGGGAGGTGGTGCGGCTCACCGTGATGCGTTCGTCCGGATCCTGCGGCGCGTCGCCCAGCGGGTCGACGGCGAGGTACTTCTCGCCCAGCAGGGTCTTGATGGCGATCCCCACGGTGGAGGAGTTGCCGATCCAGACGTCCTTCACCTCGAAGCTGACCTTCACCTTGGAGCCGTCCAGCGAGACGCCGGTGACTTTGCCGACCTTCACTCCGGCGACCCGTACCTCGTCGCCCTCGTCGAGCCCGGCGGATTCGGTGAAGTCGGCGCGGTAGGTCGTGCCGCCGCCGATGAAGGGCAGCGAGTCGGCGCGGTAGGCGGCCAGGCCGACGAGGGCCAGGACGAGCAGTCCGACGACGGCCACGGCGACGGGATTGCGTTCCCGCAGTGGTGTGATTCTCATGCCTGGCACCTCGGCTGGGTGATCGCGACGCCGGTGGGCGGGGCGCTGCCGTCCTCGGTCGTCACGCCGCTGACCTTGGCCTCGCAGAGGTAGAGGTTGAGCCACGAGCCGTACGAGGCGAGGCGGCCGATCGCTTCCATCTTGGCGGGGGTCTTCCGCAGGAAGTTCTCGATCTGCGGTTTCCCCTTGTCCAACTGGTCGGAGAGCCGGCCGAGTTGCCTGATGTCGTCCTTGAGCGGCTTCCGTCCGTCGTCGAGGAGGTCCGCGGTGACGGTGGTGAGCGCGCCCATCGCGGTGACGGCCTGGCCGAGCGGTTTGCGGTCGCCGGCGAAGCCGGTGACGAGTTTCTGGAGTGTGACGACGAGGTCGTCGAAGCCGGCCTCGCGGTCGTTGACGGTCTTCAGGACCGTGTTGAGGTTCTTGATCACCTCACCGATCACCTTGTCCTTGGCGGCGACCGTGCCGGTCAGCGAGCCGACGTGCTGGAGGATGCTGTCGACGGTGCCGCCCTCGCCCTGGAGCACCTGGACGATGGAGCCCGCGAGCTGGTTGACGTCCGGTGGGGAGAGCCCTTCGAAGAGCGGCTGGAAGCCGTTGAAGAGCTGGGTGAGATCGAGCGCCGGGGTGGTGCGGGAGAGCGGAATGGTCGCTCCGGCGGCGAAGCTGCGGCCGACCGGCCCGGCGCCCTGGTCGAGGTCGATGTACCGCTGGCCGACCATGTTGAGGTACTTGATCGAGGCGGTCACGGAGGCGGGGAGCCTGCGTCCCTTGCGAACGGCGAAGCCGACCTCGGCGAGCCGCTTGTCGGCCACCTCGATGGACTCGACCTGCCCGACCTTCACCCCGGCGATCCGGACGCTGTCGCCGACGACGAGTCCGGTGACGTCGGTGAACCTCGCCCTGTACGTGGTGGTGTCACCGACCCCCGTATTGGCGATGGACAGGGCGAGGACCGTGGTGGCCAGAACGGTCACCAGGATGAAGACGATCGATTTCGCGAGCGGCCCGGCGAGAGAGCGGCGCTTCACTTGAGCTTCACCTCCGCACCGCGGAAGGCCGGACCGATGAGCACGCTGCTCCAGTCGGGCAGGGTCTGCGGCTGGACTTTCAGTGAGGGAGCGACCAGCTCGTTGACGAGTCGGCTCTCCTGCGGGGAATTGGGCATGCCGAGGGCGGAGTCCCGGTCCGAGGGCGCGGTGCCGGCCGGTTCGCCGGCGTGCGGGGTGCCCGCCGGGGTGGCGGCCTCGGCCGTACGGGCGTCCGCGGTCGGTACGGTCCGGCCGACGTAGGGCACGGAGTAGCAGTGCGGTCCACCGGTCGCGTCGTACACCGGGGTGTCCTTGCCGGGTACGTACTTGCCCTTGGACTTCACGCTCTTGACGGTGACGTGGAGTCCCGGCCGGTCGGTGCCCTTGCCGAGCGCCTTGTCCATGGCCGGGACGAATCCGGCCATGGTCCGCAGGCTGCAGGGGAATTCGTCCGCGTACCGTGCCAGCAGTTCCAGGGTGGGCCGGCCCGTGGCCGAGAGCCGGATCAGGTTGTCCTTGTTCTCCTGGAGGAACGAGGTGATGTCCTGCGCGGAGGCGGTCGTGGACCCGTACAGGTCGGCGAGTTCCGCCTGCTGTTCGGCGATGGTGCCGCTGGTGGTGGTGAAGTCGGTGAGCGCGTCGAGGACATCGGGGGCCGCGTCCCCGTACACCTTGCTCACCTTGACGAGTTCCTTGATGTCGGCGTTGAGCGTGGGCAGTTGGGGGTTGAACTTCTTCAGGTGGGCGTCGAGCGTGAGGAGGGTGTCGCCGAGTTTCTCGCCGCGCCCTTCGAGCGCCTGGGAGACCGCGCCGAGGGTCGCGGCGAGCTTCTCCGGCTTGACGGCGGTCAGCAGCGGCAGGACGTTGTCGAGGACCTCCTCCAGCTCGATGGCGTTGCTGGAGCGGTCCTGCGGGATGACGGCCCCGGCCCGCAGGGGCTGCGTGGACGGCGCCTCGGGCGGTACGAGTGCCACGAACCGTTCCCCGAAGAGTGTGGTGGGCAGCATCTGGGCGGTCACATCGGCCGGGATGCGGTCGAGCTTGCCGGGCTCGATGGCGAGGGTGAGCCGGGCCCCGGCCCCGTCGGCCGAGATCGAGCGGACCTGCCCGACGACGACGCCGCGCAGCTTCACATCCGCGTTGTCGTGCATCTCGTTGCCGACACTGCCGGTGCGTACGGTCACGGTGGCGTCGTCGGTGAAGTCCTTGTTGTACACCGAGACCGAGACCCAGACGAGGACGGCGGGCACGAGGAGAAAGGTGACTCCGGCGAGTCTGCGGCGGACGGTCTGCGTCCGGTGTGCGTGCATCAGCCGGCCACCTTCACCGTCGTCGTGGCGCCCCAGATGGCGAGCGAGAGGAAGAAGTCGGTGACGCTGATGAGCACGATGGCGTTGCGCACCGACCGGCCGACGGCCACCCCCACCCCGGCGGGCCCGCCCGTGGCGTGGAAGCCGTAGTAGCAGTGGGCGAGGATCACCATCACGCTGAAGATCAGCACCTTGAGCACCGACAGCAGCACGTCGTCCGGGGAGAGGAAGAGATTGAAGTAGTGGTCGTAGGTGCCCGCGGACTGTCCGTTGAACAGGACCGTGATGGCGCGGGACGCGAGGTACGAGGAGAGCAGCCCGATCGCGTAGAGCGGGATGATCGCGACGACTCCGGCGATGATCCGGGTGGTGACGAGGTACGGCATGGACCGCACGCCCATCGCCTCCAGGGCGTCGACCTCCTCGTTGATCCGCATCGCGCCGAGCTGGGCGGTGAAGCCCGCGCCGACGGTCGCGGAGAGCGCGAGTCCGGCGACGAGCGGGGCGATCTCACGGGTGTTGAAGTAGGCGGAGATGAAGCCGGTGAAGGCGGAGGTGCCGATCTGGTTGAGGGCGGCGTAGCCCTGGAGGCCGACGACCGTGCCGGTGAAGAGGGTCATCGCGATCATCACGCCGATGGTGCCGCCGACGACGCCGAGACCGCCGCTGCCGAACGCCACTTCGGCCAGCAGCCGCTGGACCTCGCGCAGATAGCGGCGCAGCGTCCGGGGAATCCAGATCAACGCGCGTACGTAGAAGGTGAGTTGTTCGCCCGATCGATCGAGCCAGCTGAGCATCGACATGGGTCAGCTCCCCTTCGCGGGGACGATCTGGAGGTAGATCGCCGTGAGGACCATGTTCACGAAGAACAGCAGCATGAAGGTGATGACGACGGACTGGTTGACCGCGTCGCCGACGCCCTTGGGGCCGCCGCGCGGGTTGAGTCCGCGGTAGGCGGCGACGATGCCCGCGATGAAGCCGAAGATCAGCGCCTTGACCTCGCTGATGTACAGGTCGGGGAGCTGGGCGAGGGCGGAGAAGCTGGCGAGGTAGGCGCCGGGGGTGCCGTGCTGCAGGATCACGTTGAAGAAGTAGCCGCCGAGTGTGCCGACCACGGACACCAGGCCGTTGAGCAGAACGGCCACGAGCATGGTGGCGAGGACACGCGGGACGACGAGGCGCTGGATGGGCGAGACGCCCATCACCTCCATCGCGTCGAGTTCCTCGCGGATCTTCCGCGAGCCGAGGTCCGCGCAGATGGCAGAGCCCGCCGCACCGGAGATCAGCAGCGCCACGATGATGGGGCTGGCCTGCTGGATGACGGCGAGGACACTGGCGCCGCCGGTGAAGGACTGGGCGCCTAGCTGCTGGGTCAGCGAGCCGACCTGGAGGGCGATGACCGCGCCGAACGGAATGGAGACGAGCGCCGCGGGCAGGATGGTGACGCTGGCGACGAACCAGAACTGCTCGATGAACTCCCGTACCTGGAAGGGCCTGCGGAAGATCTCGCGGCTCACGGTCCCGGCGAGGGAGAACAGCTTCCCGGTCTCGCGCAGCGGGGCCAGCAGCCGCGTCGCAGGCCGCTGCTCCGGGGTCTTCCGCGGGCTCGCGCCGGCCCCGTCGGCCGCGGGCTGCTCGGGGGGCCGCACCGGCATGGGGGCGGTCACGGTCGCCCACCGCCCGCGGCCGGGGCATAGCTCTTCATGATGGCCGTGCGGGCGGCCTCCGGCAGCTGGCCCATCATCGACAGGACCCGTTCCCGGCGGCGCAGGGCGGCCTGCCGTACGGGCATGCCGGGCGACGGCTCCAGCTGCGGCACGACGGTGCGCGGGGCGTTGGCGGAACTGATGCCGGCCCCGTAGCCGTTCACCTCCTCGGCGGCGAGAGTGGCGGCGTCCTTCTCCTCGGCCATCCCGATGGGGCCCTCGCGGCGCCCCGCGAGGAACTGGGAGACGACCGGCACGTCGCTGGTGAGCAGCACCTCGCGCGGCCCGAAAGTGACGAGGTTGCGGCAGAAGAGCATGCCCATGTTGTCCGGGACGGTGGCCGCGATGTCGAGGTTGTGGGTGACGATGAGCATCGTCGCGTCGATCTGCGCGTTGAGATCGATGAGGAGCTGGGAGATGTAGGCGGTACGGACCGGGTCGAGTCCGGAGTCCGGTTCGTCGCAGAGGATGATCTGCGGATCCAGGACCAGGGCACGGGCCAGTCCGGCACGCTTGCGCATACCACCGGATATTTCGCCGGGCAATTTGTCCTCGGCGCCGAGGAGACCGACGATGTCGATCCTCTCCATGACGATCCGGCGGATTTCCGATTCCTTCTTGCGGGTGTGCTCACGCAGCGGGAAGGCGATGTTGTCGAAGAGCGACATCGAGCCGAAGAGAGCGCCGTCCTGGAACATGAGCCCGAAGAGCTTGCGGGTCTCCATGATCTCGCGCTCGGGACTGTTCACCATGTCTACGCCGTTGATGAGAACGCGCCCCTGCTCGGGCTTGAGCAGACCGATGATGGATTTCAGGAAGACGGTCTTTCCGGTGCCGGAAGGCCCGAGCATCACACTCACCTCGCCGGCGGGCAGTGTGAGGGTGACGTCCTGCCAGATGTTCTGTTTGCCGAAGGACTTCGTGAGGCCTTCGACGACTACTTCGATTCCCATCGGCCCTCCTTCGAAGTTGTTGTGAACGAAGTCATCTGTCAGCGCTCCGGCTCTGATGAATCCATGGGCGGCTCGTCACACGTGCACCAGGAGGCGCACGCTATGTCCGGCGAAACCGCCAGGACAAGCCGTTGAACAGCGGAAATCGACGAACCATGTGCTCGGCGTGGATCACTTGTCACCGAGTGACAAAGTCATGCACGAGCTTTGTCGAAATCTGCGCAAGGTCTCCGGCGTGCAGTCTGGGTCCCGCGGCCGACGGAGGCCGGCGCCGCGACGGCTCCAGGTGCACCGAACGAGCAGCCACGGATACGTTTCCGCGCTGCTCAACTGGGACGCTACGGCTCGGTAACCAGCCTTCGCAATACTGGTTCCTGAACTTTTTGCAAGGCGCTCGACGGCCACTTGCTTTTTGTACGCGAGTGAGTAATGAACGTCGCACACTTGTCGATAAGTGAGTCTTCCGGCGTGCGACGAACATGCCTCCGCCCCACTCGGAAAAGAGCTCCGAGCGGGGCGGGCGGCAGCGGAATTCCCCGTGTCTACGGAAAGGGGCCGGACCGGAGGATCACCTACCGCACCACTCCGGCGTGCCAGTTCTCCGCGAGCAGCCGCCCGGCGTCGGGCACCGCCGCGCCCGGCGAGGTCAGGCCCGCCGTGTACGTGGCGGTGTCGTTGAGCACCAGGTTGTTGTTCCCGGACGCCGACGGCAGCCCCGTCTTCAGGTTGACCGCCCAGTTGAGCTCACCGAGGGTCAGGGGGCCGCAGCCGCTCACCCCGGGAACGGCGAAGGAGCTGTCCCCCTGGGCGTTCCCGGTCAGCGCGACCCGGTTCAGCACCCCCCTGGTGTTCGGCGTGCCGTTGGCGTCGAAACGCTGGCTGGCCAGGGCCGGCGTCGTGAGGTTCTGCGGGCGCAGCACCACCGGGTTGGAGGTCGTTCCGATGTAGCACTTCGACCCGAGGAACGGATTCTCCAGGTGGATCCGGACCGGAATGTCGACGATCGGCTTGCCGCCGGTCATCCCGGCGGTCAGGTCGAAGTTGCTGGGTGTGCCCGCCGACTGCACGGTGGCGACGACCCGGTTGAGGCTGTTGTCCGTCAGCTGCCGGCAGATGTCCGAGATCACCGGGATCCCGTTGGGGCACATGAGGCCGAGCAGACCGCCGGGAATCTCGGTCGGAGCTCCGACGATCGCTCCTCCCGCGGGCGCCACGATCCTTGACGCGCCCGTTGCCGCGTTGCGGACGACACCGAACTGGAGGTCGTTCGCGCCGGTCGTCGCCAGGGTGTTGCCGAGCTTGATGGACCCGCTCGCGGAGTGCGAGGCCACGCATATCGCGATCTCCGCCTGGCCGTCCGCGGCCAGCATGGCGGGGTCGTCGACCGGACACCGGGTGAACGGTGCCCAGTTGCCGCCCATTTCCTGGGCGGAGGCGGCGCTCGCCGGTGACGTGCTCAGGGGAATACCGACGGCCACCGCCACCAGGGCGCCGAAAAGAGCGGGCCTGACGCGTCTCGGGGCAGCACTCATTGATGGTCCAGCCTTTCTGGAGAGGGGTGGGGCAGGCGGGGGCCCGTCCGGCGGATCAGCGTCGGACAGGCCCCGGGGTTCCGGGAGTTCCGGGTGAAATCAGCGTTCCGGGCGCGGCCTGGGCGGCTCCGGGCAGTTCGCCGGGACCCCGTCCACACACAGGGCTCCCTGCATCATCTTGGTGTAGTTGCCCTTTCCGGAGACCGCCGCGGTGAATACGTTGTCGAGGTCCTCCGTCGCCCCGCATCCCGTGAATTCCGGAATGTCCGCGGACCCGATGAGCGGTCCCCCGGTCATGACCGTGTAGCCTTCCGCAGCCGGGTTCCTGCCGGTGGACCCCTTCCCGGTCAGCACCAGCTTCATGGGCCGGGCCGTGCGGCAGTCGGGGCCGACGTCCAGCGGCGTGCCGTTCACCTTCACGTCGTAGAGGCGCACGCTCATGTTCGAGATCGCCGTCGTCGTTTCGGGACGGCGCCTGGTGACGGGGTCCGGGCCTTCGGAAAGGGTGTCGATGGTGGTGGGGCCCACGAGTTCGAGTTCCACCGTGGCCGTCGTCGGCATGAAGCCGAAGGTCAGAAATGTGGACCGGGCCGGCGGCATCTGCGCCTTCCCGTTGTAGTCCAGCGTCGCCGCCGACTTGAGCCAGGTCAGACTGCCCTTGGAGCAGGTGTACGCGGCAGTCGCCGAGTTCAGCTGCAGCCTGAGGTGGCCCGGCTCCCTGAAGGCCATCGCGGCGTTCTGCTTCTTCACGTTCGAGTAGCCGGCCATGTAGCCGTGCGCCGCCCTCGGCGGATTCTCCACCGGTCCGTAGACGAGGGTGCAGTCCGGGGGTATCGGTACACGGGGCCCGTCGGCATCGGCCCCGGTCTCCGGCTCCGCGCCCCGGGGGTCCGCCGACACCTCCCGTTCCCACGGCAGTCGGGGAGTCGACGGGGTGGCCGGGACGCCCCCCTCCGGAGCGGGCACGCGGACGTCGGCGAATTCCGGCTCCTGGTCCGGATCCACCGTGCAGGAGACGGACAGGGCCACGGGCTCGGCCGCGGTTTCGCCGGCCGATCGCAGAGTCAGGTCCATTTCCAGCCGGTCCGCCGCGAACACCAGGTCACCGCTGGAGCGCGGCGTCACGGTCGGGACCTCACCCGCGGCTCTGATCACCACGTCCTTGTCCGGGGCGACGGGTGATTGCGCGATGTCCAGGCCCTGCCACATCACGGTGGTCGGCACGCCGTGCTGCGTCACGGTGGTCGCCAGCCGGGCGGAGCCCGAGAGCTGAGGGGTGCCGTCCGACGGTGGTTCCCCCAGCACCGCCCGCGGCACGGTCAGTTCGAGATGCACGTTCTCCGGCTGGACCTCGACTCCGACGCCGGAGGTCGACGGCAGTTCGGCGGAGACGGTGACATCGACCTGTTCCTCCCCGGAGGGAAACGCACAGGTGTAGCCGATGTCCTTCTCGGCCACACGGGTGTCGCTCGCCACACCCGTACCCGGCATGAGTCCGGCCAGAAGTGCCATGGCACCGACGGCGCCGGCCTGCACCACTCGCGGCGGGCGACTCGTCCTTGATCTCATCTCGGCAACCTGCCGTCGTCTCGGAGCTGACTGGTCATCTGGTGGGACGGCGTGTCGTCGGCCGGCTCCGGACGGGAGCTGCGTGCCGGAGACGTCTCCGGCACGCAGCTCGCGGCCGTCGCACCGACTACCGGCTCACGGGGAGGTGACGGTGAGGGGCTGGGCCAGCTTGTAGACCGCCGAGAACTGAGCGCTGTCGCCGTTGTTCATCAGCGAGGCGCAGTTGCTCACGTTCGAGATGCTGAGGCCCGTGCCGTTGGTGATCGTCAGCTCACCCGTGGCGTTGTTGTACTTGGCGTTGCTGGCGGAGCCGGAGATCGTGGCCTTGCAGACACCGAACAGTGTGTCGCCGGTGATCGTCACGCTCACGTTCGACAGGTTGCCCGAGGTGACGCCGCCGCTGTAGCTGGTGGCGTTGAGGCTGATCGGGCCGTTCGCCACGGCACTGAACGCGGATCCGAGCGGGCCGTCGCAGGGGTCGCTGACGGCGTCGCCCCACTTGGCCGAGGCGATCTGCACGAGGTTGTTCCCGTCCGGGTGCACACCGTTGGTGGCGGTACCGCTCGCGGTGGCCGAGTAGCAGGTCACGGACTGGTTGGTGGTCACGTCGAGCAGGTCGGCCGTCGCCCCGGTCTTCAGGACCGCCGAGAACGAGTTGTTCGCGTTCGGATTGGTGACGGTCCACTGGGCCTGCGCGGTGGCCGAGGCCGAGGTGGCGGCCAGGCCGAACGCGGCAGTGGCGACGGCGGTGGCGAACAGGGAACGCTTGATGATGCTTCTCACGGAAAAGCCTCCGAGGGGAGTGGAGTTGGACGTACCCGATTACCTCGTGCCGCACCCGGTAATGGGCTCGGTACGAGGGCGGCTCACATCGTGGATCGCAGAAGTCCATGGACTCGACTGCGTGATCGAACTCCGTGCGGATCGAACGTTACGAGCCAGTAGCCCGACGCTGCAATACCCGGCGCAGAAATTCCCTCACCCTCTCGGCGACGGCATTCCGGCTTAGCGAGAACTCAGCAGATCGCCACGGTTTTCTATACGAAAGTGAGTAGTTGTGCCGGGGTCACGTGCCCGGCGGGCCGCCGGACACTCACCTCGGGCGCAGTCGTCGCCGACGGAGCGCACCGCCGCCGCCCGCTTACTCGCCGGTAAGATCGTCTGCCCAGCGGCCGAATGCGGTCCGGGCGCACCCCGTCGCGCCACCGCCGAACCGCGCGGAGCCTCGGCACGGAGGACCGCGCGGCCGGCTCCGGCGGACCGGACCGGATTACTCCGCACCGCGGGCGGCTGACGGGTTTTCCGTTTTTCGCGAAACGGATCCATCGGTTTGTCCGCGAATCGCGGAGATTCCGTCACCCGATGAAAAATGACTTCTTCGCCATGACCCGAAATGTATTCCTCCTTCTCGGATTCGACACGCGGGGCGACGGAGAAAGCAGGGCCGCGGCACCGGCGCGCGGCAGCACGGGCACCGCCCCGAAAGACCCGCCCCCTCGGGAACAGGCCCTCACAACCCGGCGTCCGCACGGCCCGGGGCCGCTTCCTTGTCGCCGGAGGAGTAGATGTCCGAAAAACATTGTCCTGAAGTGAGCACTCCCGTCCCACCTGCACGGAAGCCCCACAACGCGGCCGAGGTGTGTGCCCCCTGCACTTCGATCTTGTCCAAGTGGTGGGCACAACCGCTCACTTGGTCTATCTTCATCGCGGACTTGATACGCACCTGTCGGTTCGTGGGAGCGCTTTCCCCACCGCCTGACCCCCCACCGGGCGCCGGAGAGCAAGGGGACAGTCATGCCGAAACTCATTCAGCCGTCGGACACGGGGGATCCGCTGGGACCGCTCCCCCAGGAATTCGCCGCGATCATGCGGCCCGAACTGCCGAGCCTCATCAAGGAGATCGGCGTCGAGGTCACCCGGGCCTATCCGGAATACGCCCGCCTGCTCAGCGGCCCCAACGGGCAGGCCATCCGCGTCGGCGTCGAGCAGAGCCTCTCCTCCTTCGTGGACCTGGTCGCCGAGCCGTTGACGTCGACTTCGCTGCGCGACGACATGTGCCGCCGGTTCGGGCGGTTCGAGGCCTACGAGGGCCGCACCATGGAGACGCTGCAGGGCGCCTATCGTCTCGGCGCCCGGGTGGCCCTGCGCCGGGCCAAGAAGGTCGGCCGGAGTTACAACTTCTCGCCGACGCTCATGCTCAGCTTCGCCGACGCGCTCTTCGCCTACGTCGACGAGCTCGAATCCCTGTCCCGGGAAGGCTTCCTGGAGGCGCAGTCGCAGACCGGCGAGCAGATCGAGGCCATGCGCCGACGCCTGCTGCATCTGATCCTCGCCGGGCGCCCCGCGCCCCGTACCGCCATCGCCGAACTGTGCGAGCAGACCGGATGGGCGCTGCCCGAACAGGTCACCCTGGTCGCCGCCCGCTCCCCCGTCGGCCTGGACCGGGCGGTGGCGGACCGGGACGTCCTGGCCGATCTCAGCGACCCGCAACCCCACTTATTGATCCCCGGCGCATTCGACGACGCGCGAAGACACATGCTGGACGAGGCCCTCCTCGGCACCCACGCCGCGATCGGCCTGACCGTTCCCACCGCCCTGGCCTCGGACTCGATCCGCTGGGCCCGGCGCGTCCTCGAACTCGTCGACACGGGCGTCATCGACGACGCGCCCGTGATCCTCTGCGAGGACCATCTCATCACCCTGTGGCTGCTCTCCGACCCGGTACTGGTCGACCAGCTCGCCCAGCGCGAACTCGCACCGATCTCCAAAATCAGCGCCACCCGCAGGGAGCGGCTGGTCGAGACCCTGCGGATCTGGCTGGACACCCGTGGTACCGCGGCCCACATGGGCGAGCTGTTGGATGTCCATCCGCAGACGGTTCGCTACCGGATGCGCAATCTGGAGTCCATCTTCGGCAAGCAATTGACCGATCCCGAGAGCCGGTTCTCCACCGAGGCCGTGCTGCGCGCCCTCCGGTTACGGGCCCGGAGCGACGAATCGACCCCATGAGACGGATTTCGACCGGATCACGGCCCCCACCACGAGTCAACTTACTTGTGGGTAAGGCAAAATAGCCGGTCACTCTCAAAACGGTTGCCACACGGAGACGTCCTCAACGAGAAACCCGGAACTGCGTCCCGTACACATGGAGGAGTCGGCCGCCCACCCGGCGGCCGCACCACGGCACCACCTCCTGGCCAACCATCCGAGAGGGGCCCCCATGACCGCCTCCCACCTCCTCGTCCCCGTACCGATCCCGGACCGGGTCGCCGCGCTGATCGGGTCCTGCATCCCGCCGCACATCCTGCAGGCGGAGTTCGACGCCGAGTGCGCCGCGCGCGAGGTGCGCAGTTTCCGCGGCCCGCGGCTCTGCGTCGAGGACCAGGCCGACCGCGAGCAGGCACTCTCCGAGCTGGCACGTGCCAACAAGCTCCTCGCCGCGCACCACCCCAGGCTGCCGGTGCGCCCCGGCGCCTGCTGGTGACCCGCCCGCACCTTCTCCGCTCCACACGCGTCCTGCGGACGGGATCGTGCCGCCCGGCACGAAAGGGCTCGCCGCGAGCCGCACCATCAGGAAGCTCGGGCTGCGTGCCTCGCGCACGGCGGACGTCTTCCTGGACGGCGTACGCGTTCCCGGGCACTGCCTCCTCGGCGGGAAGGCGAAGCCGGACGCCCGGCCGGTCCGTGCCCGGGAGGGTACGAACGCCAAGGGGCAGGCGGCGATGGCGACCTTCGAGGTCAGCCGCCCGACCGTCGGCGCGCAGGCGCTGGGCATCGCACGGGCGGGATCCTGCGGCTGGTCGTCGCGCGGGCGATCTCCGGGCGCCACATCCGCTGATCACTCCGGCGAGGACGGCAGGCGCGCCCGTCCGCGTGCCCGGCGCCGCCGGCCACCCGCATCCGGTACGCCCCGTAGGGATCGGCCGCGAGCGCGGACGAGAGAATGTCGGGCAGTGGCGACGATTGCGATGCGGTCGACTCGTACGGGGCAGACGTCATGACGCTCCGGGGTCGTGAACGGGCAACGCCGTCAAGGTCATTGATCAGCCGTCCACCGACACGTCCCTTGGGGGAACGCCATGCCCGCCGCCCCGCGCCCGTCCGTCCTCTATGTCACCGACCTCGCCTACGAGGCGCGCGGCCGCCGCTACTGCGACGAGGACATTCATCTGACGTCGCGGCTGCGCGAGGAGTTCGATGTCGCGCTCTGTCACCCCCGGGACGCCGCCGCGCTGCTGGACGGCTTCGACGCGGTCGTCGTACGCAACAGCGGTCCGGTACTGCACCACCAGGAGGCGTACGACGCGTTCCGCGCGCGGGCGCGGGAGCGGGGCGCACGGGTCTACAACCCGCTGCACGGCCGGGGAGACATGGCGGGCAAGCAGTACCTGGTCGATCTGAGCCGGGCCGGATATCCGGTGATCCCCACGGTGGACCGGGCCGCGGACCTGGGGCTGCTTCCCGGGGCCTCGGAGTACGTGGTCAAACCGAAGCTGGGCGCGGACTCGGTCGGTCTGCGGTTCATACGGGAGGCCGGACTGCCCGAGGGCGAGGACGGCAGCGTGCTCGTCCAGCCGCGGATCGGCTTCCGCTACGAGGTGTCGTTCTACTTCATCGACCGGGACTTCCAGTACGCGCTGTACGCACCGCACCCGGACGAGCGGTGGGTGCTTCAGCCGTACACGCCGGACGCGGCCGATCTGGAGTTCGCCCGCACGTTCGTGGAGTGGAACGGTCTCGACCACGGCATCCAGCGGGTCGACGCCTGCCGGACCGTGGCGGGCGAGCTGCTGCTCGTGGAGTTGGAGGACCTCAATCCGTATCTCTCGCTGGACCGGGTGGCGCAGCCGGTCCGGGAAGCGTTCGTCACCCGTATGAAGGCTTCCGTGCGGGATCTGCTGGCCTGACGACACGTCTGGCCGTCCCCCACATGCGGGAGCGGCGGGCCGGTGTGAGGGTGCAAGCGTGACCACTGCCAGCGAGACCGCCCCCGCCGCGCAGAGTGCCGCCGCGCCGCCCGTACTCGATCCGCGCCGCCGCAACATCGTCTTCGCGACGATCGTGCTGGGGATTCTGCTGGCGGCCCTGGACCAGACGATCGTCGGCACGGCACTGCCGACGATCGTCTCGGACCTCGGCGGCGCCGCCCACATGTCGTGGGTGGTCACCGCCTATCTGCTCGCCGAGACGGTGGCGACGGTCCTGGTCGGCAAGTTCGGCGACCTGTTCGGCCGCAAGATCATCTTCCAGCTGTCGGCGATCATCTTCATCACCGGCTCGTTCCTGTGCGGCTTCGCGACCAATATGACGCTGCTGATCGTCTGGCGCGGACTGCAGGGCATCGGCGCGGGCGGGCTGATGGTGACCTCGATGGCGTTGATCGCCGATGTGATCCCGTTGCGCGAGCGCGGCAAGTACCAAGGTGCGATCGGTGCGGTCTTCGGGGTGTCGACGGTGATCGGGCCGTTGCTCGGCGGGCTCTTCACCGACCATCTGAGCTGGCGCTGGGCGTTCTATGTGAATGTGCCGATCGCGATCGCGGTGGTCATCGCCGCGGCCCGGACGATCCCCTCGGTGAAGGCCGCCGGACGGCCGGTGATCGACTACCTGGGCATCGCGATGGTCACGGTGGGCGCGAGCGCGCTGATCCTGGCGACCAGCTGGGGCGGCAATGAGTACGCGTGGGGGTCGCCCGTCATCATCGGTCTCTTCGCCGGTGGTGTCGTGGCGCTGGCCCTCTTCTGCCTGGTGGAGTTCCGGGCCGAGGAACCCATGCTGCCGATGCGGCTGTTCCGGAATCCGGTGTTCACCGTCTGCTCGATCCTGAGCTTCGTCGTGGGCTTCGCGATGCTCGGCGCGATGATCTTCCTGCCGACGTATCTGCAGTACGTGGACGGGGACTCGGCGACCCTGTCGGGGGTCCGGACGCTGCCCATGGTCGTCGGGCTGCTGGTCGCCTCGGTCTTCAGCGGCAATGTGGTGTCCAAGACGGGCCGGTACCGGATGTTCCCCATCGTGGGCTCGCTGATCATGGCGGTGGGGCTGTTCCTGCTCTCCCGGATGGGTCCGGACAGCAGTGTGTGGCTGGAGTCCCTCTACATGCTGGTGCTCGGCGTCGGCATCGGCCTGGCCATGCAGGTGCTGACGATCGCCGTGCAGAACACGGTCGACTACGCGGATCTGGGTACGGCGACGTCGGGCGTGACGTTCTTCCGTACCCTCGGCAGTTCCTTCGGCACCGCGGTCTTCGGCACGATCTACGCCAATGCGCTGAAGCCGAATCTGTCCGACGGCGTCGCCGCCGCGGCGCGGGCGGGCGGCGACCCCGCGGTGCTGGCGAAGGCCGCGCTGAGCCCGGAGGGGCTGCACGGTCTGCCCGCCGCGCAGTCCGCGCCGCTGGCCCGGGCGTACGCCGACACCCTGCACACCGTGTTCCTGTGGACGGTGCCGGTCGCGATCCTGGGGTTCGTCGTGGCGCTCTTCCTGAAGCAGGTGAAGCTGCGCGACACGGCCCGGGTCGGGTCGACGGACATGGGCGAGGGATTCGCCCAGCCCGGCGCCGGCGACTCGGCCAAGGTCCTGGAATTCACCGTGGCCAAGATCCTGCACGGAGCGGGGCCGGACACGGCCCGGCGGATCATCGCGGACTCGGACACCCGGCTGGACATGGCGGGAGCCTGGGCGGTGATGCAGGTCGAGCTGTTCACCCGCATGGTGGGCCATGCGGGACTGGGCCTGATCGCGGCCCGGCACCGGATCCCGCCGGAGGTGCTGGTGCCGGTCTTCGACCGGATGATCGAGGAGGGATACCTCACCGGCGACGGCCGTCTGTTCACGCATACGGACGCCGGGAGCCGGGAGGCTGCGGCGATCAATGACGCGTGGGCGTGTTGGCTCAACGAGCGGCTGGACGAGAACGGAGCCCGCCCGGACGACCGGCAGCTGCGGGCGGCGGTGGACGTGATCGCCAAGCGGTTGCTGGCGGAGGACCTGGCGCAGGAGCTCTCGCCCGAGAAGCCGCGGGTGGGGGCCGCCGGCTGACCGCGCTCCACGGCGCGGCCCGGTCAGTCCGCGAAGACCGCGGTCGCGTACACCCAGGCGCCCTCGTGCCGGACGAAGCAGCTCTTCTCGTGGAGCGAATCGGGCCGCCCGTCGTCCGTGAAGTGCGCGCGGAAGGTGACCGTGCCCGTGGTGTGGAACGCGCTGCCGTCCGTCGTCTCCAGGATCTCCAGGCGCACCCATCGCATCCCGGCATCGAAGTCGACGGCGGGCGGCCGGGTGTCGGGGTGCCAGGTGCGGAGCAGGTACGCCTCGTTCCGGACGGCGAACGCGGCGTACCGGGAGCGCATCAGCGCCTCGCAGGTCGGCGCGGCAAGGGTCCCGGCGTGGAGCCGACCGCAGCAGTCCGCGTAGGAGGCGGGCAGGCCGCACGGGCACGGCGAGTCCGCGGTGACCGCGGAAGGCCGCGCTCCGGTGGTGGCGGACCGCCTCGGTCGTGTGGTGCGTCGTGACATGCCTCCATTGTCACCCGCGGTCCCGGCGGCTCGGCCGGGCGGGGTGGAGCGGCGACGGTACTGGCTGGGGGGCAGGCCGGTGCGGCGTCGGAGCTGGGTCCGCAGATTCGTCGCCGTACCCAGCCCGCCGGCGCGGGCGACCACGTCGAGACGCTCCTCGCCGCGTTCCCTCAGCCGGCAGGCGAGGGTGATCCGGCGTTCGGTCAGCCGGCCGGGCGGGGTCGTACCGAGCCGGGCCCGGAAGCGGCGGTGCAGGGTGGCCGGGCTGACAGCGGCGGGGCCGGTCACGGTGAGATCCGTGCCGAGGCGGTCCTCGGCCCAGGCGAGGAGCGGGCCGAGCGAGGTGCCGGCGGCGTCGGACGGGGGGTGCTCGACGAACTGGCTCCGGCCGCCGTCGCGATGGGCCGCGAAGACGAGGCGGCGGCTCACCGCGGCGGCGATCCCCGCGCCGTGGTCAAAGCGGATGATGTGGAGCCCGGTGTCCAGGGCGGCGGCACTGCCGGCGGCGGTGATCACCGTCCGTCCTCCACGAACAGCACGTCGGGATCGAGCTGGACCCGCGGATGGCGGGCGGCGAAGGCATCGGCCCGGCGCCAGTGGGTGGTGGCCCGTCGTCCGTCCAGCACGCCGGCCGCGGCCGGCGTGAACGTCCCCGTACAGAAGCTGACCAGCCTCGCTCCCCGGGCGTCCGCGCGCCTGATCGCGTCGAGGACGGCCGGATCGGGTTCGCTCTCCGGGTCGGGGCGGTTCGGCACGACGACGGTGTCGGCCCGGTCGACGGCGCCGAGCCCGGCGACCCCGGACCGTCACCCCCGCCAGGGGGGGTGTTCGTCGTACCGCGCGGGACCTGGCACAAGCCGTCCGCCGCCGACGGGGCATCGGTCCTGTTCTTCGAGCCGTCCGGTACGCCGTCGGTGGGCGACAGGCACAACGAGAGCCCCGGGCATGTGGACGCGGCGACCGGTCACGAGCTGGGCAGCTGAACGCGCCTGGAGCCCAACGGGGTTGACACCGCGGCGGACCGCGGGTCAGAGTCCCGCCGATGGAGATCACCGAGCTGACCCCCGCCGAACGCCGTGTATGGGATGCCTTCCCGCGCGGTGTTCCCGTCGACTTCCGTACCGGTGTGGCGGCCGAGGACGCCCCGGACACAGGAGCCGGCTGGGGGCCGGAGCGCACGGTGCGCGGCGAGGTGCTGCGGGCCCTGCTGATCGGTGGCCGGCGGGAGGACGGTGAGGTGGCGGCGCTGCGTGTGACGGGGGCGCGGATCTCGGGCTCCCTGAACGTGCGGTACGCGACGGCCGAGTACGCGGTGCTGCTGGCCGGCTGTCACTTCGAGCAGGCACCGAATCTGTACGGGGCGCAGCTGCGCCAGCTCAACCTCAGCGATTCGGTGCTGCCGGGGCTGACCGCCGCCACCCTCCGGATCGACGGGGTGCTGAGGCTCACCGGCTGCCGGGTCTCCGGCCCGGTCCGGCTCGGCGGTTCGAGGATCACCCAGGCGTTGTTCTTCGACCGTGCCCGGATCGGGGTGAACGCCGACGGGTCGACGGCGGACAGCGGCGAGGCGGTTCTCCAGCTCAATCATGTGATCGCCGGGGACGACCTCTGGATGCCGGGGCTCGTCGTGCACGGTGAGTCCCGGCTCGACGGCGCCGCCGTCAACGGGCAGATCCTGTTGAACGACGCCGAGCTGCGCAATCCCGGGGCGACCGCCCTCCAGGCGGAGACGCTGACGGTCGGCTCCGATGTGCACGCGATGCGCATCCGGGTCGAGGGGCGGACCAACGTGCGGGGCAGCCGGATACCGGGGCAGCTCAACTTCGCGCACGCGCGGCTGTCGAACCCCGGCGGGGTGGCCGTGCGCGCCAGCAGCTGCACCGTCGGCGAGCTCTGGCTCCGGGAGGCCGCGCCGATCGAGGGAGAGGTGAATCTGCGCCGCGCGCAGATCGATCTCCTCCACGCCGACCCGGCGATCTGGCCGCGCGAGGTCCGGGTGGACGGGCTGACGTACACCGTGCTGCTCCCCCATCTGCCCGCCGAGCAGCGGCTGCCGCTGCTCGAACGCGAGGAGGAGGGCTACGTTCCGTACGCGTACGAGCAGTTGACGGCGGCGTACCGGCGGATCGGCGACGACGACGCGGCACGCACCGTGCTGCTGGCCAGGCAGCGCGCCCATCGCGCGACCCTGCCGGGGTACGCGCGGGCGTGGGGACATCTGCAGGACGTCACCGTGGGGTACGGCTTCCGGCCGGTGCGGGCGGGCGCCTGGCTCCTGTCGCTGCTGCTGATCGGGGCGCTGGCGTTCGGACTGCACCGTCCGGCGCCGCTGAAGGCCGGTGAGGCCCCGCCGTTCAACGCTTTCTTCTACACCCTGGATCTGCTGCTGCCGATCATCGACTTCGGGCAGGAGAGGGCGTTCAATCCGCAGGGCTGGTACCAGTGGCTGTCGTATCTGCTGATCGCGGCCGGGTGGCTGCTCGCCACCACGATCGCCGCGGGCATCACCCGGTCGGTCAGCCGCCAGTGACCGGCCGGTGCCGGATGGTCAGGCCTTGCGGGCCACGCCCGCGTAGCCCGGGATCGGCCCGTCGCCGGGGACGTCGACGGCCTCGCCGAGCTCCGGGTGCCAGTCCGCGGAGAGCGAGACGCCCGGCTCGACGAGTTCGAGCCCGTGGAAGAACGTGGTGAATTCTGCCTGGGACCGGAGGCGCAGCGTCATCCCGCGCGCCTTGTACATGGCGGACGCCTTCGCCGCGCCCTCCGGGTCGAAGTCGCCGGTGGTCTGCGAGAGCACCAGGTAGCTGCCGGAGGGGAGCCGCTCGACCAGGCGGTCGACGAGTTCGGCCGCGCCGTCCTCGTCGTCCAGGAAGTGCAGCAGGGCCAGCAGCGAGAGTGCGATCGGCTTGCCGAAGTCGAGGACCCGGCCGGCCTGCTCGAGGATGACCTCCGGTTTGCGGGCATCGGCCTGGATGTACTCGGTGGCGCCCTGCGGGGTGGAACGCAGCAGGGCCGCAGCGTGCGCGAGGACGATCGGGTCGTTGTCGCAGTAGACGATGCGCGCGTCCGGGGCGGTCCGCTGCGCGATCTGGTGGAGGTTCGGCTCGGTGGGTATGCCGGTGCCGATGTCGAGGAACTGGCGGATGCCGTTCTCGGCCAGCCACCGGGTGGCCCGGTGCATGAACGCCCGGTTGACCCGGGCCATGTCGCGCCCTCTGGAGTCCAGGGCCAGCAGCTGCTGGGCCATCTGTTCGTCGACCGGGTAGTTGTCCTTGCCACCGAGGAACCAGTCGTACATCCGGGCGGGATGCGGCTTGCTGGTGTCGATCTCGACGGCTCGGGGGGCTTGCCCGGTCATAGCGCGCTCCATGGGTCCATAGGTCGGCGAACAACAAGAGTGTGGGGCGGGACGGGCTCCGGCGCTGCGGATTCGGGTGAGAAAGCCGTCGTTCTGGTGAGCGGGCCGCTGATTCCGGTGAGCGGGCCGCTGATTCAGGTGAGGAGGAAGTCCGCCTGGCCGGACTTGGCGCCCTGGATGAAGGCGGCGATCTCACGGTGGGTGTAGATCAGGGCGGGCCCGTCGGGATCGGCGGACTGACGCACGGCGATTCTTCCGTCGGACAGCTTCATTGCTTCGACGCAGTTGCCTCCGTTCCCACCGCTCCACGGCTTGTGCCAGCCCTCGGTGCCGAGTTCGGCGGCCGGCATGCCGTTGTATATGGGATCCATCACAGCTCCTTGCGGAAGTCCCGGAGGATTTCCTTCGTGCGTTGTGCAGTTGCGGCCTGAGCCGCCATGCGGTCCATGACTTCGAGGTAGGAGGCCACCTCGGGGCGCGCGTCGAAGTAGACGGCTCCGGTCAGGTACTCGCTGTAGACCATGTCGGGGAGTTCGGGGACGCCGAAGCGGAAGAGAACGAAGGGACCGTAGGTGCCCGGGTGGTGACCGGTCGAGAATTCCGCGATCTGCAGCGTCACGTGGGGCATCTCGGTCGCTTCGAGCAGCCGGTCGATCTGTCCGCGCATGGCGTCGACGCTGCCGACGGGGCGGCGCAGCACCGTCTCGTCCATCACCACCCACAGTTTCGGGGCGTCGGGCCTGGTCAGCAGGGACTGGCGCTGCATCCGCAGCGCCACGTGGCGTTCGATGTCCTCGGGTCTGGTCTGGCCGACGGCTCCGGTGCGCATCACCGAGCGCGCGTAGTCCTCGGTCTGCAGCAGTCCGGGGACGAAGTGCGGCTCGTACATGCGCAGGAGGCTCGCGGCGCCCTCCAGGCTGACGTACATGCTGAACCAGTCGGGCAGCACATCGTGGAAGCGCTGCCACCAGCCGGGCTTGTTGGCCTCCTCGGCGAGTTCCACGAAGGCGTCGGTCTCGTCGTCGGCGATCCCGTACGCCTTCAGCAACAGCTGGACATAGGGGATCTTGAGAGCGACCTCGGCGGTCTCCATCCTGCGTATCGTCGCAGGTGCGACCCGCAGCACCTTGGCAGCCTGGTCACGGCTCAGGCCGACACGCTCCCGCAGATCCTGCAGGCGTTTGCCGAGAACGACCTGACCCACGGTCGGGGCGGACCGCGGTTCGCTCACTTCAGACCTCCCGATGCGCTGTTTGGCAGCAGTGTGCCATGCGCGGGCCGCCCAAGACACAGTCACTCTGAAATTTTCAGAGTGCCTCTTGCCAAGTGTTCTCGACAGGGGGAGAGTTGGTGAGTGAACCAGTTCACTTAGTCGCAACCGCCCTCATTCATGTGAGGTCGCGGAGTGTGACGCAGCCCCCACTGTGAGGAATCGGTTGTGGCACCTGGCAGTGCGCTCATCCCCCGGCTCATGGACCTCAGACCCGGGACGGAAGCGCTCCGGTACTGCTTCGCGCTGCCCGCGCACCCCGAGTCGGTGGCCGGCGCACGGCGGCTGACACGGGCCCGGCTCGACGAGTGGGGGCTGGACGAGGACGCGCACGAGGCGGCGATCCTGATCGTCTCGGAGCTGTTCACCAACGCGGTGGTGCACACCGTGAGCGCTCGCGTCGTGTGCGAGCTGCGATGCCTGGACGGACGGCTGCGGATAGCCGTGCAGGACCAAGGACACCAGCCCGGCGGGCCGCGGCTGTGCCGCACCGCCGATGACGAGCACGGACGCGGCCTGCTGCTCGTCGACGCGATGAGCAGTTCCTGGGGTTCCCGCGGCGCGGGCAACGGCTCGGGACGCATCGTCTGGGCAGAACTGCCGCACGGCACGGAGCGGTGATGCTGAGGAACGCGATGTCCCATCTGCTCGGAACACGGCACTCCCCCGAGCGGCGCGCCACCGGCACGGGCACGGTGCAGTTGCCGTTGCCGCCCGCGCTGTCGGCGACCCTGGGCTGCGACGCGGTGGGGGTTCCGGCGCGGTACGGTTTCCGGCTGATGTCTCATCTGCCACGCACCGGTTGCGTCTTCGCGGACGCCGACCGCTGGTGGTGGATCGTGCCCGCGGGTTCCGATCTCGATCTGGACTGGCCCCCACAGGTCTCCTACGCGAAGGGGGCGTTCGTTCCGGCGGTACGGCCCCGGCTGATCCACCAGCCCGACAACCGCACACCGTACACACCGCCGATCCCACTCTTCCTGATGGTCTGCCAGGTCACCGGTGTGACGCCGTCGTGGGCCCCGTCCGGCGGCGCACGCGCGGTCTCCGCCACCTGACGCGGCCCGGAGAGGGGCGGAGGTCTCCCCCGGGAGGCTCCGCCCCCTGGGGCCAGTCACTCACGGCACGTCAGCCGGTCGACCGCGGCGGCCTTCGCGCCGCCCGCCGCGACGAGAGGGACGCCGCGCGAGCCGGTGACGGTGCGCGGCGGCTTCACCGACCGCTCCCGCCAAGGTGTCAAAGCGGCCGGTGGCCCCCACCGGCAGCACCCCGACGAGCGGGCCTGCCGGGCTGTCCAGGCACAGTTGGAACACCCCGTGCGCCGTGTCCGCCCGCCGCGAGACGGGCCGTCAGCCGGGCCGCCCCGGGGTCGCGGCGGCGGATTCCGCCCTTGAAACCGAGCGCGCCCGCGGCGGTGGGCGAGGTGGAGCGGCAGGTCTCCCAAGTGCCCTTTGCCCGGACCGTGCACGGAGAAGAGCCTTCCTCCAGCGGTTGACCTGCGTCTTTCCCCGCCGCTCATCCCGGTCACGCTCCGTTGTCAGTGGTCCGTTCTACTGTGGCACCACTGATCGAGGAGCCCGCGGCGGAGCGGGCTGCGGGTGTGGAGGGGGCGGGGCTGTGCGTCGCTGGGAATACGTCGAGGGCAGTGCGTCGAAGTTCTGGGAGACCGAGACCGAGGGCACCGTGGTGACAGTGCGCTACGGGCGGTGCGGGAGCGACGGACGGACGCAGACGAAGGAGTACCCGTCGGCGGAGGCCGCGGCGGCGCAGGTCCTCAAGACGATCGCGGAGAAGGAGAAGAAGGGGTACCGCGAAGTGGGCGCGTCGGCGGTGTCCGCCACGGCGGCTCCGGGCAGTGCCGTGTCCACCGCGACGAAGCAGGCCGGTGCGACCCCGGGAGCACTGTCCGACGAGGCCGCTCCCACCCCGCCCGACGAGGACACCTTCACGCTGCCCCCCAACTGGAGGCGGGTTCTCCACCCCCGGCGCGGTGGAGTGCGCCGGAGCCCGGTCAGGGTGCAGCGGGAGGCGCTCGACGCGATCGAGGCCGCGCTCGTGGAAGATGCCGCATGGATCCAGGAGTTCGTGGACGCACCGCGTTCGGACGCCGGGTTGGCCGATCGGCTGCGCGCTCATCTCGCCGGAAACCCCTCACCGGTCGGTGCGGCCGCTCTGACCGCGATCCTCGGGCTTTCCGCCTGGGCGGACTTCTGGTCCGAGCGCTACGGTCTGCCGTTCGCCGCGCGGACCGCGACCGAACTGTTCTCGGTCGACGCCGACTGGCAGCAGAGCGGCCGCAAGCGCAGCGCGCCCAGGCTGGAGGCGCTCGCGGGCCCGCGCCACGCGTACTGGGCGACGCATCACCGATCGCCGATCGACCGGGTCCGTGCGCTGATCGCCGCGGCCGACGAGGAGACCTACCGGGCGACGGTCGAGGAGCTGGCCGGGTGCCGCACCGACACCCTCCGCAAGATCATCGTCTCCTATCTCGTACCGAGTGAGACCGACTGGGTCGACGAGCTCTGCACGGATCCCCGGGTGGGCGCGGAGGAGGACCGCACCCTGCGTGCCATGGTGTTCAGCTCGTTGAACTCGGCCGACCAGCTGGCGCTGCTCCCCTACCGCCCCAACCTCACCGACGGCGTCGCGTTCATCGCGACGCTCGCCGAGGGCATCGGCCCGGCCATCGCCCCGGCGCTGGCCGACGTACTCGACGGCAACCACTCCTACGCGGACGGCGTGAGGCTCGCCGCCGACTCCCTGGCCGAGCTGCCCACCGACGAGGCGTTCCGCGCCCTGCTGGCCGGGGCGGACTCCAAGAACGTCCGCCCCGCCCTGCTCGACGCCATGCGCCGCTATCCGGTGCGGGCACTGCGGCTGCTGTCCGCCGGGGCGGGCGACGGTTCGGCCGCGGCGTCCCGGTCGTCGCAGCTGCTCCGCGGCCATGTCGGCGCCCATCGCGACCTGGTGTCGCTCGTGCTCGGAGACCTCGACGCCGAAGTGGTGAGGATCGTCGAACCGCTGCTCAACCCGACGGACCTGATCGCCGACGCACCTCTGGACGACCTGCCGGCCGTGCTCACGGCACCGCCGTGGTCCCGGCCCCGGACCAAGGCCGCGGCGACGGTCGTGACGGGACTGACCGCGGTGTCCGAACCCTCGGTGGAGTGGCTGCCCGAGGAGCGTGCCGCATGGGCGGCCTCCTCCTCCTGGTACACGACCGAGCACAGCGGCAGCGAGTGGAAGGACTGGCAGCAGGACCCTGCCACCGTGCGCCACAGCTTGAGCCTGGGCGACCTGCGGCCGGCCTGGTTGTTCGTCCACGGTGACGAGGAGCTGGTCGCCCCGCTGCTCGACTCGTGGGACCCGACCGACCTGTGGGACGGCGAGGACACCCTCAGGCCGATCGCCGCCCGCTTCGGGCTCACCGCGCTGCCTCTGCTGTTGCGCGCCGCGCCCCGGCAGCCGAGCGCGCTCGCCCCGCTGCTGCTGCCGTTCGTCGACGTGCGGGTCGCCCGGCACATGGCGAGCTGGCTGGTCCGGCTCAAGTCGACCGCGGCGACCACCCGTTCCTGGTTCACCCGGCACGGAGTCGCGGCCGCCCCGCTCCTGGTGCCGGATGCCGTGGGCAGGGCGGGCGCCGCGCGGCGCGCCGCCGAGCAGGCGCTGACCCTGATCGCCGCGGTGCACGGCGACGACGCGGTACGCGAGGCCGCCCGGGTGTACGGCGCCCAAGCGGCGGCCGCGGTGGACGAGCTGCTGGCCGTGGACCCGCTGGAGCGGGCGCTGCCTGCCAGGATGCCGGTGCTGCCCGGCTGGGCGGAGCCCTCGCTGCTTCCGCAGATCGCGGTCCGGTCCGGTGGCGCGCTGCCGGGGCAGTCGGTCCGCCATGTCCTGACGATGCTGGCGCTGTCGAAGCCCGGCGAGCCCTACCCGGGGATCTCCTCGCTCACCGGGACGGCCGATGCGGCCTCGCTCGCCGAGTTCGCCTGGGCCCTGTTCGAGCAGTGGCGGCTGGCGAACATGCCCGCGAAGGAGTCATGGGCGCTGCACGCGCTGGGGCTGCTGGGTGACGACGGGACAGTCCGCCGGATCACCCCGGTCATCCGTTCCTGGCCCGGCGAGGCCGCGCACCACCGGGCCGTGGAGGGCCTCGATGTGCTGGCTGCCATCGGCAGCGACGTGGCGCTCCTGCATCTGCACGGCATCTCGCAGCGGGTGAAGTTCAAGGCGCTCAAGGTACGGGCCCAGGAGAAGATCGCCGAGGTCGCCGCGGGGCTGGGACTGACCGGGGCGCAGCTCTCCGACCGCCTGGTGCCGGATTTCGGTCTGGGCACGGACGGTTCGACGGTCATCGACTACGGCACCCGTTCGTTCGTCGTCGGTTTCGACGAGCAGCTGCGGCCGTATGTGCTGGACGGCGACGGCAAGCGGCGCAAGGACCTCCCGAAACCGGGTGCCCGGGACGACGCGGAGCTCGCCCCCTCGGAACGCAAGCGGTTCATGGCGCTCAAGAAGGACGTCCGAACGGTCGCCT
Source organism: Streptomyces sp. NPDC087845 (assembly GCF_044742755.1). Lineage (NCBI taxonomy): Bacteria > Bacillati > Actinomycetota > Actinomycetes > Kitasatosporales > Streptomycetaceae > Streptomyces > Streptomyces sp. NPDC087845. The sequence goes on from NZ_JBIUVC010000009.1 coordinate 122,360, forward strand.
CCGACCAGGTGCGCCGGCTGGAGGCCGCGATGGTGACCGGTCGTTCCTGGACGGCCCAGGAGTTCCGGGAGCTCTTCGTCGGTCATCCGCTGCTGTGGCATCTGGTGCGCCGGCTGGTGTGGCTGAGCGAGACGGACGGTGCGGCTCCCACGGCCTTCCGGGTCGCGGAGGACCGCACGTTCGCCGATGCGGAGGACGATGCCTTCACCCTGGCGGACGAAGCGACCGTTTCGCTCCCGCACCCGCTGCGTCTCGGGGACGAACTGACGGCCTGGTCCGAGGTGTTCGCCGACTACGAGATCCTTCAGCCGTTCCCGCAGCTCGGGCGCACCGTGCTCGCGCTCCCCGAGGAGGAGTTGGCAGGGTACCGGCTCAGCCGGTTCGAGGGCCTCAAGGTGCCCACCGGAAAGGTCCTGGGGCTGGAGCGGCGCGGCTGGGAGCGCGGGGCACCGCAGGACGCCGGCGTGGAGCGCTGGATCTCCAAGCGGCTGGCCGACGACTGCTATCTGGTGATCGCGCTGCACGAGGGCATCGCGGTCGGGGTCGTCGACATGTTCCCCGACCAGATCCTCGAAACGGTCTGGCTCGACAGCCTGCCCAATGACCACTGGGACCGCCGCAGCCACCAGTTGCGCTTCGCCGGCCTGGACGCGGTGACCGTGTCCGAGCTCCTCTGCGACCTGACCGAACTCACCGAGGGCGTCGCGTCATGACCGTGAGGGACGAAGCGCGTATCGAGATGCCGGACGGCGAAGCGGCTCCGGTCCAGCGGCCCCCGGCCGAGGTGCGGTACGCCGAGGAGCTGGCCGCGCTGCGGGCCGGCGACCGTGATCCGCGGCCGCCGGGCTGGGAGTTGAGCCTGCGTGCGGCGCGCCGATTCGTCATCGGCGACGCGGACGCGGGCATCAGTCGGAAGTTCGTCGGCAATCCCTCCCTGGTGGACCGGGCGCTGGTGACACTGGCGACGAGCCGTGGACTGATGCTCGTCGGGGAGCCGGGCACCGCCAAGTCGCTGCTCTCCGAACTGATCGCGGCCGCGGTCAGCGGCGACTCGACGCTCACGGTGCAGGGCGGTGCGGCCACCACCGAGGACCAGATCAAGTACGGCTGGAATTACGCGCTGCTGGTGGCCGAGGGGCCCTCCACCCGCTCACTCGTCCCGGCTCCGATGCTGCGCGGCATGGCCGAGGGCAGGCTCGTGCGGTTCGAGGAGATCACCCGCTGTCCGCTGGAGGTGCAGGACTCGCTGCTGTCGCTGCTCTCCGAGCGGGTGGTCGCGATCCCCGAGCTGACCGGACCGGACGGCATGGTCTTCGCCCGGCAGGGCTTCAACGTCATCGCGACGGCCAACACCCGGGACCGGGGCGTCAACGAGATGAGTGCGGCGCTCAAGCGGCGGTTCAACTTCGAGACCGTGTTCCCGATCCCCGACCTGGACACCGAACTGGCGCTCGTCGAGGCGGAGGTGACCGCGTTGTTGCGGCGTTCGGGAGTGGAGCCGCCGCCGGACCGGGATGTGCTGGAGGTCCTGGTCGGTACGTTCCGGGAGCTGCGTGCGGGGGCCGGCGAGAAGGACGGGCCGGGCGGGGGCCCCGGCCGCCCCTCGGCCGTGATGAGTACCGCGGAGGCGGTCTCGGTCGCCCATGCCGTGGGCGTGCGCGGCTGGTTCCTGCGCGGCGAGCCGGGCACTGCCGCCGATGTGGTGGCGTGTCTGGCGGGCACGGCGGCGAAGGACAGCCCGGAGGACCTGGCCAGGCTGCGGCGCTATCTGGAGCAGCGGGTACCGCGCCGTCGCGGCCCGCAGTGGAAGGCCCTGCACGACGCGCGTCATCTGCTGGCCGACTGATGTCCGCGGTGTTCCTGGGGGTGCGGCACCACTCCCCCGCCTGCGCGCGGCTCGTCGAGCGGACCGTCGAGGAGCTGCGGCCCGCCCACGTGCTGATCGAGGGTCCTGCCGAGATGAACGCCCGGCTGGACGAGCTGCTGCTCGGGCACGAGCTGCCCGTCGCGGTCTTCAGCCACTACCGCGACGAGGAGCGGGCAGCGACGTCCTGGGCGCCGCTGTGCGACTACTCGCCGGAGTGGGTCGCGTTGCGTGCGGGGCGGGCAGCCGGTGCGGAGGTCCGGTTCATCGACCTGCCGGCCTGGCATCCGGCCTTCGCCGAGCGCACCAACCGCTATGCCGACGCGGAGGTGCGCTACGCGGACGCCACGGAGCGGCTGTGCCGGCACTTCGCGGTGGATTCCTCCGACGCCCTCTGGGACCGCCTGTTCGAGGTCGAGCCGGACGACGGCCTCGCCGAGCGGCTCGACGCGTACTTCGCGCTGGTGCGCGGCGACGCGCGGGCCGACGCGGGCGACCGGGCGCGCGAGGCGTACATGGCTCAGTGGGTGCGGGCGGCGGTCGCCATGGCCGGGGACCGGCCGGTGCTGGTGGTGACCGGCGGCTTCCACCAGCCCGCGCTCCGCGCGCTCGCCGATTCCCGTGAGGGGGCCGGCGCGGGCGAGGGCGGCCGGAGGGAACGGGATGCGGACGGGTGGCCGCGGGTGCCCGCCCCGCCGGCCGGGGCCGTGGCCGGGAGTTTCCTCGTGCCGTACTCCTTCCGCCAGTTGGACGCCTTCGCGGGGTACCAGTCGGGGATGCCGTCGCCCGGCTACTACCAGCAGGTGTGGGAGTCGGGCCCCGCACGCGCGGCGGACGGACTGCTGCGCGCGGTCGTCGAGCGGCTGCGGGAGCGCAGGTTCCCGGTGTCCACCGCCGACCTGATCGCGGCACGCGGCCTGGCCCAGGGGCTCACGGCGCTGCGCGGCCATCCGTACCCGGCGAGGATCGACGTGCTGGACGGCCTGGCGGGTGCCCTGATCACGGACGACCTGGACCGCCCCCTCCCGTGGACGAGCCGGGGCCCGCTGACGGCAGGCTCCCATCCCGCCGTCGTCGAGATGGTCGCGGCCTGCGGCGGGGACCGTACCGGTCGTCTCCATCCCGGTACTCCGGTACCTCCCCTGGTCCACGATGTGGCGGCGCAACTGGCCGGGCTGGCGCTCGACGGCGGCCCCGAAGCCTCGTACCGCCTCGATCTCACGGACGCCGCCGATCTGGAGCGCAGCCGCGTGTTCCACCGGCTGCGCGTGCTGGGAATCCCCGGTCACGGGCGGACCGCCGGCCCCGAGCACGGCATCGATCCGGTGTTCACCGAACGCTGGGATCCGCAGTCCGCCTCGGGCCGCGAGTCCGCCCTGGTGGAGGCGGGGGCGTACGGTGCGACGCTGGCGGCGGCGGCCGCGGTCGCGCTCACCGAGCGGACGCGGAACGGAGCGGCGGAGGCCGACGCCCTGGCCCGGACGCTGTTCGACGCCGTGCTGTGCGGGACGGACGGGCTCTCGGAGCATTTGCTCGGTGAACTGGCCGCCCGGGTCGGTGAGTTGAAGATCGCCGGTTCGCTCGGGGAGATCCTTTCCACGGCCCTGGGGCTGTGGCGGCACGACCGGGTGTTCGGGGTGGCGCACGGCCCGCTGCTCGCCGCCGTGATCGACGGGGCGACAGGGCGGTTGCTGTGGCTGCTGGAGGGAGCGCGCGGCGCGCCGGGGGTGGACTTCGCCCGCCTGCGGGCCGTGGTCGCGGTCCGGGACGCGGTGCTGCACGCGCCGCAGTTGGTCTCGGTCCCCCGGGCGGCGGCGGCCGCGATCGCGTGGCGGATCAGCGGTGACCGGGAGGCGCCGATGGATCTGCGCGGGGCCGCGTTCGGGCTGCACCGGGCGCTGGCGCAGGTGCCGGAAGCGCCCGGGGATCCGGCCGGGGCGGTACGGGCGGTGGCGACGGCCGGTACGGATGCGCTCGGCGACTGGCTGGCGGGACTGTTCGCGCTTGCCCGCGACGAGGTGACGGGCGCCGTGGGGAACGGGGGCGGTGGCGCGGAGTCAGTGATCGATGTACTGGACAGCCTGGTGTGCGCGCTGCCCGACGACGCGTTCCTGTCGGGACTGCCCGCGCTGCGTCAGGCCTTCGCCTTCTTCCCGCCACGCGAACGCGACCGGATCGCCGGTCGCCTGTTGGAACGGCGCGGAGTGCGCGGCTCGTCGCGTTCCCTGCTGCGGACCACGGCGGACCCGCTGCTGATCGCCCGGGCCCGCGACCTGGAGGAGTCCGTGTCGCGACTGCTGGCCCGCTACGAACTGGGAGCCACCCCATGACCACCCCCGAACACGTACCCGAGCGGGCGACCGCTCCCGGACGGAGCGCCGGTACGGCTCCCCCGGCGGCTCCCGACGAGGGGCTGGAACGGTGGCGGCTGGTCCTCGGCTCCGCCGCCGAACGGCACACCGGGTCGCTGGGACCGGGCAACGCCGGCCGGGACGCCGCACTCGACTGGCTCTACGGCCGCGACCCCGACCTCACCGGACGCGGAGTGCGCCGCTCCGGTACCGCCCCCCGCACGGGTGGTGACGGCCCGTCCGTGGTGACCGCGGTCGACTGGCTCGACGACATCCACCGGCTCTTCCCGAAGGAGACCGTCGAGCGCCTGGAGCGGGATGCCGTCGAGCGGTACGGCATCCAGGAGATCGTCACCGATCCCGCGGTGCTGGAGCGGGTCGAGCCGAGCCCGACGCTGCTGCGGGCGGTGCTGCGCACCAAGCATCTGATGAACCCGCAGGTGCTGCGACTGGCACGGCGCATCGTCGAATCGGTGGTGAAACAGCTCCTGGCCAGACTCCAGCCGGAGATCCGCCGGGCGTTCCACGGCACCCGCTCGCGCAGGCCCAGCCGGGTACCGCTCGCCAGGGACTTCGACTTCCGGCAGACCGTACGGGCCAACCTCGCCCACTACCAGCCGGCCGAGCGGCGCCTGCTCGTCGAGCGCGCCCACTTCCACTCCCGTACCCGCCGCCATGTGACGCAGTGGCAATTGATCCTGCTGGTCGACCAGTCGGGCTCGATGGCCGGGTCGGTGATCCACTCCGCGGTGACCGCCGCGTGCCTGTGGGGCCTGCCCGGTCTCAAGACGCACCTGGTCGCCTTCGACACCCAGGTGGTGGACCTGACCTCCGATGTGACCGACCCGGTGGAGCTGCTGATGCGGGTCCAGCTGGGCGGCGGCACCGACATCGCACGGGCCGTGGAGTACGGCGCGGGTCTCGTGGAGAATCCGCGGCGCACGATCGTCGCGCTGATCACCGATTTCTACGAGGGCGGCGACCCCTACCGGCTGCTGCGCACGGTGCGGACCCTGGTGGAGCAGGGCACCACCGTGCTGGGACTGGCCGCGCTCGACGAGGACGCCAACCCCGAGTACGACCGTGAACTGGCCGGGCGGCTCGCCGCCACCGGGGCGCACATCGGGGCGATGACACCGGGTCGCCTCGCCGAGTTCGTTGCCGAAAGGCTGGGCCGATGAGCGAAGTATCGAACGGCCCCGTCGCGGCCCGCCCCGATCTGCTCGCCCTCACCCCGGACACGCTCGCGGCGCTGGCCAACCGCGGCCTGGTCAAACGGGCCGCGAAGGAGCTGGACGGGGGCACGGTCCCCACGCTCACGACCGACCCCGACACCACGGTGCGCGCCCGCTTCGACGACGGCACCAGCACGGCGCTGCCACCCGGTACCGGCCTGGACGCCGGCAACTGCAGCTGTGCCGCGCCGGGCGTGTGCCGCCACCTCGTCGCCCTGGTGCTGGCCTATCAGCGCGAGGGCGGGACGGAGGCGGTCGGCGCCCCCGCCCCCGCCGCCGAGTGGTCTCCCGGCGGCACCGACGACACGGCTCTCGCCGAAGCCGTCGGCGCCCGTCCGCTCGCCGCGGCCCGCCGCACCTTCGAGCGGGGTTACGCCGCGCTGGTGCACCGCCCGTCCCCGGACCATCCCGAGCCCCGGGTCGAACTGCCCACCTGCACGGTGCGTTTCCCGGTCCCGGACGAGATCGCGTACGCGCTGACGGACGCGGCCGCCGCACTGCGCGGCGAGGTGGTGGCGCTCGCCGTATGGGCGTTCCGGGCCGCCGACGAGGCGGGTGCCGGCGAAAGATCCGTCTCCGTACAGGTCGGTGGGCGCGCCACCGCCCCGCCCTCGGCCGGGCCCGCGCTCGACGCGGCCGCCGAGCTGGCGGACGAACTGCTGGCCGAGGGTGTGGCCCATGCCGGGCCGGTCCTCGGCGGAGCCCTGGCGCGGGCCGGTGCCGGGCTGGCGGCCGCGTCGCTGCACTGGCCCGCCGGTGCGCTCGCCGAGCTGACGGACCAGCTCACGGCGTACGCCGACCGCAGCGCCCACTACCGCCCGGAGCTGGTCGCCGCCCTGCTCGCCGAAGTGCACGCCCGGCGACGGGCCGCCGCGCTCCCCGGTGTGCTGGGTACCCGCGAGGCCGGGGACACCCCGTTGCGCCGGGTCCGGCTGACCTCGCTCGGCTGCCGGGTCCACGGCACGGCGCAGTCCCTGGTCTCCGAGGTGTATCTCGCCCATCCCGGCGCGGGTACCGTCCTCGTCCTCCGCAGGACCTGGACGGCTGCCGAGGGCAAGGAGCTCACCGGCCACCGACTGGCCACCCGCCGGGTCCTCGGTACGCCGCTGGCCTCGCTGGCCGCCGGAAGCCTGGTCAGCGAGAGCGTGCGCCGCACGGCGAGCCGCGCGCTGACGATCGCCCGCGGCCGGCTCGGCACGACGACCATCACGCCCGTCGGCGCCGCCTGGACGGAGCTTCCGGACCCTCTGCTCGTACGGGACCTGTCCGCGCTGACGGCGGGCTGGGAGGGAAGGCCGCCCCGGCTGATCCGCCCGCGGGTCGAGGCGGAGGCCGTCCATGTCGTCGCGCTGTCGGAGGTGGAGAGCGTGGGTTACGACCCTGCCGAGCAGCGCCTCGAAGCCGTCGTACGCGACGCCTCGGGGGCCCCCGCGCTGGTGACGTCCGCCTACCGGCCGGAGTGCCCCGGCGCACTGGACGCCCTGGCCGACGCGCTGGAGGGCGGCGCCACCCATGTCAGTGGTTCGGTGCGCCGTTCCGGCGGCGGGATCGAGATCGATCCGATCGCGGTGCTCACCCCGGCCGGGACGGTCGTGCCCGATCTCGCCCCCGGTGACGGTTCCACGGCCCTGGCAGCCGCGGTCGGAAGGCCGGCCGATCCGCTGACGGCGGTGCTGGACGAGGCGGTGTCCGCCCTGTCGGCGGTGCCGCACGGCGGGCTGCGGCATCTGACGGTCCCCGCCCGTTCCCGCATGGACGAGGCGGCGACGGCACTGTCACGTACCGGCCTGACCCGCGCCGCGACGCTGCTGCGTACCTTCCTCGGCACACTGGACGACGGGGCCGCGCCGGACGGCGAGGCCCTCGCCGCCCGTTCCGGCGCGTGGCTGGACGCCCTGCTCCACCTCCTGGTCGGCAACGAACTCCGTTCCGTCCAACCCGATTTCGTGGCGTCCTCGGCGCCCTTCCAGGGCCGGTTCGCGGCGCCCTTCTAAGGCCGGTTCAGATAGGCGAGTCCGGGATGGACCTTCAGGTACCCGTCGAGGAGGCGTCCGGCCACCGCCACGGAGTCGACCAGCGGGTGCAGCGCGAAGGCCTTCACGGCGGCGGCGCGTGAGCCGCTCTCCGCCGCGTCCAGCACCGCGCGTTCGACCGCCTTGACCGCGGTGACCAGACCGACGGCGTGGTACGGCAGCGGGTCGACGGCGACGGGATCGGCACCGTTCGCGTCGACGAGGCACGGCACCTCGATGACGGCGTCCGCGTCGAGGACGGAAAGCGTCGTCCGGTTGCGGACGTTGAGGATCAGCGAGGTCCGCTCGTTGCGGGCGACGGCCCGCATGAGGGCGAGTGCCACGTTCTCGTAGCCGCCGGACTCCAGATCGCTCTCGTCCCGCTCGCCTACCCCGGCGACCTCCCGGTTCTCCGCCATGTAGGTGGCTTCGCGTTCGGCGCGGGTGCGGTCCCAGGCCTGCAGCGCGGGGACGGCCGGGTCCTTCATCCGGGCGTAGAAACCCTCCTGCTGCTCGCGGAGAAAGGCGCCGCGGGTCTGCTCGGCGTCCTGGTAGGCGCGTACGGCTTCCCGGTTGAAGTAGTAGTAGTGCAGATACTCGTTGGGGACGGCGCCCAGCGACTTCAGCCAGTCGGCGCCGAAGAGCCGCCCCTCCTCGAAGGAGCCGAGGAGGGCCGGGTCCGCCAGCAGCCGTGGGAGCTCGTCGCGGCCGTCGACACGCAGTCCGCGCACCCAGCCCAGATGGTTGAGGCCGACGTAGTCGATCCGGGCCCGGTCGGGGTCGGCGCCGAGCACCCGGGCGATCCGGCGGCCGAGGCCCACCGGGGAGTCGCAGATGCCGATGACCCGGTCGCCCAGGTAGCGGGACATGGCCTCGGTGACCAGGCCCGCCGGGTTGGTGAAGTTGATGACCCAGGCGTTCGGGGCGAGTCTCGCGATGCGCCGCGCGAGGCCGACGGCGACGGGCACGGTGCGCAGCCCGTACGCGATGCCGCCCGCGCCGACCGTCTCCTGGCCGAGTACGCCTTCGTCGAGGGCGACCCGTTCGTCGGCCGCCCGGCCTTCGAGGCCGCCCACCCGGATCGCCGAGAACACGAAGTCGGCGCCGCGCAGTGCTTCGTCGAGATCGGTGGTGGCGTTGACGGGAGGGGCGTCCGGAACGTTCGCGGCCTGGTCACCGAGCACCCTGGCCACGGCGGTGAGCCGGTCGGCGTCGGTGTCGTAGAGCGTGACCGCGGTGACGCGGCCCTCGGCGTGATCGGCGAGCAGCGCCCCGTACACGAGTGGAACCCGGAATCCGCCGCCGCCCAGAATTGTCAGCTTCACGCTTCCGCATGGTACGGGGACCGGCCCGGCCCCGGTCCGAGCGACTCCGGGCGGCGGCTCCCGCCCGGCGCCCGCGACGCCCGGCCCGGTGGCCGTGGACCTGCGGGGCCCATGGCCACCGGGCCGTTGGCCGGACCCGGCCCCGCCCGGGGCGGGCGGGGCCGGGGTCAGTCCCCGCTCCACCAGCGCGAGACGGCACGCCACAGCCGCGCCGGTGCGGTCTCGCCGCGCTGCTGCGGGATCCGCCCGGTGGCGGACTGCTCGGCGGGGGTGTCTCCGGGCTCGTCGGCGGCCGAGCGCACAGGTGTCGCACCCGTGGATACCGCATCCGCGCCCGTGCCCGGGGCGGCGGGTGCGGCGGCCGGGGCGGGACCGGGGGCGCGGCCGGGGGTGGGAGCGGTGTGCCGGACCGTCGACTGGACCTCCCAGTCCTGGCGCTGCGGGTTCGGCCTGCCCATGGAGGGTGGTTCCCTGTCGTCCTGCGGCGGACGCGCCGCGAAGTCCGCCGGAAGCTCCACCAGGTGCCGGCCCATGAAGTTCCCGATCCAGCTCAGCTCGCTCTCGTCGACGGCGAGTTCGAGGTCGGGGAGGCGCATCAGCAGGGCGTCGACGCCGACGTCGGCGACGGCGCGTCCGATGTCCTGCCCGGGGCATTCATGGGGGCCGCCGCTGAACGCGAGGTGGGCCCGGTTGCCCTCCATGTCGGCGTTGAGGTCGGGCCGTACCACCGGATCGGTGTTGGCCGGTGCGATGCCGACGATCAGCGCGTCGCCCGCCTTGATCTGCTTGCCGCCCAGTTCGGTGTCGCCGACGGCCCAGCGTCCGAAGACCGCGGTGAACGGCGGTTCGTCCCACAGCGTCTGCTCGACCGCTTCGGGCACCGTCATGTGTCCGCCGCTGAGCCTGGCCCGGAAGCGGGGGTCGGTGAGCACCACCCGCAGTACGTTGGCGATCAGGTTGGCGGTCGCCTCGTAGGAGGCGATGAGGACCAGCCGCAGATGCTCGCTGACCTCCTGGTCGTTCATCCCCGCCGGATGCTCGACGAGCCAGGTGGCGAAGTCGTCCGCGGGCTCGCGCCGGCGGCGTTGGACGAGCCGGGTCAGGGCGTCGAGGACGTAGGCGTTGCTCGCGACGGCGGTGGCCGTGCCCCGGGTCATGTCGCGAGCGGCCTGGACCATCCGGTCGTTGTACTCCTCGGGCATGCCGAGGATCGCGCACATCACCATCATCGGCAGCCGTTCGGCGAACTGGCTGACCAGGTCGACGCGGCCTTCCTGGCAGAAGTCGTTGACGAGCCGGTTGCTGTAGCGGTTGACGTGGCGGCGCACCCCGCGGGTGTCGATGCGGCCCATGCTGTCGGTGACGGCGCCGCGCTGGCGCTCATGGGTGGCGCCGTCGGCGAAGACGCAGATCGGCTGCCAGGTGAAGATCGGGGCGAGTGGGTGGTCCGGTGCGACACTGCCGTCCTGCAGCGCCCGCCACCGCCGCGAGTCGCGGGAGAACTGCGAGGGGGTCCGGGTCATGTGCAGGTTCTCGCTGTGCCCGAGGACCAGCCAGGCGGGCACGTCTCCGTGCAGCAGCACGGGCGCCACGCTGCCGTGTTCGGCGCGCAGTTTGTCGTACAGCCCGTGGGGGTCCCGCTCTGCCTCCGGGCCGTAGAGCCGGCGTAGTCCGCCGGGGCCGATGCCGAGGCCGTGGGCCGGGCACTCGGGGGGCGGTACCGGCCCCTGGGCCGCTCCGGGCTCGTAGTGGAATGGGGTTGTCACGATCGCTCCAGGGATCAGGTTTCCAAGGACCAGACGGATGGGACGCGCGGGGGTGTGTACTGCGGTCAGGCGAGCGGGAGGGCCAGACTGTGCAGATAGCGCATCAGCGTCATCAGTACGTCGCGGCTGGAGGCGCGCAGCCGGGCGTCGCAGTCGATCATCGGAACCTCTTCGGGAAGGTCCAGGGCGCTGCGCAGCGCCTCGACCGGGTGTTTCGGTGCGTCGGGAAAGGTGTTGACGGCGACGACGAACGGAACGCCGCGCTCCTCCAGCCGCCCGATGACGTCGAAGCTGACTTCGAGGCGGCGGGTGTCGATGAGGACCACCGCGCCGAGGGCGCCTTCGAACAGGCCGTTCCACAGGAACCAGAACCGTTCCTGGCCCGGGGTGCCGAACAGATAGAGGATCAGCTCCTCGCTGATGGAGATCCGGCCGAAGTCCATGGCGACGGTGGTGGCGGTCTTGTTCTCCACTCCGAAGTTGTCGTCCACGCCGACACCGGCCTGGGTCATGGTCTCTTCGGTGGTCAGCGGCCGGATCTCGCTGACCGATCCGACCATGGTCGTCTTGCCGACCCCGAACCCGCCGACGATCACGACCTTCACCGCGGCTGTGGCCGTGGTGGGAAGGACGTCCTCGCGCCGCGGGCCGGTGATCGTGTCAGAGCTTCTGAAGTCCATGCATCACCGCTTCGAGAAGGGACCTGTCCGGGAGAGTGGCGCGGACGATGGGCGCGCGCGATTCGACGAGTTCGCTCGCGAGGAGTTCCGTGAGGAGCGATGTCACCACGCTGAAGGGCAGACGGAGGTACGCCGAGATCTCGGCGACGGATAACGGCGCCTGGCAGAGCCGCAGGATCACGGCCTGCTCGGGCTGGACGGTCGGCGTCGGCTGGGCCTTCGCGACGACCATCGTGACCAGGTCGAGCGGCGCCCGCTCGCTGCCGTCGGGATCGCCGGTGATCACGTACAGCCGTTCCGGATCGCTCAGTGCCGGATCGGCCTTTCGGCGTTCTCGTCGGGGAGAATTCATCCGGACTGCCCGTCATGGCGCGGAGGGCTCGTCAGATGGGCGCCGATCCTGACGACCATGTCGCGCATCCGCGATCCGACGAGCCCCGCGTCCACGGTCTCACCGGCGAGGACCGCGAGGTACGCGCCCGTTCCGGCGGCCATCAAGTAGAAGAAGCCGCCGGTGACTTCGATGACGACCAGGCGCATGAGGCCGTCGCTGTACGGGATTTCGGAGGCGACGGCGGCGGCCAGGCTCTGCAGTCCGGCGCAGGCCGCTGCGAGGCGGTCGGCGACATCGGGGTCGCCGCCGTGCCGGGCGATGCGCAGACCGTCGGCGGAGAGCACCACGATCTGGTGGATGTCCGGTACGTCGTCGGCCAGTTCCTTGAGCATCCAGTCCATATTTCCCCGCTGCTGGATCACTTCAGGTCTCCCTTGTCCCAGGCATCGTCAGAGTCTTCGTCGGTCTTCGGGTCCTGCGGCACGCCGTTGACGGCGTTGGTGAAGGCCTCAAGCCAGAGCCCGGGGGGCTGTTCCTTGCCGCTGTCGTTCCCCTGACCCTGACCGTGGCCGTTGACGTAGCCGTTGACGTGGCCGTTGCGCTGTCCTGCGGTGGGGTCGACGGACTGTGCGGGGAGATTGTGCGAGCCCAGGGGGGCACGGCCGCGGCTCCGTCGTTGCGGAAGCCCTCCGGCGGTCCACTCGGTCACCACGGGGACGTCGTCCTCCAGGGCAGCTGCGGGGACGACCGGCCGGGTGACGGGGGCGACCGGTCCGGTGGCGGGGCGCTGGGCCACGGGGCGGGGCTTGCGGCGGGGCGGTACGACGTGCTTCATCGCCTCTTGGTCGATGTCGCTGGTGGGCCTCGACGTGGCTCCGATGCCGTGGGCGATACCGGGAGCGGGGCCGGTGGTGATCATGGCGCGGGGCACGATGAGTACGGCCCGGACGCCGCCGTAGGCGGACTGCCGCAGCGAGACCTGGAGGTCGTACATCCGCGAGAGCCGTCCGACGACGGCCATGCCGAGCCGCGGGGACTCGCCGAGGTCGTTCATGTTGGAGCCGGCCTGGGCCCTGGCGAGCATGTTCTCGGCCCGTGACCGGGCCTCCTCGCTGAGCGAGACTCCGCCGTCCTCGATCTCGATGGCGATGCCGGTCTGCACCTCGACGGCGGTGACGTGCACCCGGGTCTGCGGCGGCGAGTAGCGCGTGGCGTTGTCGAGGAGTTCGGCGCAGGCGTGGATGAGCGGCTCGACGGCCGTGCCGATGATGGCGACCTTCGCGATCGAGTGCAGATCGACCCGCGGGTATTCCAGGATCCGCGACATGGCGCCGCGCAGCACGCTGAACAGCGGTACGGGCTTGGGCCATTGACGACTGGGGCGGGCGCCGCCGAGTACCGCGATGGAGTCGGCGAGACGGCCGATCAGCGCGGTGCCGTGGTCGATGCGGAGCAGGTCGTCGAAGACGTCGGGATTGCGCCCGTGGTGCTCCTCCATCTCCCGCAGTTCACTCGCCTGGCGGTGGACGATCGCCTGGACGCGCCGGGCGACGTTGACGAAGGCCCGCTGCGCGGAGTCACGCATCGCCTCTTCGTTGTCGATGATGTTCAGCACCGTGTAGACGAGGGTGCGTTGGGCGTCGGGCAGGTCGCGGTACAGCTCGTCCGAGTCGACGACGTCCCGGAGCACCTCTTCGGGCGAATTACCCACGCGCAGCCGGTGGATGGCGGCCGGCAGGAGCTCCTTGCTGATCCGCACGGTCTCGTCGTCGTGGATGGCGATGCGCCGTTCCAGGTCGGCGAAGCGCCGTTCGTACACCGCGCGCTGGGTGCGCATGTCGCGTGCCCGGCGGGCGAGTTGAACGGTGAGTGCGGTGACCAGGACGGTGGCGAGCGCGCCGCACCAGACGACTGGTATGCGCGCGGCCCCGGAAACCAGTGCCACCGCGGCGGCGGTCGCGCCGCCCATCAGAAGCAGGGGCAGCAACATGGCGCGAACGACGGGGGCTTCCCGTTCGTTCGGCGGTGATTCAACACGAACCATCTAAAACCTCTGGCGGTTGATTCGGGAGGTAAACGCGCTTGAAGGACACTTGGGAACAAGCGCTCGAATTCATATCAACTCGACTTCGCTGCGCGTGAGCTTAGTCAGATCGAATCAGGGCTTCGGCACATTCACCCAACCCCCTGCGCGAGCGCTCCCGCGGTAATACACTCACGAGTTTTTGCACGCACCGCCTCCGCACGTGCGCGGGGAGTGACGATCGAGAGGGGTCCGCGATCCGAGGCGCCCGCCGTCCCGCCCGGCGGGACGCCCCGCCGGGCGCCCGGAGAACCGCTTCGGACGAAGTGAGGACCGTCTCGCACCGAGGGGCGAGCGCACATGCGATCGAAGTGGATCGAAAGGAGCGCACTGGTGACTGGCGGGCCGGCCCCGGGCCCTAAGGGCTGCCTCGTGGTCCCTGGTGGATCGGCGTGCGGCGTCGGATGCGGTGCATCGCAAGGCGGAGGGGCGCCCGGATACTGGAGGTATTCGAGCGTTCCGACAACGCGGCGAGGCGCCGTAGCTGCCCTCGCACGCCCGCCAGGGACTACGGGACAGCCCTCAGTCCCAGAGGTCGGTGCTGTGGGCCTCGATGAGGGCGGTGATGCGGGCGAGGACATCGTCGGCGGGCTGCGGATCGTGCCGGCGCCCGTCGCGCAGACGCAGGGCGACATGGTCGTCGACGGCTTCCCTGGCACCGATGACGGCCTGGTAGGGCACCAGGCGGGCCTCCCGGATGCGGGCGCCCAGGGTGCCGCGTTCCGGTCCGGCGATCTCGGCGCGCAGCCCGAGGCCGGTGCACCGCCGGGCGAGTGCCCCGGCGTTCGGCAGTTCGGCTTCGGAGACCGGGAGGATCGCCAGCTGAGTGGGGGCGAGCCAGGCGGGGAAGGCCCCGCCGTGCTGCTCGACGAGGTGGGCGACGGCGCGCTCCACGCTGCCGATGACGCTGCGGTGGATCATGACCGGCCGGTGTTTCGCGCCGTCCGCGCCGATGTAGTGCAGATCGAACCGGGCCGGCTGGTGGAAGTCGACCTGGACGGTGGAAAGGGTGGACTCCCGGCCCGCGCTGTCGGCGACCTGGACATCGATCTTGGGGCCGTAGAACGCGGCCTCGCCCTCGGCCGCCTCGTAGGGCAGGCCGGAGCGGTCGAGGACGTCGGTCAGCAGGGCGGTGGACCGCTGCCACAGCTCGGGGGCGGCCACGTACTTCCCGCCGGGCCCCGGAAGGGAGAGCCGGTAGCGGGCCGGGCTGATGCCCAGCGCCCGGTACGCCCCGCGGATCAGCTCCAGCGCGGCCTGCGCCTCCTCGGCGGCCTGGTCCAGGGTGCAGAAGATGTGCGCGTCGTTCAGCTGGATGGCCCGCACGCGGGTCAGTCCGCCGAGCACTCCGGAGAGTTCGGAGCGGTACATGGCACCCAACTCGGCCATACGCAGCGGAAGTTCGCGATAGCTGTGGGAGCGGGAGCGGTAGATGAGCGCGTGGTGGGGGCACAGACTGGGCCGGAGCACGACCTGTTCCGCGCCGAGCTCCATCGGCGGGAACATGTCGTCGCTGTAGTGCGACCAGTGCCCGGAGATCTCGTACAGTTCCCGCTTGCCGAGCACCGGTGAGTACACGTGCCGGTAACCCGCCCGCCGTTCCGCGGTGCGGATGTACTCCTCCAGGGTGTGGCGCACGGCTGCGCCGTCGGGCAGCCAGTAGGGCAGCCCGGCGCCGATCAGCGGGTTGGTGTCGAACAGGTCCAGCTCGCGGCCGAGCTTGCGGTGGTCGTGCATGGCGGTCTCCTCGCGGTCGTCGGGCGGGTGACCGCAGGACGAAGCCCCGGGGCACTCGCCCCGGGGCTTCGGACTGAACAGCTGTCAGCGCGCCGGGACACTCTCCGGCGTCGTCGTCATGGCAGCGCGCTTCATGCGGGGGACGTTAGCAGCGGCGTACCGATGCCCGCACGGGATTTGCCGCCGGGGCCGCTGCCCGGCCCCCGTTCAACGCCGCGCCCCGCCGATGCGCCCCTCCAGCTGCACCAGCAACTCGCTGAGCTGGGCGCTGAGTCGGGTACGGGTCTGTTCGTCGAGACCGGACAGCACCGCGCGTTCGTAGGCCAGCTGGCGCGGCAGCAGCCGGTCGACCAGCTCGCGCCCCTCGTCGGTGAGACGGACGTGGGCGACGCGGCGGTCGCGGTCGTCGCTGCGGCGATCGACGAGGCCCCGTTCCTGAAGGACCCGCAGGCGCTTGGTGACGGCGGCGCCGGAGGAGAACGTCTCCCTGGCCAGCTCACCGGGGGTGAGTTCGCGGTCGGTACGGCGCACGGCACCGAGCAGGTCGAACTCGGCACGGGTCAGGCCGGCGGCGCGCAGTGGGGCGTCCTCCGCCTGCTGAAGCAGGGCCGCGCAGCGGTTGATGCGGCCGATGAGCTCCATCGGTCCGGTGTCCAGCTCCGGGTTGACGGCCTGCCACTGCCGTACCACCGAGGCGACGATGTCGTCGGTCACACCGCTCCGTTCTCCTGGGCCGGGGCGATCAGCCCCTGCCGCGTTGCTGTCGCCGCGAGCGTACGGTGTCCGGCCTGCTCGGCCGCGAGGACCTGCTCCTGGGGCAGGGCTCGCTGCCACCATTCACCCGCCGCGGTGTCATCGGCTTCGCGCAGCTCGACGAGCGAACCGGTCAGCCTGCGGCGGGCGGCGTCGAGGTCGGCGGGCGTGGGCCGCGGGGCGGCGAGCGCGTGCACGGCGTGGGCGCGCGCCTGCTCGGTGGCGGCCAGGGCCCGCTCCAGGCGTCCGGCGGCCCGGCGATTGGTCACCAGCACGGCGGCGAGCATGCCCATCGCGGCACCGATCACGGTGTCCAGAACCCGGTCTCCGATGAGTTCACCGGCCGGGTGGGTGCCGCCGAATTCCAGGACCAGCAGGGCCATCGGGGTGACGGCGATGGAACCGAGCCAGTAGTTGCGGGTGATCAGGGCCTCGGCTGCGAAGCCGAAGAACAGGCAGAAGCCGATCAGGGCCAGGGGTCCCGTGCGGCTGACCGGAAGGACGGCGGCGAAGACGAGGACGCCGAGCAGATTGCCGAGGGTCCGCTGGAGGGCCCGGTTCCAGGACAGCGTCACATTGGCCTGGTAGAGGGAGGCCGCGGTGACGATCGCCCAGTAGGGGCGGCCGACGCCGACCGCCTGGGAGACATATCCGGCCAGGGCGCACCCGATGAGCGCGCGGGCGCCGATGGGCAGCAGCGGAGAGCCCGGGGCCAGGCTGCGCAACAGGGCACGGCGGGCGTCGCGGCGGCTTCCGGTGCGCCGGGCGGCCCGTTCGGCGTCGATGCCGAACAGCTCCGCCGAGGTACCGGGAGCGGGCGGCGGGGTGGGGACCGGGCCGCGGGCGCGGGTCTGCCGGGCCCAGGCGCGGAGCCGGCCGGGATCGGCGCCGGAGGCCGGGCCGGGGACGGAGGCCGGGGCGACGCCGGAGGCCGGGGCGGCCGGGGAATCGCCGAGGGCGCCTCCGACGAGGGCGGCTTCGGCGTGGACGACGAGGCGTTCGAGCGCCCGGCGCACGGGGGTGGGGCGGCCGGCGGCGAGCAGGGTCTGCCAGGCCGCGTGCACGGCGGCGGCCGCGGCGTGCCGGGTGCGGTGGCCGGGGTCGGCGGCGTATGCCGCGGCCGCGTCGAGTGCGCGGGCGGTCGCCCGGCGCTCCGGGCCCTCCCTCCGGACCGCCGCGGGGCCGACGGCGACCAGCCAGGAGACCACGCCCGCGGCCAGGGTCAGCGTGAGGTGGCCCGGCACCTGACCGAGGTGCTGCGGGGCGAAGAGTGCGGCCGAGGTGACGAACGTGAAGATCACCGGTCCGGGCGGACCGATGCGGGTGGCGTCACAGAGGGTCTTCTGTCCGGCCGCGAGCAGCGCGCCCACCGCAATCAGCACGGCGGTCGATCCGGTCAGCGAGGCCGCGACCAGGGATATCGCCAGACCGATGGCCATCGAGACGACGACTCCGGCGACGGCGCGGGCGCGGCGGGCGTACGGCAGGTTGTGGCCGTACAGCGCGCAGAGCGAACCGGCCATCGTGTACATCACGAGGTCGAGCCGGTCGAGGGCGAGCAGCGCCAGATCCGGTACCGCGGTGGCGACGACCACGCTCAGCGCCGGTTTGAACCACATGTCCGAGGGCCGGGCGAGGCGCAGGGGCGCCACCAGCGGGAGACTGCGTACGGCGGGCCGGCGGGGCCGGATGGATGTATCGCTCACTCAAATATTTTAGCAGGTATTACACCCGTGAAACGTTTTCCTCTCGCGGCGCCTCCGCCGCGCGGCACCGATGGCTGACCTCTCCGCGACGCAATAGCGTTCGGTTGCACGACGACAGACGCCCACGCACCCGCCGGTCCGCGCATCCGTGCGTCCAGGGAGGAAACCGAATGAAGCTCACCCGACCAGTGCCCAGCGGTCCGTGCTGGATCGAGCTGAGCACCCCCGACATCCCTGCCGCCAGATCGTTCTACGCGGCACTCTTCGGCTGGCGCTCCGAGACCGATCCGCGCGAGGCGGCGGGCGGCTACACCATGGCCCACCTCGAAGACGCCCGCGTGGCCGCGCTCAGCCCGGTCTACCAGCCGGGACAGCCGCCGGCCTGGACGGTTTCGTTCGCCACCGAGGACGTCGACGCCATGGTCGAAAAGGTCGACTCGGCAGGCGGTTCGCTGCTGATCGGCCCGATGGACGTGTTCGACCAGGGCAGGTTCGCGGTGGTCGCGGATCCGTCCGGTGCGGTGTTCTCGCTGTGGCAGGCGCGTGCCTTCGCCGGCGCCGAGCTGCTGAACGCCCCGGGTGCGCTCGGCTGGGTCGAACTCGTCACCCGTGAGGCCGACCCGGCGCTCGCTTTCTATCCGGCGGTCTTCGGGTGGACGGTGAACGCCGCATCCGGGAGCTATCCCCAGTGGGGCGTGGCGGGCGAGGACTTCGGCGGCATGCTGGTCATGGACGACAGTTTCCCGCCGGAGGCGCCGCCGAACTGGCTGCCGTACTTCGCCGTGACGGACGTCGACGTGACAGCGGCAACCGCGCAGGGGGCGGGCGGTGAGCTGCTGATGCCACCGACGGACGTTCCCGACGGGCCGCGGATCGCGGTGGTACGGGATCCGCAGGGAGCGGTGTTCGGCATCCACCGGGCGGGCGACGAGGGCTGAGGCCCGTCCGGCGGGTCGTCACCGGGCAGGCCCCGGGGCCCGCGCCGGACTCCGCCCCCGCGGGCCCGGACGCCGGAACCGGACGTCCGGCGGCCCCGGGCCGCACTGATCGCGGCACCCACGGTCCCGCCCGTCCATCGGCCCCGCCCATCCATCGGTCCGGCACCCGCCCGCGGGCGGGGACGGCGAACGGTCTTCCTGGAGTTCAGCTGATGCACGAGAGCGACGCCGGACTGCTCGCCCCCGGGTGGGCCGGCTCCCCCACCGAGGCGACCACCCGCGACAGCGACTTCCTGCAGGCGATGCTCGACGCCGAGGCCGCGCTCACCCGCGCCCAGTACGGCTGCGGTCTCGCGCCCGCCGAGGCCGCGCGGGCGGTGACCGCGGCGGCCGACGCGAGCCGGTTCGATGTACGGAGTCTGGCACTGCGCGCACGTGCGGACGGCAATCCGGTCATTCCGCTGGCCGTCGACCTGGCCGCCGCGGTGGAGCCCGGTGTCCGGCCGTATGTGCACCGGGGCGCCACCAGCCAGGACATCCTCGACACGGCCGCCATGCTGGTCGCCGCCCGGACCCTGGCCCCGGTGCTCGACGATCTGGTGCGGGCCGCGGAAGCGGTGGCACGGCTCGCCGTCGCCCACCGCAACACCCCGATGGCCGGCCGCACGCTCACCCAGCACGCCGTGCCGACCACCTTCGGGCTGAAGGCGGCGGGGTGGCGTGCGCTGATCCTCGACGCACGGGACCGCCTGTCGGCCGTACGCGAGTCGCTTCCCGCACAACTGGGCGGCGCGGCGGGCACGCTGGCCGTCTTCGACGCCTTCACCCCCGTCGAGGCGGCCGGCACATCCGGCACCGCCGCCGACGACGACACCGGCTCGGGGCTGCCCCTGCTCCAGGCATTCGCGAACGAACTCGGCCTGGCCGAACCGCTGTTGCCGTGGCACACCCTGCGCACCCCGATCGCCGACCTGGCGGGCGCGCTCGCCTTCACGGCCGGCGCGCTCGGCAAGCTGGCGGCCGACGTGCTCAACCTGTCCCGCACCGAGATCGGCGAGGTGACCGAGGGGCAGGGCGGTGGTTCGTCCACCATGCCGCAGAAGGCCAACCCGGTGCGTGCCACGCTGATCTCGGCGGCCGCCCGTCGCGCTCCCGGCCTGGCGGCGACGTTGTACGGCTGCCTCGTCGCCGAGGACGAGCGGCCGGCCGGGGCGTGGCACGCCGAGTGGGAGCCGCTGCGCGAACTGCTGCGGCTCGTCGGCGGGGCCGCGTACGAGGCAGCCGAACTCACCGACGGACTGCGGGTGGTCCCCTACGCCATGCGGGAGAACCTCCAGCTCACCGACGGGCTGATCGTCGCGGAGCGGCTGGCCGCCGTGTTCGCGGAGCGGATCGGCCGCAAGCGCGCCAAGGAGGTTCTGGTGAACGCCGCCGCGCGGGCCCGCGCGGAGACCACGGATCTGGCCGACGTCCTCACCGATGTGCTGGACGAGGAGCCCGAGCTCGCCGGTCTGGATCTGTCCGAGCTGGCCGATCCCGCCCGCTACACCGGCTGCGCGGGCCCGCTGACCGACCGCGCTCTGGGTCGCGGGTGAGCGCCGGAGGTACGCGTACGACCGCCCGGAGGTACCCGTACGGCCGCGCCCGTCGGGGTCAGCCGGGAGGGCCGTCGCCGCGGATCCGGGCGTGGACATGCATGTCGTGCCAGCCGTCGGCGTGCAGATGGCCCCGGCGCCTGGTCCCCTCCAGGGCGAAGCCCGCCTTGGCCGCCACCCGGCAGGACGCCTCGTTCCGCACGGAGTGGGCGAGTTCGAGGCGCTCGAACCCGACCTCCTCGAAGGCCCAGCCCGCCAGCACCGACAGGGCTCGGGGCGCGATGCCCCGTCCGCGGGCGGCCGGCAGCATCCAGTAGGCGCACTCGGCCTGGCCGATGGCCGGAATCAGTGAGCGGAGTGCGACCCGGCCGAGCACCGTCCCGGTTCCGTCAGCCGCGTCCTCGGGACGGACGACGGCCCAGTGGGCGCCGGTCTCGCAGTACCAGGCGTTCCGCCACTGGTCGATCCAGTCGCGCGCCTCGGCCTCGGTGTCGGCCCGGCGCAGATGCCAGCGCTGGATGTCCGGGTCGGCGAAGGCGGCGAGAACGGCCGGGGCATCCGCGCCCCGCCACGGCCGCAGGAGCAGGTCGTCGGCGACGGGGAGGGAGGGCTGAACGGAGTCCGCGAGGCGCCCCGGAGGAATGAGGGGCGGCACCAAGTACGGCATGGGCGCATCATCGCACGGCGGCAGAACCGCCCTCGGACCGTCGCCTGCCGCACGGGGCCCCGGCCTGCTGGAGTGCGTCGTCACCGGGGCAGACCGTCCCGCCGCTCCGGCAACGGAGGTTCCGTCCCGCGCGTCCATGGCGTCCCACCCCTCATTGAAACTTCACATACCCCGTACGATGGCGGGGATGAACACGCTGAGCGAACGGACGAGCCGACGGCGGCGGGGCGCCCACGCGTCGGCCGTTCCGGGCCTGCTGCTCGTCCTGTTCGCCATGGTCTCGTGCTGCTCGATCGCGCTGCCGGGTTCGGCGACGCACCACCCGGGCACCCACACCCCGTCGGCCACCCGGGCCATGACGCCCGCGCACCACGTGGTCGTACAGACCGTGGTGGCCGATGCCCCGGAGGACCGGGGCATCGGCAGCTCCTGCCACGGGACCTCCGAGCACGCGGCCCCGGTCGTGCTGCCCGGCCAGGGCGCGCCCGTGGGCCTTCCCGGCGCGACCACCACGGCCCCGGTCGCCCCGCTCACCGGCGCCGCCGCGATCCGCGGCCCGTCCAACGACGCCGTGCGGGAAGTCGACCATCTCCGTCTGCAGGTTCAACGGATCTAGAGGCAGGGCCCGTTCCTCGGGACACCGAGGACGTTCTCCGGCATGCCCTCGACTCCATCAGCCCTGTTGAACCGAAGGACTTCCCCATGGCTTCCGCCAAGAAGCAGGACACCCCTGCCGCCGCACGTCGCGCCAAGCTGGAGGAGGCCCGCCGCAAGGAGCGGGCCCGCGAGCGGCGCAACCGCATCGTCACCCTCACCGCCTCCGTCGCCGTGGTGGCCGCGCTCGTCGCGGGCGGCGGCTATCTGATGTCCGCCGCCGACGACAAGGAGAAGGCCGAGACCGAGGCCAAGTCCTCGCCCGTACGGGGCGAGCGGACCTGGGACAAGCTCACGCAGAACCATGTCGACAAGCAGGTCGACTACCCGATGAACCCTCCGGTCGGCGGCGATCACAACCCGGTGTGGATGAACTGCAACGCCGACGTCTACCCGAAGGCGATACCGAAGGAGAACGCCGTCCACTCCCTTGAGCACGGCGCGGTCTGGGTCACGTACACCGGCAAGGCGAAGCCGGCCGACGTCGAGAAGCTCGGCGAGCGGGTCAAGGCGACGCCGTACTCCCTGATGAGCCCGGTCGAGGACCAGGCCGCCCCGCTGATGCTCAGCGCATGGGGCAAGCAGGTGACCGTGACGAGCGCCACCGACGCGCGCGTGGCGCAGTTCTTCACCAAGTACGTGCAGGGCCCGCAGACGCCGGAACCGGGCGCTGCCTGCACCGGCGGGATCGCCCAGTGACGCCTGCGGTCCGCTCCTCCCGCCCGATGGTGGCGGCGGGCGGCGCGGTGCTGCTGCTGGCGCTGGGCCTGGTCGCGCTGATGGTCGTACGGCCGTCCTCCTCGGCCGGCTCGACGGGCTCGGCCGCTTCGGCGGCCGCGCCGTCGGACACGTCGGTCGACGCCGGGTTCGCCCGCGACATGTCGATCCACCACCAGCAGGCGGTCGAGATGTCGTTCATCGTGCGGGACCGCACGTCCGACGTGGCGGTCCGCCGGCTCGCGTACGACATCATCAACACCCAGGCCAATCAGCGCGGCATGATGCTCGGCTGGCTGGAGATGTGGGGCCGGCCGAAGTCGTCCGGTGCGCCTCCCATGGCGTGGATGGGGCACACCGTCGCACCCCGGGGCGACGGTTCGCTGATGCCCGGCATGGCGACCGACACCGAGCTGGACGCACTGCGCTCGGCGAAGGGCAGGGACGCCGAGGTGAGGTACCTGAAGCTGATGACGGCGCACCATCGCGCCGGTGCGGAGATGGCTCAGGCCGCGGCGGACGCGGCCGGCACCGAGGAGATCAGGAACCTGGCGGCGGGCATGGTCCGGGGCCAGCAGTCGGAGATCGCGCTCATGGCGGACATGCTTGAGGAGCGCGGCTCCACGGCCTGAGCACAAGCCGCTTCCGACGGCCCGTGCAGGCGCGTGCACGGACGGCCCCTCACCGGCGGCCCGTTCGCGGTGGACCCCTCCCCCGCGAACGGGCCGCCCCGCCGTCAGACGGGCGGACGCTGCCAGGGCCGGCCGGCTGCCGAGGCGCACCGGGCGGGACGGGCCCACTCGCTCGCCGGACCGGTCGCACAGGGGATCGCATAGGCTCGGATCCAATATGAAGAGCAACCTCGCACCGCTGGGGCCCAAGGCCGACAAGGACACCGTGCGTCGGAGCAACCTCAGCCTCGTGCTGCGGGCCGTCCGCGACGAGGGCGAGGGCGAGGGCGAAGCGACCAGGGCCGGGGTCGCCGCGCGGGTGGGGCTGACCCGGGCCGCGGTGTCCTCGCTCGTCGAACAGCTCCTCGGCATCGGGTTCCTCACCGAGTCGGGCAAGACGTTCAGCGGGCAGGCGGGCCGCCCCGGGACCGCGCTCAAGGTGGCACGCACGGGGCCCGCCGGGCTCGGCGTGGAGGTCAACATCGACTACGTGTCGGTGTGCGTCGTCGATCTGGCGGGCACCGGCCGGGTACGGCTCACCGAGCACCTGGACAACCGCGGCGCACCGCCCGCGGAGGTGCTGGCGCGCGCGGCCGGGATCGCGGCGCGCACCCTGGAGTCGGCGCGCGAGCAGGAGCTGTTCCCGGTCGGGGTGGCGCTCGCGCTGCCCGGCCTGGTCTCCGGCGGCACAGTGCGCCAGGCTCCCAACCTGGGCTGGAACCAGGTTCCGGCCGAGGATCTCTTCGCCGCTTCGCTCGCGGCCTCGCGACCCGGTCGCGAGGCGCTTCCGGTGAGTTCGGAGAACGAGGCCAATCTGGCGGCCCTGGCCGAGCTCTGGTTCGGCGGACTCGGCGCGGTCCGCAGTTTCCTCTATCTGACGGGCGAGATCGGCGTCGGTGGTGCCCTGGTCGTCGACGGTGAACTCCTGCGCGGGGCGCACGGGTTCGCCGGGGAGATCGGGCATGTGGTGGTGGACGCGGAGGGTCCGGCGTGCCGGTGCGGCTCGCGCGGCTGTCTGGAGCAGTACGCGGGACAGGCGGCGCTGCTGCGGGCCGCCGGGATCGAGGAGACGGGCGGCGGAGCCGGGGTGGCCCAGCTGGAACGGCGCGCCCGGGCGGGGGACGAGCGGGCGGTGGCCGCCGTCGCGGAGGCCGGCCGGATGCTGGGGCGGGTGTTGTCCGGGACGGTGAATCTGCTCGACCCGGACGCGGTGGTGCTCGGCGGGATCTACCGGAACCTGATGCCGTGGCTGTCACCGCCCGTCGACGAGGAGCTGACCGGCCGGGTGGTGTCGGGGCTCTGGTCCCCGGGGAGCGGCCGGCTGCGCGCGTCGTCCGTCGCGGGTGACGCGGCGCGGGGCGCCGCGGCGCTGGTGACGGCGGCGGTACTGGCCGACCCGGTGGCGTACGCGGGGCGGCGGGCAGCCGGCTGATCCACGCGACGGGCGGGGGCCGGACACCCGGTCCGATCCGGCGTCCGGCCCCCGCCCCGGCTCTCGCGCCACCGCGGCCCGGGGTCAGCGGACCCCGAGCAGGTGATCCATCGCGAGCTGGTCCAGGGTCTCGAACGCCATCCCTCGTTCCGCCGCCGCGTTCACGTCGAACTCCTCGAACGCCGACCGGTCGGCCAGCAGCCCGGCCACGCCGTCCTCGGCGGTCGGGCGGGCCAGCTCGTCGAGCCGGGACGCGCGCAGTGCCTCCTGCACGGCGGGGTCGGCGCGGAAGGCGGCGGCGCGCTCCTTGAGGATCAGGTAGTTGCGCATGCAGCCCGCGGCCGAGGCCCAGACACCGTCGTAGTCCTCGGTCCGCGGCGGCTTGAAGTCGAAGTGCCGCGGGCCCGCGTAGCCGGCCGTCTCCAACAGGTCGACGAGCCAGAACGCCTGGCGCAGGTCGCCCGCGCCGAAGCGCAGGTCCTGGTCGTACTTGATGCCGGACTGGCCGTTCAGGTCGATGTGGAAGAGCTTGCCCGCCCAGAGCGCCTGCGCGATGCCGTGCGGGAAGTTGAGTCCGGCCATCTGCTCGTGCCCGGTCTCCGGGTTGACGCCGACCAGCTCCGGGCGGTCGAGGCGCTCGATGAAGGCGAGGGCGTGCCCGATGGTCGGCAGCAGGATGTCACCGCGCGGCTCGTTCGGCTTGGGCTCGATGGCGAACCTCAGCTCGTACCCCTGCTCGGTGACGTAGTCGCCGAGCAGGTCGAAGGCTTCCTTCATACGGTCGAGGGCGACCCGGATGTCCTTGGCGGCGCCGGACTCGGAGCCCTCGCGACCGCCCCAGGCCACATAGGTGGTGGCGCCGAGTTCGACGGCGAGGTCGATGTTGCGCAGGGTCTTGCGCAGGGCGTAGCGGCGTACGTCCCGGTCGTTGGCGGTGAACGCGCCGTCCTTGAAGACCGGGTGGGTGAAGAGGTTCGTCGTCGCCATGGGGACCACGAGTCCGGCCGCGTCCAGCGCCTGCCGGAACCGCTTCACGATCCCCTCACGCTCGGTGTCCGTCGAGCCGAACGGGATGAGGTCGTCGTCGTGGAATGTCACACCGTACGCGCCGAGCTCCGCGAGCCGCCGCACGGAGTCGACCGGGTCGATCGCCGCGCGGGTCGCATCGCCGAAGGGGTCGCGCCCCTGCCAGCCCACCGTCCACAGTCCGAAGGTGAACCTGTCCTCGGGGGTGGGCGCGAAGCGTTCCGTCATCGTCTGGCCGCCTTCGGTGCTGTCGGGTTCCCTGGCCGGCCGAGGTGGCCGAACCCTATTTGTTTACTGTCATGACTAATCATGCACGGGCCGCCACGGGGAGGTAACCCCCCATCGGCGAAAATACGGGAGCGGCCACTGTTCCCGATGGGCACGGTCGCGTAATTTGTTTACCGTACGATCAAATCGATGGGGCGGCGTCCGTCCCGGGAACCGCCCCTCGAAGCGGCAGACGCACCGCAGCCCGCCCCTCGGCCCCCTCCCCGCGACCGTCGCCCCGCAGCACAGGAATGAGGTCACCCATGCCGCCGCGCCACGTCGTCATCGGAGTGGACAGCTCCACCCAGTCCACCAAAGCCGCCTTCGTGGACGCCGGGACCGGCCGGCTGCTCGCCGTCGGCCGTGCACCGCACGTCGTCACCGGTGAGGCGGGTGCCCGCGAGAGCGACCCCGAGGTGTGGTGGCGGGCACTGTGCGACGCCGTCGGGGCAGGGCTGAAGGAGTCCGGCGCCGCGGCTTCCGCCGTGACCGGCATCGCGGTCGCCGGGCAGCAGCACGGGCTGGTCGTCCTCGACCGGGCCGGGCGTCCGCTGCGCCCGGCGATGCTGTGGAACGACACCCGCTCCGCGCCGCAGGCCGCCGCCCTCACCGCGGCACTGGGCGGGGCCGAGCCCTGGACCGCGCGGACCGGATCGGTGCCCGTGGCGTCCGTCACCGCGTCGAAGTGGCAGTGGCTGCGGGAGAACGAACCGGAGAACGCCGCGGCGGCCGCGGCCGTCCGGCTCCCCCACGACTTCCTGACCGAACGTCTCGCGGGCGCCGCCGTGACCGACCCCGGTGACGCCTCGGGCACCGGCTGGTACTCCACGGCGACCGGCGCGTACGACCCCGAACTGCTCGAACTCCTCGGCCTGGGCGCCGCGTTGCTGCCCGAGGTGGCCGAGACCGGGGCGACCCGCATCGGCCCGCTCACCGACGGAGCGGCCGACGCCCTCGGCCTGCCCGCCGGTATCGCCGTGGCCGCGGGCACCGGGGACAACATGAGCGCCGCCGTCGGCCTCGGCCTGGGCGGCGCCGGGCTGCTGGACCACCCCGTCCTCAGCCTCGGCACCTCGGGAACGGTCTTCGCCGCGTCCCTGACCCGGCCCGCGTCGGCGGCGCTCTCCGGTTTCGCCGCGGCGGACGGTACGTACCTCCCACTGGCCTGCACCCTCAACTGCACACTCGCCGTGGACAAGGTCGCCGCACTGCTCGGGCTGGACCGCGACGACGCGGCCCCCGGCGGCGAGGCGGTGCTCCTGCCCTACCTCGACGGCGAACGCACCCCGGACCTGCCCCGCGCCTCCGGCCTGCTCACCGGGCTCCGGCACGACACCACTTCGCGGCAACTCCTCGGCGCCGCCTACGAAGGCGCGGTCGTCACCGTGCTGCGCGCCCTCGACGGGCTCCTGGCGGCCTGCGGCCTCGACCCGGCGGACCCCGAGGTGGCCGCCCGGCCGCTGCGCCTGGTCGGCGGCGGCGCCCGGGGGCGCACCTGGGTGGAGACGGTACGACGGCTCTCCGGTCGGCCGTTGATCGTGCCCGGCAGCGGGGAACTGGTCGCCCTGGGCGCGGCCGCGCTGGCCGCCGCCGCGGCGACCGGGGGCGACCCGGTCGCGACCGCCACCGGCTGGAACACCGGCGAGGATGTCCAACTGACCGCCGTCGAACGGGATTCGGCCACCTGGGAGCGGGTCGGCTCGGTGCTGGAGGAAGCCGCGATCCCCTTGCTGGGCGGCGCCTGACGCCCGTACACCCCCACGCCCCGCGAGGGTCGCTGATCCGCTGTCACTTTCCCTTGACCGCGCACCGGGCGACGGCCCCGGACCGCCCTCGGTCGCCTCTGGACCGGTTTGGGGAAGCGAAGCGATCTTCACTAGTATCCGGCGATGATCATAAGAAGAAGGCTGACGGCCGGGGTGGGCATCCTGCTCGCCACCCTGACCGCCGGGCTCGGTTCCGCGCTCCCCGCCGCGGCCGGTGAAACCCCCACCCAAGCCTCCCCCAAGGTCGAGCTGGTGCTCGACGTCAGCGGTTCCATGCGGACCCGTGACATCGACGGCCAGTCCCGGATGACCGCGGCGAAGCAGGCGTTCAACGAGGTCCTGGACGCGGTGCCCGAGCAGGTGGAGCTCGGCATCCGGACGCTCGGTGCCGACTACCCGGGCAATGACCGGAAGGTCGGCTGCAAGGACACCAAGCAGCTCTACCCGGTCGGCCCGCTGGACCGCACCGAGGCGAAGACCGCGGTCGCCACGCTGGCCCCCACCGGCTGGACCCCGATCGGCCCGGCCCTGCTGGGCGCCGCCGACGACCTGGAGGGCGGCGACTCCACCCGCCGGATCGTGCTGATCAGCGACGGCGAGGACACCTGCGGTCCGCTGGACCCGTGCGAGGTGGCGCGTGACATCGCGGCCCGCGGCATCCACCTCGTCATCGACACACTGGGCCTGGTGCCCAACGCGAAGATCCGCGAGCAGCTGACCTGCATCGCCGAAGCCACCGGCGGCACCTACACCGCCGTCCAGCACACCGATCAACTCTCCGGCCGTGTCAAGCAGTTGGTGGACCGGGCCGCCGAGCCCGTCATCACCCCGGTGGCGACCGAGGGGGCGGACCGCTGCTCCACGGCCCCCCAGCTCAAGGCGGGCCTGTACACCGACCGCGAGAGGTTCGGCGAGCACCGCTGGTACCGGGTGGACGTGGAGCCCGGCCAGGAGCTGCGCGCCTCGGTCAGCGTCTCCGCCGACCGGGCCGTGAACAACGACTACGGCGTGCTGCTGCGGGCGGTGACCGTGCACGGCCGGGAAATCGTCCGGGGTTCGGAGTCGGGCACCGGCCGCACCGACGCGATCTCCTCCGGCCTGCGCTACCCGAAGCCCGAGCAGGACGACACGGACGACGGCGACAAGCCCGCCGCCGAGACCGTGTGCCTCCAGGTCAGCAACTCCTTCTCGGCCCCCGCCTCGGTGAAGACCACGCCGGGCATGCCCGTCGAGCTGACCGTGGACCTGGTGGACGCCCCGGACGACGCGGCCGATGTCGCCGCGTTCGGCCTCGGCCACGGCTGGTGGCTGCTGGGCGTACTGGTGCTCACCGGACTGGTCGCGGGTCTGCTGACCGGCTGGATCTCACGCTGGCGCATCGCCGTCTGGAGGACCAACTGATGAAGCGTACGAGACGTGTACTGGCGGGTGCGCTGCTGACCGGCATCGCCCTGCTGACCTCGGCGGGCGCCGCCTCGGCCGACGACCCGTCGGCGAGCCCGAGCCCGAGCGCCTCCGACGGCGCGTCCGGCCCCACCGAGGCCGGCACCGCCTTCCGTACGGCGACGGCGATCCAGCAGGACCAGCGGGCCACCGCCGGCGCGTCCACGGGCGACTACCTGTACTGGGTGTTCCCCGCCGACGCGGGCCAACGAGCCACCGTCAAGGCGAAGATCACCCTGCCGGAGAGCGCCGTCCGGCACGGCGCGTCGACCTGGCAGGTCGACGTGTACGACGGACTGCGGCGCCGGCAGGCCTGCATGTACGGCCGCCAGACCGGGAAGGCTGCCGCCGACGCGTCGGCGGTCGAGCTGACCTGTGTGCTGCGGACCGTCCGCGCCTGGTCCGAGCCGTGGGCCAACGACCCGCTGCCGGGCAGCTACTACGTCCGCCTCACGGTCGTCGACCTGCCCTCGGCGGACCTGGGCCTTCCGGTACAGACCGAGGTCGAGGTCACGTCGGTCGGCAAGGGCGGCGCCGGGGATGTGGACGGCATGCTCGCCAAGCCACTGGTCCCCGGTGTCTCCTCCGCGGCGAAGGCCTCGGACACGTCGGCCGGCAGTGGCGACGACGCGTCGGCCCCGGCCGCGCCCGGCAGTGAGCCCGAGGACGGCTGGGCCTCCGGCTGGTGGACCGACCGCTGGCTGTGGACCATCGGCGGCGGCGTACTCGGAGCGCTCGCGGCCGTCTTCGGCTACTCCCTCACGCGTGGCACGGGCCGCCCTTCACGGGTCCCGCCGGGCGTCTGACCGGTACCTCACGGGACGGGCTCCGGCCGGGGGCCCGTCCCACCGCACGGCCGGAAAGCGTCCGGGGAACGCATCACCGGACCGCACCGCCGGACGGGCCGGGCGACCGAGCCCGCCCGGCGGTGTCGGACGCCCCTCCCCGACCGCTCGGACGCCCGCACACCCTCGTGGTGTCCGACCGGGCTACCCTCGACAACTCACGTACCGCGCAAGGCAGATGACGCCTTCCGCGCCGTGCGGCACTCAAGGGACCACAAGGGAGCGGAGACTTTCATGTCCACGGAGACCGGCCCGGCCGTCGATGCCGGGCCGCGAGGCCACACCATCGTGCCCGGCCCGAAGGGGTTACCGTTTCTCGGGAATCTGCCGCAGTTCGCCAAGAACCCCCTCGCCTTCTTCGAACGGCTGCGCGGGCACGGAGACATGGTCGGCTGGCGGTTCGGCCCCAACTCGTGTGTGTACGTAGCCGATCCGGAGTGCATAGGCGAGCTGCTCACCGAGACGGAACGCACCTTCGACCAGCCCGCGCTCGGCATCGCGTTCCGTACGGTGATGGGCAATGGCGTGGTGGTCGCCCGGGGCGCGGACTGGCGCCGGAAGCGCTCGCTGGTGCAGCCTTCCGTACGCCCCAAGCAGGTGCGGTCCTACGCGGCGACGATGGCGGGCAGCGCCGTGGAGCTGGCGGACACCTGGTCCGGCGGCGAACGCATCGACGTCAAGCGGGAGATGGCGGCACTGACGCAGAGGATCGCGGTCCGCACGATCTTCGGCGTCGACACCCCCGCCGATGCCGATGCCATGGGCCGGGCGATGGATGTGGCGCAGCTGGAGATCGGCAAGGAGTTCGCCGGGATCGGCGCGCTGCTGCCGGACCGGGTCCCGACACCGGGCCGGGCCCGGATCAGGAAGGCCGCCGCGGTCATCGACGCCGAGGTGAGCCGGGTCGTCGCCCGCCACCGCGAGGGCGGGGACGATCGCCCCGACCTGCTGAGCCGCCTGCTGACCGCGGTCGACGAGACGGGCGCGCACCTCACGGACCAGGAGATACGCGACGAGACGGTCACGCTCTACATCGGTGGACACGAGACGACCAGTTCCACCCTGGTGTGGGCCTGGTACCTGCTGTCCCGCAATCCGCGAGCGCGCGCCGCGCTGGCCGAGGAGCTGGACCGGGTGCTCGGCGACCGGGAGCCTGATTTCGAGGACTACGCCCGGCTGACGTACGCCCAGTCGGTGGTCAAGGAGACCCTGCGCCTCTACCCGACGATCTGGCTGGTCACCGGCGTCGCCAAGGAGGGCGCGCGGATCGGCGGTGTCCCGATACCGGTGGGCACCAGGGTGTGGACCAGCCAGTGGGCGACGCACCGTGACGAGCGGTGGTTCCCCGAGCCGGAGGAGTTCCGCCCCGAGCGCTGGGATCCGGAGGGGGGCGACGAGATCGAGGAGTACGCCTGGTTCCCGTTCGGCGGCGGCCCCCGGGTCTGTCTGGGCACCCGGTTCGCGATGGTCGAGGCGGTGCTGATCCTGGCCGTGCTGGCACGCCGTTTCGACCTGGACGTGGACCCGGGCACCGTCAACCCCGTCCCGGCGCTGACCCTCCAGCCGGACCGCGAGGTGATGGCGACGGTCCGGCCGCGCCAGGGGGCGTAGGGGCGGGGCGGGGACGCGCCAGGGGTGCAGGCGGCGGGGGGCGCGGACGAGCCCGGGGGTGCGGCCCGGCCGGGACGGCACGGTGCCCACGGGCCGCGACGCCCCGCCCCCGACGTCGCGGTGTGTCGGGGCGGCACGGTGCCGGCACCCGGATGTCACGGTGCCGGCATTCGGGCATATCAAACCAATACGTCCGATCTGTCGCGTGGATCGCCGCGCACCCGTCACACTGGCCATGTCGGCCTCCCCGGCCGCCGGGCCGTCCGGCCGTATCCGCAGGCTGTCGATCCAACGGGAGAAACATCATGCGCCTCCGTTCCGCCGTCCCCTCCGCCCTCACCGTCGCCGCCGCCCTGGCGCTGACCGTCACCGCCGCGGCGGCCACCACCGGCACGGCCGCCGCCCGCGCGGTGCCCCGCCCCGGCGTCTGTCCGGAGAAGGCCCTCGATGTGCGGGCCGCACCCGGCGGGCAGCGGAACGCCGTCCGAATCAGCGTCGTCAACCAGGGCGGCGCGGCCTGTGTCGTGGACCGTGTCCCGACGATCACCTTCCGGGGCCTGGACGGCTCCGCGGAGGCCGTGCCACCCGCGGGGAGCGGGCCCTACGTCCTCTCAGCGGGCGAGCGGGCGTATGCCGCCCTGCGCACGGCGGACCCGGCCACCGCCGAAGGACATGTCGTCGGCAGTCTGTCGGTGGCGGCCGACCCCTCCCACCCGGGTGTCACCTTCCGGGCAGCCACCGTGGGCATGCCCGAGGGGATCCATGTGTGGGTGCCGGTCACCACGCTGTGGCAGGAGTCGCGTGCGACGGCCGACCGGGTCTTGGCGGACGCGCTGGGCCGATGACGCGACGGCCCTCTCGGGCCGGACGGTCCGCCCGCCGGTACAGGACGTCGCAGCCGTGCGTACGGGCCGTGGTGACCCATGAGGGCCGTGTCCGACGGCGGCGGCGTCCCACGGGCGGCGGCGTCCGACGGGCGGTCGGGCGGGGGTACGGACACCCACCCCGCCCGGACCTTCGCCCACCGCCGCCCGGCCCCGGTTCAGCCGGTGTTCAGGGCCGGATCGCTCGTACCCGCCTCGCCCGTCTCGACGTGTCCGGCGAACCGCCGCAGGAACGCGGTGTCCGTGTCGCAGACCACGGAGATGTCGTACCAGCGGCCGCTCCCCCGCAGGTCCACCGAGTGGGTCACGGTCGCGCCCGCGCGCACCGTGAACGTCTGGACGGACCCCCCGTACGCCTCGCTCACCGTCATATGGGCATCGCCGGAACCGGCCTGAGTCATCGTCAGTTCGAGATGCCCGTCGGTCCCGTTGTGGCGGGCGGTCACCTCGGGCCCTGCCGTTCCGCCGGTCCCCTTGAACGTGCGCAGGAAGCCGTTCGGACCGTACACGCTGAGGTTGGTCAGGCCGTTCGAGTAGGCCGTGTTCCAGGTGTCGGAGAGCGACTTGCCGGCCTCGGTGGTGTAGGTCCAGGGGCCGTCGGTGCGGTTCGCGGACGTGACCAGGAACTGCGCCCCGGCCGCAGCGCCGCCGCTGAACGTGAGGCCGTACTTCCCCGTGGCCGGGTACGCGGCGCCGTCGACGAGCGGCGCGTACGGCAGCGGCCGGGTGGGGCGGGAGCCCCGTTCCTGTTTCGGCACGCTGCCGACGGCGGGCGGTACGGGCACGTAGTCGGGATGCCGGTCGCGGTCCGGCGGCTGGTATCCGGCCGTCGAAGGCAGCGCGACGGGAGCGGCGTCCGTGCGACGGAAGTCGAACGCGGAGGTGAGGTCACCGCAGACGGCTCGCCGCCAGGGCGAGATGTGAGGTTCCTTCACACCGAAGCGGCGCTCCATGAACCGGATGATCGAGGTGTGGTCGAAGACCTCGGAGCAGGAGTACCCTCCGGTGCTCCACGGCGAGACGACCAGCATCGGCACCCGCTGCCCCAGACCGTACGGGCCTGCGGCGTAACTCCCGCTGCCCGCGAAGAAGTCGGCCGAGGTCGTAACGGTGGAGAGCCCCTGGGCCGCGCCGGACGGCGGGTACGGCGGCACGATGTGGTCGAAGAATCCGTCGTTCTCGTCGTACGTGACGAACAGGGCGGTCCTCCCCCACACCTCCGGGTCGGACGTCAGCGCGTCCAGCACCTGGGAGATGTACCAGGCGCCGTAGTTCGCAGGCCAGTTGGGGTGTTCGCTGAAGGCTTCCGGGGCGGCGATCCAGGAGATCTCCGGAAGTGTCCCGGCCTGCACGTCGGCCCTGAGCCGGTCGAAGAGCCCGTCGCCCTTCTTGGCGTCGGTGCCGGTGCGCGCCTTGTCGTAGAGCGGATCTCCGGGCTTGGCGTTGCGGTAGTTGTTGAAGTACAGCAGCGAGTTGTCACCGTAGTTCCCCCGGTACGCGTCGCTGATCCATCCCCAGGACCCGGCGGCGTCCAGCCCGTCGCCGACGTCCTGGTAGATCTTCCAGGACACCCCGGCCTTCTCCAGGCGTTCGGGGTACGTGGTCCACCCGTACCCGGCCTCGTCGTTCCCGAGCACGGGGCCGCCACCGACGCCGTCGTTTCCGGTGTGCCCCGTCCACATGTAGTAGCGGTTCGGGTCCGTGGACCCGATGAAGGAGCAGTGGTAGGCGTCGCAGACGGTGAAGGCGTCGGCGAGGGCGTAGTGGAACGGTATGTCCTCGCGGGTGAGGTAGGCCATCGTCGTCGCCGACTTGGCGGGCACCCACTGGTCGTACGCGCCCTTGTTGAACGCCCGGTGTCCGCCCGCCCAGTCGTGGTTGAGGTCCTGGATGAACTGGAGCCCGAGGTTGTCGGCCGCGGGCCGGAACGGCAGCACTTCCCTGGTGCCGGACGACTGGTGCCACACCGGTTTGCCGCTGGGCAGCGTGACCGGTCGCGGGTCACCGAAGCCTCGTACGCCCTTGAGCGTGCCGAAGTAGTGGTCGAACGAGCGGTTCTCCTGCATCAGCACGACGATGTGCTCCACGTCCTCAAGGGTGCCGGTGGCACCCTTGGCCGGGAGGGAGGCAGCGCGGGCGATGCTGTTCGACAGCATGGTGAAGGCGGCTGCGCCTCCGGCGAGTTGCATGAAGCGGCGTCGGTCGAGTTCAGCCATGGGTGAGGACCTCTGTGGGGTGAGGGGACACGGGGCGGAAGCGACTGGAGTGTTCCAGAGTCCGCCGAGCCGCGGAAGGGCCGTGCGGTGTGGACACGGTGGCGATCCGCCGAACAGGAGGAGGCGGACCGGGGCCCGCGACGGACACCGCGGGCGCCGCCGCCGCACCCCGCCCCGCTGCCCTGCTCCCCGCACGCCGGACAGGGACTCGGGCCGCCCGGTCCCTTCCGGGCGGCCCTCGGCGTCCTCCCGGTCCGCTCAGCCGTGCAGCAGGACGGGGAAGGACTCCATGTCGTTCTGTGTCATCACCGGCAAGTTGCGGAAGTCCTCGTCCGCGAGGGCCGGCCGCAACCCGGGGAAGCGCCTGAACAGGGCGGGCAGGGCGATGCCGGCCTCCACCCGGGAGAGGGCGGCTCCGGGGCAGATGTGGGGGCCGTGACCGAAGGCCATGTGACGGATCGGGGCCGGCCGGGTGATGTCGAAGGCGTCGGCGTCCGGCCCGTGCTGCTCGATGTCACGGCCGATGGCGCGGTAGGAGATCACCACTCCTTCGCCCTTCGCGATCATCTCGTCCCCCACCTGGATGTCCTCGGTGGCGAAACGCATCAGCAGATGGGTGGTCGGGGTGTCCCAGCGCAGCGTCTCCTCGATCACCGCCTCCCACGGGATCTCGCCGTCGAGAACCCTGCTCAACTGGTCGGGGTGGCCGAGCAGGCCCCGTACGGCGTTCAGGATGAGCCCGATGGTGGTCTCGTGCCCGGCGGCCACCATCGCCTTGAGGTTGCCCACCACCTCTTCCTCGGTGAGCGGCTCCCCGCCCTCCTCGGCGAGGATGAGCGCACTGGTCAGGTCGTCGGCCGGGCGGGCGGTCCGCTCCCGTACGAGGGCGGCGTAGAAGACGTCCAACTCGGCCAGCAGCGACAGGCGTTCCTCCTGCGGTGTGAGCATGGAGAAGAATGCTTCGTACCGCTTCATCAGCATGGGGTGCTCGGCCTCGTCCACCCCCATCAGCATGCCGACGACCCGCATCGGCAACGGCTGTGCGAACACGGACTTGAGGTCGACGACACCGCCCTCGTTCCTCTCGCCCTGTTCGGCGAGGGCGTCGAGCAGTTCCTCGGTGAACCTCTCGATCTGCGGGCGTATCTCCTCCAGTCGGCGCGGAGTGAGCGCCTGGGAGGTCTTGGTACGCAGCCGTCGGTGCTCCGCCCCGTCCGCGGTGAACATGGAACGCCCGGCATCGATCATGCCGATGAGCGGCCAGGCATGCGTGACCTCCCCGCGCTGCCAGAGCCCCCAGGCGTCCAGATCCTTCACCAGGCGTGGATCGACGAGCAGTTGACGGGCCACGGCATGCCGGGTGACGGTCCAGGCCGTGACTCCGAGCAGTTCGATCCTGGCGAGCGGACCGGCGTCGCGCAGCCGCGCCGTCTCACCGTCGAGGTCCTGGACCAGCGGGTCGATCACGACGACCCCGCCACCCGGGGTGGCCTCATGTGAGGCAGCGTGCGGGCAGTTCAAGAGAAGTCTCCTGTCGGACGTACGGGCGTGAACCGGACGGGGAGTTCGGTCATCCCCCGCAGGAAGGCGGACTGCCGCCGGACGAGCGCTTGCGAGGGGACGGACAGCTCCAGGTCGGGCAGCCGGTCGAGCAGCACCTCGATGCCGGTACGGGCGATGACCTCGGCTGTCTCCTGGGCGGGGAAGGGGCAGCGGTATTCGCCGTGGCTGAACGCCAGATGCGCGCTGTTGCCGCCCTGGCTTGGCGGCCCCGCCGTGGTCGAGAGGTGCTGCCGGATGTGCGGATCGGTGTTGGCGGCGCCCAGGCCGAGCAGCACCATGTCCCCGGCCCGGATGCTTCTGCCGCCCAGCCGGGTGTCACGGGCCGCCCACCGGCCGGCGAGGATCTGCGTCGGACACTCCTCCCACAACACCTCGTTCATGGCCTCGGCGACACTGTGGCGTCCACCGGAGAGCGCGACGGCGAACTGATCGTCGGTGAGCATCAGCCGCAGCGAGTTGCCGATCCAGTCCGCCGTGGTCAGGTGTCCCGCGGCCGTGATGGCCATCAGGTCGAGCACATACTCCTCATCGGTGAACACGCCGGGGTACGCCAGCATTCGGGAGGTCACATCGTCGCCCGGCACGGCCCGTCGGTCCGCCAGCAGCCGTTGCATGTGCTCCCCGAACCGCAGATGGGCCTCCTGCGCGCCCGGTCCGCCGTCGGCGAGGTCCCTCAGCACCTCGGCGATCCGCGCCCCGTCCGCATCCGGGAAGCCGACGAGACGGGCGAGGACGAGCACGGGCAGCGGTACGGCGAAGTCGGCGATCAGATCGGCCGTGCCGCGTTCACAGAACCCGTCGATGAGGCGGTCGGCCAACCGTTCGCAGTGGCCTGAGAGTTCGAACGGCTCGATCCCTTCGAGGGCCTGCCCCACCATCGCGGCGTGGCGCCGGTGTTCGGCGCCCGCCGTGAAGTAGATGGAGGGCATCGGCCGGCCGATCATCGGCAACAGCGGCCAGTCCTCCGGAATGTTCCCCCATTGATTCCACAGGCCGATGTCCCTGGGAAACAGATCGCCGTCGCTGGTGACCTGGTGGAGTTCGCGGTACCCGATGACCAGCCAGGCCGGGAACCCGCCGGGGAGCTCCACCGGCACGACGGGCCCGTGTTCGCTCCGCATGGCGCGGTAGACGACGTGGGGTTCGGTGTGGAAGCCGGGACCGCTGAGCGGGACGGCGGACGGGCACTCGGGCGCACCGGGTGCGGGCGTCGTCATCGAACGGATTCTCCTGTGCCGGGGGTTTCGCGCGTCGCGGGTGATCGCACGGTCAACGCGGCTTCACTATAGGGACATTCAGTGAGTCTTTCGGCACTGTTCACGACCATTCTCGCCACTTGTTCGATCAGATGAGCCCGTTTTCAGGGCATGGTTGACCATAAGGACAGGGATGTTCCGCGCACCGCGGCCAGGAACGCCCACCGCCACCCCGGGGCCGGCGGAGTCCGCAGAGTCGGGTCATCGGCATGAAGCACCGAACTGGAACGTTGACATGCACCGGCCGTACGGTGAATTCTGATGCGCGAATCTCCAGAGTTCCAAGCATGTCTGCGCAGGCATCGCCCACTTCGCTGTTCGGTACGAACGGAGAACACTCCTTGCGGATCCTTCAGAACCGTCCCAGCCAGGCTGCGGTCGGCACGCTGTCGGTGATCGTCCTCGCGCTCACCGCCCTGACCGTCCCGGCCCCGCAGGCACAGGCCGCGGCAACGCCGTCGGGCACCCTCGACGGGACCACGAAACATGTGACATGGCAGAGCCCGGTCTACGCCAAGGGCACCGTCGACTCCCCCGCCAAGTGCGGCACGCCCGCCGACGACCCGGACAACGCCGTCTGCGCCCGCTTCGACCTGACCGTGAACCCGCCCGCGGGGCAGTGGGACGACAATCCCGAGGGCGGCGTGCCCGTCTCCATCCAATGGGAGACGCCCACGGACGACTTCGACATGTACATCTACGACTCGGCCGGCAAACAGGTGGCCTCCAGCGCGGGAACGGCCGACCCCGAGTCCACCGTCGTCCCGAAGGCCTCCGGCACCTACCACGTGGTCGTCGTCCCCTACGACGTGCACAACAACTCCTTCAGCGGAACGGCGTACCTCCCCGAGGCCACCGACGCCGGAGATCTCACCCGTTTCAGCGGTTCGCACGGCACGTACGAGATCCGGGCTGGAGCCCTCAAGGCCCGCGCCGATTTCTTCACCGACGGCACACTGCGGCTGCAGGCATCCCCGGACGGCGTCCTCGCCGACCCGAAGGACAGCCACATGATCCGCCGGCAGCCCACGCCCCAACGGCACACCACGTCCTTCGATGCGGGCAGTTACTACGGAATCCGCTCCGAGGGCGTGGTGATGCGCGTCTACAAGAAGCCGCTGCGCTTCGGCCTCTACAAGGCCGACAACCGCACGGCCATCTGGCAGGAGGACGATCCGCTGCGCTGGACCGGCGGCGGCATGCGGCAGAGCCTGAAACGCGGCTCCGGCGAACAGTTCTTCGGCGGCGGCGAGCAGAACGGCAGTTTCTCGCACCGCGGCCGGGTGATGAACGTCGGCAACAACACCAACTGGAACGAGGGCGGTTACAACAACTCCCAGCCGTTCTACATCTCCACCGCCGGGTACGGCGTCTTCCGCAACACGATGACCCCGGGCATCTACGACTTCAACTCACCGGTCCGCACCGGACAGCAGGAACGACGCCTGGACGCCTACTACTTCACCGGTGACACCAAGTCGGTCATCGGCAAGTACACCTCCCTGGTGGGCAAGCCGTTCATGCCGCCGGTGTACGGACTCGAACCCGGTTCCGCCGACTGCTACCTCCACAACGCGAACCGGGGCGAGCGCCACACCCTGGACGCGCTGAAGGTCTCCGACAGCTACGTGCAGAACGGGATGCCCCTGGGGTGGATGCTCGTCAACGACGGCTACGGCTGCGGTTACGAGAACCTTCCGCAGGCAGGTGCGGGGCTCAACAAGAACCACGCGCAGCTCGGCCTCTGGACCCAGAACGGTCTGCCGGACCAGGCCGAGGAGGCCAGGGCCGGCGTCCGCGTCCGCAAGCTGGACGTCGCCTGGGTCGGCGGCGGCTACGGCTTCGCGCTGGACGCCTGCGACCAGGCCAAGGCCGGCATCGAGGACAACAGCGACGCCCGCGGCTTCGTCTGGCTGCCCGTCTCCTGGGCCGGCGCACAGCGCTGCGGCGTGCTGTGGAGCGGTGACCAGAGCCTGTCCTGGGACTACATCCGCTGGCAGATCCCGACATACGCCGGCGCCACCCTGTCCGGCATCGCGTACAACACGGGAGACGTCGGCAGCATCTACCGGCACGACCCCGAGATGTACACCCGCGACCTGCAGTGGAAGGCATTCCTCCCGGCCATCATGACCATGGACGGCTGGGCGAGCGACATCACCACCAAGAAGCCGCACGACCAGCAGCCGTGGCTGGACGGAGAGCCGTACACCTCCATCAACCGCGCGTACCTGCAGCTCAAGGAGCGGCTGCTGCCGTACATGTACACCCTGTCGAAGGACGCCACGAAGACCGGCGTCGGTGCGGTCCGGCCGCTCGCGCTGGAGTACCCCGACGACCCGGCGGCACTGGGACCGAACGCCACGTACGAGTTCCTGGCCGGGCCGGACTTCCTCGTCGCACCGGTGTACAGCGACACGGACACCCGTGACGGCATCTACCTGCCCAAGGGCACCTGGACCGACTACTGGACGGGGAAGACCTACCAGGGTCCGACCACGGTCGACGGCTACAAGGCACCGCTCGACACCCTGCCCCTGTTCGTCAAGGGCGGATCGATCGTGCCGATGTGGCCCGAGGGCACCCTGTCCTGGGAGTCACGGGACAGGAGCCGACTCGACTACGACATCTACCCGCAGGGAACCACGGACTACACGCTCTACGAGGACGACGGCGTGACGAGGAAGTTCACCGAGGGCGCCTCGGCCACCCAGCACGTACGGGTCCAGGCACCCGCCCAGGGCAAGAAGGACGGCACCACCATCAGCATCGGCGCGAGCGTGGGCCGCTACGCGGGCAAGCCGTCCGCCCGCACGTACCATGTCACCGTGCACGGCAAGAACGCCCCGTCACGGATCGTCATGGGCCACAGCCGACTGCACCGGCTGAATTCGGCGACGGAGTTCGCCGCGGCCGGGTCCGGCTGGTTCACCGACCCCGCGACCGGAGTCACGGAGATCAAGACGCCGTCCGTGTCCACCGGCCGCGGCTTCACTCTGGAGCTGCGCGCGTAGCACGCGCGGGCACGCAGCAAGCGTGTCAGGGGCCGCCGTCCACGGCGGCCCCTTCCTCCGGTCCGCCGCCCCCTGCCGACTTCGTCCCCCAGGGATCTCTCGGGGTTGCCCCTCAGGGAAGGTCGGGGGTTTATCCAGTCGCTCGGACGACGCCTGCTCCGTAGGTTCTGCGGTGGAATCGACACACCGCTCCAACCGACAGCCCACGGAGGCCCGCCAGTGACCGCCCCATCGCGTCGGCAGACGCGCACCCCTCACCCGCTCGTCGCCGCCTTTGTGCGGTTCGTCGTGTGCGGCGGGGGTGTCGGGCTGGCGTCGAGCGGGGCACTCGTCCTGCTCAGCGACCGGATACCGATGGCGGTCGCCAACGCTCTGATCACCGTCGTTTCCACGGTGATCGCGACCGAGCTGCACGGGCGGGTCTCCTTCCGGAGCGAGCGGAAGGGGTGGGGGGTCCATCTCCAGTCCGGGGTGACGGTCGCCGTGAGCTATGCGTTCACGACGGGCGCGTTGCTCTGCCTGCACACCGTACGGCCCGAGCCCTCGGCCGTGGTCGAGCAGGCCGTCTACCTGTCGGCGTCCGCCCTGGCGGGGATCGGACGGTTCGCCCTGCTGCGGATCGTCGTCTTCGCCGACCGGAACCAGTCCCGATCGATCGATGAATCGCTGAGCAGGGACGCGGTGGCGATGGCTGCCTGAGGACGTCCTGGTCCGCCCCGGCGGCGCGGAGTCGCGCCGGTTGACTATCGTGGCCGGGCCGGACTGGAGGAAGGGGCGTGCGGATGGCGTACGGGCGGGCCGAGTGGGTCCGGGTGCCGGTGGGGGACGATGCCGCGCGGTGGGCAACCCGGGGCAAGTGCCTGCGCGTGCTCGTCGTCGTACACAACGTGACCGCCGCGACCCGCCTGCTCGATGTGCTGCCCCTGTTCGACGACGACTGGCGTGTCCAACTGCTGGTGACCTGTACGGGCTCCTCGGCGTTCGCTGCCGGCACGGCGGAGCTGCTTGCCGATACCGGAGTGCCGGTCGTGCCCTGGGAGCAGGCGGCCGAGACGGAGGTGGATCTGGTCATCTCTGCCAGCTTCGGCGGCCAACTGGACGTCTTCTCAGGGAAGTTGGCCATCCTGTCACATGGCGTTGGATACACTAAGAGGCTGGCGACACCGGACACCGGACACCGGACACCGGACACCGGACACCGGACACCGGACACCGGATCGGGGGCGGGGTCGGGGGCGGCGCCTGCGCCCGTTTTCGGGCTGGCCCCGGAGTGGCTCCTTTCGCAGGGCGCGCCCGTCGCGGACGCACTCGTCCTCTCTCACCCCGAGCAGTACGAACGGCTGCGCATCGCCTGTCCCGAGGCCGCGCCGACCGCTGTTCTCGCCGGGGATCCCTGCTTCGACCGGATGCTCGCGGCCCGGCCCCATCGCGATCGCTTCCGCCGGGCGTTGGGCGTGCGGCCGGGCCAGCGGCTCGTTCTGCTCAATTCGACCTGGAGCTCCGACTCGCTCGTCGGCGACGGCGAAGAGGGGCGGGGCGGGGGTGACGTCGTCGCTGCGCTGCTGGATCGGGTCGCCGCGGAGTTCCCCGTGGACGAGTACCGGTTCGCGGCCGTACTGCACCCCAACATCTGGCACGGCCACGGGCCCGGCCAGATTCGTGCCTGGCTCGATCGCGCGCGGCGCGGCGGACTGGCGCTGATCGATCCGCTGAAGGGATGGCGGCAGGCCCTGCTGGCCGCCGATGCCGTCATCGGGGACCACGGTTCCGTCACCTACTACGCGGCCGCCCTCGGCACTCCCGTGCTCCTGGGGGCCGCACCGCTCGACGCCCTCGATCCCGATGCGCCCATCTCCGCGTTCATGCGAGAGGCACCACGGCTCGACCACGAAACGTCACTGGCGGCGCAGATCGAGCAACTCATCGGCGGTCACCGGCCGTTGGCCGGGCCTGCCGAGTTCACCACCTCCGTTCCGGGCGAATCCGCAGTCCGGTTGCGGAGACTCTTCTACGCGATGATGGGTGCACCGGAGCCCGGTCGGCCGGCCTCCCTGAAGCCGCTCGCGCTGCCCGATTTCGAGCCCGGGACGGTCACCCTCCCCCTGCGCGTGCTGTCGCGGGTGACCGGGCCCGGAACGATCGCGGTCACCCGCTGGACAGGGGCGCCGCAGGAGGCGGGCGCGGACGGCGGCAAAGAAGCGCATGTCGC
Source organism: Streptomyces sp. NPDC087845 (assembly GCF_044742755.1). Taxonomy (NCBI): domain Bacteria; kingdom Bacillati; phylum Actinomycetota; class Actinomycetes; order Kitasatosporales; family Streptomycetaceae; genus Streptomyces; species Streptomyces sp. NPDC087845. The sequence goes on from NZ_JBIUVC010000009.1 coordinate 164,980, forward strand.
CGTGCACGAGGACACCCGTGACGTGGACCAGTTGGATCTCGCCGATGTCATCTTCCGGAACGGGGCACCCGGCGATCCGCGGTTCGGGTCCCCGTCGGCCTGGACCGCCGAGGTGCTCCGCCGCCATCAAGGCTGCTCGCTCGCGGCCTATGTGACCGGACCGTCCGTGTGTGTGGTCCGGGTGCGCGGCGCGGAGCCGCTGCGAGTGGCGGCGACGCCCACCGCCGATGCGGGTGACATCCGCGGTGCGGACCCCGCCGCGTACGCCTCCGCCCTGTACGCCTGGCTGGCCACGGGCAGCCATGACTCGGCCGCCGTCGCCGCGCGGCTCGCGCAGGCGGTGGCCGAAGGGCTCTCCGTACGGACGGGCGCCCGGCTGCACCGCGTGCGGGTCGAGCCTCTGGCACCCCCGGCTGAGGGGGCACCAGAAGCGGGACGGCCGCTTACGGGGTGACGCAGCGTTCCCGCATACGCCGCAGATGCGAGAGGTGGTACTCCGCGCGCTGGCCGTCGAGCGTGGTGATCGCCTCGTCGATCAGGGGCAGCGCCGCTTCGGTGTCCTCTCCGTCCAGCCAGGTCTCGGCCAGATCGGTGAGCGTCCGGGCCGTGTTGTAGGTGTCACCGCTCGCCCGGAAGCGGCGCAGTGCGGTGCCCAGCCTCTCCCGGGCCTCCTCGCTCCGCCCGAGCCCGCGCAGAGCTCGTCCGCGATGGCGCTCCAACAGGGCCTGGGCGCGCGGCAGATCGGCGGCTCCCTCATCGTGCGCACCCAGCGTGCCCAGGATGTCCCCCGCCTCCTCGAAGCACTCGTACGCCTCCTGGTACCGCCACTGACGCAGCCTCAGCAGGCCCAGGAACTCCACGGCCGAGGCATGGCCTCGCCCGTGGCCGGCCGACTCCTCGGCCCGCGCCGCTGCCAGCGTCTCGGCCTCCGCCTCCTCCCAGCGCCCCAACTCGGTGAACGTATGCGCAAGTTGGGCATGGAGCGCCCCGGCGTCGAGGCTTCCCGGACGATGGCCGTCGACGAGGCGTGCTCCGATGCGCAGCGCCGGCAGCAGCAGCTCGTGATGCCCCGCTTTGAGCTGGAGCGGCCACAGAGACCGGCACAGGCGCACGGCGGTGTCCGGGTCGCCGGACTCCTCGGCACAGCGAACGGCCTCGACCAGATTGCCCGACTCCGCGAGCAGTGCGTCCAGGGCGGCACCCCGGTCCTCGTATCTCTGCCCGGTCCGGTCGTCGGCGGGCTCCGGGACGCGCCAGCTCTCCGGAAGTGCCTGGTGGGCCGCCGATGCCGCCAGGTCGGTATAGGCGAGGAGCGTGCGGGCGAGAGCGGCGGAGCAGGCCGCGATTCCGTCCTCGCGGATCGCCGCCGCCTCGGCGTGTGCCCGGACTCCGGGGCGGTAGTGGTAGCGCCCGTCGTCGCTGCCGCTCCGGCTGCGCTCCAGGAGCATCCGGTCGGCGAGGTCCGCCAGGAGTTCGACCGCGGCAGCGGGGTCCTGGCCGGTGGTCCGTCCGGCCGCCGTGGCGTCGAAGGCGGGCCAGCCGCGCAGCGCCATCAGCCGGTACAGCCTGGCGGCTTCGGGGGTGAGGAGCCGGTAGTTGTCCTCTGCCGCCCCCTGGACCGGGTCGGTGTCGGTGTCGGTGTCGGTCCGACGCGGCGGAAGCGTGGGGGCGGAGAGCCGGTCCGCCGCGGCCCGGAGCGCGTACGGGGATCCGCCGCAGCGCGCGAGCAGCGACGGCAGCGTGGCGCGGGCCGCGGCGACGGTGGACTTGTCGGTGATGTCGGTGAGCAGCCGTACGGCGTCCCGGTCCGTGAGCGGACCGACGGGGACCCGTACGGCGTCGAGACCGGGGAACGGGGTCCGGGCGACCACGATCGTGAAGACCGCGGGCGCCGACGTGAGGAACGGCCTGACCTGCGCCGCCGAGTGCGCGTGATCGAGCACGACCAGGAGTCTGCGGTCCGACACGCAGTGCCGGAAGAACTCACCGAGCCGGTCGGTCGCCGTGGGCATCTCCTCGTCCCGTACGCCCAGTTGGCGAAGCAGCACGCGCAGGACGGTGCCGACGTCGCGTGCGCTCGCGGCGCCCCCGCCGCCGAGGTCCGCGTAGATCTGTCCATCGGGGAAGAGACGGGTCGGCCGGGAACCGAAGTGCACGGCGAGCGTGCTGGAACCCATGCCGTCCGGACCGTGCACCAGGGCGAGGCGGGGCCTTCCGTCCGCACGCCGGGATGCCTCGCGCTGGAGTTGCCTCATCGCTTCCCTGCGGTCCGTGAAGAACCTCACGGAGGCGGGGAGGTGCGACTGCGCGGCCCGCGCCGGATTCGGTCCGCCGTGCACCCTGGACGCGAACGCGTTCCAGGAGGCGGCGAGTTGGGGGTTCGTGCGGATCTGCTCGTGGACCATGCGGGCCACGTCGTCCCGTTCACCCGGCGCCACGGGCGCGGGGACCTCCCGCCCGACGATTCTCCGTACGAAGCCGCCGGTCGACTCCCAGGCCCATTTGCCGGCCTCGTTGGCCATTCCCGAACCAACCGCGCCGAGTACCGCCGAAATTGCCGCCACCGAGGTGGGATCCAGCATGTCGCGCACTCCTCGTTCCCGGTGTTCCGCGCGGTGCGCCCTCCCCGGCACCGCCGCTGCCACCGTGCGGATCAACGTTAGCGGCAGAGAGGTCGGCATCCCCCGGACACGGCGATGGTGATCGTCCCGGTCCGGTACCGGCGGTCCGTTCGGCCGTCCGGCGAGGCGGGTGTCCTGGCGTTCCGGGCGGACGCAGCCGCGCGTGCCGGGCCCGCCCGCCCCTCACGGCGCCGTGAACAGCCTCGGGAAGCGGGGGGCGAGCCAGGGTTTGCGGCCCCAGGCGAGGACGCGGCCGCGGGCCATGGCGCCCCACGGGTCGCAACGGCCGAGTGCCATCAGGAAGAAGGTGACCGGCTCGGTGAGGATGGTGCAGTCCGGGCGGGTGGGCGGCTGCGGGGTGACCGATACGGCGCCGTCGGTGAAGGCGGTGCCGAAGCGGGCGCCGCCCCACAGGCGGATCGTGTAGCGGGCGGTCAGCCCGGCGGTGGCGGCGGCGTCGGTCACCCGGGGCATCGCCGTGGTCAGGAACGGCAGCGACAGCTCGACGCGGGTGCGGTCGATCATGTGCGGGCGGCCCAGCGCACGGGCCAGGTCGTAGCCGTGGCCGAGCATGTGTGTCAGCAGGTACGAGCCCAGCACCGCCCGGCTCATCGGGCCCAGGGGGGTGACCACGGTGGTGTTCTCGTCCGTCGTGCGCCGGCCCACCGCCGCGAGGTATGCCTCCGCGTGCGTCACGATCATCGCGGCCAGCGGATCGGCGGCCCGCTCCTCGAAGGCGGCGAGCGCACGTTCGTTGGCCGCCGCCAGACTCTGCGGTGTTCCGTCCCCATAGGCGCGTTCCCGCCCGGCCGCGATGTCGGCCATCAGCTCGTTGGCCTGCGCCAGATGAGCTGCCGCCTGCCCGACGGTCCACTCCGAGCCGGGCACCGGGACGCTCGTGTCGGCAACCCCGCGCAGCAGCGCGGCGATCTCCTCGGCGGTGGCCCGTATCGCGGCGCCGAGCCCTTCGGGCAACGTGCCCCGTACCTCGTGTCCGGTCACTGATTCCACACTTCTCCCCGACGCGGCCGTGCCCACGCGCCTGGTGCGCGCGTCCCGGCCGCGGCCTCGTCATGGATCACCCGCGGTGCCCGCGGTACACAAGACCAGGCGGCGACGGCTGGGGCAAGGGCCGGGGCACCGGAACGGGAGCGGCGGCCTCCGTGCGCCCCGTCGCGCGATCCCGGCCGCTGGGAGCGCTGCCGGCGGCGGGTTGCGCGGTGCGTTCGCGGACGGGTGGGACCCGCAGGCACGAAGGCACCGCGTTCGGCGCGGTGGTCACGGGTGGCACGACGAGTACCGGGCCGCCGGGTCCGTCCTCACCGCTCGGGCGCGTCCCGGCGTCCGCCGCCGAGCGCGGCAAGGGCGCGCACGCTCCTGAGCTCTGCGCCGCCGCCCGGGCCGGCATCCGTCGTTGCCACCGCCCTGAGCTACCCGTGCTCGGGGCCGTCCCCGCTCGGCGGCGGGTCACCGGTTCCGCGGGGCGAGAACGTCACACGGATCTGCCGGTCCCCGGTCCGTACCGACAGTCCGTCCGTGAGGTCCTCGTCCCCGTCCCGCGCCGTGTCGGTGAGCCAGAGGTTGACGGCCGCGCCCAGAACCACGGCGTCGAGCGGGGGCCGTCGTGTCCCCCACGCCCGCTCGGTGCGCGCCTCCAGTTCGCGGCCGCCGCGCAGGCGGACCAGGCAGCGGGTCGGATCGACCGCCGCGACCAGGACGTTGGCATGCTCGGATCGCCTGCTTTCGCGGTCGGCCCACTCCGTGGCCGGGAGCTCGGCCTCGATCCCGGTCCGGGCGACGACCTCTGCGGCCTGTCTCCACAGCAGGTGGTTCACCTCGTCCGTGACGGCGTAGAAGCCCCTGGCCTCCGTGTGGTCCCCGACGACCAGCGGCCGGCGCCGGACGTCGACGGTTCCCGTCCCGTCGTGGGCGCCGGTGACGTCGTAGGCCGTGGGTGCGGGGTGGTGTGCCGGTTCGGGGGCCGGGACGGGGGCGGGGTGCGGCGCGTGCCGCGGCGTGCGTACGCCCCGCGCCGCCAGGAACGCGTACATCAGTTCCTGTGTCGTCGCACCCGACGTGTCGACGGAAGCGAGCTGCCGGTCGACGACCGGTCTCAGGTCTTCGGGGTGGTAGCGCCGTGCCGCGTCCATGAGCTGGGCGTACACGTCCCCGTCGGGGTCGAGCCGGGGAGCCCGGTGGGCGAACGCGGCGGCGGGTGACGCGGGATCCAGCTCGTCGAGCCCGGTCGCGGCCAGCAGGGTGACCCGGTCGGCGGCGGCCGAGTAGAAGGAGGTGGAGCCGTGGTCGCCCACCACCCAGTCGCTGGCCACCACCGCCGCGCGCCAGCCCTCCTGCGGCGGGATGATCATGAGTCCGGCGTCCATCGCCTCGGCCAGCCGGTCGAACACACCGTCAGGGGTGTGGCGTGCCCAGACGTTGGGGTGGAAGACGGCCGCGACCGCGAACTCGTCGACGGGCAGCGAGGTGACGAGTCGCAGGGGCAGGCCGGGATGGCGGCCGAGGAGCGAGTGGCTGCTCCAGGTCGAGTGGATGACCACCAGCCGGCGTCCGTCGACGGCGCCGAGCCGCGCCCGGTAGTGATCGCGGCGGGACATGCTGGCCCGGATCCGCTGGAAGCACCAGTCGCCGACGGTCACGGCGTACGGAACCGCTTCCGGGCAGGTCGCGGCGAGCCGGTCGATCTGCTCCTGGTGCGAGACCCCGATGGCCGCCGGAACCACCTTGCCCCGCCACATGAGTTCGCGGCGGGACAGCCCGGCGGGCACCCGGGAGTCCCCGGTGGACTCCGCCACCAGACGGTTGTATCCGGCGCCGTGCGGCAGGACCATCAGCGGGGCGTCCAGCCGTCTCATCGTCGGGTGCACCGAGCACGAGACGGCGAGATCGAACGAACGCCGGGTCGCCTCCTCCCAGGTGAGGACCCGTACGCCCAGGGCGCGGAGGTACTCCCCGAGCCCGTCGCCGAAGGCCGAGCCCGGGTTGACGGTGTAGTACTTCTCGATGCCGTCCTCGGCACGCAGCAGGCGCATGACGTCGAGCACCCGCGTCGCGGAGGTGAGGGTGCGTGCCACACCCAGGACGGCGGCCTTCGGCGGCTCCCAGGTGTTCCAGCGGGACCGGGCGGCGGCTCGGCGGCGCAGCTTCGACGGCACCAAGGTCAACAGTGGCTCCGGAACAGTGAAGGGGATGGGCGGTGGCGGTCGTCGGTGCGGGTCACCCGGCCGGTGGTGGTGCCATGCCCAGCCGTCGGCGGAGTTCGCGCAGATGGTGGTCGCAGGCTTCCCGCAGCGGCGTGTCGTCCGTCCGCTCCGCCAGCTCCGCGAGGAGCGAGAGCGCCTGGTCGAGCTTGGCGTACAGCTTGGACCGCGCGGCCTGGTCCGCCGCCGCGACCACGGTCTCGACGGCTCGCCCCCAGCTCTCCAGGCCGATCAGGGCCCGGGCCGCGACCAGGCCGATACGCGGCAGCATGGCATCGTCGCCGCTGTCGCGGGCGGTCGCCGCCGCGCCGTCCAGCACGTCGAGGGCCTCCTGCCAGCGGCCTCCCGCGACCAGGGCCTGCCCGATGTTGTAGCTCTGCACCACGATGCCGTGCCGGTCCTCGCACTCGGTGTTGGCCCGGAGCGCGCGCTCGAAGAGGTGGCGGGCGTCGTCGGGACGCCCGAGGGACAGTGCGATCAGCCCCTGGGTCTCCCACACCACACCGCTCAGCCGGGCATCGTCGACGAGATCGAGCAGGGCGGAAGCGGCCGCCAGCTCGTGTCCGGCCCGTTCGAACTCACCCAGTTCGTACTCGGCGCGGGCCAGCTGGTTGCGTATGCGGACCTCGACGTCCGGTCGGCCCTCCCGCTGGGCGGCCTCGGTCCCGAGGCGGTGCGCGTCGATCCAGTCGGCGTAGTCCTTGCGGCTGTGGTAGAACGCCCACAGCGATTCGCAGAGCCGCCACACGGCGTCGTACCACCGTTCTCCTGCGGCGACGCGGAGCACTGCGACGAGGTTGGCGCGCTCCGCGTCCAGCCAGTCCAGGGCACTGGCCCGGTCGGTGAAGAGCGGTGCACCGGGGCCGAGTTCGGCCAGTGAGCGTGCCGGAGGCGCCTGCAGTCGAAAACGGGTGCCGAGGATCAGCGCGTCCGCGTGTGCTGCCGCTTCGGTGTAGAAGCCGACAACCGCCCCCAGTACGGCCCGGCGCTCCTGCGGGGGAACGTCCGCCGCCCGCAGGCACGCGTGGGTCCGGACGATGTCGTGCAGCCGGTAGCGGGGACCGTCGTCCTGCGCCTCCACGACCACGGCCAGGTGCGCCATGAGCAGGTCCCCAAGGGCGTCGTCGACATGTACCGCACCGGCGGCCCGGAGCGCGGCACCGGTCACCGTCTTCACCGGAAGGAGCCCGAGCAGGCGGTAGAGCTGCCGCGTACGGTCGTCGAATCCGTCGACCACGGTGTCGAGCGCGGCCCCGACGCTTCCCGTACCGGTGTCGCCCGTCATCGCTCCGCCCGTTCGCGTCGTGGTTCCGTCGGTCTCCCGCGACTCCTCGCCCGCGCCGTGTCCGTGCTGGGCGGCGAGGTCACGCACCACGTCGTCGAGGCGCAGCTGGGGGCGGCTGGCGAGCCACTCCCCCACGGCGCGCAGGGCGAGCGGCAACCCGCCGCACAGCCGTACCAGTTCGGCGGCGGCGTCCTCGGCGGCGGTGACGTGCCACCGCCGTACCAATTGCACGCCCGCTCCCACGTCGAGCGGGTCCACGACGATCGACACCGCTCCGTCCATCTCCAGCGAGGGCAGGCGCCTGCGGCTGGTGACGACCAGCAGACCGCTGGGCGGCAGCAGGGGCCGCACCTCCGGGGCATGGTGCGCGTTGTCCGCGACGACGAGCACGGCGCGACCGGCCGTGATGCTCCGGAACAGTCCCGTCCGCTCCGCGAGCCCAGGGGGCACGTACTGGTTGTGCACCCCCAGGGCGCGCAGGAATCCGGCCAGTACCCCGGCTGTGTCGACGGCGCCGTCCCGGCGGTAGTCGTCGAGGTCGACGTACAACTGGCCGTCCGGGCAGTGTTCCTTCACGTCCTCGTTGACCCAGTTCGCCACCAGCTGCGTCTTGCCCACGCCGCCCAGTCCGGTCACCACGACGATGCCGGGCGACCGCTCCACGGAATACGAGGCCGCGACCGCACGGAGGGCGGCGAACTCCGCGGTGCGGTTGACGAAGCAGCGGCTGGGCGGCGGCACCTGGCTCGGTGGCACGCCCGGCGCGCCGGGCGGCAGGACGATCTGTCCGACGTTCCTGGCCATGACCAGCGGACCGGCCACCACCGCGTCCCCGGAGAGGGTGTTGTGCACGGCCCCCTCGTCCTCCGTACCGCAGCTGCTCACCCGTACTCCCTCCCCGGCCGACCCGTGTCTGCGGGTCCAGCCTATGGTCCGGTGATCCGCTCCACGGCCGAACGCGGCGGTCCGACACCGTGAGGGACCCGCGCGAGCTCATCTACGATCGTCCCTGTGTGCGCAAACGTCATAGTCGCCGAAGACGACGAGAAGCAGGCCGAACTCGTACGCCGATACCTCGAACACGAGGGGCACGCGGTCAGAGTCGTCGGGGACGGCCTCGCGGCCCTCGCCGAGGTCCGGCACCGGGAGCCCGATCTGCTGGTGCTCGACGTGATGATGCCCCGGGCGGACGGTCTGGACGTGGTCCGCGTGCTGCGCGCCGAGCACCGGGAGGTGCCGGTGCTGATGCTGACGGCCCGCAGCACCGAGGACGATCTGCTGCTGGGCCTGGATCTCGGCGCGGACGACTATATGACGAAGCCGTACAGCCCGCGTGAGTTGATGGCACGCGTGCGGACGCTGCTGCGCCGCGCCCGGCGGGTCTCGGCGGAGGCCGATCCCGCCGCGGACCAGGCACTGGCGGTGGGTGCGCTGCTGGTCGACCCGGTCCGGCACGAGGTGTCGGTCGAGGGGCGGTTCGTGGAGTGCACGCCCGGTGAGTTCCGGATTCTCGCCGCGATGGCGGCGGAGCCCGAGCGGGTCTTCAGCCGGCAGCGGCTCCTGGAGGAGCTGCACGGCTTCGACCGGTACATCAGCCTCCGCACGGTCGATGTGCACATCATGAACCTGCGGAAGAAGATCGAGCACGCGCCGCGTCGGCCGGTCCGGCTGCTCACCGTCTTCGGTGTGGGGTACAAGCTGACGGATCCGGCCAGGAACGCTTCCCGTGCGTCGTCCTAGCGGGGTGGGTGACGTGCCGGTCCGTCGTGACCGGCGGGCACGGGAGCAGCGCGGTCAGCGGGCGCCGCGCCCTCGTGAGCAACGAATACGTCGTGACCGGCGGGCACGGCTGCCATTGCGCAAGAGTCTGTTCGGCCAGCTGCTCGCGGTGTCGGCGCTGGTGGCGGCGTGTTCGGTGGCCGCCACTGCCTGGCTCGCCGTACAGACCACCTCCGGAGCCATCAAGCAGGAGCAGGGGCAGAATCTCACCGCGGACGCCCGGATCTACAACACCCTGCTCGGATATGCGGCGGCCCACCCCACCTGGGACGGTGTCGACAGCACCGTGCGTGACCTGGCGCGGCAGTCCGGCCGGCGGATCGCCCTCACCACCGAGCAGCGCCGGCCCCTCGCCGATTCCGCCACCCTGCCGTCCCCGCCCGCACTGCCGCCCCAGGCGTCCACGATCATCGATCCGCTCTCCGTGGACACGGCGTTGTCCCAGACGGTGGGCCGGACGGCGAACGCCACGGCCGATCGCGTCGACCCGCGCGCGGTCGGTCCGTTCCGGCTCCCCCGGGCCGAACGCGCGGCGTTGCAGCGTGCCGCCGAACGGAGTGTGGCATGCCTGAGCCGGTCCGGGGTGGCGGCCGACGCGGTCCAGGGACCGAGCGGTCGCCCGCGCATCGAGGTCGTCGGCAATGATCCCGACCGGGTGGACGGCACCCGGTGCTCGTTCGACGACCTGGCCCTCCCGACGGCGACCGAGCGCAAGGCCCTGGGGGAACTCAATCAGCTGGCCAACGCCTGCCTGAAACGTCAGGACCGCACCGGCGTGGAGCTCAATCTGGACCTGTCCTGGGGCGAGCGTCCCCTACCGGTGGCGAACGCACGCGCGGGCACCATGGTGGCCTCCCCCGCGCCGAGCGTCCGGACCGGCGACGACGACCGGGCCACCGCCTCCTGTGTGGGCACGGCCCGTCGCGAGCAGCTCAGTTCCTATGTCGCCTCGCCCGCGCTGCTGTTCATCGGCGACGAGGGCAACACGACCGTGCCCGGCTTCGACCTCTCCCCGGCGAACACGGCGAAGATCGCGGGCGTCGCGGCGCTCGTCCTGGCGCTCACCGTCGGGGCCTCGGTGCTGGCCGGGGCCCGGCTCGTAAGGCCGTTGCGGGCCCTCACCGGTGCGGCACAGCGCATGCGGGACGGGGAGGGCTCCGCGCCCGTGCTGGTCACCGGCGACAACGAGATCGGGCGGCTCGCCGCCGCCTTCAACGACATGGCCGCCCACCGTGCCCGCCTCGAAGGGCAGCGCAAGGACATGGTCAGCGATGTCGCCCATGAACTGCGCACCCCGCTGAGCAATATCCGCGGCTGGCTGGAGGCGGCGCAGGACGGTCTGGCGGAGCCCGATCCGGCGTTCATCTCCTCGCTGCACACGGAGGCCGTGCAGTTGCAGCACATCATCGACGACCTCCAGGATCTGGCCGCGGCCGACGCGGGCGCGTTGCGGCTGCACCCCGAGCCGGTACGCATCGAGGACGTGCTGGGCCAGGTCGCCGCGGCCCACCAGGGGCGGGCCGAGACGGCGGGAGTCACGCTGACGGTCCGCACATCGACAGCCGGGGATCCCCTTCCCGGTCTGACGGCCGACCCGGTCCGGCTGCGTCAGGTCATCGGCAACCTGGTCTCCAACGCTGTGCGTCACACTCCGGCGGGCGGAAATGTCACCTTGCACGCATACGGCTCCGGGGCCGCGGCGGACAAGGGGACGGCGGGTGACGAGACGGCGGGTGAGGAGACGGCGGTGGACGAGGTGGTGGTGGACGTCACCGATACCGGCAGCGGGATCTCGGCCGATGATCTGCCGCATGTCTTCGACCGCTTCTGGCGCGCCGAGAAGTCCCGCAGCCGCCGCACGGGCGGCAGCGGGCTGGGCCTGGCGATCGTACGGAAACTCGTCGAGGCGCACGGCGGCTCGGTGAGTGCGGTGAGCGTCGAGGGGCGGGGCTCGGTGTTCACGCTCCGCCTGCCGGTGGATGCGGCGGGGGCCGAGCCGGGGCCGGAGCCAGGTGAGGCGAATGGCTCGGTTGGGACGAATGGCTCGGGTGAGCCGGGAGGGGAATCGACGGGTCTGCCGGGGAGCGGTGCGGACGGCGGTGGCGGGAGCAGTGCGACCGGAAGCGGAAGAGGTACGAACGGCAACTGAAGCGGTGCGGACGGCGACCGCGGGAGCGGTGCGGATCCGGTCTGATGCGATGACCACAGCGATCTGACAGCTTCTTCATAACTTCACGCCAGCCTGTCGGCACGCCTTGCGCCCGGTGCGAACCGGCATCCGGGCACCACCGAGGCCGACCAGGAATGGAGCCATGCCCATGCCCCACCGTCTGTCCCTCCGTACCGCCGTCCTTGCCGCTGTCGCGGCGGGCGCGGTACTCGTCCCGTCCGCCGCGGCCTTCGCCGACAGCACGCCCAAGCCCACGGCTTCGGCGCCGTCTGTCGAGCGGTCCGCCGCGCCCGCGAAGGCGGTGCAGCCGTCGGCGGTGCCCCGCGGCGGCGTCGCCGCCGGCGACAGCCCGGCACCGGCCGTGCAGCGCGCCGGTGAAAAGGCTCCGGCCGGTACCACTCCGCGTGGCGGCGTAGCCGCCGGCGACAGCCCGGCACCGGCCGTGCAGCGCGCCGGTGAAAAGGCTCCGGCCGGTACCACTCCGCGTGGCGGCGTAGCCGCCGGCGAGCGACCGGCCGGCACCTCGGGCGACCACACCACCGCCCTCGCCGGGTCGGCCGCGGCCGCCCTTCTGGTCGCGGGCGCGGGAACGGTCGTCCTGCGCCGCCGCTCCGCCGCACAGCAGGGCCGCTGAACCGACGACACTTCGGTTCGGTCACCGCGACTGACATCGCACGGCAATTGACCGTGCACGGCAGCCGACCGCGCTCAGCAGCCGGTCTTCTGCGTGGCGCCGCCCCGTACCGGGCGGCGCCACTCCCCTTCTCCGTAACTTCCTGGAGCACCCATGTCCCGTACGCCTCCGCCGTTCTGGCGCGCCGCGCTTCCGGCGCTCGTCTGCCTCGCCCTCACCGGCTGCTCCTCCGCCGCCGTGGACGCTTCGTCCGCCGCACCGCACGGCAAGAGCGGTTCGGCCGGTGCCCCGGACCCGCTCCACTCGTCCGAGGACACCGGGGCCGGGGCACCGGGCAAGCCCGGAAAGCAGGAGACCGCAGCGAGCCCCACCCATGTCAGCATCCCGTCGATCGGGGTGGACAGTGCGCTGATGCGGCTCGGTCTGAACGCGGACGGCACCGTCGAGGTCCCGCCCGCCGACAAGGGCATGACAGTCGGCTGGTACACCGGCGGTGCCGCCCCCGGTGAGCGGGGCGCCGCGGTCCTCATCGGGCACAACGACACCCGCTTCGGCAAGGCCGTCTTCCACGATCTGAAGAAGATCGACAAGGGTGCGGACATCGCGATCCGCAACGACCGCGGAGCGGAGATCCACTTCAGGGTCACCGGTACGGAGACCGTCAGCAAGAAGGCCTTCCCGACCGAGAAGGTCTACGGTTCCGCCAACGGACGCGTCCTGCGTCTCATCACCTGCGACGGCGCCTTCGACGCGCAGGGCCACCCGGTGGACAACCTCATCGTGTACGCCACCCGGAGCTGACGACGGCATCGAGGAACCGTACTGGCGATGACTTCACATCGGCCCAGGGCGTCCCCCAGCACACCCGGAGTGGGCCCGCGCAAGCCGGTGACCCCGGCCGGCATCGACCGGCTCCAGCACGAGTCGGACCTGCTGGCGGAACGCTGCCTGCTGTTCGTCGCATGCACGCGGGCCCGGGACGGGCTGCATGTGTCGTGGTCGGGCACTCCCAGCGAGTTCCTGGTGGAGGCCGGGGCGTGTCAAGCCTCGTAGGCGGGAGGGCCGGGCCGGGGGCGTCGCAGTGCCAGGGCTGCCAGCGCCGCAGGGGCGCCCTTCGGGCCGCGGATACCCGGGAAGGCGTTGATGTCGACGACGACGGGCGCCCCCTCGCGGTCCAGCAGGTCGACACCGTAGACATCCAGGCCGAAGACCTCTCCCGTGTGAAGGGCGAGTCCGGTCCAGGCCTGCGGCAGGTCACGGACCAGTGGCGCAGACTGGGCACCGTCCGGCGGGGCCCCCACGGGTGCGGGGCGCACCCCCGCGAACACCTCCCCCGCGATCACCCACAGCTTGTGGTCCCAGCCGCTGTTCGCGACGAACTCCTGTAGGACGACGGGCTCGTCGGACCACTTGGCGGCAAGGTCCCGGAGCTCGGACGGACCGTCCACGCGGGCCACCAGGTCCCGGCGCCGGCTGTGGCGGCTCTTGACCATGAGCGGATAGCCGCTCTCCGGCTGCTCCGCTCCGTGGAGGGCTTCGGACAGCGCGTCCAGGGTCCGTGTCCGGGGCATCGGCAGGCCGGCGCCTTCCGCCACGGCGGCGATCCGGCTCCTGTCCTGGCACAGCTCCGTCGCGGCAGCGGAGTTCACCACCCGGGCGCCGTGTGCTTCGAGGAAACGTGCCAGCGCCAGTGCCCGGGGGGTATGAGCCTTGAGGAGGTAGACATCGTCGAGATCGTCCGGGGTCACCAGTTCCGACGGGGATCCGGTTCCGGTGTCCGGGTTCAGGAACGCCACGCGGTGCTCCGCCTCGACCAGTGTGGAAGAGGCTGCGGCGAGCAGCGGATGGTCCGGCTTGTCGGTCAGCAGACACACCCTCATATCTGCGCGGCTCCCGGCACGGCTGCCAGCATGCCCGCTTCGGGGCCGGGGACGGGGTGCGTTTGATGCAGTCCATGGGGGATTTGCGGCTGCGCGGGGATGCGCGGAGCAGGGGTGAGCATGCCCGCCCTGGCAGCGCCGCCCATCCTGGCCAGGTCGAGGACGGCTCCGGCCAACCGGGATACGGCGTCGGGGACCTGGCGGAAGCTCGGGAAGTCGTTGATGTCGACGATCACGGGGCCGTCGGGGCCGAGCACCACGTCGATGCCGTACAGATCGAGGCCGAAGACCGCTCCCACCTTCGCCGCCACTGCGGCCACCTCGGCGGGCAGGGGGACGGCTCCCTCGTCGACCGGCCCGTCCGGGTGGAGCGGGGAGCGGCGCAAGGTCGCGTGGAACTCGCCCGCGAGACAGTAGACCTTCAAGTCGGAGCCCGAGTTGGACACGTAGGGCTGTGCGATGAGTTGCCCCTCTCCCGCCTGCTCCTCCTCCGCCAGCCGCCCGGGGTCCGACACGAGCCGCACCCCGCGCCCCGAGCTGCCGTCGGCGGGCTTGACCACCAGGGGGAAGAGCTCGTCGGGAACATCTGCGAACAGCGTGGCCCTCGGTGCCGAATAGGTCACCGGAACCGGTAGCCCGTGCTGTCGCGCGATGACGGAGGTGAGGACCTTGTCCCGCACCGCGCGGATCGACCGCGCATCGTTCACCGTGGTCAGGCCCACAGCCGCCGCGGCCTCCAGCAGGGTGAGCCCGGGGCCGCCGGACACGGTCTTGAGTACCCAGGCGTCATGGGTCCCCGCCCGCACCTCTTCCGAGATCCGCAGTAGTGAGCCGCCGGGGCGCACCACGTCCACCTGGTGTCCCCACGACGACAGTCGTCGGACCACGTCAAGCGGCATGCCGTCATGCCGGTACAGCTCTTCGACGAGGAAGCAGAGCTTCATCCCAATACCCCTCGGTGCCCTATAAGTGATGAGGGCACAACGGTGCCTTGCAGTGCTCCTCCGAACACCACCAAAGAGGAAACGCTACGTCACGCTCGCCCCAAAGCAACCGCCACCGGGTGTTACTGATGGTGCGTTGCCTCATCCAAACAGATCTCCGTCGGGCGCGGTCACGGAGTGGATGGCATCGCACCGGCCGAGTCCGTCACGGGGCACAGAGTACGGATCTGTCTTGAGGGGCCGGCATCGTGGCGCGCACGGGCCGACGCGTGGGCGCGCACGGGGACACGAGAGGGGTGGGTTGGGCGGGGGGGTCTGTCAGTGCTGTCGACGGTTCAGCGGGATCGTCTTCGTCAGCGCATACACGTGATGGGCCGCCAGAAACCGCCAAGAGGGATGCGGCCCGTCAGCAGTGCGGACTCGCCGTGATCGCGCCAGAGACCGCGGTGACCACCGCGCGAACCCGTCGTCCGGTATTCGCACGACGGGTGCCTGCCGGACTTCGTCAGAAGAAGACCCCGCACCGCAGCAGCACGTTCGCGTACGGCCGTGCCTCGCCCGTACGCACCACCAACCGGGCATCCGCCGAGAGTGCCTTCAGCTCGTCGTGCGGTACGTGGGCGAGTTCCGGGAGTCGCTCGTCCAGGAGGCGTGCGGCCTCCGGGTTCGCCTCCCGCACCTCGTGCGCCGCCGTCGCGCCCTCCACCACCAGTTCCTCCAGCAGCCCGTCGAGCACCTCGGCGAACGAGGGGACGCCGGCCCGGAAGGCCAGATCGACGAGCCGGGGGCCGGCCGGGACGGGCATGCCCGCGTCACAGATGAGCACCCCGTCGCCATGACCCAGTTCGGCCAGTGCCCCGGCGAGATGACGGTTGAGGATTCCTGCCTTCTTCACGGCGCCGGGACTTCCTCCGCGGTCGGGAAGGACGCCTGCGCGCCCTGCCTGGTGACGGCCGCGGCGCCGACCCTGACGGCGAACGAGGCGGCCTCGGTGAGCTGCTCCCCCAGGCCGAGGCGCCAGGCCAGGGCGGCGGTGAACGCGTCGCCCGCCCCCGTCGTGTCCACCGCCTCGACCTCGGGGCTCGGTACGGGGACGACGTCGCCCGTACGGGCGTCGGCGACGAGCGCGCCCGCCGCACCCAGTGTGATCACGACCGATTGCGGGCCGAGCCCGAGCAGTGCACGTGCCCACTCCTGAGGCGTGGCGCCTGCCGCTTCCCCCAGCATGTAGCGCGCCTCGTGCTCATTGACCACCAAGGGGTCGCAGGCGGCCAGCACGTGGTCGGGCAGGGGAGCGGGCGGAGACGGGTTCAGGACCAGCCGGGTGCCGGGTGACATGGCACCGGCCACCGCGGCAACCGTCTCCAGCGGAATCTCCAGCTGTACGGAGACGACCCGCGCCGCCTCGAAGAGCGGGCCCGCTGCCCGGATGTCCTCCGGGGTCAGCCGGGCATTGGCCCCCGGCGACACCACGATGCTGTTGTCGCCGGAGGGGTCCACGGTGATCAGCGCGACTCCGGTCGGTGCCCCGCCCACGAGGACGCCCTCGGTGTCCACCCCCGCCGCCCGCTGCGATTCGAGCAGCAGGCGGCCGTGGGCGTCGTCACCGACCCGGGCCAGCAGGGCGGTGGCGGCCCCGAGGCGGGCGGCGGCCACCGCCTGGTTTCCTCCCTTGCCGCCCGGGTGGACGGCAAGATCGGAACCGAGCACGGTCTCACCGGGGGCCGGACGGCGTTCGACACCGATGACCAGGTCGGCGTTGGCCGAGCCCACGACCAGCAGGTCGTACCGGTGGTGGTCGTTGACGTGCATTGTTCCTGCTTTCCGAGGTCGGACGCTGTTCAGGCGCGTTCAGGCGCTGCTCAGGAGAAGTCGGCGACGTTCTTCTCGGTGACCACCTTGACCGGCACCTTCACCGTGCTGTCGACCTTCTTGCCCTCGGCGGCCCGTACCGCGTTCTGCACGGCGATCTTGCCCAGTTCCTTCGGCTGCTGGGCCACCGACGCGTACAGCGTGCCTGCCCCGACCGCCTTCAGGCCGTCCGGAGTTCCGTCGAATCCGACGACGGACACCGACTTTCCTGCCTTGCTGCCGAGTGCCTTGACCGCGCCGAGTGCCATCTCGTCGTTCTCGGCGAAGACTCCGGTGATACCGGGGTGGGACTGGAGCAGATTGGTCATGACGTCCAGCCCCTTGGTGCGGTCGAAGTCCGCGGGCTGCTCGGCCACGACCTTGATGCCGGGGTACGCCTTGATCCCCTCGGCGAAGCCCGCTCCGCGCTCGCGGCTGGCGGACGTACCCGCGGTGCCCTGCAGGATGACGATGCTTCCCTTGCCGCCGAGCTTGTCGGCCAGCGTCTTCGCGGCGAGTTCGCCGCCCGCGACGTTGTCGGAGGCGACGAGCGCCGCGGTCTGCGCCTTGTTGACGCCTCGGTCGGCGGCGATCACCGGGATGTCCGCCTTGTTGGCGCCCCGGACGGCGGGGCCCGCCGCATCCGAGTCCACCGGGTTGACAATGATGGACTTCACTCCGGAGCTCGTGAAGTTCTGGAGCTGGTTGGCCTGTTGCGAGGCGTCGTTCTGTGCGTCGGTGACGGTCAGGTCGACTCCGGCCGCCTTCGCCTCCGCCTGGGCGCCCGCCTTCATCTGTACGAAGAAGGGGTTGTTGAGCGTGGACAGTGACATGCCCACCTTCGTGTTGCTGCCGGACGAGCCGGCGTTGAAGTAGGAGATCCCGCCCACGACGAGGGCCACGCACACCGCGGCGATCCCGAACTTGACCGCTCCCGCTCCCTTGCGCCCGGATCCCGGCGACCCCGGTGCGCCGGCGGAACCGGTCGGGGAAGCGGCCTTGGACCCGGCCTTGCGGCGCAGCGTGTCGAGCAGCACCGCGAGGGCGATGACGACACCGATGACGACCTGCTGCCAGAAGGCGGACACCGACAGGAGGTTGAGTCCGTTGCGCAGCACGGCGAGGATGAGCGCGCCGATCAGGGTGCCGGACGCCTTGCCGACGCCGCCTGCCAGGCTGGCGCCGCCGATGACGACCGCGGCGATCGCGTCGAGTTCGTACCCCTGCGCGGCCTGCGGCTGGGCAGAGGTCAGACGGGACGCGAGGACGATGCCCGCGACCGCGGCGAAAAGGCCGGACAGGGCGTAGATCGCCAGCTTCTGCCGCTTGACGCGCAGTCCGGAGAGCCGGGCCGCCTCTTCGTTGCCGCCGATCGCGTACATCGAACGGCCGATGTAGGTGCGGGCCAGGATCAGTGCCGTGATCAGGCCCATCGCGATCATCACGAGGACCGGGACGGGCAGCCAGCCGCCGAGCGTGTTGCCCAGCACGGAGACCGAATCGGGGAAGGCGATCGGGCTGCCCTGGGAGATGACCAGGGACAGGCCGCGCGCGATGGAGAGCATGGCCAGTGTCGCGATGAACGGCGGCAGTTTGCCGTACGAGACGAGGGCGCCGTTGACGAACCCGCAGGCGATGCCCGTCGCGACGGCGAGGATGACCGCCAGCCAGACCGGTACGCCTTCCGAGGTCGCCGACCAGGCGAGGACGGTCGCGGAGAGCGCGGCCACCGAACCCACGGACAGATCGATGCCGGCCGAGACGATCACGAAGGTGACGCCGAACGCGAGGATCGCGGTGACGGCGGCCTGCACACCGACGTTCAGGAGGTTCTGTGTGGTCAGGAAGTCGCCGGAGAGCAGCGACATCGCCACCAGCAGGACGACCAGGGCACTCAGGGCGCCGTTGTCGAGCAGGAGGCGGCGGACCGTTCGGCCAGCGGCGCCACTCGCGCCCGTAGTGCTCTTGAGCGTGTCAGTGGCCACGGGGGCTCTCCTCTTCGTTCACAGCCGGAGTTGTTGGGGATGGTGTCGCCGAGGGCGTCGTGGGAGGTGCGGGAGACGGTGGGGCGGGTGCGCCGACGGCGAGTGCCATCACCGCGTCCTGGGTGGCTTCGTGTGCGGGGAGTTCTCCGGCGATGCGGCCCTGGGCCATGACCAGCACCCGGTCGCTCATGCCGAGGATTTCGGGCAGGTCGCTGGAGATCATCAGAACGGCGTGGCCGGAGGCCGTCAGCTCGTTGATGAGCTGGTAGATCTCGACCTTGGCGCCGACGTCGATGCCGCGCGTCGGTTCGTCGAGGATGAGCACTCTGGTGTCGGCGAGCAGCCACTTGCCGATGACGACCTTCTGCTGGTTGCCACCCGAGAGGGTGCGGACGTGCTGGCCGAGGCCCGCCATCCGTACGCCGAGCTGCTCGGCGATCCGGGCGGCGGCCGTGCGCTGCCCCTTGAGGTCCACGAGCCCGGAGCGGCTCGCCGAGCGCAGGGTGACCAGGCCGAGGTTCTCCTGCACGGAGGCATCGAGCACCAGGCCCTGGGCCTTGCGGTCCTCGGGCACGAGGCCGATCCCGGCCCCCATGGCCGCGGGCACGTCGTGTCCGGTCAGCCGCTCGCCGCGGACATCGACAGTGCCCGCGTCGTAGGGGTCCGCGCCGAAGACGGCCCGGGCGACCTCCGTACGTCCGGCGCCGACGAGGCCGGCGAGGCCGACGACCTCGCCCGCGCGCACCTCGAAGCTGACGTCGTGGAAGACGCCGTTGCGGGTCAGCCCGCGGACGGAGAGCAGGGGGTCGCCGGTCTTCGGCCGCTCCCGCGGGTACTGCTGCTCGATGCCGCGTCCCACCATCAGCCGCACGAGCTCCGCCTCGGGTGTCGAGGCGGGCACCTGGTCGATGCTGCGCCCGTCGCGCAGCACCGTGACCCGGTCGCCGAGGGCTGCGATCTCGTCCAGGTGGTGGGTGATGAAGATGACCCCCACGCCCTCTTCGCGCAGTTGCCGCACGATACGGAAGAGCTTCTCGACCTCCTCGGAGGTGAGTACCGCCGTCGGCTCGTCCATGATCAGGACGCGTGCGTCCAGGCTGAGCGCTTTGGCGATCTCCACCATCTGCAGCCGGGCGATGCCCAGTTCGCGCACCTTGGCCTTCGGCGAGACATGCAGGCCGACCCGGTGCAGGAGCACCTCGGCGTCCGCCTCCATGCGGCGCCGGTCGATCATCCCGAAGCGGCGCGGCTGGCGGCCGAGGAAGATGTTCTCGGCGACCGTGAGATCGGGTACCAGGTTGAACTCCTGGTAGATCGTGGCGATTCCGAGCCGTTCGGCGTCCTGTGCGCTGTGGATGCGGACTTCACTGCCCCGGGCGAAGATCCGACCGCCGTCGGGCCGGTAGGCGCCGGAGAGCATTTTGATGAGGGTGCTCTTGCCCGCTCCGTTCTCACCGAGCAGTACGTGCACTTCGCCGCCGCGCAGATCGAAGTCGACGCTGTCCAGCGCGACCACACCGGGGAAGGTCTTGCGAACGCCTTCGATGCGCAGCAACTCGCCCTGAGTGCTCACAGGTTGATCCTCCGGTTCGGGTCGTGCTCGCCGCAGGAACTGCGTACGACGAGGCGGGCGGGAAGGGTCACGGACTGCGGGGACCGTCCCTCGACGATGTCCACCAGCGCGCGTACGGCGGCGCGGCCGAGTTCACCCGTCGGCTGGGCGATCGCCGTGATCGGCGGATCGGTGTGCACGAACCACGGGATGTCGTCGAAGGCCGCGAGCCCGATGTCCTGCGGTACGCGGAGCCCGCGTGCGCGGATCGCGTCCAACGCGCCGAGCGCCATCAGATTGTCGGCGGCGAATACGACCTCGGGCGGTTCGGGGAGGGCCAGAAAGCGTTCGGTGACCCGGCGCCCGCTGTCCGCCTGGAAGTCGCCCTGGCCGATGCAGTCGTCGGCGAGCGCGAGCCCGTGGTCGCGCAGCGCCTCACGGAAGGCTTCGACCCGCTCGTTGCCCGTGGTGGTGGCCGCCGGGCCCGCGATGATCGCGAGTCTGCGGTGGCCGAGGCGGTGCAGGTGGGCGACCAGGTCCCGGATGGCTTCGCGGCCGTCGGCACGCACCACGGGAACGTCCGCGCCCTGGATCCAACGGTCCACGAACACCACCGGCGTGCCGTCGCCCGCTCCACCCGGCACGAGCGGGGAGCTTCCGTCGGCCGGGGAGACGAGAAGTCCGTCGATCCGGCGGTCGAGGAGGGTGCGGATGTGGTGTTCCTGCAGGTCGGGCTGCTCGTCGGCATTTCCGATGATGACGCTGTAGCCGAGTGCGCGGGCCTCTTCCTCGACGAAGCGGGCCAGTTCGGTGAAGTACGGGTTGAGTACGTCGCTGATGACCAGGCCGAGGGTGCGCGTCTGATCGGTGCGCAGCGAACGGGCGACGGCGTTGGGCCGGTAGCCGAGGGCGTCGACAGCGGCGAGGACGCGTCTGCGCGCGTCGGGGCTGACGGAGGGATGGCTGTTGAGAACGCGGGAGACCGTGGCGACGGACACTCCCGCCTCGGCCGCGACATCCTTGATGCTCGCCATTTCCGGACCACCTCCTTGTGGTTTCCGTGAGCCTCGAAACCAGCGGTCCAGAGCCGTGGAATCGATTACACGGATGATTGGAATCGATTACATGGCCGAAAACAAGACTCCCCTGGATGCCCGAGATCGGATCGTGACGAAGAGGAGGTCCGCGGGGCGGAGCCCCGGACGCCTGCGACGGGACGCGGTGGACCTCCACCGCCGTTGGTGCGCCGATGGAGAGACTCCCGACATCCGGCGTCTACCCATGGGTAACTCCCGCTGATTGGATGTGTGTCACCCCGCACACCCCCGCTCCGGCACCCCTCGGCCCGCAACCCCGCACCCAGAATCAGGAGACCCCGTGCCGCTCACCGTGCTCCGCCGCACCTCCGGCGTGACCCTGTCCCCGCGCTCGCCGCCGTCACGCTGATCACCCACGCCCCTCAGGCGTCCGCGACCGACGTCCCGTCCCTGCGGGTACTCACGTACAACACGTTCCTCATGAGCAAGAACCTCTACCCGAACTGGGGGCAGGACCACCGGGCCGCGGAGATACCGAAGGCGTCCTTCTTCCAGGGCCAGGACGTGGTCGTGCTCCAGGAGGCGTTCGACAACTCCGCCTCCGACGCGCTGGCACGGAACGCGTCCGCGCAATACCCGTATCGGACACCGGTGGTGGGCCGGAGCAGGACCGGCTGGGATGCCACGGGCGGCGCGTACTCGGCGACCACTCCGGAGGACGGCGGGGTCACCTTACTGAGCAAGTGGCCGATCGTCCGCAAGGAGCAGTACATCTACAAGGACGCCTGCGGCAGCGACTGGTGGTCCAACAAGGGCTTCGTCTACGCCGAACTGAACGTCAACGGCGCCAAGGTCCACGTGGTGGGGACACACACGCAGTCGACCGACTCCGGTTGCAAGGCGGGCGAGGCGGCACAGATGCGCAGTCGGCAGTTCAAGCAGATCGACGCCTTCCTCGACGCCAAGAACATTCCCGCTTCCGAGCAGGTCGTCGTGGCCGGCGACCTGAACGTCGACTCACGCTCCCCCGAGTACGCGTCGATGCTCGCCGACGCCGGACTGACCGGAGCCGACGCCCGCACCGGGCACCCGTACTCCTTCGGCACCCAGGACAACTCGATCGCCACCGACCGCTACCCCGACGACCCCCGCGAGGATCTCGACTACGTCCTCCACCGTGCCGGGCACGCGAAGCCGGCCGGCTGGACGAACGAGGTGGTCAAGGAGCAGAGCGCACCCTGGACCGTCTCCAGCTGGGGCACGGACTACACGTACACGAACCTCTCCGACCACTACCCGCTGACCGCCTACGCGGCGCGGTAGCGGAACGCTCTCGCCCGGGGTCGTGCGACGGCCCCGGGGCTCACGCATTTTCCCGGGGCCGTTCCCGTGCCACCACGCCGCCGTACCGCCGCCCCGCCGTGCGACCACCACTCCGGAAACGCGAAAGACCCCAGATCAACTGGGGTCTCTGCTGGTGTCCGAGGGGGGACTTGAACCCCCACGCCCGATAAAGGGCACTAGCACCTCAAGCTAGCGCGTCTGCCATTCCGCCACCCGGACCAGGTGGTCGGCCCCGGTTTCCCGCGGCGACATGGAAAACAATACCAGGGGTTCAGGGTGCCTCTCACCTGCGTTTCCGGTGGTCAGTGCGGTGCGGTGGACATCCTTGGCGCCATCCGGCGCACCGCACCCCGACGCATGCACGATCCGTGTCGCCATGCGTACGCACGGTGCCCGCCAGCCACTTCACAGCGCCAGGCGGAGGTCGGGGAGGTTCCGTCGCAGCCCCTCCGACCGCGCCGGCCGCGAAAGTGCCGCACACCCCCTGGACACCGCCCACCGGATGCGGGATAACAAGGTTCATACAGTATTCGTCGACTGTATGCAATGTCCGGCGGGTACGGAGTCCGCACCCCCGCGAGCGGAATCCGCCCCCTACGAAGGGACAGGGATCGCCATGCCCGAGGACAGCCAGGAATTCATTTCCGGTGGGCACTTGGTCGCCAAGGCGTTGAAGGCCGAGGGGGTGGACCGCATCTACACCCTGTGCGGCGGCCACATCATCGACATCTACGACGGCTGTGTGGACGAGGGCATCGAGGTCGTCGACGTACGCCACGAACAGGTCGCCGCCCATGCCGCCGACGGGTACGCCCGGATCACCGGAAAGCCCGGCTGCGCCGTCGTCACCGCCGGGCCCGGGACGACCGACGCCGTGACAGGGGTGGCGAACGCCTTCCGGGCCGAGTCCCCCATGCTGCTGATCGGTGGTCAGGGGGCGCGCAGCCAGCACAAGATGGGCTCGCTGCAGGACCTGCCGCACGTCGAGATGATGTCTCCCATCTCCAAGTTCGCGGCCACCGTGCCCGACACCGAGCGCGCCGCGGACCTGGTGTCGATGGCGTTCCGGGAGTGCTACCACGGCGCGCCGGGGCCGTCCTTCCTGGAAATCCCGCGCGATGTACTGGACGCCAAGGTGCCGGTGGCGAAGGCCCGGGTACCGCAGGCCGGGCGGTACCGGGCCTCGACCCGTACGGCGGGCGATCCCGAAGCCGTCGAGAAGCTCGCCGACCTCCTCGTGCATGCCGAGAAGCCGGCCGTCCTGCTGGGCAGCCAGGTGTGGACGACCCGGGCGACGGAGTCCGCGGTGGAACTGGTACGCACCCTGAACGTCCCCGCGTACATGAACGGGGCCGGCCGCGGCACCCTGCCGCCGGGCGATCCGCACCACTTCCAGCTGTCGCGGCGGTACGCCTTCGCCCACGCCGATCTGATCGTGATCGTCGGGACACCGTTCGACTTCCGGATGGGATACGGCAGGCGGCTCTCCCCCGACGCCACCGTCGTGCAGATCGACCTCGACTACCGCACCGTCGGCAAGAACCGGGACGTCGACCTCGGTATCGTCGGCGATGCGGGGATGGTCCTGAGGGCCGTGACGGAGGCGTCGAGCGGGCGGCTGAACGGCGGGGCCGTCAAGCGCAAGGCCTGGCTGGACGAGCTCCGGGCCGCCGAACAGAGCGCGATCGAGAAGCGGTTGCCGAGTCTGAGGTCGGACGCCTCGCCGATCCACCCGTACCGGCTGGTCGGCGAGATCAACGAGTTCCTCACCGAGGACTCGATCTACATCGGCGACGGCGGCGACATCGTGACCTTCTCCGGTCAGGTCGTGCAGCCCAAGTCGCCCGGCCACTGGATGGATCCGGGACCGCTCGGCACGCTCGGTGTCGGTGTGCCGTTCGTGCTGGCGGCGAAGCAGGCCCGCCCCGACAAGGAGGTCGTGGCGCTCTTCGGCGACGGCGCGTTCTCCCTGACCGGCTGGGACTTCGAGACACTGGTCCGCTACAACCTCCCGTTCGTCGGAATCGTCGGCAACAACTCCTCGATGAACCAGATCCGTTACGGCCAGAGAGCCAAATACGGGGAAGCGCGCGAGCGGGTCGGCAACACCCTCGGCGATGTCCCCTACGACAAGTTCGCCCAGATGCTGGGCGGTTACGGGGAAGAGGTGCGCGACCCCGCCGGCATCGCACCCGCGCTGCGACGCGCCCGTGAGTCGGGGCTGCCGTCGCTGATCAACGTCTGGGTCGACCCCGACGCGTACGCCCCCGGAACCATGAACCAGACCATGTACAAGTAGCAGAGGAGCCGTTGGCATGACCAAAGCTCTTGAGGGCGTGCGCGTCCTCGACATGACGCACGTCCAGTCGGGCCCCTCCGCCACCCAGCTGCTGGCCTGGCTCGGCGCGGACGTGGTGAAGCTCGAAGCGCCGAGCGGCGACATCACCCGCAGGCAGCTGCGCGATCTGCCGGATGTCGACTCCCTCTACTTCACGATGCTCAACTGCAACAAGCGGAGCATCACCCTCAACACGAAGAGCGAGCGCGGGAAGGAGATCCTCACCGAACTGATCCGCCGCAGCGATGTGATGGTGGAGAACTTCGGGCCGGGCGCCGTCGACCGGATGGGGTTCACCTGGGAGCGGATCCAGGAGATCAACCCGCGGATCGTGTACGCCTCCATCAAGGGTTTCGGCGAGGGCCCGTACACCGGGTTCAAGGCGTACGAGGTGGTCGCCCAGGCCATGGGCGGCTCGATGTCCACCACCGGATTCGCGGACGGCCCGCCGCTCGCGACCGGTGCGCAGATCGGTGACTCGGGGACCGGGATCCACGCGGTGGCAGGCATTCTGGCCGCACTGTTCCAGCGCGAGAACACCGGGCGCGGGCAACGCGTCAAGGTCGCCATGCAGCACGCGGTGCTCAATCTGTGCCGGGTGAAACTACGGGATCAGCAGCGGCTCGCGCACGGACCGTTGGCCGAGTACCCGAACGAGGACTTCGGGGACGAGGTGCCGCGCAGCGGCAACGCCAGTGGTGGCGGACAGCCGGGGTGGGCGGTGAAGTGCGCACCCGGAGGTCCCAACGACTATGTGTACGTCATCGTGCAGCCGGTCGGCTGGCAGCCGCTCTGCACGCTCATCGGGCGTCCGGAGCTGACGGACGATCCCGAGTGGGCGACGCCCGAGGCCAGGCTGCCCAAGCTCAGCAAGATGTTCCAGCTGATCGAGGAGTGGTCCTCGACACTGCCCAAGTGGGACGTGCTGGAAGAGCTGAACGCCCGCGACATCCCGTGCGGTCCGATCCTCTCCGCCAAGGAGATCATCGAGGACGAGTCCCTGGTGGCCAACGGGATGGTCGTCCGCGTGGATCATCCCGAGCGCGGCACGTTCACCACGGTCGGCAGCCCGTTGAAGCTCTCCGACTCGCCCGTGGACGTGGTGACTTCGCCGCTGCTGGGCGAGCACAACGAAGAGGTGTACGCCGGTGAGCTGGGCCTCGGCGACGAGGAGCTGCGGCTGCTGAAGACGGACGGAGTCATCTGAGCATGGCCGAATCACAGGATCGGGAACGGGTGCGGGAACTGCTCGACTCCGTCCGGGCCGCCGGACGCGACGCGCTGACCGCCCCCGAGGGCAGGATCGTCGCGGACGCGTACGGAATCGCCGTCCCGGGCGAGGAGTTGGCGCAGGACGTCGACGAGGCGGTGGCGCACGCCGGCCGGCTCGGTGGGCCGGTCGTCCTGAAGATCGTCTCCCCCGATGTGCTGCACAAGACGGACGCCGGCGGTGTCGTCGTCGGTGTGGAGGGCGCCTCGGAGGTACGGGCCGCGTTCCACCGGATCACCGAGAACGTGCGGGCGTACGCGCCCGGCGCCCGGATCGACGGTGTGCAGGTGCAGCAGCTGGTCCCGCCGGGGCAGGAGGTCATCATCGGGGCGGTGACCGACCCGGCGTTCGGGAAGGTCGTCGCCTTCGGGCTCGGCGGTGTGCTGGTGGAGGTGTTCAAGGACATCACCTTCCGCCTGGCGCCGGTCACCGCCGACGAGGCGCGGTCGATGCTCGACTCGATCGGCGCGGCGGAGATCCTGCGCGGGGTGCGCGGCGCGCCGCCGGTGGACCGGTGGGCGCTGGCCGAGCAGATCCGGCGGGTCTCGCGGCTGGTCACCGACTTCCCGGAGATCGCGGAGGTCGACCTCAATCCGGTCATCGCGTCGCCGGAGGGCGCGGTCGCGGCCGACATCCGCGTCCTGCTGGCGGCGGAGGCCGTCCGGGTGCGGCGCTCCTACAGCCGCGAGGAGATCCTCGTCTCGATGCGCCGGCTGATGGAGCCGCGGTCCGTCGCCGTGATCGGCGCCTCCAACGAGCAGGGGAAGATCGGCAATTCGGTGATGCGCAATCTCGTCGACGGCGGATTCTCCGGGGAGATCCACCCGGTGAACCCGCGGGCCGGCGACATTCTGGGCCGCACGGCGTACCGGAGTGTCACCGACGTTCCCGGTGCGGTGGATGTTGCGGTCTTCGCGATCCCCGCCGAGCTCGTGGCCCCGGCGCTGGAGGAGGTGGGGCGCAAGGGCGTGGCGAACGCGGTCCTCATTCCGTCCGGCTTCGCCGAGACCGGCGCACAGGCGCTCCAGGACGAGATCGTGGCCATCGCCGAGCGGTACGGCGTACGCCTGCTCGGGCCGAACATCTACGGCTACTACGCGACATGGCAGAATCTCTGCGCCACCTTCTGCACCCCGTACGACGTCAGGGGCGGGGTGGCGCTGACCTCCCAGTCCGGCGGCATCGGCATGGCGATCCTGGGCTTCGCGCGCGCGACGCAGACCGGTGTGTCGGCGATCGTGGGGCTCGGCAACAAGTCGGACATCGACGAGGACGATCTGCTGACGTGGTTCGGCGAGGATCCCCGCACCCAGTGCGTCGCGATGCACCTGGAGGACCTCAAGGACGGCCGCGCGTTCGTGGAGGCGGCTCGGGCGACCGTACCGAAGAAGCCGGTCGTGGTGCTGAAGGCGGGCCGCACGGGTGCGGGTGCCAGGGCGGCCGGTTCGCACACGGGCGCGCTGGCGGGCGACGACGCGGTCTACGACGACATCCTGCGTCAGGCGGGGGTGATCCGGGCACCGGGGCTGAACGAGATGCTGGAGTACGCCCGAGCGCTGCCGGTGCTTCCGACGCCGCTGGGTGACAACGTCGTCGTCATCACGGGCGCCGGTGGTTCGGGGGTGCTGCTGTCGGACGCGATCGTCGACAACGGGCTTTCGCTGATGGAGATCCCGCCGGATCTGGACACGGCGTTCAAGGCGTTCATTCCGCCGTTCGGTGCGGCGGGCAATCCGATCGACATCACCGGTGGTGAGCCGCCGTCGACGTACGAGGCGACGATCCGCCTCGGCATGGCGGACGAGCGCATCCACGCGCTGGTCCTGGGCTACTGGCACACGATCGTCACCCCGCCGATGGTCTTCGCCGAGCTGACCGCCCGGGTGGTCCAGGAGTTCCGGGACCGCGGGATCGTCAAGCCCGTCGTGGCGTCGCTGGCCGGTGACACCGAGGTCGAGGAGGCCTGCGCGTATCTCTTCGAGCGCGGTGTCGTGGCCTACCCCTATACGACCGAGAAGCCGGTCGCGGCGCTCGGTGCGAAGTACCGCTGGGCAAGGGCCGCGGGGCTGCTGACCTGACCCTTCCCAGGCACGAGGAGTTTGGGCAGAGGGCGCTGGCCAGGTTCTTTCGAAGCCAAGGGGAGATTCATGAGCACAGACGAACGACCGGGCGGCGCGCCGGGTGCCGCGTTCCGGGAAGTGACGGACAGCAAGGGCCGCGTCTACCGCGTCGGCGAGACGGACCGGGACCTCCTCGGTCACGGCCGCAAGCTCATGGTGTACCTGCCGTGGATCGCGATGATGGCCATCAGTGTGTCCGAGTACGCCTACGGCTCCGCGGAGGACACCCTCTCCGAAGCCCATGGCTGGACGCAGAGCAACACCTTCTGGATCCTGAGCGTCTGGGTCTTCTTCCAGGCGGGGATCGCCTTCCCCGCGGGGTGGCTGCGCGAGAGGGGAATCCTCACCGCACGGCGGGCCATGTTCATCGGAGCCGCGCTCTGCCTCGTCGGCTTCCTCGCACTCTCGCATCTGAACCATGTGCTCGCCGCGATCTGCGGCTTCGGCGTCATCGGCGGTCTGGGCTCCGGACTCGTATACGCCACCTGCATCAACATGGTGGGCAAGTGGTTCCCGGAACGGCGCGGCGCGAAGACGGGTTTCGTCAACGGCGGTTTCGCCTACGGGGCGTTACCCTTCATCTTCGTCTTCAACTACGCGTTCGACACCGGCGACTACCACGAGGTTCTGGACCTCATCGGGGTCTATGTCCTGATCGTGGTGGCGGCCTGCGCCTGGTTCTTCAAGGACCCGCCGAAGAACTGGTGGCCCGCCGACATCGATCCGCTGGATTTCACCGGCGACACGAAGAGTGCGGCGAGCCTGGCGAAGAACCCTCCGGCGGTGAAGCAGTACACGCCGAAGGAAGCCATCGGGACGGGCATGCTCCCGCTGATGTGGCTCACCGTCGTACTGACCGCGGGTGTGTCCGTCTTCGGCATCTCGTTCCAGGTGGACTTCGCCAAGGAGGTGGGTTTCGGCCCGCTGGTCGCGGCCTCCTCCATGGGCATCATGTCCGTCGTCAACGGTGTCGGCCGTGCCGTCGTCGGCTGGCTGTCGGACCTGTGGGGCCGCAAGCCGACCCTGGTGTTCGTCATCGTCGTGCTGGGACTCGCCCAGTTCGGTGTGATCTGGGCCGGCACCGTGCGCAGCGATTGGCTGTTCCTGTTCTTCGCCTTCCTCTCCGGCTTCGGCGGCGGCGCCTTCTACCCGTTGTTCGCCACACTGACCCCGGACTACTTCGGGGAGAACTACAACGCGACCAACTACGGCCTCGTGTACAGCGGGAAGTTGATCAGCGGCCTGTTCGGCGGCGGTCTCGGCTCCATGGTGGTCGACTCCTGGGGGTACGACGGCGCCTACGCACTCGCTGGCGGGATCTCCATGGTGGCGGCCTGCATCGCCCTGATGCTGAGGCCGCCGGGGCGACCGCGGATGCGGGACATCGCCCCGGATCCGCGGCCGGTCGGCCGGGAAGTCGTCTGACCGGGCGTCGCAGGGTACGGACGGCCGCGGCTCTCCCCGCCCGCTGCGGGGAGAGCCGTCGCACGCGGGCCGGTCAGCAGCCTTCGCGGTGCCACGCGGGCCGGTCAGCAGCCTTTGCGGCGCAGGGTGTGGAGGTAGGCGGCCGAGCGACGGGCCGTGGTGAAGGAGTCGACGATGGGCTGGTCGTGCTCGACCTGCCAGTGGTGGTCGCGGCGTCCGCCGTGGGTCCTCGTGACGGCGCTGAGGAACTTCTTGTAGTCGATGTCGCCGTCCCCGACGTCCACCATGCGGTAGCCGTCGCGGGCCGCGGCGTCGTGCTCGCCGTCCTTGACGTGGAAGAGCGGGTAGCGATCGGGCTGCTTCAGTACGTAGTGCAGCGGGTCGAACGTGTCGGGCGTGCCGTCCGCCCGCTTGCCGAACCGGAACTGGCCGACGTACGCCCAGTAGATGTCCATCTCCAGGAAGACCAGGTCGGGGTCGGTCTCGGCGAGCAGCACGTCGTAGAGGCGGACGTCCGGCCGGTCGGTGGCGAAGGAGAACTCATCGGCGTGGTTGTGCTGGTAGAACTTCATCCCGCGCTTCCTGGCCGCGGCGCCGTAGGTGTTGAAGTCCGCGG
Source organism: Streptomyces sp. NPDC087845 (assembly GCF_044742755.1). Classification (NCBI taxonomy): domain Bacteria; kingdom Bacillati; phylum Actinomycetota; class Actinomycetes; order Kitasatosporales; family Streptomycetaceae; genus Streptomyces; species Streptomyces sp. NPDC087845. Next base: position 195,049 of record NZ_JBIUVC010000009.1, read on the forward strand.
CGGCGCGCTTCCACGCGTCGACGGTCGATCCGTAGCGGAACGGTCCGGAGGCGGTGCCTATGTGCTTGAGGCCGAGGGCCTGGGCGTCGTCGAGGACCTTGGTGAGGTTCTGCGCGAAGGTGTAGGCGTTCGCGTTGTTGTCGTCGTAGTAGCCGACGTGGCTGCCGATGCCCTTGAGCCCGTGGTCGCGGGTGAGCTGTTTGAGCTGGGCGAGGGTGAGGGCGCCGGCCGAGCCCTGGGTGTAGCCGGCGTATTCGACCTCGTCGTAGCCGTAGGCCTCCAGTTCGGCGAAGACCTTGTCGAAACCGAGCGTCGATACCTTGTCGCGGAGGGTGTAGAGCTGGATTCCCAGGCGGCCCGGCGGCAGCAGCGGGTCGCCGTGGGGCTTGCTCCGGGCGGTGGCGTTCGGGGCGGCGGCGCCGAGGAGCGCGGCGGCCGTGGCTCCGGCGGCGACGCCGAGCATGGAGCGCCGGCTGAGCTTGTGGGCGAGTTCGGCGTCGACGGGGGTGCGGCGGCTCATGGTGGGACTCCTTCTGGGGTGCGACGTTGTCAGTGCAGTCCGGCAAGCCCGAGGAGCAGGGACTTCACTTCGGTGGCCCGGACGGGGCCGGTGAACGCGTGGGGGGTGGAGCACAGGATGAGCGGACCTTCTTCGTCGCTCGGGGGGAGGCGGCCGTGGCTGCCGCGAACAGGTGACGGGTCCAGCGGTACGACCGCCATGCGGTAGCGCATGCCGAGTTTCTTGCGGGCGACCGCCGTGGCCGCCTTGACCCGGACGTACGGGTCCTGGGGGTCCAGGAAGAGTTCGACGGGGTCGTAGCCGGGTTTGCGGTGGATCTCGACGAGCTGCGCGAAGTCGGGCGCGTGGGCGTCGTCGAGCCAGTAGTAGTACGTGAACCAGGAATCCGGGTCCGCCACGGCGACCAGCTCGCCGGAGCGGGGGTGGTCCAGGCCGTGGGCCTTCTTGCCCTCGTCGTCGAGGAGCTGCTCGATGCCCGGGAGGTCCTGGAGGGCCGCGCGGGTCGCTTCGAGGTCCTCGGGGCGGCGTACGTAGACGTGGGCGAGCTGGTGGTCGGCGACGGCGAAGGCGCGGGAGGCCATCGGGTCGAGGTACTCCATGCCGTCCTGGGTGTGGACCTCCAGGAGGCCCGCGCGGCGCAGGGCCCGGTTGATGTCGACGGGCCGGTCGACGCGGGTGATGCCGTATTCGGAGAGGGCGACGACGGTGCGGCCCTCGCTGCGGGCGTCGTCCAGGAGGGGGGCCATCGCGCGGTCGAGTTCGGCCGCGGCCCGGTGGGAGCGGGGGTCGTCGGGGCCGTAGCGCTGGAGGTCGTAGTCGAGGTGCGGGAGGTAGCACAGGGCCAGGTCGGGGTGGCGGGTGTCGAGGATGTGCCGGGTCGCGTCGATGATCCACTGCGAGGAGACGAGGTCGGCGCCGGGGCCCCAGAAGTGGAAGAGGGGGAACGTGCCGAATTTCTCGGTGAGTTCGTCGTGCAGGGCGGGCGGCCGGGTGTAGCAGTCGGGCTCCTTGCGGCCGTCGGCGTAGTAGACGGGGCGGGGGGTGACGGTGATGTCGGTGTCGGCGCCCATCGCGTACCACCAGCAGATGTTGGCGACGGTGTAGCCGGGGTGGGCGCGGCGGGCGGCGTCCCAGAGTTTGTCTCCGGCGACCAGTCCGTTGTGCTGGCGCCAGAGCAGGATGTCGCCCAGTTCGCGGAAGTACCAGCCGTTGGCGACGATGCCGTGCTCGGCGGGGGTGGTGCCGGTGAGGAAGGTGGACTGGGCGGCGCAGGTGACGGCGGGGAGCACGGTGCCGAGGGGGGCGCGGGTGCCGGACTGCCCCAGGGCCTTGAGGCGGGGCATGTGGTCGAGGAGTCGCGGCGTCAGGCCGACGACGTCGATGACGAGGAGAGGGGTGGGTGTCGTGGTCTGCTCGGCCGCGGTCACGGCAGCTCCTTGAGGCCGAGGTCGACCAGGAGGTCGCGGGCGAGGGTCAGTTCGGCGGCGATGCCGTCGGCGAGCTGGGTGCGGCTGCGCGGGCGCAGTGCGGCCGGCAGTGCCTGCCAGGTGTACGTCTCGACCTCCAGGTGCCGGGTGAGGGGGTGTGCGCCGCCCACCAGCCGGGTCAGCGCGGACCGGAGTACGGAGAGGGTCGAGGTGAGCGGTGGGGCCGGTGGTGCGTGGAGGGGAACGTGGAAGTGGGCGCGCCACGGGGCGCCGTCGGGCAGGGCCCGGCCGGTGACCGCCTCGTCGAGGTCGTCGGTGCCGCGCAGCCCGGCTGCGGTGCCGGTGCGGGTCTGGTGGAGGAAGCGGGGCTCGGCGAAGGCGGCGAGCGCGGCGCGTACCTCGGTCAGGTGGGGGTGTTCGGCATGCAGTGCGGCGGAGAGCTGTGCCTTGGCGATCTGGATGCCCGCTGCGTCGAGCGCGTCGACGGCGGTGCCGGGGTCTTCGAAGGAGGTTGCCAGATGGCAGGTGTCGATGCAGATGCCGATGCGCGGGTGTCCGACGGCCGTGAGGGGTCCGATGGCATCGGCGGTGGTCTCGATTGTGCATCCCGGTTCGGGTTCGAGGCCGATGCGGATGGACTTGCCGGTGAGCTCGGCCAGCGCGTCGAGGCGTTCCGCCAGGGTGGTGAGCGCCGTGTGTGCGAGTCCGGCGGCTTCGGCGTCGGAGTCGAAGGGGGTGCGCCAGGCGATCGGGAGGGTGGAGATGGTTCCTTCGGTGACGTCGTCGGGGAGCAGGCCGGCCAGGAGCCGGGCGAGGTCGGTGGTGTGGGCGAGCCGTTCGGGATCCGTCCAGTCCGGCTTGTACACCCGGTACTTGACCTCGTCGGCACCGAAGCCCTCGTACGGGAAGCCGTTGAGGGTGACGACCTCCAGACCCCGGCGGTCCAGTTCGGCGCGCAGGGAGCGCAGCTGGGACGGGTCGTTGATCAGGCTGCGGGCGGCGTCCCCGGCCAGCCAGAGGCCGATTCCGAGACGGTCGCGGCCGAGCCGTCTGCGGACCGGTTCGCAGTGGTCGCGCAGTTGGGCGCGGACCCCGTCGAGCGTCTCGGCCGGGTGGACGTTCGTGCAGTACGACAAGTGGACGGTGGAGCCGTCGGGGTGGCGGAAGCGCATCGCCTCACTCCCCGCCGCGCAGGATGGAGTTGCCCTCGTGGAGTGGTTCTGGCGCGGCGGTGTCGAGCTGGAGCCGGCCGCTCTGCCCGTAGAAGGCGACGGGGTTGCGCCAGAGCACCCGGTCGACGTCGTCCTCGCCGAACCCGGCGGCGAGCATCGCGTCGCCCACCTTGCGGGTCTTGAGAGGGTCGCTCCTGCCCCAGTCGGCGGCCGAGTTGACCAGGATCTTCTCGGTGCCGTGGGTCTTGAGGATCGCGATCATGCGGTCCTCGTCCATCTTGGTGTCCGGGTAGATGGAGAAGCCGGCCCAGCAGCCGCTGTCCCTGGCGTCCTTCACGGTCGTCTCGTTGAGGTGGTCGAGCAGGACCCGCTCCGGAGGGAGGTGGGATTCGCGGATGACGTCGAGGGTGCGGTGCAGACCGGCGAGCTTGTCGCGGTGCGGGGTGTGCACGAGGGCCGGCAGGCCGTGGTCGGCGGCGAGCTGGAGCTGCGCGGCCAGGGCGGTGTCCTCGGCCGGGGTCATGGAGTCGTAGCCGATCTCGCCGACGGCGACGACGGAGTCCTTGTCGAGATAGCGGGGCAGGGCGTCCAGGACGGGGGTGCAGCGGGCGTCGTTCGCCTCTTTGGGGTTGAGGGCGAGCGTGCAGTGGTGGGCGATGCCGTACTGGGCTGCGCGGAAGGGCTCCCAGCCGAGCAGGGCGTCGAAGTAGTCGAAGAAGCTGGCGGGCGAGGTGCGGGGCTGGCCGAGCCAGAAGGAGGGTTCCACGAGGGCGCGGACGCCCGCGTCGTACATCGCCCGGTAGTCGTCCGTGGTGCGGGAGGTCATATGGATGTGGGGGTCGAAGATGCGCATCAGGACTCCTCCGTGGGGGCGGCAGGGCCGGGGGTGGTGAGGTCGAGGACGCGGGTGAGACCGGCGGGGAGGCCGCGGCCCGCGGCGATGCGTTCGGCCGCGAAGTCGCCGAGCATGCGGGCGAGTTCCGCGTCGCCGCGCGAGCGCCGCGCCAGTTGGGCGACGGCCTCGACGGGGACCCCGGTGAAGAGGCATTTGAGAACGGCGTGACGCCAGTTGTGCGCATCGAGATGGGCGGCCGTGTACGGGCCGACGGCTGCCGCGACCAGCCGGGTGTCGTTGGTGCGCAGGGCGTCCTCGACGAGCGGGAGGGCGGCGGGGCCGACGTCCAGCCGGTGCAGGGTGAGCAGGACCGCGCGTCGTTCGGCGGCGGTGCCCTGCTCGTAGAGCCGGGTCAGGGCGGGCAGTGCGGCGCGGGCCCCGACGAGCAGCAGGGCGCGTACGGAGTCGGCGTTCTCGAGTCCGCAGTACCGGCCGGCGGCGGCGTACCGCAGCTCCCACGGCGGTACGGCGTACGGGCCGCCGGGCCGCTGTTCGGTGTCCTCGTGGGCGGCGGCGTGTTCGGCCTCGGCCAGGGCCTCGTCGAGCCAGGCGCGCGCGGCTCCGCCGAGCCGGGCGTCGAGTTCCCTGCGGGTCAGCAGTGGGGCGTTCGTCGGGGTCGTCGGCATGGTGTCGTTGCTCCCTTCGCGGATTCAGCGGCTCGACGGGCTGTGCTTGCGGAGGAACTCGATGGAGGTGCGGGCGAGTTCGGGGCCGGCGTGGGAGTGACGGGGCAGCTCGACCACGGTGAGGCCGCGGTAGCCGGTGTCCGCGAGCGCGTCGAGCGCGTCGAGTACGGGCGGGAAGTCGATCTCGCCATCGCCGAACGGAAGGTGTTCGTGGACGCCCCGGCGCATGTCCTCGATCTGGACGTGCCGCAGCCAGGGGGCGGCGTCGCGGACGCAGTCGGCGGGCGGGGCGGGCTCCAGGCACTGGCAGTGGCCGATGTCGAGGGTGAGTCCGAGCGGTGGTGGATCGCCGCTGAGGACGCGCAGGTGGTGGAAGCCGGCGAGGTCGGCGAGGAGGTGGCCGGGCTCGGGTTCGATGGCCAGGGGGATGCCGGAGCGGTCGGCGGCGTCCAGGACGGGGGCGAGGGAGTCGGCGAGCCGTTGCCAGGCGGCGTCGGGGGTGGTGTCCGGTGGGGTGGTGCCGCTGAAGCAGTGCACGGCGTGGGCGCCGAGGTCGGCGGCGATGCCGACGGCCCGGACGAGCAGCCGGGTGCGGGCGGCGCGGGCCTCGGGGTCCGGGTCCAGGAGGGACGGTCCGTGCTTGCGGCGGGGGTCGAGGATGTAGCGGGCACCGGTCTCGACGGTGACGTCGAGGCCCAGCTCCCGGAGCCTGGACGCCACCCGGCGGGTGCGGGCGTAGAGGTCCGGGGCGAGCGGGTCCAGGTGCATGTGGTCGAGGGTCAGGCCGACCCCGTCGTAGCCGAGGTCGGCGAGGAGTCCGAGGGCGTCGTCCAGGCGCAGGTCGGTGAGTCCGTTGGTGCCGTAGCCGAGGCGGATCGTCATGTGGGGCTCACCTTCCGGGCGAGGGTGCGGGCGAGCGGGGCGAGTGCCATGACGGCAAGCCCGGATCCGGCTGCTCCGGCGCGGGTGGCCAGGGCTGCCTGGAGCGGGATCATCGCCCTGATGCCGCCGCCGACCGCGCGCTGGGTGAGCGGCGGGGACGGGTTGAGGGCGGCGTGGACGAGGGGTCCGGCGGCGGTACGGAAGTAGGTGCCGGTGAGCGCGGTGAGGAGGAGGCGCGGGGTGGTGGAGGCCGGGGTTGCCCGGGTGGGGTGCGAACGGAGTGCCTCCGCCGCCCTGCCGCGTTCCGCGGCAGGGGCCGGACCCTCGGGACCGCGGCCGCACCGCTCGCGCAGGGTCGCGGCGCCCAGTGCGGTGACGGCCGCGAGCGCGGCGAGAGGGGCGGTGGTGGATCCGCCCTGCGCCTCGTGCCGGGAGACGGCGGTGACGGCGTAGGTGTGCGCGCCGAGCAGGCCGGCGGCCGGGAGGGCCCCGCGAACGCGGCCGCGCACCGCCTCGGCGGCGCCCGGACCCGGGCCTCCGGCCGAAGCCGAAGCCGCACCCGCACCCGCACCCGCACCCGGACTCGGCCCTGGCCCTGGCCCTGGCCCTGGCCCCGAAGCGACACCCGGGCCGGGGGGCGTATCCGAACCCCGGCGCGTCGTCGTCTTCGCGGCCCCCGTGGCCGTGGCTCCGAGGAGCAGGTCCAGTCCTCGTGCCGCCGCCATCGCCGCGGGCCCCGCCGGGGTGTGCTTGAGGCGGAGGTCGTACGCCCAGACCGTCGCCGCCAGCCCTGTGGCGACCGCGAGAGCGGGGCGGCCGGCCCGCGCGGCGAGGCCCAGGCCCGCGGCCGTCAGCGCGCCCGCCGCCGCGAGGGCGGCACCCGGCGCGATCCGTCCCGAGGGGATCGGGCGGTGCGGGCGGTCGACGGCGTCCTCGTCGCGGTCGGCCCAGTCGTTGAGCGCCATGCCCGCCTCGTACAGGCAGAGCGAGGCGCCGACGGCGAGCGCGGTGCCCCGGTCGGGGCGCCGGCCCGTCGCCGCCGCACCGGCGAGTGCGTCGCCGGGGACGGTGAACAGCGCCGACACCCGCAGCAGTTCGGCCCAGGCCCGTACCGTCACTTCTCCCCCCGCAGCGTGTCGGCGAAGGCCAGCAGTTCCCCGTACTGCTCGAAGAGTGCGGCCGGACCGCCGTCCGGGTCCTTGAAGTAGAAACCGAGCTGGGGCAGGGGGCCGCTCAGTCCCTTCTCGTGAGCGCGGGCGACCAGCCTCGCCAGGTCCAGGACCAGGGGTGCGGCCAGCGCGGAGTCGCAGCCCTGCCACGTCGTCTGGAGCACCATGCGGGCCCCGAGGAAACCGTCGAACGCGATGTGGTCCCAGGCCGTCTTCCAGTCGCCGAGGGCCGGCACGTCGTCGATGTGGACCTCGCCCTCGGGTGCTGTTCCCAACGTGTCGGCGAGGACGCGTTCCTTGCCCGCGTTCTTGGCCGCGGCCGCGCCCGGGTCGGCCAGGGCCGCTCCGTCCCCGCCGCCCAGGAGGTTGGTGCCCGACCAGGCCCGCACGGGCAGGGCGCGTTGCACGAACATCGGGGCGAGTACGGAGCGGAGCAGCGTCTGGCCGGTCTTGCCGTCGCGGCCCGCGTGAGGAAGTCCGCAGCCCGCGACGGCGTCCTGGAGGGCGGGGGTGCGCAGCCCGGTGGAGGGGGTGAAGTTGATGTACGGGCAGCCGGCCCGTAGGGCTGCCGCGGCATAGAGCGAGCTCGCGGGCAGCCGCCGTTCACCGGGGGCCGGGAGGGGCTCCGTGGAGGCGACGTTGACGACGACCGTCCTGGCCAGGCTGTTGCGGTGCCCGAAGTCCACGAGGTCGGCGGCGAAGGCTTCGATGAGTTCCTCGTCCGGGCGGGTGTCGCCGGGCAGTGGGCCGCCGGGCCGTATCTCCGCGTCGGCGGCGGCGAGTTCGGCGCGCACGGCTGCGGGCAGGCCGTGCGGCAGCACTCCCCCGGCGGCCAGGGCCTCGGCCCGTTTGGGCAGGGGGCAGCCGACGGTGTCGTGTCCGCCGAAGACCAGTGAAGTGACGGTGGGCAGCCCGCTGCCGGCGAACGGTGGGGTCTCGGTGACCATGCCTGCCGCCGGGTGGAGCCCTGCCGCGACCGCCGCGCACCCCGCCGTGGCGGTGGTGGCGACGGAGCCGCGTGCTCCGATGAACCAGACTCCGGTACGGACGGCGGTTGCTGACACGGGCTGCCTCCCTGGCTGGCGGTGCTGGCTGGGCAGTACGGGTGGCGCTGTGCGAGGAGGGGGACGGGATCGGGTGGGGACGGCGGGCGGGACGATGGTCCTTCCCCGCCCGCCGTCGGCCGGCCGGAGCGCCCTACGCCGAGGGCAGTTCCTTCAGCTGGATGTTGCGGAAGGACACATGGTCGTCGGCACCGTGGTTCTGGATGCCGATGTAGCCGCTCTTCAGGCTGCGTACCGGATCCGTGTTGGTGAAGTCGTTGATCTTCACTCCGTTGAGGAAGACCTGGAGGCGTTCGCCCAGGACCTTGATCTCGTAGCTGTTCCACTGGCCGGGCGGCCGCAGCACCTGGTCACGGGCCTTGATGTTCGCCGCCTTGAAGGTGTAGATCGAGCCCGTGGTGCGGTCGGGCGCGTCCGTGGCGTCGATCTGGACCTCGTAGCCGTTGTTCACCGCCGACCAGGGGTCGTCGGACTCCGGGAACCCGACGAAGACACCGGAGTTGTCGTCGCCCTGCATCTTCCAGTCGAGCTTGAGCGAGTAGGAGCCCAGCTCCTTGGCCTGGTAGGTGAGCAGGCCCATGCCGCCCTCGGAGCGGAGTTCACCGTCGACGACGTCGAACTTTCCGGGGCCCGCCTGCTTCCAGCCTTCGAGTGTCCTGCCGTTGAAGAGGGACCGGTAGCCGGTGCCGGGCTTGCAGTCGGCCTTCACCTGGCCGGCCGCGTACCGCATGCCGCCGAGGAGGAGTTGACGGAAGGCCGGTTCGGCGTACGACTCCTTGGTGTGGCCGAGGCCGGTGTAGAAGGAGCGGCCGCCCTGGTAGGTCTGGCACCAGGTGATCGGGTGGTCGCCCTTCATGGTGCCGCCGGTGTAGGTCGTCTCGTCGAGTGTGGCGAGGACCTTGGCCTGGCTCCGCGGATTCGTGCGGTAGTTGTACCACTCGTCGGTGCGGTTCCATTCGTCGTCGAGGTGGGCCGTGGCCGGGTGCGTGTGGTCCTCGACGCGGACGGTGGCGGGCTGGATGGCGGGGTGCGAGGAGAAGTACGCCCCGACGAGTCCGCCGTAGAAGGCCCAGTCGTACTCGGTGTCCGCCGCCGCGTGGACGCCCATGTAACCGCCGCCGGTGGCCACGTAGTTCTCGAATGCCTTCTGCTGGTCGGCGTTGAGCACATCACCGGTCGTCGAGAGGAAGACGACGGCGTCGTAGCGGGCCAGGTTGCTGGTCGTGAACTGGCCGGCCGCCTCCGTGGCGTCGACGGTGATGTTGCTGTCCTTGCCGAGTTCCTTCAGTGCGGCGATGCCGTCGGGAATCGCGTCGTGGCGGTAGCCGGCGGTCTTCGAGAAGACCAGGATCCGCTTGGCGGTCCGGTCGGGGGCGCTGTTGGAGAGCTCGAAGTCGTCGATGTCGTAGAGCGCTCCGGCTCCGCCCTTGAACACCAGGAAGAGTTCGGTGGACTTCTTCGGGACGCCGCGCAGCGGGACGTCGATGTCCTGGAAGTTGTCCCAGGCACCGGTCACCGGTACGGGTGCGGAGCCGAGGATCTTGCCGGTCGCCGAACCCGTCCGCACTTCGAGGAAGCCACCCGCACCACCGGAGGAGATCCGCGCGGTCAGCTTGGTGGAGCCGGCGAGGATGTACGGCTTGAAGGAGATCCAGTCGTCGTTGTGGATGTCGCCGACCGTCTTGCCGCCGTGGGCGGTCGCCTTGTTCTGGGGGGCGACGCCGTAGGAGTTGCCGTAGTGCTCGGCCTGCCGGTGGCGCGGCTGAAGTTCGGCCTGGTCGTGGCCGGAGAGTGCGGCCTGGCCGCCGCCCCCGCCGTCGGTGTAGGAGGCGTCGATGACGCCGAAGATGTTGGCGTTGGGGTCGTGTCCGCCGTCCATCTCCGTCTTGATGGTGCCGGTGCAGCCGTTGGCCGTGGTGATGGGGTGGCCGTGGCTGTCGTGGCCGAGGATGAACCGGACCTCGACCTTGGAGCAGTCGATGGTGCCGTCCTCGGGATCGGTGACGGTCACCTTGAACGGGATCTCGTCGCCGAACGAGAACAGCTGCCCGTCACCGGGGAGTTCCAGCTTCACCGTGGGGGCCGTGTTGCCGACCGTCACATGGACGTTCGCCGAGCCGGTGCGGCCGGTGGGGTCCTTGGCGGTGACGGTGGCGGTGTACGTGCCGTTCTTCTTGTAGGTGTGGGTGGGATCGGCGGCGGTCGATGTGCCGCCGTCACCGAAGTCCCAGCTGTAGGTGAGCGCGTCCCCGTCGCCGTCGGTGGTCCCGGCCGAGGAGAAGGAGACCCTGAGCGGTGCGGCGCCGGAGGTCTTGTCGGCGGTGGCCTCGGCGATCGGTGAGCGCCCGCCGGTGGCGTTCTCGATGCGGTAGAGCGCCGAGTTCTGGTCGCCGCCGAAGTAGCCGGTGCCGTAGTCCAGGACGTACAGCGCGCCGTCGGGGCCGAACGTCATGTCCATCACCTGGGTTCCCGACCACGGGAAGGCGTTGATGGACTTGACCGTGCCGTCGGTGTCCTGGTCGATGCGCTTGATCCAGCGCCGGCCGAACTCGCCGGCGAAGAAGTCGCCGTCGTAGGCCTCGGGGAACTTCACGGGCGAGTCGAGGGCGGCGTCGTAGTGGTAGACGGGGCCGCCCATCGGGGACTCGGAGCCGCTGCCGAACTCGGGCACGGACGCGCCGTCGTACGGGATCCAGGCGGGCTGGGCCGGAGGCAGGTCGACCAGCCCGGTGTTGTACCGGGAGGTGTTCTTGGGTGCGTCGCAGTCGAAGGCCGCGCCCGAGGTCTTCGTCGCGAAGTCGTAGTCGACGAACGGGTCGTTCTTGCCCGTGCAGAACGGCCAGCCGAAGTTGCCCGCCTTGGTGACGCGGGCGAATTCGACCTGCCCGCCCGGTCCGCGCTTGGGGTCGGCCGCACCGGCGTCGGGCCCGTAGTCGCCGACGTACACGATGCCGGTGGGCTTGTCGACGGTGAAGCGGAACGGGTTGCGGAAGCCCATCGCGTAGATCTCGGGGCGGGTCTTGTCCGTGCCCGGGGCGAAGAGGTTTCCGTCGGGGACGGTGTACGTGCCGTCGTCGGCGACCTTGATGCGGAGGATCTTGCCGCGCAGGTCGTTGGTGTTCCCGGAGGTGCGGCGGGCGTCGAACGCGGGGTTGCGGTCGGGCCGTTCGTCGATCGGGGTGTAGCCGTCGGAGGCGAACGGGTTGGAGTCGTCACCGGTCGACAGGTACAGATTGCCCTGTGCGTCGAAGTCGATGTCGCCGCCGACGTGGCAGCAGATGCCGCGCGAAGTCGGGATGTCGAGGATCTTCTTCTCGCTGGCGGTGTCGAGGGTGCCGTCCTCCTTGAGGACGAAGCGCGAGAGCCGGTTCACTCCGTCGAACTTGGCGAAGTCGGCGGCGGTGCCGTTCTCGGGGGCGTCTCCGGACGGGGTGTCCAGCGGGGGCGCGTAGTAGAGGTAGATCGCCCGGTTCCTGCTGAAGTCCGGGTCGACGCCGACGCCCTGGAGGCCCTCCTCGTCGTGCGAGTAGACGGGGAGGACCCCGGAGAGCGTGGTGTCGCCGCCGCTGTCGGTGAGCCACAGCTCGCCGCCGCGCGCGGTGTGCAGGACGCTGCGGTCGGGGAGCACTGCCAGCGTCATGGGTTCACCGGTCTCGGCCACGCCCTTGGCCAGGGTGACCTGCTGGAACTCCTCGGCCGCCGCGTCGGAGGCGGCCGGCGAGGACGGCCCTTCCGCAGCGGCTCCGGGCGAGGCGCCCAGGGTGAGGCCGGCCACGGCGAGCAGGCCGCCGGTGAACAGCGCGAGGGACTTGCGGACGCGGAGCCGGGTTCTGCTCCTGTTTCTGGTGAGGTGCACGAGTGTCCTCCGGAGAGTGCCGGTTGTACGGGCGGGTGCTGCCGTGCCGTGCTGCGCGGGGACTGCCGCGCGGGTCGTCCGGGGCCCGTGGGGCACCGGCGACCCGAGTCATGTCATGTACACGTTGGGGACGGTAGACCTGTTCGTCCGGGACGGAAAGCCCTTACGCACCGGTCTCGTTGAACTTCTTCCTGCGCCAGGACAAAGCAGGATCAGGGCAGGGGTGAGCACGGGGTGGCCGCAGAGCCCTCTTCCCTGCCCCGCGCCGCTCCCGTGGGGCAGCGGTCAGTCGCCGCGCCCGAAAGCCGCGTCGAACGACGCCGACGGCGGCTCGAAGTCGTACCGCTTCAGCGTGGCAAGCGCTTCCGGGGCACCCGCCAGCCGGTCCATTCCCGCGTCCTCCCACTCGACGGAGACCGGCCCCTCGTACCCGATGGAGCGGAGCATCCGGAACACGTCCTCCCAGGGCACATCACCGTGCCCGGCGGAGACGAAGTCCCAGCCGCGCCGCGGGTCGCCCCACGGCAGATGGGAGCCGAGGCGGCCGTTGCGGCCGTCCAGGCGCCTGCGCGCCTCCTTGCAGTCCACGTGGTAGATCCGGTCGCGGAAGTCGTACAGGAAGTTGACCGGATCGAGGTCCTGCCAGACGAAGTGGCTGGGGTCGAAGTTCAGCCCGAACGCGGCCCGGTGGCCCACGGCCTCCAGTGCGCGGTGCGTGGTCCAGTAGTCGTACGCGATCTCGCCGGGGTGCACCTCATGGGCGAACCGCACGCCCTCCGCGTCGAAGACGTCCAGGATCGGGTTCCAGCGCTCGGCGAAGTCCTCGTACCCCCGCTCGATCATGTGCGGCGGAACGGGCGGGAACATCGCGACCAGATGCCAGATCGAGGAGCCGGTGAAGCCGATGACCGTACGTACCCCGAAGGCGGCGGCGGCGCGCGCGGTGTTCTTGAGCTCCTCGGTGGCCCGGCGGCGCACCCCTTCGGGCTCACCGTCGCCCCAGATCCGCGTCGGCAGAATTCCCTGGTGCCTCTCGTCGATCGGGTGGTCGCAGACGGCCTGGCCGACGAGGTGGTTGGAGATCGCCCAGCACTTCAGCCCGTACGTGTCGAGCAACTGCCGCCGGCCGTCCAGATAGCCGGGGTCGGCCAGGGCCTTGTCGACCTCGAAGTGGTCGCCCCAGCAGGCGAGTTCGAGTCCGTCGTAACCGAAGTCCCGGGCGAGCCGGCAGACCTCCTCCAGGGGAAGGTCGGCCCACTGGCCGGTGAAGAGCGTGAAGGGACGAGGCATGAGAGGGACCTCCTAGAGAGCTACGGGGGTGTGTACGGAGTTCTTCTCGGCGCTCTCCTCCACGGCCGCTAGCACTCGCTGCACCTGGAGCCCGTCGGCGAACGACGGCGCGGGGACCGTCCCTTCGGCGATCGTCCGCACCAGGTCGCGGGCCTGGTGGATGAAGGTGTGCTCGTAGCCGAGGGCATGGCCCGGCGGCCACCACGCCTCCAGGTAGGGATGCTGGGGCTCGGTGACGAGGATGCGCCGGAACCCCGCCGTGATGGCGGGTTCGGTGTGGTCGTGGAAGGACAGCTCGTTGAGCCGTTCCAGATCGAAGGCGAGCGAGCCGCGCTCCCCGTTGATCTCCAGCCGCAGCGCGTTCTTCCGCCCGGCCGCCATCCGGGTCGTCTCGAACGAGGCCAGCGCCCCGGAGGCGAGCCGGCCGGTGAACAGCGCCGCGTCGTCCACGGTCACCGCCCCTCGCGCCCCCGAGTCCGCGGCTCCGCCGAGCCCGGTGGACGGACCGGCGAGCAGCGGTCGTTCGCGTACGAACGTCTCGCTGACCGCCGACACCCCGACCAGCAGCTCCCCCGCCAGGTACTGCGCCAGGTCGACGATGTGCGCCCCCAGGTCGCCGAGCGCTCCCGAGCCGGCGTGTTCCCGCCTCAGCCGCCAGGTGAGCGGCGACGCGGGGTCGACGAGCCAGTCCTGGAGGTAGGCGGCACGGACATGCCGCAGGGTTCCGATCCGGCCCTCGGCGATCAGCTTCCTGGCATAGGTGATCGCGGGCACCTTGCGGTAGTTGAAGCCCACCATCGCGACCTGACCGCGGGCCGCCGCGCGCTCCGCCGCCCCGGTCATGGCCTCCGCCTCGGCGACCGTGTTGGCGAGCGGCTTCTCGCACAGCACGTGCTTGCCCGCCTCCAGGGCGGCGATGGCGATCTCGGCGTGACTGTCCCCAGGGGTGCAGATGTCGACGAGCTGCACGTCGTCCCGGGCGATGAGGGCCCGCCAGTCGGTCTCCGCCGCCGCCCAGCCGTGGCGGGCCGCCGCCGCGTCGACCGCTGCCCGGTCACGTCCGCAGATCGCGGCGAGGGCCGGTCGCAGCGGCAGCTCGAAGACGTGTCCGGCGGTGCGCCACCCCTGCGAGTGGGCGGCGCCCATGAACGCGTATCCGACCATGCCGACCCCCAGCGTCGGCACACCGGTCGCCGGCCGGTGCGCCGGCGGCGCTGCGGCCTCCTGATCCGTCTCTTCCCTACGGGCCATCCGGGCTTCCTCCTCGTCGGTCGTTCGATGGGTGCGGCGGGAGGGTCAGCACCCTCCCGCGGGGCGGCTCAGCTGAAGCCCGTCGGCAGGTACTGGTCGATGTTCTCCTTGGTGACCACGGCCGAGTAGAGAGTGAGATTGGTCGGGATCTCCAGTTCGGCCAGGCCGCCGACGCCCTTGCCCTGGGCGAGGGCGCGGGCCAGGTCGATGGCGGACGCCGCCATCGACGGCGGGTAGAGAACGGTGGCCTTCAGTACGCTGTTGTCGGCCTTGATGGCGTCCATCGCGGACTTGGCCCCGGCGCCGCCGACCATCAGGAACTCGTCGCGCCCCGCCTGCTGGATGGCGCGGAGCGCGCCCACGCCCTGGTCGTCGTCGTGATTCCACAGGGCGTCGAACTTCTTCTGGGCCTGAAGGAGTTGGGCCATCTTCGCCTGCCCCGACTCGACGGTGAACTCGGCCGCCTGGCGGGCCACCAGTTTGATGTTCGGGTAGTTCTTCAGCGCGTCGGCGAAGCCCTGACTGCGCTGCTTGGTGAGCTCCAGATTGTCGATGCCGGCCAGCTCGACGACCTTGGCCCCCGCCTTGTCCTTGAGCTGCTCGCCGATGTACGTGCCGGCGTTGAGACCCATGCCGTAGTTGTCGCCGCCGACCCAGCAGCGGTAGGCCTGCGGCGAGGCGAAGATCCGGTCCAGGTTGATGACGGGGATGCCCGCCCGCATGGCCTCCAGGCCGACCTGGGTGAGTGCCTTGCCGTCGGCGGGGAGGATGACGAGGACATCGACCTTCTTGTTGATGAGGGTCTTGACCTGGCCGATCTGGGCGGCGGTGTCGTTGGAGCCCTCGGTGCTCTCCAGCGTCACCTCGGAGTAGGTCGCCGCCCGCGACTTGGCGTTCTCGTTGATCGCGTTGAGCCAGCCGTGGTCGGCCTGCGGACCCGCGAAGCCGATGGTGACGGGCTTTCCCGGCTTGTCGTCGGCGGCGGGCCGGTCGTTCTGCGCGGTCTTCGACTTCTTGGGCTCGTTGCTGGTGCAGGCGGTGAGGAGGGCGCCCGCGGAGACGGCCGCGGTGCCGAAGAGCAGTCCTCTGCGGCTGGTTTCTGGCATGGCTGTCAAACCCTTCATCCGGTGCGTGACATGTCACATGGGGCGTACGGGGCGGGGCGGTTCGAAAATGCCGGGATACCGGGAGCGCACCCAGGGGCTCAGGTCTCCCCGTGCGCCGAAGTGCGGCGCTGGACCAGGACGGCGGCGACGATGATCGCGCCCTTGGCGATCTGCTGGACATCGCTCTGCAGATTGTTGAGCGCGAAGATGTTGGTGATGGTGGTGAAGACGAGGACGCCGAGTACGGAGCCGACGATGGTGCCGCGTCCGCCGCTGAGCAGGGTGCCGCCGATGATCGCCGCGGCGATGGCGTCGAGCTCGTACAAGTTGCCGTTGGTGTTCTGTCCCGAGCCGGACAGGATGATCAGCATGAAGGCCGCGATGCCGCAGCACAGCCCGGAGAGCAGATAGAGCTGGAGCCGCTGCCGCCGTACGTCGATGCCGGCCAGCCTGGCCGCCTCCGCGTTGCCGCCGACCGCGACCGTACGCCGTCCGAAGGTCGTGCGGTTCAGCACCAGCCAGCCGATGACGGTCACCGCGGCGAACATCATGACCAGGGGCGGGACGCCGAGGACGTACGAGTCGGGCAGGCCCAGGTCGAGGACCGATTTCACGGTGACGAGCTGGGTCCTGCCGTCGGTGATCTGGAGGGCGAGTCCGCGGGCCGAGGCGAGCATGGCCAGCGTCGCGATGAACGGCACCATCCGGCCATACGCGATGAGCAGCCCGTTCACCAGTCCGGCGCCGAGTCCGACGAGCACGGCGGTGAACAGGATTCCCGCGAAGCCGTACTCCTGGGTGGCGACCGTGGTCGCCCATACGGAGGCCAGCGCCACCATCGCACCGACCGACAGATCGATGCCGCCGCTGGTGATGACGAAGGTCATCCCGACGGTGACGACACCGATGACGGACGACTGGGTCAGGATCAGCTGAAGGTTCCCGGTGTCCAGGAAGGCGTCGGGTTCGGTGAATCCGCCGACGGCGATCAGTACGGCGAGCACACCGAGAAGCGAGAGGTTGCGGACGTCCGCGCGCAGGCCGAAGGCGCGCGTGGTGCCGTCCTCCTTGCGGGATCCGGAGACCGGGGCGGCGGCCCCCTTGTCCGGCGCGCCCTGCTGCGCCGAGGAGACGGGCTGCGTCATGACGTCGGGCTCCCTTCCATCACTAGGTCGAGTACGCGGTGCTCGTCGAGCTCCCGGGCGTCCGCCGTGTGCACGACGCGGCCCTCGCGGAGCACCAGCACCCGGTCGGCGAGGCCCAGCACTTCGGGCACCTCGCTGGAGACGAGCAGGACGGCGAGGCCCTCGTCGGCCAGCCGGCGGATCACGGCGTAGAGCTCGGCACGGGCGCCGACGTCCACACCGCGGGTCGGTTCGTCGAGCAGCAGGACCCGGCAGCCGCGCAGCAGCCAGCGGGCCAGGACGGCTTTCTGCTGATTGCCGCCGGACAGTGTGCGGACCGGGGTGTCCGGGTTGTCGGGGCGCAGGGAGAGCGCGCGGGTGGCGGTGCGGGCAGCCCGGCGCTCGGCCCGGCGGTCCATCCAGCCGGCCCGGGAGAAACGGGACATCGAGGAGACGGAGACATTGCGGGTGACGGATTCGAGCATCAGCAGGGCCTGCGCCTTGCGCTCCTCGGGCGCGAGGCCGATCCCGGCGGCGACGGCCGCGCGGACGCTGCCGGGCCGGAGCTGTCTGCCGGCCACGGTGACGTGTCCGGCGCTCGGTCTGCGGGCGCCGTAGACGGTCTCCAGGATCTCGGAGCGTCCCGAGCCGACGAGCCCGGCCAGACCGACGATCTCGCCGGGCCTCAACTCCAGGTCCACCGGGGCGAATTCTCCCTTCCGGGTCAGCCCCTGGACCTTCAGTACCGGCTCCGTCGCTGCCGGCCCCGTACCGTCCGTGGTGCGCGGCGGGAAGACGTACTCGACGTTGCGGCCGGTCATCATGGCAACGATGTCGCGCGTCGGTGTGGACTTGGCGGGCAGCCCCACGGCGACGGCGCGGCCGTCCTTGAGCACGGTCACCCGGTCGCCGATCCGTCGGATCTCCTCCAGGCGGTGCGAGATGTACACGACGGCGACACCGTCGGCGGTGAGGGCGGCGACGATGCGGAAGAGGTTGTCGACCTCGTCGGGGTCGAGCGCGGCCGACGGCTCGTCCATCACGATGAGCCGTACGTCGTGGGAGAGGGCCCGCGCCATGGAGACGATCTGCCGCTGGGCGGCGGACAGTTCGCCGACCGCCTGCGCCGGGTCGATCTCCGGGTGGCCGAGACGCTTCAGCAGCGCGGCGGCGGCCGTACGGCCCTCGCGGGTGCGGACGACGAAGCGGGCGGTGGTGGGTTCATGGCCGAGAAAGACGTTCTCGGCGACCGAGAGGCCCTCGACCAGGTCGAGTTCCTGGTAGATGGTGGCGATGCCCAGGCGCATCGCGGCGATGGGCGACTTGAGGGCGGTGGGTTCGCCGCGCCAGGTGATCTCGCCGCCGTCGGGCTGGTGGGCCCCGGCGAGCACCTTGATGAGGGTGGACTTGCCGGCGCCGTTCTGCCCGAGGAGACAGTGGACTTCGCCGGCCTGCACCTCCAGGTCCACGCCGTCGAGGGCGCGTACTCCGGGGAACGACTTGGTGATGCCGGACATGGTGAGCAGGGGTGGTTCTGGTGCCATGACGAATCCCCTCGGCGGGTGCGGCCGGTGAGCGGGCAGGGCTGTACCAGGTGCGGTGGTGCGGGTGTTCCGGGGCTTCCGGTACTTCGGTGGGTCGGTGCGTACCTAGGTGCTGGTGTGGGCTGCCTATGCGCTGCCGGCCCGGTGTCAGGCCGGTGAGAACAGGTGGTCGCTGATGAGCCGGGCCGCGCCGATCACTCCGGCGGCCGGTCCCAACTCGCCCAGCACGATGGGGAGATTGCCGGTGGCCAGCGGCAGCGACTGCCGGTAGACCTGGGTCCGGACGCTGGCGAGGAGGGTGTGCCCGAGGCCGGTCACACCGCCGCCGATCACCACCAGGCCGGGATTGAAGAAGCTGACGAGTCCCGCGATGACCTGGCCGACCCGGTTGCCGCCTTCGCGGATCAGGTCGAGCGAGGTGGTGTCGCCCGCGGCCGCGGCGGCGGCCACATCGGCGGCGGTGAGCTGCCCGGCCGACTCCAGCCGGCCCGCGAGCTCCGCCGACTGCCCGGCGCGCGCCGCGTCCTCGGCGTCGCGGGCGAGCGCGGCACCACTGAAGTGGGCCTCCAGGCATCCCCGGTTGCCACAGGCGCAGGCGCGCCCTTCGGGTTCGACCTGGATGTGGCCGATGTCTCCGGCGCTGCCCGTCGTGCCGCGGTGGACCTCGCCGCCGACGACGATGCCGCAGCCGATGCCGGTGCCGATCTTGACGCAGAGGAAGTCGCCGACCGAGCGCGCCACGCCCGCGTGCTGCTCCCCCATGGCCATCAGGTTCACATCGTTGTCGACCATGACGGGGCAGCCCAGCTCCTGGCTGAGCGCCTCGCGGACCGGGAAGCCGTCCCAGCCGGGCATGATCGGGGGTGCGACCGGCACGCCTTCGGGGAACCGGACCGGGCCCGGCACGCCGATGCCCGCACCGTCGAAGCCTTCGGCGAGGCCGGAGGCCCGGAGCTTGGCCGCCAAGGCCAGCACCTGCTCGAAGACGGCGACGGGCCCCTCGCGTACGTCCATGGGGTGGTTGAGGTGGCCCAGGACCTCCAACTCGGCGTTGGTGACTGCCACATCGACGGATGTGGCACCGATGTCGACGCCGAGGAAGCGCAGCTGCGGAGCGAGCCGGATGTTGTGCGAGCGACGCCCTCCGCGGGATGCGGCGAGTCCGTCGGCCACGACAAGTCCGGTCTCCAGCAGCCTGTCCACCTCGACGGCGAGCTTGGAGCGGGAGAGATCGACCTGATCCCCCAGCTGTGCCCGTGAGTTGGGCCCGCCGTCGCGCAACAGCCGGAGCAGTCGCGCCTGATGCGCATTCGCGGGTCGTGCCGTCATACGTCTCACGCGCCCCTCCCCGCCGCATCGGCCTGTCCGTCGGGCTTTCGAGGGGAACGTAGCAGCGGTTGCCGGGAGTGGGAAGAAGTTGCGCAGGAATCCACTACAACTTTCTCCACACCGAGGACAAAGCCGTTCGTCCGGCCGGCGTCGGCGATGAGTGCCGTGGAACGGACCGAGCAGGAGTCAGCGGTGCCTGAACGGGCCGTCCAGCGCCGCCCATTGGAGCAGCATGATGGTCTTGGCATCGGCGATGGCCCCGTCGCGGACCATGCAGAGGGCCTCCTCGAAGGGGAGCTCCACGGTCTCGATGTCCTCCCCCTCGGCCGCGATCCCGTGCCCACCGGTGGTTTCGGTCGTCGAGCGGTAAGGGGCGGCGAAGAAGTGCAGGCGTTCGGTGACCGAGCCGGGGCTCATGTAGACGTCGAAGACACGCTCGGGGGTGCCGACGACATGCCCGGTCTCCTCGGCCGCTTCCCTGCGGATGGCCTCCTCGGGGCTGTCGCCGTCGAGCAGCCCGGCGGCGGTCTCGATCAGCATCCCGTCGTGGTGCCCGTTGACGTAGGCGGGCAGCCGGAACTGACGGGTCAGCAGAACGGCGCGGCGGTCGGGGTGGTAGAGCAGGATCGTGGCACCGTCGCCCCGGTCGTACGTCTCCCGCTGCTGCCGGCTCCAGTGACCGTCGCCGTGCTGGTAGTCGAAGGTCGTTCTGCGCAGGACGTACCAGTCGCAGGACAGCACCTCCACATCCGTGATCCGCACCCGTGGATTGCCGGTCAGGTCGCGCCCCTGCCGGTCCAGGCCGGTGCGTCCGCGCCGGTCGGGGGTGTCCAGTCCTGCGGTCATGGTGTGCGCTCCTCGTGATGGATCCGGTTCAGGCCAGGACGGTCCGGACGCCCGCGTCGCGCAGGGCCGCCAGCGTCAGCGGGCCGTTGGGGTGGGTGGCGGCGTCCCGGGCCGCACTGTCGGTGACGAACGCGTCCACCGCACCCACGGCGGCGACCTGGCTGAACGCGCGCACCCCGAGCTTGGTGGCGTCCGCGACGGCGATGGTCCGGTCCGATTGTGCGAGCGCGGCCTGTTTGACGGCCGCGTCGTCGAGCGAGAACTCCGACCAGCCGTACTCGGCGTGCACACCGCCGATGGACAGTACGAAGCAGTCGAAGGCCAGCGCTTCGATGGTGCGCAGGGCCAGCGGGCCGACCAGCGAACGTTCGCCGGGACGCGACCGGCCGCCGACGACCAGCAGTTCGATTCCGGGCCGGTCCGCCAGGCGGGCAGCGGCCTGAAGGCTGAGCACCGCCACCGTCAAGGGCGCCCGTGCGGCCAGATGCTCGGCGACGTGCACGGTGGTGGTTCCCGCGTCGAGAAGCACCCGCGATCCCGGCTCGACCATCGCGGCGACGGCCGCACCGAGCCGGTCCTTCGTCGCGGCCTGCCACGGCTCACGGGCCGAGAAGCCCGCGCCCTCCTCCCGTGCGCGGGTGGCGACCGCACCGCCGTGCACCCTGCGCACCAGCCCCTGCCGCTCCAGCGCGTCGAGGTCCCGGCGGACGGTCATTTCGGAGACCCCGAGGCGGTGGGAGAGCTCCGACACGGAAACCCGGTCGGAGCCCTGCACCAATCGCAGGGTCAGGTCCAGACGATTGGCGACACCCATGACCCATTTCTAACACAGCAATGTTCGTTTGAACATCCAGATGTGTGAATACGCGAGCGCCATCAGTACGGCCCGGTGACACGAAACGCGGAAGGACGGTGCGCAACGCGGAGAACGGTGCACAACGCGCGGAAGGGCCGGGGCTCGAAGCCCCGGCCCTTCCGGCACCGGCCAACCGGCCGCGCCTCAGCTCTCTTCGCGCTGGTGGTACGTCCTGCGCGTGTGTTCCGTGTGCGCCCGCATGATCTCCGTGGCCCGCTGCCCGTCGCGCGAGGAGATCGCCGCGATGAGCGAGCGGTGCTCGATCCAGGACTGGGTGCCGCGTTGGCGGGCCACCGGGGTGTAGTACCAGCGGACCCGGCGGTCGACCTGCCCGGCGAGCTCGGAGAGGACGGCATTGCCCGCGAGTTCCATGACCTTGGCGTGGAAGGCCGCGTTGGTGGCGACCGCCAGGTCCACGTCGTCGTCGGCGACCGCCCGCTCGCCCTCGGCGCAGAGTTCCTCCAGGGCGGCGATGCCGGCGGTGCCCGAGTTGGCCGCGGCAAGGCGGGCGGCCTCGGCCTCCAGCAGGGTGCGGACCGACAGCAGCTGGTCCGCCTCCTCCTCGGTGGGTTCGTGGACGAACGCGCCCTGGGCAGGCCGGAGATCGACCCAGCCCTCGGTGTTCAGCCGCTGCAACGCCTCCCGCACCGGCTGCCTGGACACCCCGAGATGACCGGCCAGTTCACTCTCGACCAGGTGCTGACCGGGACGGAGCGCACGCGTCGTGATGAGTTCGAGCAGCGTCTCGTACACGCGCTCGCGCAGCGGACCGGGCCGTTCCAGCTTCGGCACAGCTCCTTGCGGCAGTCCTGTGGACAACATCGCGGTCCCCCTCCGGGCGACGAGCAATTGCTTATCGTCTACAGTCTACCGAGCACAACGCCCCTCAGGGGCAGCGGATCACCTGGCCCGCGTACGAGAGATTCCCGCCGAAGCCGAAAAGCAGCACCGGCGCGCCGCTGTGGACCTCGCCGCGCTCCACCAGCTTCGACAGGGCCATCGGGATGGAGGCCGCGGACGTGTTGCCGGAATCCACGACGTCCCGGGCGATGACCGCGTTCACCGCGCCGATCTTCCTGGCGACGGGTTCGATGATCCTCAGATTGGCCTGATGCAGCACGACCGCGGCCAGGTCCTCGGGGGCGACCCCGGCTTTCTCGCACACCTTGCGGGCGATGGGCGGCAGTTGCGTGGTGGCCCACCTGTATACGGACTGCCCCTCCTGCGCGAAACGCGGGGGCGTCCCCTCGATCCGTACCGCGTTGCCCATCTCCGGCAACGAGCCCCACAGAACGGGGCCGATCCCGGGCCGGTCGCCGCCGTCCGGGTCGGCGACGACGACCGCCGCGCCGGCTCCGTCACCGAGCAGGACACAGGTGCTGCGGTCGGTCCAGTCCGCGATGTCCGCCATCTTGTCGGCACCGATGACGAGGACGCGCTCGGCCGCGCCCGCCCGGATCGCGTGGTCGGCGGTGGCGAGGGCGTGGGTGAATCCGGAGCAGACCACGTTGATGTCCATCACCGCGGGCGAACCCATACCGAGCCGGGCGGCCACCCGCGCCGACATGCTCGGCGAACGGTCGATCGCCGTGGAGGTGGCGACCAGCACCAGATCGACTTCGGCGGGCTGCAGCCCCGCCGCGGCGAGCGCCTTGGCCCCCGCGTGCGAGGCCATCTCGTCCACCGGCTCGTCAGGGCCTCCGACGTGGCGGGTCTTGATGCCGACGCGACTGGTGATCCACTCGTCACTGGTGTCGACCATGGCCGCCAGATCGTCGTTGGTGAGCACCTTGGCGGGCTGATAGTGGCCGAGCGCCACGACACGTGAGCCGGTCATGTACGGGATCCCCTCGCTACGTATGGCAGGAACCATCCAGTCTTGGTCGCTACCGACCGGTACAGGGGCACGTGTTCCCACAGGAATAGCACGCGGTCGTTGGAGGCTTGACGACAGCCTTGACTGCACAGAAAGGCATACTGTAGACAATACTGTGCGTATTCGGCATCGCCTTCGGTTCCGTCGTCCGACGGCAACCCTGCGTGAACTGCTGGCCCCGGCCGGCCTCCGGAGCGTCTGCGGGTGGTGCTGCCCGGTGGCGTGGCAGGAGGCTTCAAGCGCCCCGACCAGCCCGGCGCCCCCCTGGCCTTCGAGCGAGCACGGACGGACGGGACCTGGGACGAACAGGCCCGGACGGAAACCACGACCCTCGGCGCGCACTGCGATGCCGGCTGCAATGTCACACTCCGCGTACAGGACAATGTGATCGTCGAGGTCGCCACTCCGCACGACAACCCGGTGACCCACGGCAGCCTCCGCATCAAGGGCCGGTTCGGCTTCCACCACGTACAGAATCGGGTTCAACCGCTATGGGACGCGTCACCGAGCGCCGCCGCACCATCCGCATCCGGGACGGGGCCGTCTCCACGCGCCCCGACACGCTCGTCGCCGAGGAGCCCCTGGAGATCCGGCTGAACGGCAAGCCGCTCGCCATCACGATGCGCACACCGGGCGACGACTTCGCACTGGCGGCGGGCTTCCTGGTGAGCGAGGGCGTGATCGGTGACGGCTCCGAGGTGCGCTCGATCGTCTACTGCGCCGGGGCCACGGCGGACGGCGCGAACACGTACAACGTGGTGGATGTGAAGCTCGCGCCCGGCGTCGCGGTCCCCGACATCACGCTCGAACGCAACGTGTACACCACGTCGTCCTGCGGGCTGTGCGGCAAGGCGAGCCTCGACGCGGTACGCACCACGACCCGGCATCCGATCGCCGACGCTCCCCCGGTCCGGGTCGAACCCGCCCTGCTCGCCGCCCTCCCCGACCGGCTGCGGGCCGCGCAACAGGTCTTCGACCGGACCGGCGGTCTGCACGCGGCGGCCCTGTTCTCCGAGAGGGGCGAGCTGCTCGACATCCGGGAGGACGTCGGCCGGCACAACGCGGTCGACAAGCTGGTCGGCCGTGCCCTCACCGACGGCCGGCTGCCACTGTCCCGGGCGATTCTGCTGGTGTCGGGGCGGGCCTCCTTCGAGCTGGCCCAGAAGGCGGTGATGGCCGGGATCCCGCTGCTCGCCGCGGTTTCGGCACCGTCGTCCCTCGCCGTGGATCTGGCCGCCGAGACCGGACTGACCCTGGTCGGTTTTCTGCGGGGCCCGTCCATGAACGTGTACGCGGGTGAGCACCGCATCGCTCTGGAGGCGGCGCCCGGCGAGGGCTGAGGCGCCCCGCCGTCTGCACAGAGGCGGGGCCGGCCGACGGGAGCGATCCCTGCGTCGGCCGGCCCCGCCCCCGGGCGGGTCTCCGGGGCGGCGGCCCGCCCCGGAGTCCCTCTCAGCTCACCGCGGCCGGTTCCCGCGACACCGCGCCGTTCTCCCGGTTCTCCACCTGCGGGTCGCGCGAGCGGCGCTTGGCGATCACCGCGCACACCATCAGCTGCATCTGGTGGAAGAGCATCAGCGGCAGCACGGCGAGGGACGCCTGCGCCCCGAACAGGACGCTCGCCATCGGCAGCCCGGCGGCCAGGCTCTTCTTCGAGCCGGCGAACTGGATGGCGATCCGGTCCTCCCGGTCGAAGCCCAGCCGCTTCGACCCGTACCAGGTCAGCGTGAGCAGCAGGGCGAGCAGCAGCGCTTCGGCGCCGGCCAGCGCGCCGAGCCTCGCCGGGGTGACCTGGTGCCAGATGCCCGCGACCATGCCCTCGCTGAACGCCGTGTAGACGACGAGCAGGATCGAGCCGCGGTCGACATGGCCGAGGACCTTCTTGTGGCGGGTGATGAAGCCGCCGATCCAGCGGCGCAGCAGCTGCCCCGCGACGAACGGCAGCAGCAGCTGGACGCCGATCTTCAGAAGCGCGTCCGCCGAGAATCCGCCGCCGCTGTTGCCGAGCAGCGCCGCGGCGAGCAACGGGGTGAGGAAGATCCCGGCGACCGAGGAGAAGGAGCCCGCGCAGATCGCCGCGGGCACATTGCCGCGCGCGATCGAGGTGAAGGCGATCGACGACTGGATGGTCGAGGGGACGAGGCAGAGGAAGAGGAAGCCGCTGTAGAGCTGCGGGGTCAGGACGTACGGCACCAGTCCCCTGCCCGCCAGCCCGAGCAGCGGAAAGGCGACGAACGTGCAGACCAGCACGGTGAGGTGGAGCCGCCAGTGCCTGAGGCCGTCGAGTGCCTCGACGGTGGAGAGGCGGGCGCCGTACAGGAAGAAGAGCAGGGCGACCGCTCCGGTCGACGCGCCGCCCGCCACATCCGCGACGGGTCCGGACGCCGGCAGTATCGCCGCCAGTACGACCGTGCCGATCAGCGCCATGATGTACGGGTCGATCGGCAGCCAGGACGGCAGTTTCAGGGTGCGGCGGCTCATCTGCTCCACATGTTCTCTTGATTCCGGTCGTGCCCTCCCCATCCTGCTCTCGATCAAGGCGATCGGGAATCCCGCATACCGCTTTCACTGTCATCGCGGTCCGCGATAGCCTGGCCCCATGTACGACCCCGTGCAGCTCCGTACCTTTCTCGCCGTCGCCCAGACCCTGAGCTTCACGCAGGCCGCCCGCCGGCTGGGGGTGCGGCAGTCCACGGTGAGCCAGCATGTACGGCGTCTGGAGGACGCGGCGGGGCGGCAGTTGTTCACCCGGGACACGCACCGGGTCGATCTCACCGTGGACGGTGAGGCGATGCTCGGTTTCGCCCGGACGATACTCGAGGCCCACGAGCGGGCGGCGGCCTTCTTCACCGGCACGCGGTTGCGCGGGCGTCTGCGGTTCGGGGCCTCCGAGGATTTCGTACTGACCCGGCTGCCGGAGATCCTGGAGTCGTTCCGCCGCGACCACCCGGAGGTCGAGCTGGAGCTGACGGTGGAGCTCTCCGGGACACTGCACCAGCAACTGGCGGCGGGCCGGCTCGATCTGGTGCTCGCCAAGCGGCGCGTCGGCGACACGCACGGGGAACTTGTCTGGCAGGACGCGCTGACCTGGATCGGCGCGCCACGACTGCGGATCGACCCGGACCGTCCGGTTCCGCTGGTGCTCTTCCCGCCGCCGGGCATCACCCGGGCCCGCGCCCTCGAAGTCCTGGAGGAGCAGGGCCGGCCCTGGCGGGTCGCCTGTACGAGCTCCAGTCTGAACGGGCTGATCGCGGCGGCCCGCGCGGGGCTGGGCGTGATGGCCCACAGCCGTGGGCTGATCCCGCCGGGTCTGGCGCCGGTGCCGGCCAGAGCGGGGCTGCCGGAGCTGGGCGATGTGGACTTCGTCCTGCTGCACGGCCGTCGCCGGAACGCGGCGCAGGAGGCCGCGGACGCCCTGGCGGCGGCGATCCTGGCGGGCGGCGACCGGCTGATCCGGGGCGTCGGCGCGATCGGTTCGCTCAGCGGCCGGAACGGCGCATGACCGCACGCCCGTAAGGGAAGGGCGCACCGAAGCCCCGGCGCCGGTACCGCACCGCAGCCCCGGCGCGGTACCGCGCACCGAAGCCCCGGCGCCGGTTCCGCGCCCGCCCCGTCCGGTCCGGGGTGAGCCTGCCCGTTCGCGGACCGGTACCCCCGCGACCGCCCGGACCGGGAGTGGCCTCGGCGTACAGATTCGGTGGAGATTCCGGCGTGGGCCGCTTACTCCGCGGTCTCAGCCGCGCCCGAGCCTTGCCCATCTGGCCGGATTTCGGTGGCCGACCTGTGCCTGTGGCCACGCGGTCCGCCGGTACGGGGCCCTCCCGCCGCGCCGTTCGTTGGGGTAGCGTCACGGCGCTGTGCGGAGCGCCACAAGGAGCAGGTCATTGCGCGAGTTCACTGTCCCACCCATGGCGGCCGCGCCCCTCGTAGGCGGGCTGGCCGATGTGGTGTTCGACTACGCCGAGGAGGATCCGGACCGGGTCGCACTCGGCCGAAAAGACGCGAGCGGACGCTGGCGGGACGTCACTGCGGCGATGTTCCGCGACGAGGTGCTGGCGCTCGCCAAGGGGCTGATCGCGCACGGCGTCAGATTCGGCGACCGGGTGGCCCTGATGTCGCGCACGCGCTACGAGTGGACGCTCTTCGACTTCGCGCTGTGGACGGTCGGCGCCCAGTCCGTGCCGGTCTATCCGACGTCCTCGGCCGAGCAGGTCCGCTGGATGCTCCACGACGCCGAGGTGTCCGCCGTCATGGTCGAGCACGAGGACCACGCGATGACGCTCGCGTCGGTCATCGGCCGGCTGCCCGGACTCAAGCGGCTCTGGCAGCTGGACGCCGACGCCGTGACCGAGCTGTTCGACGCGGGCGCCCAGGTCGAGGACGAGGTGGTGCACCGCCACCGGCGCGCGGTGACGCCCGAGTCGGTGGCGACGATCATCTACACCTCGGGGACGACGGGACGTCCCAAGGGCTGTGTGATCACGCACGCGAACTTCATGTTCGAGACGGACACCATGGCCTCGCGCTGGGAGTCGGTCTTCCGCTCCAAGCCGGGCGACGAGGCGGCCACCCTCCTCTTCCTGCCGCTGGCGCACGTGTTCGGCCGGATGGTGGAGCTCGCCGCGGTCCGCGGCCGGGTGAAGCTGGGCCATCAGCCGGAGCTGTCCGCGAAGGCCCTGATGCCGGACCTGGTGTCGTTCCGGCCGACGTTCATCCTGGCGGTGCCGTACATCCTCGAGAAGGTCTTCAACGCCGCCCGGCGCAAGGCGGAGGCGGAGGGCCGGGTCGGGCCGTTCGACAGGGCCGTGGACATCGCGGTGAACTACGCCGAGGCGATGGAGGCGCGCGCGTTCGGGACCGGTCCGGGGCCGTCCGCCGGGCTGCGGATGCAGCACCAGTTCTTCGACAAGGTCGTGTACCGGAAGGTGCGCGAGGCGATGGGCGGCCGGATCCGGCACGCCATGTCCGGCGGTTCGGGGATGGAGCGGCGGCTCGGGCTGTTCTTCGCGGGCGCGGGCGTCACGGTGTACGAGGGGTACGGGCTGACCGAGTCGACCGCGGCGGCCACCGCCAATCCGCCGGAGCGCACCCGGTACGGCACGGTCGGGCAGCCGATCCCCGGCACGACCGTGCACATCGCCGAGGACGGCGAGGTATGGGTGCACGGCGCCCATGTGTTCGCGGGCTACCTCGGCGACCCGCGGGCCACCGACGCCGTGCTGCGCGAGGGCTGGCTGTCCACCGGGGATCTGGGCACACTCGACGAGGACGGCTATCTGACGATCACCGGGCGGAAGAAGGAGGTCCTGGTGACCTCGGGCGGCAAGACCGTGTCGCCGACCGGCCTGGAGGAACGGGTGCGGGCCCATCCGCTGGTCGCCCAGTGCATCGTGGTCGGCAACGACCGGCCGTACATCGCCGCGCTGGTCACGGTCGACCAGGAATCGGTGGACCACTGGCTCGCCATGCAGGGGCGGGCGCCCATGCCTCCGGAGGAGCTGGTGCGGAACCCCGACCTGGAGCTGGAGGTCCGGCGGGCGGTGGTCGCCGCCAATACGGCGGTGTCGCAGGCCGAGTCGATCCGTACGTTCCGGATCCTGGCGCATCCGTTCAGCGAGGAACACGGTCTGCTCACGCCGTCGCTGAAGCTGAAGCGGAAGGCGATCGAGACGGCGTACGCGGAGGAGGTCGATGCGCTGTACCGCTGAGGCACGGGCGGCCGTGCCTCAGCGGCAGGGCGCGTACTACGTGATCGAGATGCGGAACAGCTTGTCCGAGCCGTCCGGTTCGTTCCCCTTGTTGTCGCAGTTGGTGGTGGAGAGCCAGAGCTGGTCCTGGCCGGGAACCTTGGTGACCGTGCGCAGCCGTCCGTACGTGCCGACGTAGTACGCGGTCGGCGTGCCGAGGTTCTCGGTGTCACCGCTGATCGGCACCCGCCACAGCCTCTCGCCCTTCAGCGCGGCCATGTAGATGACGTTGCGGACGATGGCGATCCCGCTGGGCGAGGCCTCGGAGACGGTCCAGGTCTTCTTCGGGTCGGTCATGCCGGTGGTGGAGCAGGCGCCCTCGCAGATGGGCCAGCCGTAGTTCTTGCCCGGCTTGATGAGATTGAGCTCGTCCTTCTTGCTGTCGCCGAACTCCGCTTCCCACAGGCGGCCGTTGCGGTCGAAGGCGAGGCCCTGCGGGTTGCGGTGGCCGTAGCTGTAGACGTAGTTGCCGAACGGGTTGCCGGGGGCGGGCTTGCCGTCCGTCGTCATCCGCAGGATCTTGCCGTTCAGCGAGTTCTTGTCCTGGGCGAGGTCGGGGGTCTGGGCCTCGCCGGTCGACGCGTACAGGTAGCCGTCGGGGCCGAACGCGAGCCGTCCGCCGTTGTGGTACCTGCTCTTCTTGATCCCCTGGAGCAGGACCGTGTATCCGCCGAGCGAGCTGCCGTCGTACGTCATACGGGCGACGCGGTTGCCCTCCGACGCGGTGTGCATGAAGTACACGTAGTGGTTGGTGGACCACTTGGGGTCGACGGCGACCCCCAGCAGACCACCCTCACCGTCGGTCGTGACCGCGTTGGGCACGGTGCCGACCTGGGTCCTGGTGCCGCCGGAGGTGACCTTGAAGACCTTGAAGCTGTCCCGTTCGGTCGTCAGCGCGGTCTTGCCGTCGGGCATCCAGTAGGTGCCCCACGGGATGGACCAGCCGGTGGAGACGGTGGCGATGCCCGACGGCACGCCTCCGTCGGTGGCGCAGGCCGGGGTGGTGAAGGCGACCGTGTTACTGGGTGGCGAGGCGTTGCCCGCCGCGTCCTTGGCGACGATGTCGAGGGAGTACGGGCTGGCGCAGGCGAGCCCGGTGAGGGTGGCCGTGGTGGCCGGCGGGGTGCCGGTGACGGTCTTGTAGACGGTGCTGCCGCTGCGCACCTCGTAGGCGGTGACGGCCTTGTCGTCGGTCGAAGCCCCCCAGTCCAGGACGACGCTGTTGGCGGTGAGGCCCGAGGCGGACAGGGTGCCGGGGGCGGAGGGCGCGGTGGTGTCGGAGCTGCGCAGGGTGGTGCAGTCCACGACGGGGCTGACCGACGACACGTTGCCGGCCGCGTCACGTGCGAACACGGTGATGTTGTACGTGGTACCGGGGGTGAGCCCGGTCAGGTTCTTCGCCGTGGCGGTGCCCGCCGCCTCGGCGAGCTTGTTGCCGTGTTCGTAGATGTCGTAGGCGGCGACGCCCACGTCGTCCGTCGCGGCGCCCCAGTTCAGTGTGAGGCCGTCCTCGGTGATCGCGGAGCAGCTGGGCTGTCCGGGTGCGGTGGGCGCCTCGGTGTCCGAGGAGGTGACGGTGAAGTCGATGTAGTCGAGGTTGGGCAGTCCGTCGGCCGTCGTGGACGTCAGCCGGATCTTGTTGCTGCCCGCCGCGACGGGCGCGGTGAGGGTGGAGGTGGCCCAGGTGTTCCAGTCGGTGGTGGCCTTGAAGGCGCGGGCGGCCGAGACGACCGTGCCGCCCACGGCGATGTCTGCGGGCCTGGTGGCCTCCGTGCCGTTGGAGTACCGGATGGCGATCTGCCCGGTCCCCGCGGAGGCAGCGGTGACGGTGAACTCCACATAGCTGCCGGTGACGTTGTCTCCGTTGACGAAGCCGGTCCCGGAGTAGCCGGAGTGGTTGGACTCGGCGGCGCCCTTGACGATGGTCGCGGACTCCGCCTCGTACCGGGTGGCGGCCGCGGAGGCGGATTGCGGGACCGCCTGCACCAGGGCGGTGCAGAGCAGCACGACGGCGAGGGCGGCCGTTCTGCTCCGTAACGCGGTGAGCGTTCTGACCTTCATCTGAACCTCCGTCAGGGAACCCAGTAGTTACCGGATGCGACGATCATCGACTGCAGTTGGACGCTGCCGCCGTAGTAGAGCTGCGGGTCGATCGAGGTGGTGGCCAGCTTGT
The DNA here is from genome assembly GCF_044742755.1 of Streptomyces sp. NPDC087845. Classification (NCBI taxonomy): domain Bacteria; kingdom Bacillati; phylum Actinomycetota; class Actinomycetes; order Kitasatosporales; family Streptomycetaceae; genus Streptomyces; species Streptomyces sp. NPDC087845. The sequence continues at coordinate 225,802 of NZ_JBIUVC010000009.1, forward strand.
TCCAGAGAGCGTCGAGCCAGGCCTGGGATCCGGAGTCGGTCAGCGCGGTCACGGCGAACGGGGCGGTGAACGCCATGTCGTCGCCGCTGTCGAAGGACGTGCCGTTGAGGTGGTAGCCGGTGACGATCTTGTCCGGGTTGCCACCGGTCTTCGACTTGATCCAGGAGTTGAGCTTGCGCGCCGAGGCGAGCGAGGCGGCGTCCCCGCTGGTGACGGCGTCGGCCCCGATGCGCCACGGGTCGCGGCAGGCGTTCCAGGAGTAGTCGCCGTCGTTGGGCCCTTCGAGCACCTCGCCCGCGGCCGGCTTGGGCGTGGTGTTGGTGTTGACGACGAAGTCCGCCAGCAGACCGGTGCCGGCAGCGTACTTGGACTGCTGGGAGGTGATCAGGTTCTGGTGGGCCGTGCGCACGGTGTCCCAGGTGCCGTCGCCCGTCGCCTTCTTGAAGGCACGGAAGTGGTCGATCATCCAGTCCGAGGAGCGGGTCATCCAGTAGTGGGACTCGCCGGAGTCCGACCAGTCACCGAGCAGCATGAGGTGGGTGGTCGGGTTGACCTCGCTCTTCTTGACTGCGTTGATGTGCTTGACCGCGAGATCCTTGTAGTTGTACGTGCCGGTGGAGCCCCACTGCCTGTCGGCGAGCAGCAGCCCGTAGGCGACGTCGAGGTCCCCGTCGGTCGCCGAGTCGGAGCCGTCGACACTCTTGCAGGAGGTGTCCTGCTCGGCGGCGAGAAGGTTGGCGTTGTTGACCGAGGGGTGCGCGAGCATGTACTTCACCATGCCGTCGAAGACGGTCTTCGCCTCCGGGTCGGCGCCCGCCATCGTCGCGGTGACGACCATGCCATAGCCCTGGGCCTCGGCGACGTAGGGGTGGTCGGCGTCCGGCGAGATGACCTCGTACCAGCCGTTGCCGCAGTTCTTCCGGACGAACGCGGACTTCCAGGCGTTGTACGTCTTGATCACTGCCTGGTCGAGCGCGGACTGTGCGCCCGACGGCTTCAACGTCCCTGCGGCGTAGGGGAACTGGTGGCTGCCGAACGGCACCGCGGGACCGCCGGTCGCGGGGACACCGGTTTCGAGGTAGTCGAGGTTGGGGCCGCCGTTCGCCGTGGTCGCGGTGGCCCGGACGGTGTTGGATCCGGATACGAGTGGGGCGGGAACGGTCTTCGTCACCCAGGTGTCCCAGGAGCCGGTCCCGTTGAACGAGACCGAGGAGGCGACGACCTTGCCGTTGACGCTGATGTCCATCGGGCGGTCGGTGGCGGTGCCGTTGGCGTAGCGGATGGCGAGCGAGGTGCTGCCCGCGGTGGCGTCCACCGTGAACTCCACGGATGATCCGGCGGTGTTGGTGTAGTCGACGAAGCCGGTGCCGGAGTAGCCGGTGTGGTTCGTCGCCACGGCCGCCTGGGAAAGTGTGGCGCCCTCCGCCTCGTAGCGGTTGGCCGCCGCGGCCGCGGGCGGTGCGGCGAGCAGGGGCAGCAGCAGTCCGGCGGCGGCGAGTGCCGTGCCGCCGAGGGTCGGTTTGCTCGTGGTGGTGCGCATCGGACCTCCTCAGCCCTTGTACTGGACGACGATCCTGGTGAAGTCGTACGGGGACTGGGACACTCCGCTGCAGGCGTCCGCGTCGCCGCCGGAGCCGCAGGCGCGGTCCCGGTTGACGGACCAGAAGGCGTAGCGCGCGATGTGGTGCTGCCGCGCGTAGCCGAGGATCGTTCTGAAGTCGGTGGTGGTGACGGTCTCGTCCGACTCGTCGGTCCTTCCGTTCATCGAGGAGACCCCGATGTGCCGGTAGGCCGCGTCGTCGCTGTAGTGGTAGGCGCTCTTGACGGCGGCCTTCAGCCCGTCGAGTGCGCTGACCGTGGCCGCGCCCATGGTGCCGCTGTGCCCGCCGAAGTCGAAGGGCATGATGACCCAGCCGTCGTTGTCGAGCCCCGCGGCGGCTCCCCGTTCGATGAGGTCCTTGCCGTCGGCGTCGGGGCCGGTCGGGGTGGTCCCCATGGTCACGTAGGTCACGATGCCCGGGTTCTTGGTCTTGACGATCTTCAGGGCGTCGACCACCCGCTGCCGCACGGTGGCCTTGGAGAACTCGGTGTCCTCGATGTCGATGTCCAGCGCCTTGAGGTGGTAGGCGTCGATCACCTTCTGATAGGCCCCGGCCAGCGCGGCGGCGCTGGAACACTTCTCGCCGAGCTTGTTTCCGCTCCAGCCGCCCGCCGAGACGACGATGTCGCCGCCGGCTGCCCGGATGGAGTCGATGGCGGCCTGGTCCGAGCCGCCGGTCAGCGCCCGGTCGCCGTCCCATTTCGGGTTGCAGGTGCCGTCCGACAGAATGAAGGCGAGTGTGAACCACTTCACGCCCGTCGCCGCCATCACCTCGGTCGGCTTCTGCGGGTTTCCCCAGCCCAGGTACTCGTAGGGGGCCGCGGCCATCGATCCGGGGCCGGCGGCCTCGGCGGGCGGGGCGCCGGCACCCGTACCGCCGGTGTCCGAGGCGGCGGTGGCCTTGGGAATCTGGGCGAGCAGAGGCAGAAAAAGGCAGCTGAGGCCGGCGAGGACGGCCACGGTACGGCGTGGGGGGCGATCAGCGTGCACAGGGGCTCCCTTCGGATCGACATTAGGAAAGGTTCCTAACCATCACTGCATGGGATTCCCTGGAGAACGATCTGTCAATGCTCCGCGCGGGCCCAAATATCAAGGCCCGTACGTGAGTTCGCAGGATTTCGGACAGGTCGGGCACGGACCGGCGGCATCGAGGCACGATCGGGGCGGAACCGAATGCGGCCGATGCCCGGCCGGGGCCCCGCCGGGCCGGACCGGCGGCGGGGGCGGACACCGGCCCGTCGGGGAATGCATCGCACCCGCTGATCGTTGACCTTGAGAATCCCAACCGACGACGTAAGGATCGACCGCTCGTGAGCAAGGTCCCCTCCATCACCCTCAACAACGGCGTCGAGATGCCGCAGCTCGGTTTCGGTGTCTGGCAGGTGCCCGACGACGAGGCCGCGCGGGCGGTCGCGACGGCCATCGAGTCCGGGTACCGGAGCATCGACACCGCCGCGATCTACGAGAACGAGGAGGGCACCGGCAGGGCCGTCGCAGCCTCCGGTGTCGCCCGCGAAGAGCTCTTCGTCACGACGAAGCTGTGGAACGCCGATCAGGGCTACGACTCCACCCTGCGCGCCTTCGACGCCTCGCTCGACAAGCTGGGCCTGGACTACGTCGATCTGTACCTGATCCACTGGCCCGTGCCGGCCAAGGACGCGTACGTCGACACGTACAAGGCCTTCGAGAAGATCTGTTCCGACGGCCGCGCGAAGGCCATCGGTGTCTCGAACTTCCTCCCCGAGCACCTGGAGCGGCTGCTCGGCGAGACCTCCGTGGTCCCGGTGATCAACCAGATCGAGCTCCACCCGCAGCTCCAGCAGGCCGAGTCGCGCGCCTTCCACGCCAAGCACGGCATCGCGACCGAGGCCTGGTCCCCGCTGGGCCAGGGCAAGGGGCTCCTGGAGGTGCCGACGGTCGTCGCGATCGCCCGGAAGCACGGCCGCACACCGGCCCAGGTGGTGCTCCGCTGGCACATCCAGACCGGCAACGTGGTGATCCCGAAGTCGGTGACGCCGTCCCGGATCGTGGAGAACCTCGATGTGTTCGGCTTCGAGCTGGACGCCGACGACCTGGCCGCGTTCGCCGCGCTGGACGAGGGCAAGCGCCTCGGTCCGAACCCCGGCGAGTTCAACCTCGGCGCCTGAGCCGCGTCACCGCAGCGTTGACACACCCGGACTGCCGCCCGGCTGCCCGGCCGGGCGGCGGTCCGCTCCACGGGAAGGAGCCGGAACATGAACGGGGACACCGCGCCCGTGGTCGCGGCGGGTCGGTACCGGCTGCGCAACGTGGGCAGCGGTCTGCTGCTGGAGGTGTACGGCTCCGCCAAGGGCGGCGGCGCCCCGGCGCGGCAGGGCGAGGAAACCGGTGCGGCGGCCCAGCACTGGCAGCTCTCACCCGTGCACGAGGGCGCGGCGCTGTACCACCTGGTCAACGTCCACAGCGGCAAGCGCCTGGACGTCGCCAACGCCTCCACCGAGAACGGCGCCGCGATCCAGCAGTGGCGGGCCAACAACTACGGCGCCCAGGAATGGCTGATCGAGCGGCATCTGGAGACGCCGGGGGTGGTGACGCTGGTCAGCTTCGTCAGCGGGCTCGTCCTTGAGGTCGCCGGCGGCAGCACAGCCGCCGGCGCCCGGGTCCAGCAGTGGGAGGACACCGACTCCCCCGGCCAGTGGTGGCAGTTGGAGCGGGTACCGGACCCTTCCGGAGCGCAGCCCGGCGGGGGCCGCTCCGGGGGCCGTGGATGACGGTGCGGATGCCGCACCGTCACGGATGTCCGGGGGCCGCCGCGGGTGCCGGCGGCCCGGGACACCGCCCGGTCCTTCCGGTTCCGTGCCGCTCGGGCGTTCACCCTTCTGGGCCAACGTCCGGCGTCGGGCGTGTCGGGCGCCGGGCGTGTCCGGGCGCCGCAGGAGTACCCGCTCGCCGGTGTCCATGCCGGCGGCTCGTCCGCACGTCCCGGCCGACTTCGGGGCGGCCGGGACGTGGGCGGCGTCTGCCGCGCCGTTCCCGCGCTCTGCCACCCCGGTCGCCGGGCCCCGCCCAGGGCCGTGGGCCGAGAACGCGAACCGGAGCCGAACCGCGGAAGCCGCGTGCGACGCGGCCGTTCGGGTCGGCTGGCAGCGCCTCGCCGTCCGGCTCTAGTATGGCGAGGCAGGTGTACGGGTTTGTCCGTCGCCGTTCAGGTGCGGGCATCCGACCGGGTCGCCCCGGTCGGATGCCCGGGCTGGAACCCCGGCCCGATTCCGGCGGGCCGGGGTTCTACGTCAGGCCGGTGACTCGGTCACCGGCCCTCGCGGTCTTCGAAGTGGTGGTGGATCACCCGGAAGCTGCCCACCACTCCGTTCTTGACCCACACGCCGCCCCTGACGTGTCCCGGGAACACCCCGTCGCTGGAGCTGTGCGGGCCGACGGTGGCGATGGGAGCACCGTTGTCGCAGGTGGCCCCGCGGAAGACCTCGACGGTCCGGCGGCTGTCGTTGCGGATGTTGAGACTCGTGGAGCCGAGGCCGCTGACCACGGTCATGCAGCCGCCCGGCTCGTCGGAGTACGTACGCTCGTTGATGTGGATGCGGCCCTCGTAGTGGTCACGGCCCTCGTCATAGCCACGGCGCTCGTAACCACGGCCCTCGTTGCCCCTGCCCTCGTTGCCCTTGCCCTCGTTGCCCTTGCCGGCGTCGCCGCCGTCGAGAGCCGAAACGGGAGCGGCCTGCTGGACGGCCGGGGCTGCCTGGACCGGCTCGGAGTTTGCGGCCGAGGCGTAGGTGATGCCGGTAGCGGCGAGGGCCGCAGCGGCCGCGACAGCGGCAGTAACGATGGTGGAACGGGTAACCATGTCGCTTCTCCTTCTCAGAGAGGTCGGCTGAGCAGTCGACCCGTGGATGAACGTACTGACGGTCCTCATACCTGTCATATCGGACACGTTGCAGGTCGCCACCGGGACACCGATCGAGGTACATAAAGTACGCCATATGCTATTTCCATATAATTAGATCAGCGGCCAATTACCCTGGACGGTAGGCGAATTGATGCGTTGTTAGCCTGTCCAGGGGACTTTCTGATGCCCACTCACCCTGGCAGCTGCGTGTCCCCTCTTGACACGAATCCGGGCAACGGCCGCAGGCCGTGGACGCCGGTCGTCCACGGCCTGTGCGGCGTACGCACGCGGGGCCTGCCGGTCCGTCAGCCGTCCAGCCAGCGCCTGAGATCCTCGGTGTGCTGGCCCAGGCGCGGCGGCCGCCGCTCGTACCGCGGCGGGGTGCGGGACAGCCCGATGGGGTTGGCCACCAGGCGCATGGGGTCGCCGGGGTCCGCGTCCGCCGGTGTGACCTGCGGGGACAGACCCAGGCGTTCGGCGAGGCCGAAGGCGCCCGCGAGGTCGTTGACCGGACCGCAGGGCACACCGAGCGGGGTGAGCAGGTCGAACCACTCGGCGGCGGTCCGCAGCACGAGCCGCGCGGAGATCTCCTCTGCCAGCGCGTCGACGTGCGCGACCCGGTCCGCGTTCGAGGCGAACCTGGGGTCGGTGGCGAGCGGCTCGGCGCCCAGGCCCCGGCACAGGGCGAGGAACTGACGGTCGTTGCCGACGGCGACCACCAGCGGCCGGTCCGCCGCCCGGTACACCTCGTACGGGGCGATGGACGGGTGCCGGTTGCCGAGGAGGCCGGGCACCCGCCCGGCCAGGGTGTAGCCGCCCGCCTGGTTCACCATGCTCGACAGCAGCGAGGACAGCAGGCTGACTTCGACGTGCTGGCCCTCGCCGGTCGCGTCGCGATGCCGCAGCGCCGCGAGGACGCCCACGGCGGCGTGCAGCCCGGTGAGCACGTCCACGAGTGCCACGCCCGTCTTGACCGGCTGCCCCGGTGCGGACCCGGTGACGCTCATCAGCCCGCCGACCGCCTGCAGGAGCAGGTCGTAGCCGGGCAGTGCGGCCCCTTCACCGGCTCCGAATCCGGTGACCGAGCAGTAGACGACGCCGGGGTTGAGCGCGTGGGCCTCCTCGTAGGAGAGCCCGTACTTGTGCATCGTGCCGGGGCGGAAGTTCTCGACGAGCACATCGGCGCGGCGCACCAGTTCACGGGCGTACCGGCGTCCTTCCGCCGTGCCGAGATCGAGGGTGAGGGACCGTTTGTTGCGGTTCACGGAGAGGAAGTAGGTGGATTCGCCATGGGCGTGCGGCGGGCCCCAGGCCCGGGTGTCGTCACCGGAGCCCGGACGCTCCACCTTGATGACGTCGGCGCCCAGGTCCGCGAGGAGCATCGTGGCGTACGGGGCGGCCAGCACGCGCCCGAAGTCGGCGACCACCACACCCGACAGGGGGCCGGGGGCGGCGGCGCTCATCGGCTCGCCGTCCGCGAGCCGCGTGCGTGCACCGGTGCCGTGGCGGCGGAGAAGTCCCGTGCGGCGCGGCCCCGTTCGCGCGCGCCGAAGCCGCCGTGCCGTGGTCCGCCGCCGAAGGGCCCCTGCGGATCGGCTGCGGCCGTCTCGGAGTCGAGGTGGGAAATGCCCGCGCCGGGGCACCGCGGGGCGGCCTCGACGGCCCGTGGGCCGCCCACGGGCATGACGGCCGGAAGCTCGGACTCGCTGTGGTCGACCGGGTCGGTCGCCGCGCCGTCGCTCCCGGCGCGGCGTGCCGCGACGACGGGCCCGGACCGCGCCTCGCGCCACAACGCGCCGTACGCGGTGGACAGTTCGACGGCGACGGGACGCCGTGGGGCGCCCGCGGCGCACGGCACGTCCGCGTACGGCAGGCCGCCCTCACGTACCTGTGCGCGCCCAAGCCCTGTGGCTGCGGAATCCACCGCGTGGGCGGTGGCGGGGGTGTGCTGCATGGGCCTCCCTCTCGATACGCGTCCTCGCACGAGGCGACGTGTCGCGCCGGGCCGGTGGCGACCCGGACCGCGAAGCCACATCCTGGTCGCACGGCACCCGTCACCGCAGTGGACGAGATGTACCAGTCGGCTGCCGGGCAGCACTCCAATCCGTCCACGTCCATGCCCTGTTTCCGCGCATGCTTCCGGACGGGACGGAATCGGCGTCCTCGTGCCGCGGGGCGGCGGCCCGGCGGGCGACCGGCATCAGCGGCGGCGGTGGGCCCGGCACCCTTGTGCGGCGCCGCCGCGCTCCCCCGCGGTCCGTTGCCCACCGCCGCCGGAGCCCGCGCACCGGCCTGCCGGGCACCCCGTGTCCGGGGACCCGGCAGGCCGGCGCCGGTCAGCTCCGTCGGCCCAGGTGCACCGTACGCGCCATGAGCAGGAAGACATCGGGGCGCAGGCGCAGTCCGGCCGGGTCCTCGGGGTCGACGAGCCGGTCCAGTACGGCGACGTCCTCGGCCGTGAGGGCCTCCTCGAACATCTCGCGGCGACGGGTGAACTCCGCGACGACGTAGTCGCGCGCCGGCTCGGAGAGCGGTGCCGGGAGGTCGAGCAGAAAGCTGCGGGTTCCCTGCGGGTCGAGCCCCGCCGCGGTGAACAGGGCGCTCCAGTCCTCGGTCTCCCGCTTGGCGCCGGGCAGCGACGCCCGCATGCCCTCGAACCATTCCGCGTTGATCGCGTCGAGCCTGGCCTCCAGCCCGGGCTGCCCCATGCCGATGTCGCGCGGGAGCCGGCGGGGCGGCAGTCCGCCCTCGACCAGGGCGACGGTCCCGCCGGGGCGCAGCAGGGCGGCGAACCCCGCGAGGACGGCGCGCTGGTCACCCATGTGATGCAGGGCGTTGCCCGCCCAGATCAGATCCGCCTCCCCCAACTCGTCGAGGTCGTCGGGGAGCTCGGCCCGCCGTGTCCGTACACGGTCGCCGAGACCGAGCCGCTGCGCTCGGGCCCGGGTGCGTTCCAGAAGGGCCGGGGTGCCGTCGACGGCGACCACTTCGGCCTCGGGGAACACCTCGGCGAGCAGGCAGGAGATCACGCCGGGGCCGCTGCCGATGTCGAGCACCCTGCGCACCCGCGGGGCGGTGGGCAGACCGGCGATCCAGTGGGCGGCCTCCTCGTACTGCGGGCGGCTGAGCTCGGCCTCCTGCTCCAGCTGCGGGCCCAGGACGTCCCAGTCCAAGTCCGTGGCGTGGTCGTGGTGGGTGTGAGTGTCGTTGTGCCGATGGCTGTGAGTGGTGCGGCGCTCATGGCTGTGATCGGATTCCTGGCTCATGGGGACAGCCTCACCACACTTCATCCCTCCGGCAAGCTTTGTTGCCGGTTCGGCAAGCCGCCGCTCCGGTACTCCTGGGGGCTGACGCCCCGGACGCGCTTGAAGGCGGTTGAGAACGCGAAGGACTGGCTGTAGCCGACCTTCCGTGCGACCGCTTCGACGGTGGCGTCCGTCTCCCGCAGCAGATCCGCGGCGACGGCGAGGCGACGGCCGGTCAGGTACGCCATCGGCGGCTCCCCCACCAGCTCCGTGAAGCGCCGGGCGAGCCCGGCCCGGGAGACCCCGGCGCGTGCGGCCAGAGCGGCGACCGTCCAGGGGTGTGCGGGGTCTCGTTGCATCAGTCGCATGGCCTGCCCGACGACCGGGTCGCCCATGGCCCGGTACCAGGCGGGGGCCTCGGCTCCGGGCCGGGCGAACCAGGTCCGCAACGCGGCGATCAGCAGCAGGTCGAGAAGCCGGTCCAGGACCACGCTCTGGCCGGGCTCGTCCTTGGAGATCTCCGCGTCGAGCAGCGCCGGCAGGGGGCTGCCCTGCTCCTCGGAGGGCAGATGGAGCAGCGGGGGCAGGGCGTCGAGCAGCCCGCGGCTGATCTCGCCGTCCAGCAGATAGGTGCCGATGAGCATGGTCGCCGCGCCGCTGGAGGCATTGCCCCAGGTGCGTACCCCCAGCTGCATGGAATCGGAGAGCGGCTCCCCGCGCAGGGTGGTGCAGGTGCCGCCGGGCCCGATCACGGCGTGCGGCGCGGTGCAGGGGGCGTCGGCGACGGTGTACGGCTCCGGGCCTCGGGCGATGGCGATGTCACCGGGCCGCAGCAGCACGGGGTCCGCGCCCGCGGCCGGGACGATCCAGGCTTGTCCGTCGGTCACCGACATCAGGCAGAGCGGGGCCCGGTCCTCGATCCGTACGGACCACGGCGGCTCCATCACCATCCGCAGGAGGAAGGCGCCCCTGGCCCTCGGCCCGTCCAGGAGTCCGGCAAGTGCGTCCATGACCGGCAGCGTAGACGCACGCGTATGGAGCTGAGCGTTTCGGGGATGTCATCGACGGCCCCGCCGGACGAGCCTTGAGCCATGACACAGAACACGGAGAACGGGCAGCGGGGCACGGTGCTGGTGACGAGTGGTACGGGAAAGACGGGCCGCCGGGTCGTGGAGCGGCTGGCCGCTCGCGGGGTGCCGGTGCGGGCCGGGTCGCGCGGCGGCGAGGTCGGCTTCGACTGGGCGGACCCGTCGAGCTGGGCACCGGCGCTGCGGGGCGCGGAAGCGTCGTATGTGACGTACTACCCGGATCTGGCGGCGCCCGGAGCGCCGGAGGCGATGAGGGCCTTCGGGCAGATAGCGGTGGAGAGCGGGGTGCGGCGGCTGGTGCTGCTGTCCGGGCGGGGCGAGCCGCAGGCGGTGGTGGCGGAGGAGAGCCTGCGCGGGGCGGCTGCGGGGGCGGCGCTCACCGTCGTACGGTCGGCGTTCTTCGCGCAGAACTTCAGCGAGGGCGCGATGCTGGACGGGGTGCTCGGCGGTGAGGTGGTGTTCCCGGCGGGCGGTACCGCGGAACCCTTCGTGGACCTCGACGATCTCGCGGACGTGGTGGTGGCCGCGCTCACCGAGGACGGCCACGCGGGTGCGGTGCACGAGCTGACCGGGCCGCGGCTCGTGACGTTCGGCGAGGCGGTGTCGGAGATCGGGCGGGCCACGGGGCGCGCGGTGCGGTATCTGCCGGTGTCCGGGCCGCAGTACGCGCGCATGCTGGAGGGGTACGGCGTGCCGGGGCCCGAAGCCGGGTTCCTGGCCGACCTGTTCACGACGCTGCTCGACGGGCACAACGCGACGGTGACCGGGGACGTGAAGCGGGTCCTGGGGCGCGATCCGAAGGACTTCGGAGCGTTCGCCCGCGCGGCGGCGGGGGCGGGGGCCTGGCCCGGGAAGTGAGCCTCCCCTCGCGGCACGGTCCCGGAGGGGAGGCTTCCCCACCACGTCGGGGCCCGCCCCCGAGCCGTACCCGACGGCCGGACCGGAGGGGTCTGACGGACCGGCTCCGAGGCGGGGGCGAACGCCTCGTCGATGCCGCTGCCCACGTCGAGGGCAGCGGCATCGACGGCGGTGGTGCCGAACGCGGCGCCGGGACCCGGCACCCGTACCGCCTCGGACACCGCGGCCCACACGCCCCTCCCTCGGCATCCGGCCGGCCCCGGGACAGACAGCCCTCCGCCGATGGGACACCCGCATATTGCCGGTAGGCCGCCGGGCCCATAACTTGCGTTTATGGAGCTGGAGTTGCGCCATCTGCGGACCGTACGTGCCATCGCCGACACCGGGAGCCTGACCAAGGCCGCCGCGGCTCTCGGGCTCGCCCAGCCCGCGCTGAGCGCGCAACTGCGACGGATCGAGAAGGCGCTCGGCGGCCCGCTCTTCGAGCGGGACCACACCGGCGCCCGGCCCACGCTCCTCGGTGAGCTGGTACTCGAACGGGCCCGCGTGGTCCTGCCCGCCGTGAGCGAGCTCCAGGAGGAGGCGGTGCGGTTCGCCAACGCCAGGGGCACGATGGAGCGCTTCCGGCTGGGCGGTACGCACGGCCCGCTGCTGGGCGGTCTCGTCGACCGCCTGGTCAGCGCGCACCCGACCGCGCCCGTGTCGACGTACACCTCCTGGTCGGTCGCCGAGATCGCCTCCCAACTCGTGGACGGGAGACTCGATTTCGCGCTCATCGGGGCCTGCGGGGAGAGCCCTCCGCCCGCGAACGACCGGCTGACGTGGCAGGTGATCGGGGTCGACCCGGTCTTCGTGATGCTCCCGGACTCCCACCCGCTCGCCGGTCGCCGGGAGCTGGATCTCGCCGGGCTGGCGGACGAGTGCTGGGCGGACGTGCCGGGCGACGGCTGCTTCGCGGACTGTTTCGTCGGCGCCTGCGCACGGGCCGGGTTCAGCCCCGTCTCGGTGTACGAGACGGACACGGCGTCCGTCGTCCATCTGGTCCAGGTCGGCCGGGCGGTCGGGTTGTGCCGGGCGACCTTCCCGCCGACGCCGGGGCTGGTGACACGCCCGCTCGCCGGTTCGCCGCTGAGCTGGCGCCATCTGCTGGGCTGGCACCCCCGCTCGGCGGCGGCGGCCTCGGCGTCCGGAGCCGTGAGCGGGCACACCCGGGCGGCGTACGCGGAGGCGGTGGAGCGCAGCGAGAGCTATACGGGATGGCTCGCCGCGCATCCCCGCTTCGGCCCGGCCATGTGACATGTCACCGCGCTTCGGCGGCGTGCCCGCCCGACCGCCTCACGCCGTGTCCGGGCGCGATCGCCACCACCCGCGCGGCCAGGTTCAGGTCGTTCTCGGTGACCACACCACCCGCGTCATGGGTGTTCACGGACAGGGTCACCGTGTTGTACCCGAGGGTCAGATCGGAGTGGTGGTTCAGTTCGTCCTGGATCTGGGCGACGTGCACGGTCAGCCCGAGGGCGGCGAAATGCGTGTGGAGCCGGTAGGTGCAGGTGATCCGGTCCCCCTCCAGCGACCAGCCGGGCAGGTCGCTCAGACGGTCCTCGATCTCCTTCTGCGACAATGGTGCGGCGGGCATGGTGCGACTCCCTCACGAGCGATCGGTTCCGGTCGACGGTGCCGGTGACGTTACGGTCTGGGTATGACAACTGTCGCGCTTGACACGGGGGTAGGGCCGCTGCTGCGCAGCTGGCGGGAGCAGCGTCGGATCAGCCAGCTGGAGCTGGCCATCCGCGCCGATTCCTCGGCCCGGCACATTTCCTTCATCGAGACCGGCCGCTCCCGGCCCAGCGAGGACATGATCCTGCGGCTGGCCGAGCACCTCGACGTCCCGGTCAGGGAACGCAACGCCCTGCTGGTGGTGGCCGGTTACGCGCCCCGGTACGCGCAGACCGCGCTCGACGACCCGGCGCTGGGGGCGCTGCGCGAGGGGATGGAGCGCCTGCTCCAGGGGTACGACCCGTACCCGGCGCTCGTCGTCGACGGCATGTACAACGTGGTGGCGGCCAATCAGGGGATCACGATGCTGCTGGAGGGCGTGGCCGGGCATCTGCTGGCTCCGCCGCTCAACGCCATGCGGCTCACCCTCCATCCGGAGGGCCTGGCTCCGCGCATCCGCAATCTCCGGGACTGGCGGGCCGATCTGCTGGCTCAGATGGAGCGCCAGATCGCCCTGGCCCGGTCGGCGGAGCTGCGTGAGCTGTACGAGGAGGTCGCGGGCTACCCCGCGCCGGCAGGTGCGGACGGAGCCGGGAACACCGGGCCGACCGGGGTTGGTGACGGGACGGCCGGGAACGGTGAGGGGGCGGCCGGGGGGACCGGCCCCGCCTCGTCGCTGCCCTTCGCGTTGCCGTTGCACATCGAGCACGGCGGCCGGGTGCTCTCGTTCGTCTCCTCCATCGCCACGTTCAATACGCCGATGGACGTGACGGTGGCGGAGCTGGCCATCGAGACGTTCCTGCCCGCCGACCGGGCCACCGCCGACCATCTGCGGTCCCTCACTTCCTGACGACCGGGCGGACCCAGGGTGCGTCGGCACGTGCCAGGACGATCGCGGCCGCGGTCACGGCGGCCAGGATCGCCAGGGCGAGCAGCAGGGGCAGCCTCGGGTGCCCGTGCAGCACGGCCACGGCTCCGACGAGCGCGCCGGTCATCATGACCGCGGCCGAGAGCACGCGCCGTCCGGCCTTGCTGCCGCCTCCGCCCGCGAAGCGGCTGTCGGAGAGGATGCCGGTGATGGTGAGGGTCAGCACGGTGGTGGTGAGGTCGGGGACCGCCAGCGCCCGGGACACGGCGTTCTGCACCCCGAGGCCGAGTCCGAGCAGTGCGACGAGCGCGAAGCGGGCCCCGCCGGCGTAGGGGTGCCCGGACGCCGAGACGACGATCAGCGCGGCCAGGACGCAGGCGGTTTCGACGAGGAGCGCGTACATGAGCATCCGGCCGCGGTGCGTCGCGGCACGGTGCACGATCAGGCCGCCGAGCAGCGCCCCCGCCGCGAACGCGGCGAGCGCGACGAGCGAGGCGACGAGCGAGAAGCCGGGGGCTCCGGCGATCGCGAAGCCCGAGAAGACCACATTGCCGGTCATGTTCGCGACGAAGACCTTGCCGAGTTCCAGATAGCTGACCGCGTCGACCAGCCCGGTGACGACGGTCAGGGCGAGCATCAGGGGCGGCAGCGGTCCATGGCGGTCCTTCATGTCCGGTACGACGGTGGACCACGCCTCACGCAGCATGACGGGCACGGACACGGGCATGGACACGGGCACGCTCCGATCACGGGTGGGTGGTCGGAATTGTGCCGCCCCGGGCGCACGGAACGCCACGACCGACGCATGTCGCCCCGCCCCGGAGGACGGCCCGGCTTTCAGGGCGGGACGGCATGCCTGCCGGAGGGGCTACACGCGCGCTCCGTTGTCGAGTGGATCCCGGCGCGCGCCCCGGGTACCGGACCGGCGTCCGGGAGCACGTCTGCGGGCCGGCGGCGGGGCCTTGCTGTTCCGTTCCAGGATGAGCGCGGCCGGTACGGCGGTGAGCACCGAGGAATACGTGCCGACGCAGATGCCGATCAGCAGGGCGAGCGCGAAGTCCGCGAGGGAGTCGCCGCCCAGCACGGCGAGTGCGGTCAGGATGAAGAGGGCGCCCATTCCGGTGTTGACCGTTCTCGGGACGGTCTGGAGCACGGCCCGGTTGGCAACCGTACCGAGGGGGACACGACGGGCCTTCGCCCACAGTTCCCGTACCCGGTCGAAGACCACCACCGAATCGTTGACGGAGTATCCGATGACGGTGAGGAGCGCGGCCAGGAAGATGCCGTCGACGGTGCGTCCGAGCCAGGCGAAGGCACCCACCAGGATGATGACGTCGTGGACCAGCGCCCCGACCGAGGCCACGGCGAACGTCCAGCGGAACCTGATCGCCAGATACGCCAGCTGCACGAGGACGGCGATGCCGAGCGCGATCAGCGCGTTGCGCCGGAGTTCGTCGCCGAGGCTGGGTCCGATGAGTTCGTCACGGACCTTGGTGGTTTCACCGCCCTCCGCCGCGAGGGCGGCGCGCAGGGCGTGTTCGCCGTCGTTGTCGAGCTTCCCGGTCCGTACGGAGAGGTCGCCCGCGCCCGCCGTGGTGACCTCGGCGTCGTGGAAGCCCGCGTCGGCCAGGGCGGTGCGGGCCCGCTCCACGTCGACGGGCCGGCTGGTCGCGTACTCGACGAGCCGGCCGCCGGTGAATTCGACGCCCAGGTTGACACCGCGTACGGCGATACCGAGGACGGCGACGGCGATCAGCGCCGTGGAGACCAGCAGCCAGCGGCGCGGGAAGCGCATCAGCTGGGGATCCCGGCGGGTCAGCCAGGTGCGTACCCGGCCGGGGCCGGCGATGCCGTTGACGCCCCGGTAGTCGCTGACGAACCGGGAGCGCGCGGCGATCTCGGTGAGCGCGCGGGCGATGACGAGTGCGGAGAACATCGAGGCGATCACACCGATGGCGAGGGTGACACCGAAGCCCTTCACCGGTCCGGAGCCGAGGAAGAAGAGCAGCCCGGCCGCGATCAGCGTCGTGACGTTGGAGTCGGCGACGGCACTCCAGGCGCCGCGGAATCCGGCGGTCAGCGAGGAGCTCAGCGAGCGCCCCGGATGCTGTGCGTGTTCCTCTCTGGCCCGTTCGAAGACCAGCACGTTGGCGTCGACCGCCATCCCGATGGCCAGGACGAACCCGGCGAGGCCGGGCAGGGTGAGGGTGACACCGAGGGCGACCAGCGCCGCGTAGGAGATCAGTCCGTAGGCGGCGAGCGCGACGGCGGCGAGCGCGCCGAAGAGCCGGTAGACGACGGTGATGAAGAGTGCGGTGGCCGCGGCGCCGATGAGCGCGGCCCGGGCACTGGCGTCGATGGCGGCGGCACCGAGCGTCGGGCCGACGGTCCGCTGCTCGACGATCTCGACGGGGAGCGGCAGGGCGCCTCCCTTGATGAGCAGAGCCAGTTCGCGGGCCTCGTCGGCGCTGAAGGAGCCGGTGATCTGGGTGGAGCCGGACGGCAGACCGGCGTTGCAGCCGACCGAGGGGGAGACCTGCGGCGAGGAGATGATCTGCCGGTCGAGGACGATGGCGACGCGGCGCCGGTCGTCCTGGACCGGGTGGCAGGCCGCTTCGCCGGTCAGCCGGGTCCAGTCCCGGCCCGCCTTCTTGTGGAAGTCGAGGGACACGGTCCAGCCGGCGCCCTGCTGGGCGTCGAACGCGGCGGTGGCGTCCTTGACGCCGCCGCCGGAGAGCCGGGCCGGTCCGAGGTCGAGGGAACGGCCCTGTTCGTCGGGGAGCGTCGGCCCGCCTCCGGGCCCGTCGTCCGCCTCGCGGTCCGCCGTGTCGTCGCTCCGCTCGCCGGAGCCCTGGACGGCGTGGAAGCTGAGCTGGGCGGTTCTGCCGATGACTTCGGCCGCCTTGCGCGGGTCCTGGACATCGGGGAGTTCGACGATGATCCGGTCCTCGCCGGAGCGCGTCAGGGTGGGTTCGGCGACGCCGAGGGAGTCGATGCGCTGACGGAGCACCTCAAGGGTGCGGTCGGTGCTCTCCCGGTCCGCCTTCGCGGTGTCGGAGTCCTTGGCCTGGAGCACCAGTCTGGTGCCGCCCTGAAGGTCGAGGCCGAGTCTGGGTGACATGGTCAGCGTGATGAGCACGGAGACGAGCAGGACGGCCGCAGCCAGAACCGCTCGCACCGTGGTGGCGCGAGTCATGGGTTTCCTCCGAGGGGGCGCCGGGCGCCCTCATCTCGGCGAGGACGGCACGGCGTGTCTGTGGGACGGGACCGGTGGCAGGACCGGTGGCCGGTGAACGGCCGTCCCCGGAGGCCCGCGTACGCCGGGGAGGGCGACGCGGAAACGGCCGGCGCCACGAGAGGGCGCGGAAGGGGCGCGCCGGTGGGCGTGGTGCGGTACGCCGATGCCGGGTGCGCCGGGCAGCAGGAAGCAGTGGCCGGGCGGCGGGAGATGATGCGCGGTACGGGCGTGGTCGGCACCGGCCCTGGTCCGGGGTGCGGACGGCGGCTGCGGTCGGCTGCGGTCGGTCGCCGTGGCCGTACGGGTGCGACGGGTGTCGTGGACGCTGCCGGTGCGGGCGGTCCGGTCGGTGTGCGGGGTGGGCTGATGGGCGCCGGGTGAGTACGCGGCGGAGGGCGGCACACCCGCGAACGGCCGCGCGGGGAGTACGGATCCGGCGGCTGCGGGGGCGCCGACGACGACGGTGAGCACGGCGAGGAGGACGGCGACGAAGAGCTGCCGGGCCGCGTGCGCGCGGCCGCGGTGTGCCGGGGTGCCCGGCCGTGCCCTCGGGGGCGCGTTCCCCGGGGGCGGCCCCGGGAGAGGGGTCACCGCCGTCGGCCGGGCCGGACCGGTGCCGCACCGGCGGTGCTCACCGGGGCCGGTGCCGCGTCGGCCCGGCGGAGCACGGAGCCGAGGATCAGCCCGGCGCCGCGTACGACCGTCGTCGCCGGGTCGTCCGCGAGGCGTACCGGCACGCCGAGCCGGACCGCGATCCGATCGGTGATGTCGGGGCGGGCGGCGCCGCCCCCGGCGAGCAGTGGGCCCTTGCGCAGGGCCCCCAGGACGGCGCCGTGCCGGTCCTGCTTCCACATCTCCATGACCATGTCCAGGACGGTGCGGACCACGGCGGTGGGCGACTCGGAGGGGCCGAGGTCGTTCAGTCCCGTCTCGGCCTGACGGGCGTCCCGTACCAGCCCGTCGACGAGGAGGGTCGCCTCGGTCAGCTCGGCACCGATGTCGACGACGAGCAGCGGGCCGCCGTCCCGCGGCCCGGCGCATGCGGCGGCGGCCCGCGCGCTGTCCAGCGCGATGATGCTCACCGGCCCGAGCGCGGCAACGAGTTCTCTTGCCGCGGCTCGGTGCTCGCTCCCGGCGAGGACGGGGTGGCTGAGGACGATCACGGTGTCGGTGCGGTCCGCGCCCAGGGCCGTATCGGCGATGCGGCCGAGCATCCGGCCGCAGGACACGGGGTCGACGATGCGCCCCCGCCTGACCGGGCGGCCCTGCCCCGCCTCGGCACCGGATTCGCCGCATGCCCCGGTGTCGGCGATGACGCCGTGCCCCGGCAACCAGGCGCGGGTCCGGGAGCTGCCGAGGTCGAGGGCGAGGCCCCGGTACCCCCGGTGGGCGGGCCGGCCGAGTCGCGGTCCGTCGTGCAGCGAACGCATCCGTCCCTCCCCCGGCCGGACAGCGCGGCCGTTCTTCCACCCATGAACCCGCTGATAGCGAGGCATGGCCGAGCCCTCACTATGCAATAGGGAGGCAAAGAAAGCCACTCCCAGGCAAAATCCAAGGGCGCGGGCGCCGCGAGGCCCCGCCGTGCCTCATACCTCCGACGGCAGGAATCCGGCGAGCAGTTCGGCGAACTCGTCCGGTGCGGCGATCCGGATGCCGAGGTCCTCCGCCTTGGTGCGCTTGGACCCGGCCTTCTCCCCGGCGACCAGGAGCGTGGTGCGCTTGGAGACACTGGACGAGGACTTCCCGCCGGCCCGCTCGATCAGTTCGTTCATCTGATTCCGGGAGAGCTTCTCCAGTACGCCGGTCATCGCGCCCGTGACCACCACGGTCATCCCATCCAGTGGGAGCCCGGTGGTCCCGTCCCCGTCGGTGGCGGCAGCCGCTTCCGTGCCTTCCTCGCCCGGCTCGGGCGGCGGCGTCGCGCCGGGCTCCGTCATGTTGACCCCGGCGGCCACCAGCTTCTCGATCAGCGGGGCCAGCTCCACCAGCTCCGCTACGACGCCCGCCGCCTTCTCCTTGCCGATGCCGTCGACCCGCTGGAGCGCCTCGGCGTCGGCGGCCCTGATCCGGTCCATGTCCGCGAAGTACCGGGCGATACGCCGGGACATGGAGCGCCCGGTGCCGCGCACTCCGAGGGCGCAGAAGACCCGGGAGAGCGGCTGGGTCCGTGCCGCTTCGATGGCGGCCAGGAGGTTGTCGGTGCTGGTCTCGCCCATCCGCTCCAGGCCGAGCAGCTGCTCCCGGCCGAGGGTGAAGAGGTCGGCGAAGTCGGCCACCAGGCCGGCGTCGACGAGCTGGACGACCCGGGTGGCGCCGAGGCCCTCGATGTCGAGCTGGTCGCGGCCCGCCGCGTACGAGATGGAGGCGACGAGACGGCAGTCGCGGCCCCGGACACAGCGCCAGCGCTGCTCGCTGGTGTCGATCTCGGAGCCGCACTGCGGGCACGCCTCGGGGAAGACGACGGGCTGCTCGTCACCGGTCCGCAGATGGGCGACGGGTGCCTCGATGCGGGGGATGATGTCACCCGCCTTGTAGACCATCACCCGGTCGCCCAGGCGCAGATCACGGCGGGTGATGTCGGCCGGGTTGTGCAGCGTGGCGTAGCTGACGGTCGAGCCGTCGATCTCGACCGGTTCGAGGACGGCGCGCGGCGCGATGATGCCGGTCCTGCCGACGTTCCATTCGACGCCGAGGAGCCGGGTGACCTTCTCGACAGCCGGGAGCTTGTAGGCGATGGCCCAGCGCGGTGCCCTGGTCCCGGAACCGGCCTCGCGCTGGTCGGCCGCGAGGTCGGCCTTGATCACGATGCCGTCGATGCCGAACGCCAGCGAGGCGCGCAGGGCGGCTATTTCCCCGACCCGGCTCTGCACCTCCTCGACGGTGCCGACGGTGCGCGGTGCCACGTCCGTGTCCGCGGCGGTGTGCACGCCGAGCCCGGCGACGTACTCCAGGACCTCGCTGTGCGGGAGCTCGGCGAGGGCGTCGGTCAGCTCCGCGGAGTCGGGCAGCGGCAGGGCACCGTAGGCGAAGAAGGTCATCTCCACCGTGTACGCGCGGTCCTTGGCCCGGAGTGTGCCCGCCGCGCCGTTCCTCGGGTTGGCGAAGGGGGCGCCGCCGTGCTCGGTGCGCACGGTGTTGGCCTGCTCGAACTGTTCATTCGTCATGAGGATCTCGCCGCGGATCTCGATCGTCACCGGCTCGGCGAGCTGCTCGGGGAGGCCGGCCACGGTGCCGACCGCATGCGAGACGTCCTCGCCGGCGGTGCCGTCGCCCCGGGTGATCAGCTGCTCCAGGCGGCCCGCACGGTAGCGGGCGGCGACGGCCAGGCCGTCGAGCTTCGGCTCCACGCTCCACGCGGCGACGGGCCTGGCGATCCGGCGTTCCAGCGATGCCGTCCAGGTGGCGAACTGCTCGGCCGAGAAGACGTTGTCCAGGGACAGCATCGGCACCGTGTGCGGCACGTCCCCGCTCGCGGCGCCGCCCGCCACCTTGCCGGTCGGGGACGTCTCCAGCACCTCCTGCGGGTGCTCCCGCTCGTATGCGGCGATCCCGCGCACCAGCCGGTCGTACGCGTCGTCGTCGAGCGTGCTCTCACCCGTGGCGTAGTACGCGGCGGCGGCCTGCGACGCTTCTTCGACCGCGGCGGCGTAGGCGGCGGCATCGGCGAGCACAACAGCTGAGTTCGTCATGGCCCCCATCCTGCCGCCCACCACTGACAACGCCCTCCCAGCAGGGACGACGGCCCTCAGCCGACCGCCCGAACCGTTCCGTCCGCCTCGTCGGCGCCGCCCACCGCGCCGGGCGCCGCCAGCGGGATCTGCGGCCCCGCGCACTCCCGCAGCCAGCGCCGCAGCACCCCGTGCACCTGCTCGGCCCCCCTCAGCTCCGTGCCCTGCGCCACCGGCGCCGACAGTTCGGCCGGCCACAGCAGGAACGGCCGGGACTGCTCGCCGCCCATACCCCCGTGGGAGCCGATCTGCTCCTCGAAGGCGTGCACCTGGCCCGTGCCCTCGTCGTACATCGAATTCACCATGATGTCGGCGACGTGGGGGAAGGTGTCGGTGCGGCGCACCGCGGCCGCCGCGCCCGGCCCGAAGGACGCCAGCGGCCCCTCCCCGTCCCTCAGCTCCGACACAGGGACCTCGATGCCCCCGCGGCCCAGGACGACCGATCCGTGCCGTTCGCTGCGGACCAGCAGAAAGCCGACGCCGGGGTGGTTGACGAGAGTGCCGAGCAGTGCGGGGCGGCTCCGGTCGAGCTGTTCGCGCGAGGCGCGTCCGCCGATGTCCGGGAAGGAGATCAGGCCGAGGTTGCCGGAGGCGAGGACGACCGGGTCGGACGGCTTCGCGCGGTCTTCCGCCTCGCCCTCCCCGACCGGCCGGTGCAGGGCGATCCGTACCGCGTCACGTGCTTCCGAAGCGCTGCGGGTGCGCTGCGCCCGACGGGGTACGGGCAGCCCGCAGCCCGCCCGCACCAGGTCCTTGAGCGTCAGCCCGTACGCCCCCGCGAAGGTCTCCCCCGGGCTCTGCCCGTGGTCGGAGAGCAGCACGATCCGGTAGGTGCGCGGGGTGTGTTCGGCGACCTTCGCGATCAGGGCGAGCGAGCGGTCCAGGCGCGCGAGCACCTTGTCCGCGTCGCGGCTGTGCGGTCCGGAGTGGTGCGCCACCTCGTCGTACGCGACCAG
Organism: Streptomyces sp. NPDC087845; assembly: GCF_044742755.1. Classification (NCBI taxonomy): domain Bacteria; kingdom Bacillati; phylum Actinomycetota; class Actinomycetes; order Kitasatosporales; family Streptomycetaceae; genus Streptomyces; species Streptomyces sp. NPDC087845. The sequence continues at coordinate 246,979 of NZ_JBIUVC010000009.1, forward strand.
GTCGGCGTAGACGGCGGTGCGTCCGGCGAACATGTCGCCGATGACGGCGGCGACCACCACATCGCGTTCGACGACGGTCGCGAAGGCCCGGATGAAGGGGTAGAGCCCACCGCGTTTGATCCGGGGTGTGTCCTTCCGTATCCGCGCCCGGGTCGACTGGCCGATCTCTCGGCAGACCTCGGCGACGAACGACAGCGCGGTACGCACGGCGTTGGCCGGATCGGAGAAGTAGGCGAAGTACCCCGCTCTGGAACGGCGGCCCTTGCCGAGCCGGGCCGCCATGGACAGGACGAGCGCCAGCTGGTCGGCGCCGCCGCTGAAGAGGTTGCCGCGGCTGGCGCCGTCGACCGTGAGCAGTCCCCCGTCATGGGTGCGGGCGACGGCCCGGCGCTGGATTTCGAGGGCGCTCGCGGGGCGGCTGGAGACCATGACGGCGCCGGTCTCCTTCTCGTACCAGCGGAAGGCGGGTATGTCGTGGTTGCTGCCGTGCAGGATGCCGAGCTGGCTGGCGCCGGTCTGGCTGGACCAGTCGGTCCGCCAGGGGGTGAGCCGGTGGCCCTCCTCGTCCGCGAGCCAGTCGGCGACGGTCGGCATCAGGCCGGAGCCGGCGGCGCGGGCCAGCACCTCGTGGCCGACGCCGTCGAGCTGGATGAAGACGGTGCCGGGCGGTCCGCTGCGCCCGCTGTCCGCACCGCTGCGCCGTCTGCGGCGGTCGGCGAGCCGGGAGAGGCGGCGGCGGTAGGCGTTGTCGTCGCGGACGGCGAGCGCCGTGGAGGTCGCCGAGGCGACGGCGGACATCACGGCCGCGACGACGACCGCGGTCTCCGGGTTGGCGGCGCCGCGCCCGTCCGGGATCAGCCGCAGGGCGAGCAGCAGCAGCGAGCCGTTCAGGAAGAAGACGAGCATCCCGAGGACGAGTGCGGGCACGACGAGCAGCGCCCGTACCAGGACCGGCCAGACCAGTGCGGACAGCAGACCGAACGCTCCGGCGCCCCAGGCCGCGGTGAACGCGATCTTGGTGATGCTGTCGCCGTCGTCCGACTGGAGCTGGAAGTCCGGCAGAATCCCGGCGAGTACCAGCATCGTGAGCGTCGAGACCGCCCACACCGCAATCACCCGCATCAGGGCGCTGCCGGCTGTTCGCCATCGCCCGTCACCCACGCCGTTCCCACCTCACGTCCGGACCCCGCCGTTCCGGGCCCTGACCCCCCAGCTTTTCACAGCGGGGCCGCGGGCCGCCGGGGGCGACGGGCGGGGGGCTGTTCAGCGGCCGTCGTATCCGGCGGTCGGCATGGAGAGGCGGCGGTGCACGCTCGCCTTGGTACGGGCGCTGTACGGCGGCTCGTCGAGTCCCGCGATCTCCAGCCGTACGCCGCGCCGCTCGCACTCCGCGGCGAACTCCGGAACCGAGGTGAGGGCCCGTGCCAGCACCCGGTCGTTGGCGGCGACGAACAGCTCGACAGCGCCGCTCTCGACATCCGTCCACAGGGCCTGGTGATCGGGGCGCAGCCCGTAGAAGCGCAGCTGCCGGGTGACGACGTATCCCTTGTCGGCGGCCCAGCGGGCGCACATGTCGTGCTGGCTGCGGGTGTCCACGAGGAACGGATCGCTGTCGAGCTCTTCGAGCGGCGTGAGACTGGCGATGGCCGCCACCCGTACGTCCATTGCGTCCCCCATGGCCGCTACCCCCGTGCTAGGCGTACCGGCGACCCTACCCCTCCGGCCCGCGCGCAAGAAGGCGCACGTCGGGACGGGAGGAGCACGGAGCGCGGACGCATGGCGGCGGTGCGCCCCCGCGCCGCGGCGGAACCGGAACCGGGACCGCGGGCGGGGCGGGGGCGCAGGGGGCGCCCGGGTCAGAACGAGGTCATGACGTGCTTGATGCGGGTGTAGTCCTCGAAGCCGTACGCGGAGAGGTCCTTGCCGTAGCCGGACTTCTTGTAGCCGCCGTGCGGCATCTCGGCGACGAGTGCCATGTGGGTGTTGATCCACACGCAGCCGAAGTCGAGGTTCTTGGACATCCGCATGGCGCGGGAGTGGTCCTTGGTCCACACCGAGGAGGCCAGGGCGTAGTCGACGCCGTTGGCGTACGCGACGGCCTGGGCCTCGTCCGTGAACTTCTGGACGGTGATGACCGGGCCGAACACCTCGTTCTGGATGATCTCGTCGTCCTGCTTGAGGCCGGAGACGACGGTCGGGGCGTAGAAGTAGCCCTTCTCGCCGACCCGGTGGCCGCCCGCCTCGACCTCGGCGTGGGCGGGGAGGCGCTCGATGAAGCCGCTGACCTGGGCGAGCTGGTTGGCGTTGTTGAGCGGGCCGTACAGCACGTCCTCGTCGTCCGGCTGTCCGGTCTTCGTGTCGGCGGCGGCCTTGGCGAGGGCGGTGACGAACTCGTCGTGGACGGACTCGTGGACCAGGACGCGGGTCGCGGCCGTGCAGTCCTGGCCCGCGTTGAAGAATCCGCCGACGATCAGGTCCTCGACCGCCTTCTTCAGGTCCGCGTCCTCGAAGACCACCGCCGGGGCCTTGCCGCCCAGCTCCAGATGGACCCGCTTGACGTCCTTGGCCGCGCTCTGCGCGACCTGGATGCCGGCCCGTACCGAACCGGTGATCGAGGCCATCGCCGGAGTCGGATGCTCCACCATCGCACGGCCGGTCTCCCGGTCCCCGCAGACGACGTTGAAGATGCCCCGGGGCAGTCCCAGCTCCTCCAGTACGCCGCCGATGATCCCGGCGATGAGAACGGTGGAGGCGGGGGTGGTGTCGGAGGGCTTGAGGACGACGGCGTTGCCTGCGGCGAGCGCGGGCGCGAACTTCCACACGGCCATCAGCAGGGGGTAGTTCCACGGCGCGACCTGAGCGCAGACGCCGACCGGCTCACGCCGGACGATCGAGGTCATCCCGTCCATGTACTCGCCGGCCGAGCGGCCTTCGAGCATCCGCGCCGCACCCGCGAAGAAGCGGACCTGGTCGATGGCCGGGGCCAGTTCCTCGCTGCGGGTGAGGTGGAGCGGCTTTCCGGTGTCACGGCTCTCGGCGGCCACCAGCTCGTCGGCCCGCGCCTCCATGGCGTCGGCGATCTTCAGCAGGGCCAGCTGCCGTACGGACGGGGTGGTGTCCCGCCAGACGGGGAACGCGGCAGCGGCGGCGGCCATCGCCGCGTCGACATCCGCCTCGCCGGAGAGCGGGGAGGTCGCGTAGACCTCGCCCGTGCTGGGGTCCACGACGTCGAGGGTGCGGCCGTCCGAGGCGTCCGTGAAGGCGCCGTCGATGTAATTGCGGAACGTGGTGCTCATGGAACCGGTCTCTCTCATGGTCGGGCGGCGGTGAACGGTACGGGCGGGACGCGCGGTCAGGCTGCCGTACGGGCGGACAGGTGCTCGTGGACGGCGGGCCAGCTGCCGTCGGCGGCGCGGGCGAACACGATCGTCTCCCGCTCGTGGACGGTCTCCTCGCCGGCCCGGGTGGCGACGGTGGTCTCCACGTCATGGCTGAAGACGGCCGTGGTGCCGTAGTGCTGGACCAGTTGTCCCGTCGAGGTGCAGCGCACGACGCGGAAGTCGTCCTCCGCCACCCACCGCTGCCACAGCGCGCGGTACTCGTCCGTGGAGGCGAGCCGCTGCGGGGTGGAGTGGAAGACGAAGGTGGCGTCCGGGGCGAAGGAGCCGAAGTAGTCGTCGAGGCGGCCCTCGGCGAAGGCGGCGATCAGCGCGTCGGCGGCGGCGCGGACCTCCTGGACCTCCGGAGTCTCCTGGGCGGTCCGGACTTCCCGGGCGGGGGTGGTGCTCATGTACGGCTCCTGGTTGCGGGGCGGGGCGAGGGCGAGCGTCGGAGGGGCCGGCGTTCAGACCGCGGTGGCCGGCTCGGCGGCGGCGGTCTCCTCGTCCTGGTCGCCGACGATCGGCGGGACCTCGGTGTCCGACGCCCTGACGAATCGGGGGCCGTCGGGCCCGTACACCCCGCGCGGCTCGGGGAAGAGGGTGAGCAGGCCGAGGTAGACGACGGCCGCGAGGGCGAGGCCGACCGGCAGGGAGATGTCGGCGCCGTTCGCCAGGTCGCCGAGCGGGCCGACGAACTGGCCGGGCAGGTTGGTGAACAGCAGCGCCACACCGGCGGAGAGGAACCAGGTGGCCAGCCCGCGCCAGTTCCAGCCGTGGTTGAACCAGTAGCGGCCACCGGTCTGGCGGCGGTTGAAGACCTGGAGCGCGTCCGCGTCGTACCAGCCGCGCCGGGTGACGTAGCCGAGTGCCATCACGATCATCCACGGGGCGGTGCAGGTGATGATCAGGGTCGCGAAGGTGGAGATGGACTGCGCGAGGTTGAGCGCGAAGCGGCCGAAGAAGATGAAGGCGATGGACAGGGCGCCGATGAAGAACGTCGCCTGCACGCGGCTGAAGCGGGTGAAGACGCTGGAGACGTCGAGGCCGGTGCCGTACAGCGCGGTCGTGCCGGTCGACAGGCCGCCGATCAGGGCGATCAGGCAGAGCGGCAGGAAGTACCAGCCGGGCGAGACGGCGAGCAGCCCGCCGACGTAGTTGGGGGCGGCCGGGTCGACGTAGTCGGCGGCCTCGGAAGCGATGATCGAGGCGGTGGCCAGGCCGAAGACGAACGGCAGCAGCGTGGCGATCTGGGCGAGGAACGCGGCGCCCATCACCCGGCGCCGGGGCGTCGTGGCGGGGATGTAGCGGGACCAGTCGCCGAGGAACGCCCCGAAGGAGACCGGGTTGGACAGCACGATCAGCGCGGAGCCGATGAAGGACGGCCAGAACAGCGGGTCGGCCGTCGAGGCGAAGGCGCCCGCGTAGCCGGGGTCGAAGTCTCCCGCGAAGGCGAAGACGCCGAGGACGAACAGCGCCGACGCGGCGATCACCGCGATCTTGTTGACCATCAGCATGAAGCGGAAGCCGTAGACGCAGACCACCAGGACGAGCCCGGCGAAGATCGCGTAGGCGATGCCGTAGGTCACATCGGACTCGGGCACGCCGGCGAGCCGGTGGGCACCGCCGACGAGCGCGTCACCCGAGGACCACACCGAGATCGAGAAGAACGCGACCGCGGTGAGGAGCGAGAGGAACGAGCCGACGATCCGGCCGTGCACGCCCAGGTGGGCGGAGGAGGACACGGCGTTGTTGGTGCCGTTGGCCGGACCGAACAGCGCCATGGGCGCGAGCAGCAGCGCACCGGCGACGAGGCCGAGCAGTGTCGCCGCGAGCCCCTGCCAGAAGGAGAGCCCGAACAGGATCGGGAAGGCTCCCAGCACGCACGTCGCGAAGGTGTTGGCACCGCCGAAGGCGAGCCGGAAGAGGTCGACCGGACGGGCGGTGCGGTCGGCGTCGGGAATCCGCTCGACACCATTGGTCTCGACTTTGGTGATCGAGGTAGTCACGGGCGCTCCGCCTTTGGTTCATGAGGCAGTCCCGACGTTCTGTCATGGGACGGTCCCACAGTCTGTGCCCCCGGACGACGGCCGACAATTGTGCACATCACAGAGCACTACCCTGTTGTCTGTGGCCAGCGACAAACTCACCGTCGAGGATCTGCTCTCCTTCCCCGCTCTCCAGCTCTCCGTGAAGGCGGGCGCCGGCGGCCTGGGCCGCTCCGTGTCGTGGGCGCACGCCAGTGAACTCGCCGATCCGACACCCTGGCTGCTGGGTGCCGAGGTGATCATGACGACGGGCCTGGCCGTCCCGCGTACCGCCGCCGGGCAGCGCGCCTATCTGGAGCGGCTCGACGACGCGGGTGTCTCCGCGCTGGCCCTGTCGGCGCAGTTGCACATGCCACCGCTGCACGACGCGTTCTTCCGGGCGGCCGAGGAGCGCGGCTTCCCCGTCCTGGAGGTCCCGCTCGCCGTCCCGTTCATCGCGGTCTCCCAGGAGGTCGCGGCCTCGGTCCAGGAGGACGCCAGGCACCGGCTCGGCGCCCAGCTCCAGGTCTTCGGCTCGCTGCGCTGGCTGGTCGCCGAGGACCTCGACACGCCGACGCTGCTGCGCCGTCTGGAGCGCCTCTCCGGTTACGACGTGTATCTGTGCACGCCGCAGGGGCGGCCCCTGCTGCCGGGAGTGCCGGTGCCGGAGCGGGGCGTGCTGCCCTCGTCGGTGGACGCCCCGCCGACCGTCCCCGGCGGGTTCGTGCTGCCCGTGCCGGCGCCCGGCGGCCCGGCGGGTTTCCTCGTCGCGTACGAACGGGAGGGCGCCCAGCCCGCCGGGCTCGCGGTCGTCCAGCACATCGCCACGGTGGCGGCGCTGCGGGTCGCGATGGTGCGCAACGAGCGCGAGACGCTGCGCCGGGAGGGCGCGGAGACGCTGGCGGAGCTCCTTCAGGAGGTGCTGGACCCGGAGGCGGCCCGGCGCAGGCTCGCCCGGCATGCGATCGAGGGCGACACCGTGCTGATCGTGGTGCGGCAGACCACGGACGAGGCGCTGCTGCGCTGCCTCCAGGACCATCCGCATCTGCTGCTCACCTGGGGCACGGACCGCTATGTCCTGGGGGCGCCGGGGCTGGCCGCGGAGATCGGCGGTCTGCCGGACGTGGCGGCCGGCATGAGCCGCCCGTTCCCGCCGGGTGCCCCGCTGCGGGTGGCCCAGCGCGAGGCTCTCTGGGCGGTCTCGAAGGCCGTCGAGTCGGGCCGCTCCGTGGTCCGCTACGGCGACGACTCGCTGGGCCGCTGGCTGCCCGACGACCCGGCCGTGCTGTCCGCGTTGGTCGGCCATGTGCTGGGCGAGGTCCTGCGCTACGACGCGGCCCACGACTCGCAGCTGTTGGTGTCCGTCCGTACCTGGATGGAGCGGGACCGGCGCACGGAGACGGCTGCCGCCGCGCTCCACATCCACCCCAACACCCTCGCCTACCGGCTGCGCCGCTTCGGTTCGCTGACCGGCCGCGACATGGCGTCCACGGGCGCCCTGGCGGAGGTGTGGCTGGCGATCCAGGCGGCGGGGACGCTGGGTCTCACCGACTGAGAGCGACCGCCGCGGGCGGCGACCGGGCGGAGCCGGGTCACCCGTTCCGGTCACGGCACTAGGCTCGACGCCAGGGCCGGAACGAAGAAACCGGGGAACGGGGAACGAGGAGGCACCGCGTGCCGGTGGAAGTCACCTGGTGGGGTCATGCCACCTGCACGATCGAGGACTCCGGGGTCCGTGTGCTGACCGATCCCCTCTTCGTACGGCGCTTCGCGCATCTGCGCCGGCGCCGCGGCGAGCTGCCCGGCCCCGAGGCCGCGGTCGCCGATGTGGTGCTCGTCTCGCATCTGCACTCCGACCATCTGCATCTGCCGTCGCTGGCCCGGCTCGCCCCCGGCAGCCGGCTGATCGTGCCGACGGGCGCGGTGCGCTCCGTGCCCGGCCTGCGGCTGCTGCGCTCGGTGCGCGGGCTGCGGATCACGGAGGTGGCCCCGGGTGATCAGGTCCGGATCGGCGAGGTGCGGGTACGGGCGGTTCCCGCACTGCACGACGGCAGGCGGCTGCCGATGGGGCCGCATCGCTCCCCCGCGCTCGGCTATGTGGTCGAGGGCGAGGCGCGGACGTACTTCGCCGGCGACACCGGGCTCTTCGACGGGATGGCCGGGGCCGTCGGTCCGGTGGATGTGGCGCTGCTGCCGGTGGGCGGCTGGGGTCCGTATCTGGGGCAGAGCCATCTGGACGCGGGCCGGGCCGCGCAGGCGCTGGCCCGGCTGGCTCCCCGGTCGGCCGTGCCGGTGCACTACGGCACGTACTGGCCGGTCGGCATGGACGGGGTCAGGCCGCACGAGTTCCACTCGCCGGGTGACGAGTTCGTCCGCAAGGCGGCGCTGCTGGCGCCGGAGGTGGCGGTGCACCGGCTGTCGCACGGCGAACAGGTGCGGCCGGAGGCCGCCAGATGATCCAGGAGGTCGTGAGACAGCTGCCCCCGGAGTCGACGCAGCAGGCGGTCGGCTACCCGTCCCTGTTCCTGCTGGTGGCCCTCGGCTCGCTGGTGCCGGTGGTGCCGACGGGTGCGCTGGTGAGTTCGGCCGCCGTGGTGGCGCTGCATCAGTCGTCGCCGTTCTCGCTGCTGATCGTCTTCGCGGTGGCTTCGGCCGCGGCGTTCCTCGGCGACATCTGCCTGTACTGGCTCGGTCAGCGCGGGGTGCGGTCGAAGAACGGTTCGAAGTGGCTGCGGGCGATCAGCGGCCGGGCCGCTCCGGAGCGGCTGGCGCAGGCGCAGCGGAAGCTGGACGAGCACGGTGCGGCGGTGCTCGTGCTGTCGAGGCTGGTACCGGCGGGACGGATACCGGTGATGCTGGCCTGTCTGCTGGGCCGGATGCCGCTGCGCCGGTTCGCCCGCGGGGATGTACCGGCCTGTCTGGCGTGGGCGGCGACGTACCAGCTGATCGGCGTTCTGGGCGGTTCGCTCTTCCCCGAACCGTGGCAGGGCGTGGTCGCGGCGTTGGGTCTGACGCTGCTGATCAGCGGGGCTCCCGCGGCGTGGCGCAGGATGCGGGCGCGGTTCAGCCACTGAGTGTTCGGGTTGCCGGGACGAGCAGGCGGGAGCCGCCGATCGGCAGGTCCCAGAGCTGTGTCCGGGGGTGTCCGGCCCGCTGCCAGGCGGTGCGCAGCCGGGCCAGCGGTTCCAGTACGGGCTCCGCGGAGAGCAGGAAGGCTGCCCAGTGCATCGGCGCCATCGCGCGGGCGCCGAGGTCCTCGTACGCCTGCACGGCCTCCTCCGGATCGGTGTGGACGTCACCGAGCCACCAGCGCGGTTCGTACGCCCCGATCGGCATCAGGGTCAGATCGATGCCGGGGTACCGGCGGCCGATCTCGCCGAACCAGTGCCCGTACCCGGTGTCCCCCGCGAAGTGGATCCGCTGCCCGCCGCTGTCCGGCGTGCTGATGATCCAGCCGCCCCACAGGGAGCGGCAGGTGTCGGTGAGGGTCCGCTTGGACCAGTGGTGGGCGGGCACGAAGTCGAAGCGGACACCGTCCAGCTCGGCCGACTCCCACCAGTCGAGTTCGGTGACGCAGGTGAAGCGGCGGCGGCGGCACCAGCGGCCGAGCCCGGCGGGGACGAAGAGCGGAGTGTCCCTGGGCAGTCTGCGCAGGGTGGGGGCGTCGAGGTGGTCGTAGTGGTTGTGGCTGATGACGACGGCGTCGACGGGCGGCAGGTCCTCCCAGCGGACGCCGACCGGCGTGATCCTGGCCGGTGTGCCGAGGATACGCCGGGACCAGACGGGGTCGGTGAGGACGGTGAGCCCGCCGGTGCGGACGATCCAGCTGGCGTGCCCGGCCCAGGTGACGGAGGTGGTGCCGGTCGGGGTGACGGGCAGGGGTTCGGGGGCGTACGGGAGCCGGTGGATGCCGCGCAGCCCCTCCGCGTTGGGCCGCAGGGCGCGTTCACGGGCCAACCGGGACATGCTCATGACACTCGGAAGCGGCGTGGTGAGCCGGTCGGCGAAGGTCCTGGGCCAGACCCGGACCTCGCCGAGCGGACGCGGTTCGACGAGCTCTCCGCGAGGGGTCCGGTGCGGGTGGGTGGTCCCGGTGCGGGAGCGCTCGGTCTGTTCCGTCATCGAGAGACTCCCGTCTCGCTGTTCCTCATCGGAGTTCGTCGAGTGCCGTCCCGAAAATGCTCAGGGCTTCGGCCACGTGCGGCAATTCCAGGGGCTCCACAGCGGTGAGGGACTCCATCTGCTGCTGCGGGGTCGACCCGAGCAGCGGCCCGGTGCCCAGGCGTACCCGCAGCGCCCCCAGCTCGTCGCCGAACCGGTGGCCGCCGGGCGCCGGTGCGCCGAGACGTTCCGTCAGGTACTCCTCCAGCTCCAGGGAGTCCGTGACACCGCGGTTCACCAGCCGCGTGCGGAGCGGCCCGAGGTCGGCGTAGAGATGGCGTCCCGCCTGCGGGGGCCTGGCCAGCGCGCCCGACGCGAGGACCGCCCGGTGGGCCGCCGCCGCGACCTTCGCCTGGAGCGCGGCGGCCCGGCGGACCCGGTCCCTGACGGAATCCGGTTCGCGCAGCGCGTGGGCGGCGGCTCTGGCGACGGGTCCCGCGACGAGCGCGCCGAGCGCGGTGAGGATGTCGAGGGTGCGGGCGTGGCGCGCCGCCGCCCGCTCGGTGTCCGGGAACCGGGCGACCGCGACCGGCCACGCGGACGGGGTCAGCGCGCCGGCGAGGTCGCTGACGACCGTGACGTCGTCGGGGCACATCTCGGCCGGGCTGAGCAGGACCGTGTCGTGCGGCCGGTGCAGGGTGTCGCGCCAGGTCTCGTCGCTGACGATGTGCATCCCCTCGGCGACCGCGGCCTCGCACGCCTCGCGCACGAGTTCCGGCGGGGCGACGGTGGCGGTCGGATCGTCGACGACGGAGATCAGCAGCAGCCGGGGCCGGCCGCCCTCGGCGCGCACCCGGCGTACGGTCTCCAGCAAGGCGTACGGATCGGGCACGCCGCCGCACTCCGCCGGGGTCGGCACATGGTAGGCGGGCCGGCCCAGCAGCCGGGCCTGCGGAATCCAGGTGGCCGTGCAGGGGCGCGGCATGAGCACGTCGCCGCCGTGCGCGGCGATCAGCGCCAGCAGCAACGGCGACGCGCCGGGGGCGGCGGCGACGTGCTCCGGGCCGCCGTGCAGTCCGCGCCGCGCCCAGTAACCGGTCGCGGCCTCGCGCAGGGCGTGGCCGCCGCCGGTCGGTTCGGGTTCGCCGCAGCCGGCCGCGGCGGCGAGCACCTCGGCCAGCTCGGGCAGGACGGGCAGACCGGGAGCGGGAGCCGGCGGCCCGTACCGGACGGGCCCGTGGTCCTCCCGTACGGAACGCGCACCGCCCCCGCCCTTCTGCCCGCGCCCCGCCAGTCCGGTCCGCCCGGTCCGCTTCCGCCCCATCGAGCCTCCTTCGCCGCCGCCCGTCGCCCTGTTCCGTGCGTCACGCACTCGCTCACGGCCCTTTATACGAGGGTTCGACCGACTGCGCCCGCCCAGCGGAACCGCGACACGTGGCTGCCTGGAGAGACGGGCTCAGCCCGCGAAGGCCGTCCCGGGCATCCCGCGCCCCGCGCCCGGCAGCACCAGCAGCGAACCGGACAGCGGGTGCGGGGCGTCGAGCCCCACGCGGGCCGAGGAGATGTAGAGGTCGCGCAGGTCCTCACCGCCGAAGGCGCAGGCGGTCGGCCGCTGTACCGGAAGTCCGACGACGCGGTCCAGGGCTCCGTCTGCCGTGTAGCGGCGCACCGCGGCGCCGTCCCACAGGGCGACCCACACGGCGCCCTCGGCGTCGACGGCCAGCCCGTCGGGGAAGCCCGCGCCCTCCTCGACCGTGGCGAACGGGCGCCGGTTCACGGCGTGTTCGCCGTCGAAGTCGAAGACGTCGATACGGCGCGTGGGCGTGTCGATGAAGTACATCAGCCGCTCGTCCGGGCTCCACCCGATGCCGTTGCTGCAGGCCACGACGGGCAGCACCGTGGTGACCTCGCCGCCGGCGGCGACGCGGGCGAGGCTGCCGCCGGTCTCCGCGCCGTCGTCACGCATGGTGCCCGCCCAGAACGCACCGTCCGGCGCCACCGCCGCGTCGTTGCCCCGGCGACCGGGCTCGGGATCGTGGACCAGCCAGCTGAAGGCACCGTCGGGGTCGTACAGGCCGATGCCGTCGCGCAGATTGACGACAAGTCCGCCACCGGCGCGCGGTTTGGCCGCTCCGACGTGCTGTTCGGTGGCCATCACCGTTCGTCGGCCGGTCACCGGGTCGTAGGTGTGCACGCGGGCGGAGACGATGTCCACCCAGATCAGCCGGCCGGTGGCCGGGTCCCAGGTCGGGCCCTCGCCGAGCTCGGCCCGCTCGTGTACGGCCACATCCAGGCCCGCGTTGGTCATGACTGCCCCTCGTGGTGTCCGAGCCGGCCGGAGAACGCATCGGCGCCGGGCCCTCGGCGGGGCCCGCCGGCTCCTTCTCGCGCTCCCCGGTCCGTCGGACCGGAATCACGGACACACAGTAGCCGCGTGGTCATGACCCCGGCGCGGCGACCGGGCGACCGGGTGACGCCGAGGCACTCGGACGGGGCCGGCGGCGCCGGCCGAGCAGCGCGAGCGACCCGGTCTGCGGGCCGGCGCCCGCCGATACCTCGGCGGTAGGGGCAACCGGATCGCGAACGGCCCATTCGGTGCACGGCGTCGGCGCGGACCACTGGTCCTCGTCCACGGCATCGGCGCGGACCACTGATCGGCACGCACGGCACCGGCGCGGACCACTGGTCCTCGCGCAGGGCGTGCACCCGGTCCGTGGGCCCGGTCCGTGAGGAGCCGGGGAGCGCCTCGCCGCGGCGGTCGAGGATCTCACTCGCGGCGACGGATGCCACGGGGTGCGCTCTCCCCGGCCGGTGCCGGGCGCGCGAGCGCGCCTCCTGATTCGGCACGGCCGGAAGGGGTATGCGCTGTCCCATGTCTTCACCACGCACTGTGTCCGTCCCGGCTTCCACCCCGCTCCGCGATTGGCTGCGCCGCCGCGATCTCGCCGTGTTCCGGGGTCTGGCGCACCGGAACTGGCCGGGCGCCGGGCCCGTGCTGCCGCGGCTGAGCCGCAGCGCCGATCACGGCCTCCTGTGGTTCGGCGCCGCGGCCGGGCTCGCGGCACTGGGCGGCAGCGCACGGGCCCGGCGGGCCGCCCTGCGCGGCATCGCCTCGCTGGCCGTGGCGTCGGCCGTGACCAACACCATCGGCAAGGGCTCCGTACGCCGGCCGCGGCCACTGCTGGACACGGTGCCGGTGATGCGGCAGCTCAGGCGTCAGCCGTTCACCACGTCCTTCCCCTCCGGGCACGCCGCGTCGGCCGCGGCGTTCGCCACGGGCGTGGCCCTCGAATCGAAGGGCTGGGGTGCGGTCCTCGCGCCGCTCGCCCTCTCCGTCGCCGCGTCCCGTGTCTACACCGGAGTCCACTATCCGAGTGATGTGCTCGCCGGTGCGGTGCTCGGCGCGGGCGCCGCGCTGGCGCTGCGCGGTGTCGTACCGACCCGTGGACAGCTCCCGGCACCGGGCCGCCCGCCCGGTCACGCGGCCGCCCTGCCGGCCGGCCAGGACCTGGTGGTCGTGGTCAACGAGGAGTCGGGCACCGCGACGGCGACGGCCTCGCTGATCCGCGCTGCGCTGCCGCACGCGGAGGTGGTGGAGTGCGCCCCCGACGCACTCTCCGCCGAACTGGAGAAGGCGGCCGGACGGGGCCGGGCGCTGGGGGTGTGCGGCGGGGACGGCACCGTCAACCGGGCCGCCGCCGTCGCCGCCGGGCACGGTGTGCCGCTGGCGGTGTTTCCCGGCGGGACGCTGAATCACTTCGCCTACGACCTGGGCATCGAGACCGTGGACGACACCTGCGCCGCAGTGACCGCGGGTGACGCGGTACGGGTCGATCTCGGTCGCTTCCGGCCCGGTCCCGAGGGAGCGGGCGGCGCGCACGGCTACTTCCTCAACGCCTTCAGCCTCGGTGTCTATCCCGAACTGGTACGGGCCCGTGAACACTGGGCCCCTCGTGTCGGCGGCTGGCCGGCGGGTGTACTCGCGGCAGGGAAGGTTCTGCGCGGCGACCGTCCGCTGGAGGCGGAACTGGAGGGACGGCGGCGCCCTCTGTGGCTGCTGTTCGTGGGCAATGGCCTGTTCCAGCGGGTGGGTCCGGCACCGGGCCGTCGGCACAATCTCGCGGACGGCCTGCTGGACGTACGGGTGGTGCACGGGGGCCGCACGCCGGGGCTGCGTCTGCTCGCGGCGGCCGTCGCGGGCCCGCTCACCCGCTCCCCGGTCCACGCGGCGGAACGGCGCCGGAGGGTGCGGATCTCCGGTCTGACACCCGGCACTCCGTACGCGTACGACGGCGAAGTCGCCTACAGCCGGGACGAGTTGATGATCGACAAGCTTCCGGAGGCGCTGACGGTGTACTGCCCGATGCCGGTGTAGCGAAGCAACCGGCGATCAGCCGCGCCGGATACGCGCAGGGGGGCGGCCGAGAGCGAACCGGCCGCCCCCTGCACGTTCCGCTCGACCCGATCGCCATTCCACATAGCAAGACACGTATCTCAGTATTCGGCATCGCTGCGTACGGTGTTGCTACCGATCAGCTCCTCGCGCGGCTCGCACGCGGGCTCCGCGCCCAGAGAAGGGATCCACCGCCATGCCGAAGGAGACCGCCGTGTACACCCACGGCCACCACGAGTCGGTGCTGCGCTCGCACCGCTGGCGCACCGCGGCCAATTCCGCCGCGTATCTGATCGACGAGCTCCGCCCCGGCATGACGGTGCTGGATGTCGGCTGCGGGCCCGGCACCATCACCGCGGATCTGGCCGCGCTGGTCGCCCCCGGCCGGGTGACCGCCGTCGACACCACCCCGGAGATCCTGGCCCAAGCGGCCGAGGTCGCGGCCGAACGCGGCCTGGACAGCGTCGAGTTCGCCACCGCCGACGTGCATGCGCTGGACTTCCCCGACGACTCCTTCGATGTCGTCCATGCCCATCAGGTGCTCCAGCATGTGGGCGACCCCGTGCAGGCGCTGCGCGAGATGCGGCGCGTCTGCCGCCCCGGCGGCATCGTCGCGGCCCGCGACAGCGACTACGCGGCGATGGCCTGGTACCCGGAGACAGCCGGCATGACCGCCTGGCAGGAGCTGTACGGCCGGGTCGCCCGCGCCAACGGCGGTGAGCCGGACGCGGGCCGGCGGCTGCTGTCCTGGGCGCGGCGGGCCGGCTTCACCGACATCATCCCGACCGCCGCCAACTGGTGCTTCGCCACCCCGGAGAGCCGCGCCTGGTGGAGCGGCCTGTGGGCGGACCGTACGGTCGGCTCGGTCTACGCGGAGCTGGCCGTGGACGGCGGTCACGCGGAACCGGAGGAGCTGGCCGCGATCGCCGCGGCCTGGCGCGAGTGGGGCGGCCGGGACGACGCCTGGTTCACGGTCCCGCACGGCGAGGTGCTCTGCCGGGCCTGATCACGTCCAACTACCCTGGCCCGCATGGACATTCTGGGAACCACGCTGCGTATCTGCGTCGATGATCTGGAGGCCGCGGTGGCCTTCTACGAGGGCCTCACGGCCAGTTCCGCCCAGCGCTATGAGCGCGGCGGCGTATCGACCGCCGCGGTCGGCTGCTTTCTGCTGATGAGCGGCCCGGAGCCGGAGCTGGAGATCCTGCGCAAGGTGACGGCGACGATCGCGGTCAAGGATGCCGGCGAAGCCCATGAATCCCTCACCCGCGTCGGCGCCCGGATCCTCGCGGGCCCGGTGCAGATGCCGGGGGGCCGCAGCCTGATCGCCCTGCACCCGGACGGCTCGGTCTTCGAGTACGTCGACCGGAACCCGGCCGGCTGAGCCGCGGCTTCCCACGGCGGTTCGACTCACGGCCGTCCGGCCCGTACCGGTGGAGACGGGCACGGGCCGGACGGCCGCCGGTATCAATCCCCGGGTCGCATCCGGTAGTTGTACGTGTCCGGCACGGGCTCGTCGGTAAGCTGGGCCCACACCTCGTCCAGGATCTCCGCCCCCTCGCGCAGATCGGCGACCTCGAAGCCCTCGTCGAAGATCGCCCTGGCGGCGGCCCGGTCGCCCTCGGCGATCAGCAGCCTGGCCTCCAACAGGCGGAAGCGACCCCGCTGTTGAACCTCCGGGCGCAGCCCCGCCCATACCGTCCGGGCCGCCGCGGGGCGGCCTGCCGCCAGCGTTGCCTCCATCGCCTCGCGGCCGAGCGCCGTCACGGCGGACGCCCAGGCGTCGCCGCCACCACCGTCGCCGTCGCCGTCGGAGCGTTGCGCACCCAGGTCGTCGAACGCCTCGGTGTAGAAGTCGGCGGCCCGGTCCCCCTGTCCGCCCTCCTCGGCGGCGACGGCGAGGCAGCGCAGCAGCGGCCACCGGGACGAAGCGAGCGCCAGTCCTCGCTCCCAGCTGCGGACCGCCTGGGCACGGTCACCGGCGTGCCACTGGGCGACGCCGAGGTGGTATTCGGTGAGGGGTTCGGCGGAGGCCGTCTCCAGCATGTCGCGCCAGTGCGGCGAGACCAGGGAGGGGCCGGGCAGAACCGCCCCGCGCGGCTCGGGGAAGGCACCCTGGTCCAGCAACTCCAGCCAGGGTTCCTGTTGTTCACCGAGGGTCGACTCGGCGAACGGGGTACCGGGGAGCCGGTACTTTCCGCGCCGGACCTCCAGGGCGCCCCAGCCGGATCCGGTGGCGAGCGACTCGCCCGGCTCGGTGTCGGCGCAGCGGCGCCAGGCGGCGTACGCGGCGTCGACATCGGCGCGCGGCAGTACCTCGGCGAGCCGCCGCTCGGTCTCGGCGCGGGCCGCCGCCCAGTCGTCGCCGTGCACGGCCCCGGGGTCCGCCGACAGCAGCCCGTACGACTCCAGCCAGCTGAACTCGGCGCCCGGTTCGAGGGGGATGTGTTCCAGCTGGGTGCGGGCGAGTCCGGCCTGGATCTCGGCGTAGCCGACCGTGCCGGGCTCGGTGAGCCACTCCTGCCAGCGCCGCCCGCCCGGCCCGCTGCCCCACAGGAACAGTTTCCGGCCCCGCAGCAGATCGGTCGACGTCTGGACGAGCCCGTGCCCGTCCTGGTCGAGGGAGGCGATCCAGCGGCGGGCGCCGTCGGGGACCTCGTAGAAGTAGTCGGCAGGGAAGTCAGCGCGCAGGGGGTACGTACGGTCGACGGACCCGGACTCGGGGACCGGAACCCGGGTCAGAGTGCGCGTGTAACCGAAGTGCCACGCCTCGTCGGCCGGGGCCAGCACGCGGGTGCGTTCGCCCTCGGGCACGGCGATGTTGGACCACCAGTAGACGGGTGCGGTGTGCTCGTGCGGATTGCGTATCCGCACGCCGACGTGCAGGAAGTCGGAGTCCTCGGGCAGCCAGAGGTCCACCTGGAACGGCAGGTCGCGCAGCCGCTCCCACTCCCAGAGGCGGACCATTTCGCCGCCGTCGGGCGCGGGCACCCGAGCCGCGTGCACCGGGGCGCAGGAGAGCGTGGTGTGGCCCGTGGCGCCGATGTTCCACTCGATGCCGCCGGAGAACCAGGCGCCGTTGAGCGCGAAGTCGGCAGGTTGCAGGACAGGGTTGGTGTAGAGGAGTTCGCGGCCGGTCGGCTTGTGGTGGAGGGAGTGGATACGGCCACCGAGGCCGGGCAGGACGGTGGCCCGCAGCCGGTCGTTCTCGATGATGATCGCGTCCAGTGCGGTGGGGGTGCGTTCACGCCCGTACCCGTCGAGGATGCGTACCGGCAGCACGGTACCGAGTGGTTCGTAGCCGATCTGGCGTGCCATGTCACGTGGCAGTCCGGCCCGGTCGCGGTCGTCGACGACATGCATCTCGTCGAGCGGCCGCAGGGCGGGCAGCGGGTTCTCCGGGCCCAGTGCTGCGGCGGGCAGATTCAGTACGGCACGTCGTACGGTCGTGGCCAAGGCAACCTCGCTTCCTCGCGCGGGCCGCCACAGGTCCGGGCGCCCCCCGATGACCATGGAACACGCTGGACACCGGCCCGGCCAGGGGCGTTGCCGTCAGACTTCGGCAAAAGACCGAAAGACCGCGGACCGCCGCCCGGAAACGTTGGCGGGGGCCCCTCTCCCCCGGGGACCGCTGCCCCGAAAATTCGCGTGCGCCTCGCCCCCGGCGCCGTAACCTTGCCCCTCGGCGGTTCACGAGCGGAATGCGGAGCGGGAAACAGGCGCCGACGCCCCCATCACGTGTTGCAACCTGCTTCGTGGACATGGGAAAGGCCCGTCTTCAGGCAAGGGCCGGCACGGTTCGCTGGTCAGGTCCGGTGTAGGCACCCAGCGGGCGGATCAGGGCGTTGTGCGCCAGTTGTTCGGTGATGTGGGCGGTCCAGCCCGTGATCCGGCTCATCACGAAGATCGGGGTGAAGGCCGGGATGTCGAAGCCCATGAGGTGGTACGCGAGGCCGGCCGGGTAGTCCAGGTTGGGGTGGATGCCCTTGCGGGTGATCATGGCGTGGCGCAGGGCGGCGTGCAACGTGGCCAGCCGGGTGGCTTCGGGGTCCGCGGCGCGTGCCACGAGGCGGTCGGTGGCCTCCTGCATGATCGGCACGCGTGAGTCGCCGTGCTTGTAGACGCGGTGGCCGAATCCCGTGATCTTTCGTTCGAGACCAGGGCTTCATCGAGCCATTCCTCGGCCCGTCGCGGGTCACCGATCTCGTTGAGCATGTGCATCACGGCCTCGTTGGCGCCTCCATGCAGCGGGCCCCTGACGGCCCCGACGGCAGCGGTGACAGCGCTGTAGAGGTCGGAGAGCGTGGAGGTGACGGCGCGGGCGGTGAACGTCGAGGCGTTGAAGCTGTGTTCGGCGTACAGGATGAGGGAGATCTCGAAGCAGCGGACCACTTCGGGCTCGGGGATCCGGCCGAAGCACATGCGGAAGAATTCTTCGGCGTAGCCGAGGGAGGGGCCGGGCCGAATCGGCGTGAGTCCGCGTCGCCTGCGGTGGTCGGCGGCGACCACGGTCGGCAGTTTCGCCAGGAGGGCCAGGGATTTGGTCCGGTTGACCGCCGGGCTGTCGTCGTCCTCGGTGGGGTCCTCGGCCCCGAAGAAACTGACAGCGGTCCGCAGTACGTCCATGGGGTGGCAGGTCTCGGGCAGGCGGGCCAGAAGTTCCGCAGTGGTGCGGTCCAAAGGCCGAAGGGCACGTTCGCGGGACCGGAATCCGGCGAGCTGTGCGGCATCGGGGAGTTCTCCGTACCAGAGCAGGTAGGCGACCTCCTCGAAGGAACGGCGTGCGGCGAGGTCCTGGACCGGGTACCCGCGGTAGGCAAGGGAGTTGGTCTCCTGGATGACGGTGGAGATCTCCGTGGTGCCGACGACGACGCCGGCGAGGCCGCGGTGGATGTCCGGTGTGGCGGGCGGGGCGGTAGTCAGGCGGTAGTCATGGGTCCTCCAGCGATGAAGTTCGGGCGGGCGGGGGCGGTTCAGGCGCCGGGAGGGAGGGTGAAGTCGAAGACGGCCGAGTCGAACGTGGTGTAGTCCTCGTAGCCGAGCACGTCGTAGAGCCGGGTGCGGGTCTGCATGCGGGGCAGCAGGGATTCCTGGGTTCCTTCGGCGGCCAGCGTCCGCAGCCCGTCCTCGATGGCGCCGTTGGCGAGGCGGAACAGGGTGACCGGGTAGAGGGCGATGTTGTAGCCGAGGTTCGCCAGGGCTGTGGTGGTCAGCAGCGGGCCCTTGCCGAATTCGGTCATGTTGGCGAGCAGCGGCACGTCGATGGCCGCGCGGAAGGCTGCGAACTCGGCCTCGTCGGCCAGGGCCTCGGGGAAGACGGCGTCGGCGCCGGCGTCCACGTATGCCTTGGCCCGGTCGATCGCCGCGTCCAGGCCCTCGACGGCGCGGGCGTCGGTCCGGGCCATCAGGAGAAAGCCGTCGTCGCGCCGGGCGTCGGCGGCGGCACGGACCCGCTGCACCATGTCGTCGCGCGTGACGAGCGTCTTGCCGTCGAGGTGCCCGCAGCGCTTGACGCTGGTCTGGTCCTCCAGGTGCATCCCGGCAAGGCCCGCGTCCTCGAAGAGCTGCACTGTGCGGGCAGCGTTGACCGGAGCGCCGAAGCCGGTGTCCGCGTCGACGAGGACCGGCAGGTCGGTGACACGGGTGACCTGCTGGGCGCGGGCGGCGATCTCGGTGGACGTGGTCAGCCCGATGTCGGGGAGGCACAGCTCGGCGGCGAGCACGGCGCCGGAGAGGTAGGCCGCTTCGAAGCCGTGTTCCTCGATCAGCTTCGCCGAGTAGGGATTGACCGCCCCCGGCATCCGCAGCAGTTGCCCGGAGGCAAGCTGTTCGCGCAGGTTCCGGCGGCGTTCGGTGGGGGTGGTGCGGGTGTGCAGCATCAGAACAGACCCTTCGGCAGCTGCGCGTCGTACGCGCGGGTGGCACTGGTGTCGACGGCGGGGAAGAGGTCCGCGAGGCCGTCTGTGTCGAGTTCGGCCAGGCGAGCCGCCGTGTCCAGGAACGCGTGCTGGGCGGCCGGCGCGACGGTGCCTTCGGTGAGGGTGCGGAACTTGGCTGTGTAGCCGTCGCGGTCGAAGGGCCGGGCGCCCGCCGGGTGGGCGTCGGCCACGGCGAGTTCGTCCTCGACGACCGTGCCGTCGGCGAGCGTGATCACGGCCCGGCCGCCGAGGGCGCGGCGTTGCGGGTCGGCGTCGTGGTGGCGACGGGTCCACTCCGGGTCCTCGACCGTGGAGATCCTCTTCCACAGCTCCACGGTCTGCGGACGCCGGGCGCGGTCGGGGGCGTAGGAGCGTTCGTGGTGCCAGCTGCCGTCCTCCAGGGCGACGGCGAAGATGTAGGGCACGGAGTGGTCCAGGGTCTCGCGGCTGGCGGTGGGGTCGTACTTCTGCGGGTCGTTCGCGCCGGAGCCGATGACGTGGTGGGTGTGGTGGCTGGTATGCAGCACGATGGACCGCACCTGGTCGAGCGGGCCGGCCTTCTCGCGCAGCCTTCGCGCGAGGTCGATGACGGCCTGCGCCTGGTACTCGGCGGAGTGCTCCTTGGTGTAGGTGTCGAGGATTGCCCGGCGCGTCTCGCCGGGCTTGGGCAGCGAGATCGTGTACGACGCCTGGGGGCCGTCGAGCATCCGGGCGAGGAAGCCGTCCTCCCCCTCGTAGATGGGCGACGGCGCGCCTTCTCCGCGCATCGCCCGGTCCACGGCTTCGATCGCCGCCTTGCCGGCGAAGGCAGGGGCGAACGCCTTCCAGCTGGAGATCTCACCCTTGCGGGACTGCCGGGTCGCCGTCGTGGTGTGCACCGCCTGCCCAACGGCCTGGCACACGGTCTCCGTCGGCAGTCGCAGCATCGCCCCGAGTCCACAGGCGGTGGCAGCGCTCAGGTGCGCCACATGGTCGATGCGATGGGCGTGCAGGCAGATGCCCTTCACGAGCGCGACGTGGATCTCGTACGCGGCGATGATGCCGCGCAGCAGATCGGCACCGGAGCGTCCGGTGTGCTGGGCGACGGCGAGCAGCGGCGGGATGTTGTCGCCGGGGTGCGAGTAGTCGGCCGCGAGGTAGGTGTCGTGGAAATCCAGCTCACGCACCGCCGTGCCGTTGGCCCAGGCTGCCCACTCGGGCGACACGCGAACCCCCGGATCCGCGCCGAAGACCGAGGCGCCAGGTCGGGCCGGATGAGCGACGGCCTGGGTACGGGCCACGGCGACCGGGCGGCGGAGCAGGGAGGCGACCGCGACCGAGGCGTTGTCGATCACCCGGTTGGCCGCCATGGCGGCAGCTGCCGGATCCAGTTCCTCGGCATCCTGGGTGCCAGTGGCGACGGCAGACAGCTTCCAGGCGAGCTGCTCCTCGCGGGGCAGCCTGTCCGCGCTGGGGTGAACACGTACCTGGTGGTCGATCACGGGACTCCTCACGGTGTGCGGGTGAGCGAGGACCTCCCTGCCGGGGGGTCTCGCGTCTTCCGCTCCGATCATTCCCACATCCAGGGCCCGGGGCGACAGCTCCAGTCTGCGAAATCCGTCCCGCTGAGGACTGTGAAACTGCGAGTTCTGCAAAAGATGCGGATGATGACTTCACAAGGGTGGGCCCGGTCGGGCACCAACCGGATGGAAGGAGGTACGGCACCATGGCACGGCCTCCTGTACGGAAGATCTACGCGCACGCCAAGCTGCGGAGGCTTCGGTCCGAGCGCGGTATGAACCAGGTCGAGCTGGCCGGCGGCGGAGATCCTGCGGCGCCGGCTCGCCGGCCATCACCACATCACAGTGGTGCAGGCTGCGCCTGAGCGTTCGGTGGATGCCCGCCGCTTCGATCCGGTGAGCCGGTTGGTGTTCCTGTCGCCATGGCTGTCAGAAGGCCAACGAGCTTTTCAACTGGCCACTCAAATCGTCCTGTTGGAGCATGTTCCGCTGCTCGACTCCCTGGTCGACGCAGCCGGTCTGGCATCGTCCCAGGCCATGGCACTGGCCCGTATCGGACTTGCGAACTACTTCGCCGGTGCCTTGTTGATGCCGTACTCGGCGTTCCAGTCGGCGGCCGAGGAGCTGCGCTACGACATCGAGCTGCTCCAGACGCGCTTCGGCGTCGGGTTCGAGACCGTGTGCCACCGTCTGAGTACGCTCCAGCGCTCCGGACGGCGCGGGGTGCCGTTCTCGTTCCTTCGTGTGGACCGCGCCGGCAACGTCTCGAAGCGGCAGTCCGCGACCGACTTCCACTTCTCCCGGCTCGGCGGTACGTGCCCGTTGTGGACCGTGTACGCGGCGCTCTCCTCCCCCGGCCGCATCCTCACCCAGGTCGCCGAAATGCCGGACGGCAAGCGCTACTTCTGGGTGGCTCGCACCGTCACCCGGGGCGGGGCGGGCCATCACGCGCCGCGTGCCGAGTTCGCCGTCGCCCTGGGGTGCGAACTGCGCCACGCGCACCGCCTGGTCTACGCGGAGGACATCGCGCTGGACGATCCCCGGGCCGCTACGCCGATCGGTCTGGGCTGCCGTATCTGCGAGCGCCGCGACTGTGCCCAGCGCGCCCGGCCGCCGGCGGGCGGTCTGCTGGCCGTGGATCCTGACCGGCGTACGTACGTCCCCTATCCGGTGGAGACGGGAAACGGCAGGTGAGCGGCCGGGAAGAAGGTACTCCCTGGCCGCTCACGAGCACGGGAAATCAGGAGTGCGTGAAGCCGGGTGTCCTCTTGCCGACGAACGCGGCCATGCCTTCCTTCTGGTCCGCGGTCGCGAACACGGCGTGAAAGAGGCGGCGTTCGAAGCGGACTCCCTCGGCGAGAGTCGTCTCGAAGGCCCGGGACACTGCTTCCTTGGCCATCATCGCGACGGGCAGGGACATCCCCGCCACGGTCTCGGCCACGGACATGGCCTCACCGAGCAGTTCATCAGCGGGCACCACGCGCGAGACGAGCCCGGCCCGCTCCGCCTCCGTGGCGTCCATGGTGCGACCGGTCAGGCACATCTCCATGGCCTTGGCCTTGCCCACCGCCCGGGTCAGCCGTTGGGATCCGCCGATGCCTGGAATGACCCCCAGCTTGATCTCGGGCTGGCCGAACACGGCGGTGTCGGCGGCCAGCAGGATGTCACAGAGCATCGCCAGCTCGCAGCCGCCGCCGAGTGCGTACCCGGAGACGGCCGCGACCGTAGGAGTGCGCAGGGCTCCGAGCCGGTCCCAGGCGGTGAACCAGTCGCTGAGGTACATGTCCATGTAGCTCTGGGGCCGCATTTCCTTGATGTCGGCTCCGGCGGCGAAAGCCTTCGGTGATCCGGTGAGGACGATGCAGCCGATACCTGGGTCGCGGTCCAGGTCCGCGGTCGCGGCGACGACCTCGTTCATCACCTGAAGATCGAGTGCGTTGAGGGCCTTGGGGCGGTCGAGCGTGATGAGGGCTGTGCGCCCTTTGTGTTCGACTCGGATCGTCTCGTACGGCTCTGTGGTCATGCGCTGTCTCCGTCCCGTGCTGTGTGCGACTGATTCCTGATCGTTCCGACGATCCCGGAAAAGTCTTGGTCGGCACCGCTTCCTTCGGCGTAGGCCGCGTACAGTTCTGCTGCCCGCAGACCGAGTTCGGTGTGCACACCACCTGCTTTGGCGGCTGCGGCTGCCAGTCCCAGGTCCTTGGCCATCAGCGGTGCGGCGAAGCCGGGGCGGTAGTCGCGGTTGGCGGGGCTGCCGGGGACGGGGCCCGGTACGGGGCAGTTGACGGTCAGGGACCAGCACTGGCCGGACGCGGTGGAGGCCACGTCGAACAGGG
The DNA here is from genome assembly GCF_044742755.1 of Streptomyces sp. NPDC087845. NCBI lineage: Bacteria > Bacillati > Actinomycetota > Actinomycetes > Kitasatosporales > Streptomycetaceae > Streptomyces > Streptomyces sp. NPDC087845. The sequence continues at coordinate 270,630 of NZ_JBIUVC010000009.1, forward strand.
CCTGGTGGGACAGGCCCAGGCTCTCCCCGAGGACGAACGCCTCGCTCACCGCGATCATCGAAACGCCCAGGATCATGTTGTTGCAGATCTTGGCGGCCTGCCCGGCGCCGGGTCCGCCGCAGTGCACAGCCTTCTTGCCCATGACCGCCAGGAGCGGTCCGGCTTCGGTGAATTCGGCGTCGCCGCCACCTGCCATGAAGGTGAGGGTGCCGGCCTCGGCGCCGACGACTCCTCCGGAGACCGGGGCGTCCAGGGCACGCATCCCGGCGGTGACCGCAGCGTCATGGGCGCTGCGCGCGTCGGCCACGTCGATGGTGGAGCAGTCGATGAACAGGGTGCCCGGCCGGGCGGCGGACAACAGCCCCTCCTCCCGGTAGAGGCCGAGAACATGCCGACCCGCCGGCAGCATGGTGATCACCACGTCTGCCGCCGCTGCGGCATCAGCCGATGATCCGGCGGCTTCCGCGCCGGTCCCAACTGCCGTGGTGAGGAGCTCGGGCATCAGGTCGTAGCCGAGGACTCGGTGGCCCGCCTTGACGAGGTTGGCGGCCATCGGGCCGCCCATGTGTCCGAGGCCGATGAATCCGATCGTGCGCCTGCTGCTCACCACGGCACCTCCTGTGTGGTTGTGGCCAGATGGAGTTCGCCTTCGGCCGGCGGGGCGAAGTAGCGCGCCACGTCGGTGTCGGTGACCTGGGCCAGGGTGGCCGGTGCCCAGTGGGGGCTGCGGTCCTTGTCGATGACCTGTGCCCGGATCCCCTCGGCAAGGTCGTGCGAGGCGAGCGCGGCGCAGGAGATCCGGTACTCCTGTTCCAGAACGTGCTCCAGCGGACCGAGACGCCTGGCACGGCGCAGCGCGGCGAGCGTGACTTTCAGGGCAGTGGGCGACTTGGCCGCGAGGGTATCTGCCGCTTCTTCGGCGGCGCTCGGCCCATGGCCGCGCAGCCGGCCGATGATCTCCTCCACCGTGTCGGCGCTGTAGCAGGCATCGATCCAGGATCGATGGCCGGCCAGTTCGCCGGGCGGCGGTTGGCGCACGTACAGCTGGAGCGCGTCCCAGACCGGCCGCGTCGGGAGTTCGCCCAGTAGCTGGGGCAGGTGGCCAGAGGGTACGAAGTGGTCGGCGAGCCCGCACAGGAGCGCGTCGCCCGCGCCGATCTGCGCGCCGGTCAGTGCCAGGTGGGTGCCTAGCTCACCGGGGGCGAGGGCGAGCAGATAGGTGCCGCCGACGTCGGGTACGAAGCCGATGCCGGTCTCCGGCATCGCGATCCGGGAGCGCTCGGTGACGATGCGGATGCTGCCGTGCGCGGAGACTCCGACACCGCCGCCCATCACGATTCCGTCCATCACGGCGACGTACGGCTTGGGGTAGCGGGCGATGCGGGCGTTGAGCCGGTATTCGTCCCGCCAGAAGCCGGCCGAGGCGGTGTTCCCGGCGCGGACGTCCTCGTAGATGGAGCGGATGTCGCCGCCGGCGCACAGGCCCCGCTCGCCCGCGCCCGTGATGATCACGGTCGCCACGGCCGGGTCGTGCTCCCAGGCGGTCAGTGCCTCGTCGATGCGTCGCACCATGGCATGAGTCAGGGAGTTGAGTGCCTGCGGCCGGTTGAGGGTGAGGTGGGCCGCGCGGCCCTCGGTGCTGAGCAGGACGTGTTCCTCGGCGGCGGTCACCGGAACGCCTCCGTCAGTCCACGGGCCACGATGACGCGCATGATCTCGTTGGTTCCTTCCAGGATCTGGTGGACCCGGAGGTCGCGGACGATCTTCTCGATGCCGTACTCGTTCACGTATCCGTATCCTCCGTGGAGTTGGAGGGCGCGATCGGCGACGGCGTAGCCGGTGTCGGTGGCGAAGCGTTTGGCCATCGCGCACAGCTGCGGGGACTGCGGGTCTCCGCGGTCCAGGGCCTCGGCTGCCTGGTGGACCAGGGCGCGGGCAGCGGCGAGTTCGGTCGCCATGTCGGCGAGGCGGAACTGCAGGGCCTGCGCGTCGAGCAGCCGGGCGCCGAACGCCTCTCGGCCGGCGAGATACGAAAGGCTCTTGCTGAGGGCGCTGCGGGCGCCGCCCAGGGAGCAGGCGGCGATCCCGAGGCGGCCGCCGTTCAGGCCGCTCATGGCGATCCGGAACCCGTCGCCCGTCCGGCCGAGCAGCCGGTCCGCGGGCAACCGGACACCGTCCAGGATCACCTGGCGGGTGGGCTGGGCGTTCCAGCCCATCTTCGTCTCGTTGGGCCCGAACGAGAGGCCGGGGTCGTCCCGGTCCACGAGGAACGCGGAGATGCCGTCGGGGCCCGCTCCCCCGGTGCGCGCCATGACGATGTACAGCTGGGAGGCGCCCGCCCCGGAGATGAACTGCTTCACGCCGGTCAGGACGTAGTCGTTGCCGTCCCGCACCGCGCGGGTACTGAGCGCCCCGGCGTCCGATCCTGCGCCGGGTTCGGTGAGGCAGTAGCTGCCGAGGTCGTCCATGGCACACAGGCGGGGCAGCCATCGTGCGCGCTGCTCGTCGTCGCCGTAGGTGTCGATCACCCAGGCGACCATGTTGTGGATGGAGAGGTAGCCGGCGATGGAGGGGCAGCCGGAGGCGAGGGCCTCGAAGACGAGGACTCCGTCGGCGCGGGTCAGGCCGCTGCCTCCCGCGTCCTCCCGTACGTAGACGCCGCCGAGTCCGAGCCCTGCGGCCTTGCGCAGCACGTCGAGCGGGAAGTGCTTGTCCCGGTCCCATCGGACGGCATGGGGGGCCAGGTGGTCCTGCGCGAAGTCGAGGGTGGTCTCGACCAGGGCTTGTTGGTCTTCGGTGAGTGATGTGGTGGTCATGGCGCTCACCCCATGGTGGGAAGGGTGAAGCTCGCGCCTTCCCTGGCTCCTGAGGGCCAGCGCGAGGTGACGGTCTTGGTGCGGGTGTAGAAGCGGATGGCGTCCGGGCCGTGCTGGTTCAGGTCCCCGAAGCCGGACTGCTTCCAGCCGCCGAAGGTGTGGTAGGCGACGGGAACCGGGATCGGGACGTTGACGCCGACCATGCCGGTGTTCACCCGGCGGGTGAAGTCGCGGGCGGTGTCTCCGTCCCTGGTGAAGATCGCGACGCCGTTTCCGTAGGGGTGCTCGCTGGGCAGGCGCAGGGCCTCCTCGTAGTCAGCGGCGCGCGCCACGCACAGGACGGGCCCGAAGATCTTCTCCCGGTAGATCCGCATCCGCGAGGTGACGCGGTCGAAGAGAGATGCCCCCGCGAAGAAGCCGTCCTCATGGCCCGGCAGGGAGAAGTCCCTTCCGTCGACGACCAGTTCGGCGCCCTCGGTGACGCCGATGTCCACATACCGGCGGACCCGTTCGACGGCATCGTGACTCACCAGGGGCCCGAAGTCGGCCTCCACGTCGTCGGAGCGGCCGATCCGGAGCGTGGCGATGCGCTCCTTGAGCGCAGCGACGAGACGGCCGGCGGTCTCCTCTCCGACGGGCACGGCCACAGAGATCGCCATGCAGCGCTCCCCCGCGGATCCGTATCCGGCGCCGATGAGCGCGTCGACGGCCTGGTCCAGGTCGGCGTCCGGCATCACGATCATGTGGTTCTTGGCGCCGCCGAAGCACTGCGCACGCTTGCCGTGAGCGGCGGCGGTGGCATAGATGTGCGCGGCGATGGGGGTGGAGCCGACGAAGCCGAGCGCACCCACCCGGGGGTCCTCCAGGAGGGTGTCGACCGCCTCCTTGCCGCCGTTCACCACGTTCAGTACGCCAGGCGGCAGACCTGCCTCCAGGAACAGTTCGGCCAGCCGTAGCGGCACGGACGGGTCGCGCTCCGACGGCTTGAGGATGAACGCGTTCCCGCAGGCGAGAGCGGGTGCCGCTTTCCACAGCGGAATCATCGCGGGGAAGTTGAACGGCGTGATTCCGGCGACCACTCCGATCGGGGAGCGCAACGAGTGCACGTCGATGCCGGTGCCCGCGTTGTCCGTGAACTCGCCCTTGAGCAGATGGGGAATTCCGGCGGCGAACTCGACCACCTCCAGGCCGCGTTGGATGTCGCCGTGTGCGTCGGCAACAGTCTTGCCGTGCTCGCGGGACAGCATCCGTGCCAGGGATTCACGTTCCGCCTCGACGAGTTGAAGGAAGCGCAGCAGGACGCGGGCGCGCCGCTGCGGGTTCCACTGTCCCCACTCCTGCTGGGCGGTGACCGCGTCGGCGATCGCCGACGCGGTGTCGGCGCGGCCGGCGAGCGCCACGCGGGCTTGCACGGCACCGGTGTTGGGGTCGTAGACGTCGCCGAAGAGGCCGGACGTGCCGGCGGTGTGCTTGCCGCCGATGAAGTGTGTGAGTTCACGGACCATGGCTGCCTGCTCTCGTCAGGTGAGATCCGGGGATGGCACGGCCGACCTTCGGCGGGCGCGCGGGTGGGCGCACTGCCGGGAGAGCCGTGGGACAGCGAACAGCGGGGCCGGGGCCTCGCAGGTCTACGAGCGCACGATGAGTCGCGTGCGCTCCGCCGGATCACCAGGGTCGTGGGTATGTGTACGGACCGGTGCCATGCGTGTCTGCTCCATCCTCGTGGAAAACACGGAACATTCCGCGGCCGGTATCCTGACTCCCGGATCTCCGTGTACCGCCCGCCTTCCCGGCAGACCTCGCCAGTGGCGTGTAAAAGGCAGCACACTCCCCGGTCACAGTGGCGGGACCGTGCCGGATTCACACCGGCTTCCCTGCACCGCGGACCTTGTCCCCCGAAGATATAGTTGGACGTCCTAGTAAGTCCACCCCCCACGCCCCGTGTAGCAACGGGGAACGGGCGAACAGCCTTGCCGAGCAGCCGGTTTCCGCCGCGCTACCGTCGGAGTCCGGTTGGTTCCGGGCCACGGGGTACGGACCTGGAGGTGTGGAACCGGGTCACCGCCAGCTTCTGGCTGCCGGAGAAGGTCCCGCTCTCCAACGACCTGGGCGCCGTACGCGGGCTTCTACCTGCCGCTGCACTTCTCCACGCACGCCATGCTCACCAACACGGCCGACATGATCCGCCTGATCCTGCGCGGCAAGGCCGTGCACGGCTACTACTCCGGCTACAAGTACCCGGCGTGTCATCGGCTTCAACTCCGTCGAGCCGGCCGTCCGGGTGCCCAGCACGATGGAGAGCATCACGGCCGCGGCGGTCGAGGCTCTGGGCGCCGCTCCGCACTCGCACATGCCGCCGGGGCCCAGGCGCTGGTGACGGGCGACAGCCTGGGGCAGGTGGCGAGCCAGACGCTTGCCAACCTGGTCGCAGTGGACGAAGCCACCTCGCTACCCGTACTGCGCCCGCTGATCGGCCGGGAGAAACAGGAAATCATCGACGAGGCCCGGTCCATCGGGACCGCCGACATCTCCGTACTCCCCGACGAGGACTGCTGCAGCCTGCTCGCCCCGCCCCGGGTCGGCACTCGGGCCGGGCTGCCGCAATTGCACGCGGTGGAGAGACGCCTCGACCTGGACGAGGTGATCGAAGCGCTGCCCGCTTCAGCCCAAGTGCTGCGGCCGGGGCAGGACGAAGAGCTGCCGGAGTCCGCCGTGAGCCGCGCGTGAGAAGGAGCATCACTGTATGAGTACCGCCACCCGGCAACTTCTGGTCATCGGCATCGGAGCCGGTGACCCCGACCACCTGACGCGCGCCGAAGCACGGGCCGAGCACGGCTGGATCATGGATACGGACCTGCTGCGGTTGCGCCCTGACGGCTCGGACGATTGAGGCGGGGTCAGCGACACGAGGCTCACGGACGGCCGTCGGGGTCTGTCGGTCCGGTGGGCGTGAAGCGGACCGGGGCCTGGAAGCGTGCGCGGCGGGCGGCGCGGCGGAAGGTGGTGAGCACCGCTGGGCCGGCCAGCGTGATGCAGACGAAGTTGGTGACGGCCCGTCCGGTGTCCCAGCCGAGGGAGGTGGCGAGGTCGAAGGCGAGGTAGCGGTGCCACTGCTCGGTGAACGGCAGACCGGGAAGGTAGGCGATGGAACTGTTCGGGTCGAGGGAGAACGGCCAGAAGGAGAGGTTCAGCAGAAAGCCGAAGAGGTAACCGGAGACCGATCCGTACGTGGCGAGCATCAGGACCTCGCGGCGGCCGGTGGCGCGGGGCAGGAATCCGGCGAGCATGCCCACGAAGGCGCAGCCGAACATCTGGTAGGGCATCCACGGCCCGACGCCGCCCGTGATCAGGGCGGACGTGAACAGCGAGGTGCAGCCGAGGGTGAAGCCGAAGCCCGGCCCGTAGACGCGTCCGGCCAGGACCAGGACGAAGAAGACCGTTTCGATGCCGGCTGTTCCGGCGCCCAGGGGGCGCAGTGCCGCGTTGACGGCGGACAGGACGCCGAGCATGGCCAGGGCTTTGGAGTTGATGCCGCCCTCGGCTATCTCGGAGAGCACCACGCACAGTACGAGGACGAGCAGGATGCCGAAGATCAGGGGCGGTGCGTAGTTCGAGCCGAATTTTCCGGGCGCGACGACGAAGGGCCAGAAGAACGCGACCACTCCGAGGAACGCGGCCAGAGCAATGACCAGCGAAACACGGGTGTTGAGCCGGATGGCCGTCGCGGCGGTAGTACTCATGCCCGGTCCTCGCCGTCGCGGGATGCGGCGTCGGCCACTTCGAGTGCCGAGGTCACTTGATCGACGGTGAGGAACGGCAGCGGTGCCAGGATCTTTGCGGTCTGCGGGGCGAACACGGGTGAGGCGACGATGACTTCGGACGTGGGCCCGTCCGCGACGATGTCGCCCTCGGCCATGACAACGACCCGGTCCGCCGTCCGGGCCACGAACTCGACGTCGTGCGTGGAGATGACGACCGAGCGGCCCTCACCGGCGAGCGCGGCGACGATCCGTGTCAGCTCCGCCTTGGCACGGTAGTCGAGCCCGCGGGTCGGTTCGTCGAGCAGCACGATCCTTGGTGCGGCGGCCAGTTGGATCGCCAGGACGAGAGCCAGCTTCTGTCCTTCCGACAAGTCCCGGGGATGAGTGCTGTCGGGGATGCCCGGGGCCAAGCGGTCGAGGATGCTTCGCGCCCCGGAGGACTCGGTCCCGTGGGCGGACTCGCTGTCGGCCTGGTCGAGTTCCTGCTTGACGCTTTCGAGGTAGAGGAGGTCGGCGGGTGTCTGCGGGACGAGACCGACCAGGCGGCGCGCGTGGGCCGCGGGCAGAGCGTGTGGATCGCGCGCTGCGCCGTCTCCGGTGACGCGGACCGTGCCGGCCCTGCGCGGGCCGGAACCCTGCAACGCCCACAGCAGGGACGACTTCCCCGAGCCGTTGCGCCCCATCAGAGCCGTGATCTCACCGCTGCGCAGGTCGAGGTCGACCTCGCGGACGGCGGCGACGCCGTGATAGCTGACGGTGATACCGCGCGCGGTCAGCAACGCGGGCGGTCCGGCCGCCGGAGCAGGACGTACCGGAGCCGGCGCGGCATTGGCCAGCTCGGCCCTGAGCGGGGCGGCGGCGCGGCGGGCGTCGCGGATGGACAGGGGCAGCGGGTGCCAAGCGGCGGCGCGGGCGAGTTCCACGATCGGCGGAGCGATGGAGGACGTACGGAGGATCTCTGCGGGAGTCCCTTGGACAACGCGCCCGTCACCGGGCAGGTACACCATGCGGTCGGCGTACTGGACGACTCGTTCGAGGCGGTGTTCGGCCATGAGGACGGTGACCCCGAGGTCGTGGACAAGGCGGGTGACGGCGGCGAGTACTTCCTCGGCTGCGGTCGGGTCGAGGGCGGAGGTCGGCTCGTCGAGGACGAGGACGCGAGGATGGGCGGTGAGGACCGATCCGATGGCCACGCGCTGCTGCTGGCCGCCGGACAGTTCGTGCAGCGCGCGGTGGCGCAGGTCGGCGAGGCCCAGCAGGTCGAGCGTCTCCTCGACCCTCTTGCGCATGACCGTTGGCGCGATGGCCAGCTGCTCCATGGCGTAGGCGAGTTCTTCCTCGACGGTATCGGTAACGAACCCGTCGAGCGGATCCTGTCCCACCACGCCGACCACGTCGGCGAGTTCCCGGGGCGGGTGGGTCGCGGTGTCGCGTCCGTCGACCGTGACGCGGCCGTAGAGGGTGCCGCCGGTGAAGTGGGGGACGAGCCCGTTGACGGCGCCCAGGAGGGTGGACTTGCCGACGCCGGTGTGACCGACGACGAGGCAGAGCTCGCCCTCTTCGATGACAAGGTCGACCTCGCGCAGGGCGGGTTCGGCAGTGTCGTCGTACTGGACGGTGACCTGATCGAAGGTGATCACGTGGCTTCGGCTTTCTCGGTGCGCTGTCGGGGGACGACCGGGTGGGGCGGGGTCGGCGGCGGTGCGAGGAACCCGGCGGTCCCGGCGAGCAGGATCGCGAAGGTCGGCACCAGCGGCAGCGTCGGCCAGCTGAGCGGGTAGATGGAGGGATTGAGCTCGGCCGCGTTGTAGCCCACGTTGCTGAAGAGCAGGACGGCGGAGAGCACACCGGCTCCGGCGACGGCCCATTCGGGCAGCAGCCACGGGTCGGGCCGGTAGGTGGTACGCGAGACCCTGCGTCCCCCCAGACGCAGGCCCGCCACGCACAGCACGGCTCCCGCGGCCATGGCCGGGAGCCCGAGGAACGCGGGCGTGGTCGCGTCCAGGAGTCCGTAGGCCCCGGCGCACAGTCCGCACATACCGAGGAGCATGAGCGCCCCGGTGGCCCGTCGGGAGCGGCGGGTGGCGGTGCCGGCGCGGCCGTACCCCCGGGAGTCCATTCCGGCGGCGAGGCGCAGGGAGCGTTCGAGGGCGTCCTCAAGGACGGGGACGACGATGCCGCGAAGCGCCTTGAGCCCCTTGTTGCGGCCTGCCCGGAGCCTGCGGGCGCGGGCCACTCGTTGCACGCTCTGTACGAGTTGGGGGGCGACGCTGATCGCGACAGTGACGGCGACGCCGAGTTCGTGCAGTGCGCCGGGCAGGATTCTCAGGGCGCGCTTGGGGTTGGCAAGAGTGTTGGCGGCGCCGATGCAGCAGAGCATGCAGGCCAGCCGCAGGCCGTCGGTGGCTGCGGAGAGCAGCGCCTCCAGCGAGACGGGCCCGCCGAGTTGGATGCCCGCGTACCAGTCCGGGGTCGGGATGTGAGGGAGGGAGAAGAGGAAGTGGTCGTGCGGGGTGATCCCGGTGGCGAACACGGCCCGGAACAGGACGCGGATCGCGACGACGGTGAGGGCGAGGTAGAGGTAGTACTTGAAGCCCCGCGCCCAGGGCGCCTCGGTGTGGCGTGCGGTGACGACGTAGCCGAGAACCGCGAGCACAAGGAACAGCAGCAGAGGGTTGTTGGTACGGCTGACGGCGGTGGCCAGAGCGAGGGCCCAGATCCACCAGGCGACCGGATGAAGCGTTCTGGGCAGGCGACGGCCGCCCGTGTCAGGCTCATGTCCGGACACGGGCGTGGTCTCCATGGGGGTGGTACGCGCCACCGCGGCTACTCCGTACGGCGGCGGCGCTTGGCCGCGAACACGGCCGCCCCGCCGACGAGTACGACCAGCGAGCCGCCCGCCACCACCGGCACGAGGGAGCCGGCGTCAACCTTCGCGTCGGCTGCCGGGGCCGCGTCGACCACCCTGGTTCCGGTCCCCGACGCGCTCTCGGCGGGACTGACCGAGACGGTCGGCGAAGGGCTCGGTGACGCGGACTCCGACGCGCTGGGCGACGGGCTCTTGGACGGCTTCGCCGTGGCGGAAGCAGACTTCGACGGCGCCGGCTTCTTCTGCTCGGGCGCCTTCGGGCCCGTGTCGGTGCCGGGCGGCAGCGCGGGAGCCCGGTGGGTCGATGCCGGCTTGCCCACATCGCCCTGCGCCTTGGTGTTGTGGGCGCGCAGTTGGTCCGGTGTGAGCTTGGGCCGCCCCTTGGTGCCCTCGATGTTGGTGCCGCCGAAGATCCACAGGTCGACGCTGCCGGGCTTCGGCTTATAGAGCATGGCGCCGAGCTGGCTGTACTCCCAGGAGTTCGCGCCCGGGTCGGCGTGCCAGTAGGACCAGTAGGCGGAGGCGGGTGGGGTCAGGACGCAGTCGTCCTGTTGGGGTGTCGGGTACTGCTTGCCGCCCTGGTGACCGCTGTAGCCGATGCGGCAGATGAAGGCGGGGCCGTCGTGCCCGGTGCCGGTGGTGCGCCAGCCGCCCTGGTTGAGGAGTTCGTAGCCGGTGGTGGGTGTGGTGCCGCAGGAGCGGTAGACCGGGCCGCCCCAGTGGCTGAAGTCGACCGCGAGAACGGTGCCGGAGCTGGTGGTGCACCGGCCCATGGGCTGCGGATCCGCCGCGGCGGACGGCGCGGTGGCCGTCAGTGCCGCGGCCGACAGCAGGAGTGCGGCAGCCGCCTGTACGCCCCTGCGCCACGTGGGGGTGCTCATATCCGTCCCTCCGCCGATGCCCGACGACGGGCCACGACGACCACACGCCAGCCGGCGCCGACCAGCAGGGCCGCGAAGCCGACGAGCGCACCGATCTGCACACCGGTCGAGGCCAGCGCTCCCCCACCGGAGCCGCCTCCGTCGGTGTCGACGATGCCGCCCGTGCCCCCTGTTGAACCGTCGGGCGTGACGATCAACGGAGTGGAGGCACTGGGGCTGGGCGTGGGCTGCGGCGTGGTGCCGGTCAGGCTCCGCTCCAGCGTGCCGAACGAGATACCGGTGGCGCCGCCCACGGCCTGGGTGGACGCGCGCAGGTCCGATCCGCGCTGCCCTTCTTTGGCGACGTTGAATCCTCCGTCGGTGTTCTGCTGGCCCGCGAGGAACTTACGCGCCTTGGCGATCTCAGGGGCGTACTGCTTCGCGTCCAGCGAGAGCCCCTGGACCGCGAGGGCAGCGGAGTTGACCGAGTTTCCGGCCGCGCCGGGGAAGCCGCCGTCGGGAAGCTGCTTGCCTGCGATCCAGTCGAGCGCTTTGTCCACGGCCTTGTCGGCCCTCTCGCCGCCGGCGAGGTCCAAGGCCATGGCCGCGATGGCGGTGGAGTCGACATCGGAGTCGCCGGTGGCGGGAATCAGGCTGGGCCAGGCGCCGCTGCTGTGCTGGAGGCTCTCCAGATACGCGATCGGCTCCTGTGCCGCTGTCTTCTCGTCGGCGCGCAGCTGAGCCATGACCGCGAGCGACTGAGAGAAGACCGAAGGGGCGTACGTGTAGGACCCCTTGGCGGCGCAGCTGCGGTCCGGAGCCTTGCTCGGCCCGGAACAGACGGCCTTGTGCAGAGCGGCGATGAGGTCCTCGCCGCCGAAGGAGCGCGGGTCACGGCCGACGGCCTCGGCGAGCAGGGCGGCCTTCCCTGTCGAGCCGCCGAGCGCGTACTCCGTATCGGTTCCGGTCCAGTCCTGCAAGGTCCTGCCCTCGCCGTCCTTACCCCCCTTGTCGAGGAAGTCGACGATGCCGCGCAGCTTGTCGTTGTTCAGGCCGGTGGCCGCGAGCGCGTAGGCGCCGTCGATGGTGAGGCCGAAGTCCGCGCGGGAGGAGCCGGGGCCGGCGGTGTAGTACTGCCCCTGCTTGAGGTTGGCCGCACTGGTGAGATAGCCGACGCCCTTCTTCAGGTCGGGGCCCCCACCGGTCGGAAGGGTCGGGTCGGTGGTCGGCGGTTCGGTCGTCGGCGGGTCTGTCGGCTCCGGCTCCTTCGTCGTCAGGCGGGTGAGGTCGGTGTCCGCACCGGCCAGAACCGCCGGGCCGGTCGCGTAGAGAGCCGGATCGGTGGCGGCCTCCTCAAACCCGAAGCCACCACCGTCGAGCTGCTCGCGCGAGAGCCAGGAGACGGCGGCGTCGGCCTGTGTGGCGTCGTCGAGCACGCGCAGTGCCTGCGCCGCATAGGCGGTGGCGTAGACGCTGCCGGTCGTGGATCCCGTGTAGCCGGGGAACGCCCCGTCCTTGCGCTGTGCCTTCTTCAGATAAGTACGTGCCTTGGCCACGGCGGCGTCCTGCCCTCCCGCCTCGTGCAGGGCCAGGGCCACCAGGCCGGTGGTGGCGGGGTCGCCGTCGCAGTACTCGCCGACGCGGATCAGGATGCTGGTGACCCCGCCGTCGTCGCACTGCAGCTGGGTCAACCGTTCGACCGTCACCGCCGGGGGTACGACACCTGCGCGCAGCACGGCGAGCAGCGCGAGCGCCTGACCGTCGGCGTACGAGGCGTTGCGGAAGTCGCCCTTTGCGGAGCAACCGGGGGTGTGGGTGCCCGACTCGGGACCAGCGGCGCAGACATGGTCGACAAGGTCTGCGACCAGGTCGTGGCCGCCGAAGGCATGCGGGTCGCCGTCGGTGACCTCGGCGAGAAGGGCGAGCCGGGCGGCGGCGGTCGCGTCGGGTGCCTGGTCCTTGCCCGGCGCGTAGGCGTAGTCGTCGGCGTGGGCGGCGAGGAAGGCAGTGACCTTGTCGAGGGTGGCGCTCGTGCCCTCGACGGCGGCCAGTGCGTAGGCCGCCTCGGTGGTCAGCAGGTAGTTCGGGGTGTCGGCGCCGTCGTCGACGATGCGTTCGCCGTCCTTGAGCGCGCCCTTGGCCCAGGCCGCCGCGGCCGCGATGTCGATCTCACCGGCCGGGACCGTGGGAGTGCTGCCGCCGGGGTCGGGGGTCTCGGTGCCCCCGCCGGCGCGTACGTCATCCGGAGTGAACGTCGGCCTGCCTGTCGTGCCGCCGATGTCGGTCCCGCCGAACACCCAGGCGTCGACGTCACCGTCCTTCGGCTTGCGGTCCATGGCGCCGTACTGGCTGTAGGTCCACTTGTTCTGCCCCGGCGAGGCGATCCAGTACGACCAGTAGGCCGTGGCCGGCGGCGTGAGAACGCAGGACTCCTGGGCCGTGGTCGGGTACTGCGTTCCCGAGCCGAGTCCGATGCGGCAGATGAAGGCCGGGCCGTCGTGCTCCGTACCCTCGGTGGTGAAGCCCGCCTCGTGGAGGAGCTCGTAGCCCGTCGTCGGCGTCGTGTCGCAACCGCGCTCGACCTTGCCGTCGAAGGGGCCGAAGTCGACAGCGACGATCGCGCCCTTGGTGGCCGTGCAATCGTCGACGGGATCAGCTGCGGCCGGGGTGACCGTGACGAGTGTCACGGTCATGGCAAGCAAGAGAAATGCCACTGATATCAGGGACAGGAGCGCTCTGGTCCCCGCCTGCCGGTCTCTTCGCTGTGCGGTCCCCACCACGGCCCCCTCGTTCTGTCTCCGTGGGGACACGAACGTGGCTGAGGCCACCTCGACCACGCGCGGTTCACCGCATGGCAGGGCTGGTCGACCACGCCGTAGTCCGCGACGGCGTTTCTCGCTGCAGATCAGGCCCCAGGTAATCCGGCTCGCCCGGCAATGCCGGGCCTACGGTTGCGGGTCAGCGCCGGGTTTCGACCGGCTTCCCCTGGGACTCAGTGCTTATCAGGCGGATTGCAACACGCCCATACACACGGCGTCAAGACGGGTCGCGCAGCGCACACATGGGAATCTACGGGGCTGCTGGCAGGACTGGTTCGCCTGGGGTAGCGTCCTGGGCTGCCACATGGGGGAACCCGGTGAGAGTCCGGGGCTGACGCGCAGCGGTAGTGGGACGGCTGGGGGCCGTTCCGAGCCCGAATGCCCATGGCGGCGGTGCACCACAGGAAGCCGGTCCACGCGTTCGGGCGGCGACCCTGCCCGCTGCCACCCTCCCCGAGGTGCGATGCGGGCCTGGTCGGCGCGCCCCTCATCCCAGGAGCAGGCCATGCCTCGTCTTTCGATCTCACCTCGTCTTGCGTTCACAGCATCCGTCTCCCTCGGGGCGCTCTGTCTGAGCGTCCTGCCGGCCGCGGCCACCGCCACCCCGGCCCAGATCGCCACATCGAAGACGAACGGTGTCGCGTATCTCAAGTCCCTCCAGGCGACGGACGGTTCGTACGCCTCGGGCGGGCTGTCCAACGAGTGGGCGTTCAGCGCGCTCGCCTCCGCCGGAACGGCCGCCGTCGACGTCACACCGGGCGGCGACACCACGAAGAACGCGAGATCGGTCTACCGCAACCTGCTGTCCACAGCGAGCTGGCCGTCGGCGACTCCGGTGGTCACGGACTACGAACGTGCGACCCTCAACGCCTACGCCGCCGGAATCGACCCGTCCCGCGTCTCGGCCTCCCGCAACCTGGTTGCCGACATCTACAGCTACTGGCAGAACGCCGAGCCCGGCTACTTCGGACCGTCCGCCAACTTCAACGGCACCGTCTTCGCCGCCCTCGCCCTCGGCGGCGCCAAGACCCAGGCCGGTGCCCAGCGCATACCCCAGTCCCTGCGCGACTCGCTCATCACCCGCATCCGCGCCAACCAGCACGACGACGGCGGCTGGAACTTCAGCAAGGCCGAGGGCAACCCCACCCAGCTCGCCGCCACGAGCGACATCGACATGACCGGCGCCGCCCTGGCCGCACTCTGCGTCTCCGGCGTACCGAACACCGACACCGACATCACCCAGGCCAAGGCGTTCCTCAAGAGCAAACTGGTGCCCACCAGCGGCGCCTTCAACGCGATGTTCGGCGTCAACACCGACTCCAACGGCTGGGCCGTATCCGGCCTGAACGCCTGCGGCATCAACCCGCAGACCGGCGACTTCCTCACCTCCGCCGGCAAGACCCCCGTCGACTTCCTCATCACCCAGCAATTCAACCCCGGCGGCGGCTTCAAGTACCTGCCCAGCGACACCACACCCTCCGCCTACGCATCCATCGACGGACTGCGCGCCGTCGCGGGAGGCGGCTTCACCGCGACTCCCCCGGTTCCCGCCACCAGCGGCGCACCCCAGTGGGTGGCGCAGAGCACCTTCACCTCAGGCACCGCCACGAAACTGGCCCTGACCGTGGACGACGGCGCGGGCAACCTGAAGGCGTGTTCCGTCGCCTTCACCCCCACCGATACCACCACGACGCTCGGCGCCGTGCTGGACGCTGCCGCGAGCGCCGCCACCCCGTCCGGCTGCGTGAGCGGCGTGACCCCCTCCTCGGGAACAGGCACGATCACCGCCCTCAACGGCAAGGCGAACAGCGGCTCGAACACCTGGAAGGCCGGCGTCGACGGCTCCTCCTTCGCCACGGCCACCCGCGAAAAGGTGATCAACGCCGGTGACACGATCGCCCTGCGCTGGGGTGCCTGACCTTCCCAAATGATCGACGTCCGCTCTGCGGCGACCGGGCCACACAGCAGCCCGGTCGCCGCAGAGCGGTCTACAGTCACGGACATGCGCATCGTTTCCCTCCTCCCGGCCGCGACCGACATCGTGGCCGAGCTCGGACTGGCCGGACAGCTGGTCGGCCGGACGCACGAGTGCGACTGGCCGCCCCAGGACGTGCGGTCCGTTCCGGTGGTCACCGGCGCGGACCTCGCGCAGGACGAGATGAGCAGCAGGGAGATCTCGGACGCGGTCGGCGGCTCGGCGCACTCGGGCTCGTCCCTCTACACGCTGGACACCGAGGCGTTGGCCGCTCTGGCACCGGACGTGGTGCTGACCCAGGACCTGTGTGACGTGTGCGCCGTCTCCTACGAGCGCGTCAGCCAGGCGGTCCGGGTCATGGACACCGAGACCCGGGTGCTCAGCCTGGAGCCCCGGACACTCTCGGACGTACTGGACTGCCTGGTGACGGTTGGTGAGCTGCTCGGGGTCCGTGACCGGGCCGAGCAGAGCCAGGCCGCCTTGCGCCGTCGCCTGTACGAGGTGTCCGGGCTGGTCGCGGGCCGCCCCCGGCCTCGGGTTGTGGCCGTCGAATGGCTCGATCCACTGTGGCCTGCGGGTCACTGGGTGCCCGAGCAGATCACTTGTGCCGGGGGCGAGGCGCTGCTGGCGGAGCCGGGCGAGCACACCGAGCCCATGACGTGGGATCAGGTACGCGCTGCGCGTCCGGACGTGCTCCTCGTGATGCCGTGCGGCTTCCCGCCGGAACGCACCCTGAGAGAAAGGGATGCGCTCACTTCACTCCCCGGCTGGGACGACCTGCCCGCCGTTCAGGCGGGCAGCGTCTGGGTCTTGGACGGCCCCGCCTACTTCAACCGCCCCGGCCCGCGGGTCGTGCGCGGAGCCGAGATACTGGCACATGTGCTGCACGGCGTGCGGGCCGGGGCGGCGGTCACAGCGGACGAGGCGAGACCGTTCTAGAAGGTGGTCCAGGTGAAGGTGACCTTGTCCCCGGCATTCAGCTTGAACTGGCATCCGCCGACAGGGGTCGGCGTGCCGTTGACGGAGATGTTCCAGTAGGCAACACCTCCACCACTGACGTTCTTGATGGTGTCGACCGAGAAGTCGTCGAACGAGGCATACCAGGCACCGTCCCAGGTGAAGTGTCTCTTGCGGGCAGCGTCGTCGAGGGCCGCGGTCGGTGTGGGGACGGCGCTCGGCTGAGCTCCCCCGTTGGTGCCGTCGCATCTGTGCGTACCACCGGTGGCGGTGGTCACGTCGTGTCCCTTGGTCTTGATCTTTCCGTTGAAGAGACGCCCGTCCGGCCCCTTCACGGTCACAGTCACCTTGACGGCGGCGTTCGTCGAGGCCGTGCCCTGCGCGTGAGCGACACCGGGAGCGGAGGTGAGAGCCAGGCCGAGGGCGGCCGAGGCAACAAGGGTACGGCGGGCGGATATCAGGTGCACGGAAGTGCCTTCCTGGTATGGGTCGTCTGCCGCCCCGGCCGACAGACCGCTGCCTGGCGCAGCCGTCCGCTGAACGGACGGTGAGACGCACGAGAGCGGTGCTGCGGGCTTCACGCTGCAGACCATGACAGTGGGAAGCGGTGCACGTCACGCACCGGGTTCTCCGACTCGCGGCCCGGACGGGCCACACACGGTTGCAGGTCAGCGCCGGATTCCCACCGGCTTCCCCCTGAGCGCGCACGCATTGAGTTGTCGCTCCGAGAACGCCGAAGCACTCGCATGCTATTGCCGATCGACGGAATGTCACCAGAGGCCAACGTGACGTGCCTGCCTATGCCGGCCAAGACAGCCCGGCCTCCCAACCGGGACACCGCACTTACGGGGACCGGAGACAGGTCATGCGCGCCACATTGTCGTGCCCGGTGCTCACATATCCGCAGGTTCACTCATGTGACTGCCGCGGGCCGCGAAGCGGCGCCGCACGAGCACGGAGGGCAAGGCTTCCCCAACTCGGCACACGGCCTCCGTGCGATGACTCGCACCCACCTGCACCACACGCGAGAGACCGACAGCGGCATCGAGACCCCCGCGTCCGCCGATGCCCGACCGACGCACATTCGCAGCCGCCAGAAACGGCTGTAAGTACCGACGCGGACTGGGTCACCGTGACACTTCCGCCGATCGACAGCGCCCGACCACCCTCGGATCTCCGCAGGCCCGCGCCCTGGTCGAGCAGGTCGTGGACCTGGTGCCAGCGCTCCAGGGTGGTCTGGGCGCGGGGCCCGTCATCCAGGGGCGCGTCCAGCACGGTGGCCCAGCAGCTACTGTGCGCCTTCACCTCGCTCAGGTCGGCCTCGCACAGGTTGTGCCACCGATGCCAGCGATCACCAACCTGCACCGCGTCGGTCAGGGCACGGCGGATGGCCTGGGCGTAGGTGGCCGAGCCGTCGCGGCACACGACCTCGACGCCCGGATGGGCGCGCAGCCGTGCCTCCAGGGTGTCGGCCGTGCGGTCGGGCAGCACGTCGATCCGCTCATGGGTCTCGGCGTCGATCACGACGGCGGCATAGCGATGCCGCCGACGCAGCGCGAAGTCGTCGACGCCGATCACGCGGGGGCACCCGCCCGGTGGGCAACGGGATGCGCATCAGGGCGCGCAGGGCAGTGTGACGAGAGACGCCCATCGCGGGTATCGCCGGCAAGCGTGCACCCGCCCGGCCCGCTAACTCCTCGACCACGGCCTTGACTTGCCTGGTCGGACGGGTAGTGCGGCGCTGTACCACTCCAGCGCCCCGGGCACCTGTTCGCGGAAGGTGTGGCGGCAGCCGTGCGTGGGACACACCAGGCGCCGCACCCGCACTCGGGCCATCACCCGCCGCCCGTCCACCGACACATCGGCCACCGTCCGCAGGTGAGAGCCATGCACCCGCCCGGACGGCGCTCCGCAACCCGGACACGGCACCGGGTCCTCCGGCGTCCGAGCCCGCACCACAATCCCCTCGCCTTCGTCGGAAACGGCCTCGATGACCAGCGGCGACAGCCCCGAAAACACCACATCTACAAGCTCGTTGACATCACGCACATCACGTCAACGGCAAACCGACACCCTCCGTCACCACCGAATGTGAGACAGGGCCGTTCGTTTGACAGACCCCCCATTGACCAGAAAAGCCGTTCCTGGACACAACAGTTGGCCGGCCTTGGGCTGGAGTGGGCGGTACAGATGGGACCCCGATGCGCGCCGGCCTGTGACCGCCATCCGGCCCACGGCCGACGCGCACGTCCCGCATCCCTGGTGAAGACCCCGCGAAACCAGGGGCCTGTCCTGGCGATCCGTCAGCGGCGCTCGGGGGTGTCTCCACTGCGACCGCCACCGGGGGCCGCGGCTTCTCCGGCGCCCAACGCCGGTGCGCGGGTCCGGCTGGTGCGGTGGTCATCGCCGCCGAGGCCGCCGCCGGTGCCCGTGGGGATCACGACCTGTCGATCTCCGCCTTGCAGTCCCGGAGCAGTTCCAGGTGTCTCGCCACCACGGGGCGGGCCGCCCGGGCGGCCGCCTTGACCTCGGCGTTGCTCCCCGTTCCCATTTCCTGGTCGATCAGGGCCAGCGCTTCCACGTGCCCGGTGGCCTCGGTGTTCAGCCACGCGACGTCGTACGTGCTCGTACCCGCCTTGGCCCGCACGGCGGCCAATGCCTGCTCCTGCGCCGGGGAGGGCCCGGCCGGCAGAGTAACGTGCAGTTTGCCCGCCAGCGCCTTGACGTCGGCGTCCAGCCTCCTGTGGTCGCGCACCAGTGTGGCGCCGACCGTCTTCACACACGCCGTTGTGGCGTTCTTGCCCGTGTCCTGTCCGGCTGCGATCTCGGCGAGGTTTCCCTGATGGATCGCCTTCAGGAAAGGCGCGTCATCGGTGGCCGCGGCCGCCGCGAACGCGGAAGGCGCGGATATGCCGGCCAGCGCTGCCAGCATCGTGGCAGCGGCCACGCGTCGCACAGCAATCATCTGCGTTGCTCCCTTCGCCCGGTCCGAGGTGCGCAAGGGGCGGCATCAGACCGGTCGCTGAACGGGCACGCGTGTTGGTGTCCGGTAGCCATGCTTTCCCGTGCCAAACGGCGTGGTCACACAAATACCGGTCTGTCACACGAATGGCCGCCGTTTCCCGGGTAACGGAATCCCCTGCCGTATCTCGTCGGGCCGTACCCCCGTGAGCTCGTCGGGCCGTATCCCCGGCGTATCCCTGATGGCCGCGCCGTGGTCTGCATCCCCGGCGATGCCCTCGTCCGCCCTCCCCTCCCCCGCCGCGCCGACAGCGCTGTGGCCGACACCTCCGCGTTCGCGCCGGTCTACGCGGTTCGTACACCGGGCGGATCCAGCGGTGCGGACAGGCGTCCGGCGGCTTCGCGGAGGACGATTTCGGCATGGGCGCCGCGGCCGTTCTTCGGCAGGGCAGTGGCGTGGCGCTGCCCGTCGGCGGCGATCGCGCGGGCGTGACCGGTCGGCTGGAGGGCGATCTGTTCGTAGTCGCGGGGTTCGAGGTGCGGGTTCTCCCACGCGAGCACGGCGGTGACGAGCGCTTCGTAGGAGCGCGGTTCAGGGGAAGTTCGGCTTCGATCAGGCCGTGAAGGTCGTGGAGCACGGTGTGTGTGCCGCTCATTGGCGCCTTGCCGCGCCGTTGTGGTCGCCCTTGTAAGGTAAAATTCAGGCGTATGGGTATATGGCGGCGGCTCTCGTTCCGCCAACATTCCTGGCAGGCCAGAGACGCCCTGCTGGCGATCCCGCTCGCTCTGATCACAGCCATCGTGCTGGCCGATGCAACGACCGGGCCCGACGTGCCGCTGGGCCCCCTGCTGATCGTGGCACCCGCGCTCACCGCCTCTTTCGCCGGCCCCCTCCTGACCGCCGTGGTCGGAGTCATCGCTGTGGGGGCCCTGTTCGGCGTCGGCGTAGGGCTCCGCATCCTGACCACGGAGAGCATCGGTGCGCAGATCATCGCCGTGGTGGTGGTCTCGGCGATTGTGACGGTGTTCCGGTTGCTGCGGGATCGGTACGGCCGTGAGCTGGCGCAGGTACGGACGGTGTCGGAGGCCACGCAGCGAGCGGTGCTCAGACCGCTGCCGCGGCGGATCGGGCCACTGCGGGTGGCCTCGGTGTACCTCGCGGCAGAGGAGCAGGCGCAGATCGGCGGCGACCTGTATGCGGCCACTCGCACCTCGGCCGGTACCAGGCTGATCATCGGGGATGCGAGGGGCAAGGGCCTGACCGCGATCGGAGACGCCGCGCTGCTGCTGGGCGCATTCCGGGCGGCCGCACACCGGCAATCCTCCCTGCCCGACCTCATGGCCTACCTGGAGAACAGCGTGTGCTGGAGCATGGTCGAACCCACCGAGTCGGAGCAGGAAGGGGAGTGCTTCATCACCGCCGCAATCATCGACATCCCCGACGCAGGCGAGAAGGTGGAGATGATCAGCTGCGGTCACCCGCCCCCCTTGCTACTACGCGACGGACAGGTCACCGCACTCAACGCCACCCGCCCCGCGCCGCCACTGGGCCTGGGCGAGCTGACCACACCCCAGTACCAGGTGGACACCTTCGCCCTGGAGCCCGCAGACCTGCTGCTGCTCTACACCGACGGCGTGATAGAAGCCCGGGACCCCGGCAGAGTCTTCTACCCGCTGGCCGAACGTGCCGCCTCGCAGGCACACCACAGCCCCCAGGCCCTGATCCACCACCTGCGCGCCGACCTTCTGGCCCATGTGGGCGGGCGCCTGGACGACGACGCCGCCATGGTCTGCATCCAGCGCACCCCCGGGCCCGGATCGGGGTCGGGGTAGTCGAGGCTGTAGACCCGGCCGCGCAGCAGCTGCTCAATACGTGGCATCAGTAACTTCTGCCCGGATTCACAGGCTCGGCACGATGGCGGCGCCGATGCCGCCGGGGCACAGGGCGAAGGCGACTTCCGGCCAGCCGCCCTTCCTCAGCGGAACGGTCTGTCGAGGGCGAGCCGGCCGGGGCCGATGGCAGCGATGGCCGGCGCCACGACCGCGATGCACACGTTGAACTCGACGCCACTCTGTGTCTCCCACAGGGAATGTGCCGCGGTGACGGTCACCATGGCATTGAGCATCACGCCGATCAGGACAGCCGATGCCAGCGGGGTGAACAGTCCCAGAGCCAGGCCGAGAGGCCCCCGAGAAACTCGGAGCCACCACCGATGGCGGCATAGACCTTTCCGGGGTGACTGGCGCCGCCGCACCTCGCGGCCGGGGACGGCACTGACCTCCAGCACCGGGGCGACGTTGGCCGGCTGCGGGCCCAGCCCGCAAACACGCGCCTCACATCCACGCGTGCGACTGATGCTCCGAATATGACATATATGGCATGCGTGGAAATTTGACATGTGTGGCATTTGGTGTTGGGGAGAACTTCTTAGCTGAACCCTCGGCTGGGAGGGCTCAAACAGGCGGGAGGAGCGCATCATGATCGCCAAGCTGCTCGGCAAGCTGTCCTTCACCCGCCACTACGGTGCGTAAGGGGCCCACGAATGGGATGCGTACGCCGGCGACGACCGGGGCTGACCACACCCCCCGGGCGGGCGCCCGGCGCCCGCCCGGCTCCCAGCCACGCTACCGACGATATCGGCCTGGACGGGTACGAGAGTCAGGGACGATCTCATGGGCCGAATGAATGAGCCGCCGCGGTTGCCCGAAGGCAGCTTCGCGGCTTGGAGCCGCGACCGGCCAGCACTAGCGCGACGTGGCGCTGACGAGTGCGGGGACGTCTGGCAGCTGGAGCCGGGTGTCTACGTAGCCGCTACGGCCGGGCCGTGTGAAGAAGTCCTGCGCCGCGCACAGGACTTCCCCAAGGCATCCTCGCCCCTCTTCCCGCCGTTGAAGCGGTCGAGCGGAGCACCGCCGCCTGCCTCACGCAGCACGCCGTGAGCAACCCTGCTCCTCACGAAAACGGCGTCCAGGCACTTCGGCTCCGCCAAGTCGGCGACATACCGGCCCTGGCCGGTGAGCAGCCGCTCATCCTCACGCCTGGTCCACTGCTGCACAGAGTCCTCCGTAGTCGGCTCCCTGGACCCACGCTAAGGCGATGCCTGCTGCTTGTCAGACCGACGTCAGCCCTCACCACGCCCTGCCAATTGGCCACGGCATGGCCCGGAGCGAGTGGCGGTCATGGCACTCAGCGCATCCCGGAGCGCATAACCTGGCTAGGGCGCAGGTCAGGTCCATGATCAACCATCTCCGCCGGATGCAGATCAACTACAAGGGGCGGCGCGGCTCGGGGGCGGCATGACGCCGTGCCGGCGGCTGCCGCAGGAGCTCTGATCAGGAGGCGTCACTGCCCGCCGTCGCCCACCCCTCGGGCAGCGCACCCCGAGGAGGAGGACGGACTTCACCCGCCTCACGGTGCGCAGCACCGTGTCCACATCGGGCTGCTGCGCCGGGGACGAGCCAAACGGTGGAATCGACACGGCGGACGTTGCGTGGCGAGCCACGAGCAGGGCCTGGTCGAGCATCGGCACCCAACCGGTGCGGTCCGACGCCCAGCGCTCATTCCGGGGCGATGTGGAGCGGCTTCGAGGGACGGCGCGACGACGGGGCGGCCGACACGCGCCCCGCCGACGGCAGCCCGGTCAGCCGAGGTCCAGCTCCGGTTCGTACATGTCCAGCCACAGCGCGAGGTCCAGGGTGCGTTCCAGCCCGCGGCGGGACGCCGAGGTGATCCCCGGTGCGTCGTCCTCCGCCACCCGCCGCAGCCGGTCGCGGTCGATGAGGTCGAAGACTCGGTGCTCGGGGCGCGCGAGCAGGGCGCGGGCGTATTCCTGAAGGGCGGCGGCGTACTTCGGGTCCTGGGTCGACGGATAGGGGCTCTTGGTCCGCTCGTACACCGAGCGGGGAAGCAGATCCGCGGTGGCCTCGCGCAGCAGGCTCTTCTCCCGGCCGTCGAAGGACTTCAGGGCCCAGGGGGTGTTGTAGACGTACTCGACGAGCCGGTGGTCGCAGAACGGCACCCGGACCTCCAGGCCGACCGCCATGCTCGCCCGGTCCTTGCGGTCGAGCAGGACGCGTACGAACCGGGTCAGGTGGAGGTGGCAGATCTTGCGCATCCGGTACTCGAAGTCGCTCTCGCCGGCGAGCCGTTCGATGCCGGCCACGGCGGAGTCGTAGCTGTCGTGGATGTACTTCTCCAGGCCGAGGGCCTGGTTCACGTCGTCGCGGAGCATGCCCGAGTCCTCGCCGAAGTGCTCGGCGAACCGCACCAGCCAGGGGAAGGTGTCGGCGCTTCGGGCCTCCTCGTCGAAGAACTGGAGGTAGCCGCCGAAGACCTCGTCGGCCGACTCCCCGGACAGCGCGACCGTCGAGTGCTCGCGGATGGCCCGGAAGAGGAGGTAGAGCGAGGCGTCCATGTCGCCGAGACCCATGGGGATGTCCCGGGCCCGGATCATCCGGGCGCGTACGTCGGGGTCGGCGAGGGTCTCCGGGTCGAGCACGATGTCGCGGTGGAGGGTGCCCGCCCGCTCGGCCACGTCGTGCACGAAGGGGGTGTCGGGGGTGGTGCGCAGTTCGTCGGCGATGAAGTTCTCGGTCCGCCCGACGAAGTCGACGGCGAAGGTGCGGACCTTCTCGCCGGTCTCGGCGAGCTGCCGGGCGGCGAGCGAGGTGACCGCAGAGGAGTCGAGGCCCCCGGAGAGCAGGATGCAGCGGGGTACGTCGGAGATCAGCTGGCGGCGCACGATGTCGTCGAGCAGTGACCGCACGGTGGCGATCGAGGTGTCCCGGTCGTCGGTGTGCGGACGGGTCTCCAGCCGCCAGTAGACGTGTCGGCGCAGGCCGCCCCGGTCCACGGTGACGACCGTTCCCGGCTCCACCTCGTACATGCCGTCCCACACGGCGTGGCCGGGGCTCTTGACGAGGCTGAAGAGTTCCCGGAGCCCGTCGAGGGTCACCCGGGGCTTGGCCAGCGGGTTGGCAAGAATGGCCTTGGGCTCCGAGCCGAAGAGCACACCGTCGGGCGTCGGCCAGTAGTAGAACGGCTTGACGCCCATCCGGTCGCGGATCATGACCAGCTTGTCGTGACGGCTGTCCCAGACGGCGAAGGCGTACATTCCGTTGAGCCGTTCGGCAACGGACTCGCCCCACTCAAGATAGCCGTGCAGCACGACCTCGGTGTCCGAGTCGGTGGTGAAGCGGTGCCCGCGGGTGATCAGTTCGGTGCGGAGTTCGGTGAAGTTGTACGCCTCGCCGGAGTAGACGAGGGCGACCTCCCCCTCGGGCGTGGACACGGTCATGGGCTGGCGTCCGCCGGGCAGGTCGATGATCGCGAGCCGGCGGTGTCCGAGCCCCGCGTGCTCGACGGTCCAGGTCCCCCGGTCGTCCGGGCCCCGGCAGGCCATGGTCTCCGTCATCGCGTCCAGCGTCGCGCCTTCCGCGGCGGCCCGTAGATCGCGGTCGAAGGAGACCCAACCGGCGATGCCACACATACGCGTCCTCCCGAATCGGTCCCGGCCGGGAAAGGGACGTACGCACGGTGCCGTCCCTCGGACGGCATGCCGAATGCGAAGGCCCGGCAGAACCAGTTGTATTTAGCAGCTATGTAAGGAGCCTGTGCCTGCGATTGCGTACGGTCAACACGGTCGTTACCTCGCCGGGGCCGGGCGCCCGATATTTTCGGCCGCCGCTTTCCCCTTCCTATACGGGACCACCGTGCTCCGCAGCCCGTGGGGGAAGGGCCCCGGGCCGGTCGAGGAGCGTGATTCAGCCACGGGCAAAGACTTACCCAACCCCGAGTGGGCCAGTGGGGTGCACCGGGCGGTCGGCAGACGGTCCGGTACGCCGCATCAGGCAGATGCGCCTGACCATGCGCCTGCGTGTTCCGAGAGACCGCCCCGGGAGCGTGCTCACAGCCGGGGTCGTCGGTGTTCCCATGCGTTCGGAGCCGTCGGGCGATCCGACGGCCGCGGAACGGCTGTCGGCGGAGAATGCGAGGCCGGTCGCGGGAGCCCGCCGTCGGCGCCGGGGGCCGACACCGCACCACCGAACCGGCGATCACGGCATGCGCCGTCGAGTTGTCCACGCAGCGGCGCTGAGCAACGCGAACGAAATTGATCGGCGCCACCTGCGCGGGCTTCCCCTCAACACGGCGGACGATCGACCGAGCGAGAGAACCCCTTCGAACGGATCACGTCATCTCTCTCATCCAGCACCCCGCCGCCCCCGTCGATTCGCGAACGGGACACCTCCAGCGATCTCCCCTGCACCGGAGCGCCCTGCACCGGGCGGTCCTGTGGCCCCCCGGCCTGCTGGCCCTCCTCGTCGGACTCTGGGGGATCCGCCGCCAGGACACCCTGTGGGGAGACGAAGCGGTCACCTACGCGATGGCGCACCGGAGCGTGCCGCGGATATGGCACACCCTGGCCCATGTCGACGTCGTGCACGGCCTGTACTACCTGATCATGCAGGGCGTGTTCGGCCTCTGGGACGGCGGTCTCGTGGCGCTTCGGCTGCCCTCGGTACTGGCGGTCGCCGCGGCGGCGGTCGGTATCGTGCGGCTCGGACAACGACTCGGCGGCACCTGGACCGGGCTGCTGGCGGGCCTGGTCTTCCCGCTGCTCCCGCCGGTGCAGCGGTACGCGCAGGAGGGCCGGTCCTACGCCCTGGTCTGCGCACTGATCACATGGGGCAGTTGTCTCCTGGTCGGCAACCTGTCCCGGCCGGAGGGACGGGGCCGGGCAGAGGGACGGGGCCGGACGGGGGGACGGGGCCGGGCGGAGGGACGGGGCCGGGCGGGGGGCCATGTACGCGGCTGGGTCGCGTACGGAGTGGTGATGCTGACGGCATGCCTGCTCCACGAACTCGCCGTACTGATACTCCTGGCCCACGGGGTGACCGTCTTCCGGGCGCGATTGGCTCGACCGGTGACGCGGGCGTGGGCCGTGGCTGCGGGCGGAGTGCTCACCGGGCTCCTGCCGCTCGCCGCCTTCAGCACCACGCAGTCCGCGCAGGTGGGCTGGATCGGGGTGCCGGACTCCGGGGAAGTGCTCGGCTTCGTCGCGACGGCTCTGCTGGGCGTCGCCTTCGCCCGCTTTCCCGGCCGGGTGTGCGGACCGATCACCCTGCCCGAACTCGCACTCCCGCTGCTGATCCTGCCCACCGCGCTGCTCATGCTCACGAGCCCGCTGCATCCGCTGTACGTGGACCGTTACGTCCTGGCCTCCGCCACAGGCTTCGCGCTCCTGACGGGCTCGGTGCTCGACCGGCTCCGGCAGTCGGCCCACGATGCCGGCACCGCGCGGCGTGTGACATGTGCTGTGGCATTGCTCGCCGTGCTGGCCGCCCTCGTACCTGTGAGCACCGCGTTGCGGAAGCCGGGGAGCCGCGAGAACGACGCGTTCGCGATCGCACGGGCGGTGCAGGGCATCGCCGAGCCGGGGGACGGACTGCTGTTCATGCCGTCACGCAGGCGCGTGTGGACGCTGGCCCGGCCGGACTCCTTCCGGTCCCTGGCCGACCTCGCCCTGGAACGGACCCCGGTCGCGTCCGACACACTGTTCGGCAGGGAGCTGCCACCGGGCCGGATCCGCGCGCGCATCCTGACACGCGCACGCATCGTCGCCGTGCGCGATCTGGAGGGCCAGCCGCTGGAGGTGAACACGCGAGAAGCGGTCAAACGCGCCACACTCGACGCGTACTTCGAGGAGTGCGCGAACCGGACGGTCACGCAGGCGCGCATCACGGTGTATGCCAGACCAGGCCACTGCTGAGCCGGGCCGCCCGAACCGTTCCGGGCGATCGGGGCCGGGCGACCCGGAGCAGGGCAACCAAGGGCTGCCGAGCGGCCGCGCCCACCACGTGTCCGGGATGCCGGACCCGGTGGTGGCGGGATCGTGCGCAAAGCTGTCCTTGCCAATGCTTTCAGATCAAGATCCCCGCACCGAAAATGGGCATCCGACTTCATCCCGCGCCGACACCCAGGCGATGGATGCCCCAACCCGCTGGGAGAGCCATGCCTCTGGAGATGCGCGACCGCTGCGAACGGTGTGAAGGAACGTTGCTGCCGCAGGACTCGTCCGCCCGCATCTGCTCCTACGAGTGCACATTCTGCGCGGCCTGCGGCGAGGCCATGCAGAGCACGTGCCCCAACTGCGGCGGCGAACTCGTGGCCCGCCCCCGCCGCGCGCCGGCACCTGCCGCACCGTAGACGACCGGTCCGGGGAACTCGCTGCGATCACGAGGCGAAGGAGGCCGATGCCGGGGTGCGAAGACCGACTCGGCCTCCTTCGCGTCCGCCCGGCATGTGCGGGCGGACCGCCGCTCGACGGTCTTTCCGCAACCGGCCCGTCCCGGCCGCCAGTCGGGTTCGCGCCCCGGCCGGCCGATACCCAGCCGGACGGAGCGGGAGACCCGGCGGCGTACGGCCACCGGCCTCAGGAGCCGATCACCTGGCCAACCTGCATCTCGGCCGTGATCGCCCACCGCTCGTGGTCGCGCCAGGCCCCGTCGATGAAGAGGAAGTCCGGCGAGAAACCTTCGAGACGGAATCCGGCCCGCCGGACGAGGGCGAGCGAACCCTTGTTGCCGGGCTGGATGTTGGCTTCGAGCCGGTGCAGGCCGAGTGGTCCGAAGGCGTACCGCAGGACCAGTGCCAGCCCTTCGCTCATCAGACCGCGTCCCACCGCGTGGGCGAAGGCCCCGTATCCGAGCGCACCGCAGCAGAACCCGCCGCGGACGATGTTGTTGATGTTGATGAAGCCCGCGATCCCGCCGCCGGCCCCGCTCCCACCGGCCTCCCGGTCACGGCCACGGTCGGGTTCGCGTTCGCCTTCGCGTTCGCCGTCGCGTTCGCGTTCGCGTTCGCAGACCAGGAAGCCCGCCTTCGTCGGATCGTCGATCAACCGTCCCGCGTAGGTGGCGTACGCGCGGGGGTCCTCGGGCGGGAAGAGCCAGGGGCTGTGTACCCCCCGGCTCTCCCTCGCCCGGGTGGTGAACTCTTCGGCATCCGCCGGGGTGTAGGCACGGATCACCACACGGCGTCCCTCGGCCAGACAGTCGATTGCAGACATCCGGCCAGCCTACGGGCTGTCCCGTAATCCCCGGCGGGCGTGCGGTCAGCCCGTCGCGCGGGCGATTCCCCGCACCGGGCCCTCGGGACCGTCCCTGACGGCGCAGTAGAAATGGTGGAGCCCGGCGCCGTCGGAGATGAGACCCGGCTTGTGCGCGTGGCGGTCGTCGACGTGTCCGGCGGGGCCGATGTCGACGAGGATCTCGCCGCTCTTGCGCCAGTGCAGCAGGTCGTCCGGGAACGCGACGCTCTCCCGGGCGTGTCCGTCGCTGCAGTTGCCGAAGTAGAACATCACCCAGCGCCTGCCGTCGTGCAGCACGCACGGATCGGAGGCGAAGCGGTCGTCGTGACGGAACGGAAACGGGCAGTCGGCTCCTCGGCTGTCGAAGTCGTCCCCCTGCCCCGGGGGGATCACCAGGGTGTTGCTCTTGTGCGGGGTGCGGTGGGTCCGGTGGGGGTGGACGGCCGGCACTGCGGCCCCCGGAAGCACTCGGGGACGGTGGTTCATGACGCGGCCCGGGGCAGGGTCACCCGGGCCACCGCGACCTCACCGGTCGACGGATCGCCGTGGTTGTAGAGGACCGCGGTGCCGTCGGGGGTGAACACCGGGTGCGGGTGCCGGGGGTGCCGGTCGGCCTCCGTACGGGCCAGGGGTGTGCGGGCGCCGGTGGCGACGTCCACGAGCACGACGTCGGACACCTGTCCCGCGTTCTGCCAGCCCCGGCCCGGTGCGTCGAGAGGGCCGGTCGTGTCGACGACCGCCAGCCGTCCGTCGCGGCTGATGTCGCAGTGCCAGTCCCGATCGCCCTCGCTGACGAGCCGGGCCGCCCGGCCGTCGGGGTACAGCGTGTACAGGCCGCGCGGTCCTGCCTCGCTCTCGCCGTACGCGCACACCACGGCGCCCAGATCGTGGAACATCCAGCGTTCGTGGCCCACGGCGAGTGTGCCCCGTTCCGTCGCCTGGTCGAAGACGCAGCGGCCCTCCGGACCCCGCGTGGGGTGCCGGGCCCAGATCCGGTCCGGAATCTCCTGGGAAGGCCCTTCGTGGGCGAAGGTCAGCCACGACTCGTCGTGCGGACTGTGGGCCGGGTGGTTGGCGAACCATGGCTTGCCGAACAGTTCGTCGGTCTTTCCGGTGGACACGGAGATCTCCAGGCACGTCACCGCTGTCTCCCGGCCCTCGGGGTGCTCCATCACCACCACTCGGTCTCCCGCACCCGTGAGGGAGCACAGGTTCTGCAGGGTGTGTCCGGGAGCGGCCGTGTAGAGCCGCTCGGAGGCACCGGAGTCCAGGTCGAGAACGTGGAGCGCACCGTTCCAGACCCAGGCCGCCCGCTCGGCGGCCAGGGCCACGTCGGGCCAGAGCAGCTGCTCCGGCCCCGAGGTGCTGGGCGGCAGCTCACACAGAGCGCGTGCGGCACGCTCCTCTCCGCGCCAGCGGACGCTGGTGAGTCCGATGGCACCGGTGACCGGGGAGTGCCGGGTCAGCACCACCCGTTCGCCGCCGGCGTGGAACCCGTTGGCATGGGGGTAGGGCAGATGGGCCCCGTTGAGGAGAAGCGTCATCGTACGAGCCTCGCGGACCGGAACAGGGCGGGGTTCTTGGGTGCCGCGCCGACTCCGGCACCCCATTGGAGATAGCCGTCCCGGGCGTCGGGGCCGGTGCCCGCGTCGGCGTCGTTGACGAGGAACGACAGCCCGATCGTCCCGGTGGGCGGCCGGTCGAACCCGAGCGAGGACCAGGGCACCGCGAGCCGGTACGTGGTGGTCCGAGCCGTCTCGTCGCGCACGGCGGAGACGTCCGCGCCCGGTGTGGGCCCGGCCTGCTGCCCCGGTGGGGCGGCCCAGGTGTACGCGACGGGGCCGGTCGGCAGCAGCGCCGCGCCGACCTCGACCCGGGTGCCGTCGGGCGTGCCGGGGAAATCCGAGTAGAGGTCGTACTGAAGGGAGTCGACCTGCCAGGCCGCCGAGGGATCGGTGCGGTCGGCGTTGTGCACGTCGTCCTTGATGACGGCGTCCAGGATCAGGTCCTTGTCCGTGTAGGTGTAGCGGATCGCCCCGGAGAGATCGTCGGGGCCGGTCCTGGTGCCGCCCCGCAGACCCGCCCAGTCTCCGAGGGAGTTCAGGTCCACCGGGGCGAGGGTGGTGTCGCCCGCGGGTTCGACGGGGCTGAAGCTGAGCGAGCCCGAGTCCGTGGCACTGCCGGTCGTGACGGAGTAGGCGTAGGGCACGAACTGCCTGACCTCGGCGGGGAGTTCAACCGTCTTCTCGGACGACTTCCCCGCGGGGACCGGGTCCGGCTCCGCGATCGTGCCCGTCCAGGATCCGACTCGCCAGCCCACCGGCGCGGGCGCCAGCGCCCGTTCCGGGTCGTTGTTGGTGATCTTCACGGTGAATCCTCCGCCGCTCCTGCGGATGTCGGGCCGCCCGGTCACCGTGTACGGCTCGACCACCTTCGTCGTGGTGTGCAGCCGGGCCAGACGGCCGAAGGACGCGGTGACATCGCGTACGCCGGTGGTCGCGGTGGCGGGTACTTCCAGCGTGAGCGAGGTCTTCGCGCCCGGCCTGGTCTTCAGCGTGCCGTGCACACCGTCGATCACGACCGGCAGCCGGCGCGGCAGTGCGCCCGCCCTGGTGCGGTCCGCAGTGACGGTGGCCTTCAGGCGAGCGCCGGTGACCGACTGTCCGGCGGTGCTCAGGGAGAGCGGCGAGTCCGTGACCGCCACCTCGCCGACCCGTCCTTCGAGGAAGACGGGGCTGCCGTCCAGCGCGAGCGTGACATGCCCCGCCATCGGCGTGAGGGCGCTCCGCTTGCCGAACTGATCGGTCAGGATCAGGGGCTTGTCGGTGGCGACGGAGACAGTCTTGGGTGAAGTGGCCCACAGGGAACGGGTGGTGGTGCCGTACGGGTAGATGTAGACGGCCGGGTCGCCCGCGCTCTCCCGCGCCCCGAGCTGCTTGCCGGCGGTCTGGCGGATGAGGACGGCGTTGGAGACGGCGGCGGGTTTGGGGGCCAGTCCCTGCACGCCGGCTCCGGCGCGGCGGAACAGGCCGAAGCGGTGCTCGCGCTCGCCCGGGTTGGTGCCGTCGTCGAGGACGTCGTACCAGAAGTACTTGTCGGCACCGGCCGCGCGGGCCAGCGTCTGGGCGCGGATCAGGTAGTCGGCCTGTTGGGTCTCGCTCCAACCGCCGGTGTTCGTGGGCCAGCCGTTCTCGGTGACCCAGATCGGCATCTTCTTGCGCGCCTCGACCTTCTTCACCAGTTGCGCGAACTCCCCGAGTGCCTTGATCTCCTCCGGTGGCGTGCCGGGGC
Source organism: Streptomyces sp. NPDC087845 (assembly GCF_044742755.1). NCBI lineage: Bacteria > Bacillati > Actinomycetota > Actinomycetes > Kitasatosporales > Streptomycetaceae > Streptomyces > Streptomyces sp. NPDC087845. The sequence goes on from NZ_JBIUVC010000009.1 coordinate 302,028, forward strand.
CGTCGCCTGCGCTGCTGTAGTAGTTGACGCTGAAGGTGTCGAGGTAGTCCAGGCCGCCGCGTGCGATGAAGTCGTCGTGCCAGGCGAGCTGGGTGCCGGCCGAGGTGGGGCCCACCACATTGGCGTCCGGCATGGCCTGCTTCACCGCTTTGGCCATGCCGATATAGCACTTGGCGGTGATGCCGCAGGCCCCGTCGTTGAATCCGGTCCCGTTGAACTCGTTGTAGACAGAGAAGTCCTTGGTGTACGGGGCGTACGCGGCGGCCGCTGCCGCACCGAACCTGGCGAAGGCGGCCAGGCCCTCGGGCGAACTCGGTGTCTTGCCGCCGTCGTAGAGCGGGTTGCGGTACCCGAGGATCGGCATGGTCTTGATGCCGCGCTTCGCCGCGTTCTTCAGCCCCGCGTCGAGGGGGTAGGCGCCGAAGTCGTAGACGCCCTTCTGCTTCTCCACCGCCCAGTTGACGTCGGATCTGACCTCGCTCCAGCCCACGGTGGCGGCGGAATCGATCAGCGCGTCCTCCCACCCCGGCTGCCAGCCGTAGTGCATGGCCACGGCGTAGTACGGGTCCTTGGCCGGCAGCGGGGTGACGACGCCGAACGAGGTCGTCCGCGTCACGGGGGCGCCCGAGTCGGCGGTGGCGGTCAGCGTGTAGTAGCCGGGGCCGAGGTCCTTGATGTCGAGGGCGGCCTTGCCGTCGGTGACCTGCGCCGTGCCGGACTTCAGCGGCACCCCGCTCGGGTCGCCGATGGTCCAGCCGACCCGGTCGGCCGCGGAGGCGAAGGTGATCGGGCCCTGGTCCGCGCCCTGGGTGAAGAGCAGACGGCGCGAGGTGATGTCGAGCAGGGGGGCGTCGGTGAACTCGACGGATATCCGGCTGAAGCAGACCGGGGGCATGTTCTCGGCCGTCGCCTGCACATCGAGCCGGAAGTCGGCGCCGTTGGCGCGGTTGGCGAACCGGATGTCACCGAGCTCGAACTGGTGGCTCTTCCAGGTGCCGGTGCCCTTCAGCGCCGGACCGGACGCGCCGGTGAAGGCGTTCGACTGCGAGTCGTACTGGAGGTTCATGCCGACGGCGCCCGCGTCGAAGTAGTCGACCGTGACAACGGCGCGCTTCGCCCCGGCGGGAATGGCACTGCCGGCCACATCCACGTACAGATACCGGTTGTACGGATCGCCCGACATCGTCCAGCAGCTGCGCCCCGCCTGTTCGCGCACCGCGTGTGCGGGGTCCTTGTCACGGTCGCCGGGCCAGGCCCGTTCGATGCCCTCGTACACGGGCTTCGCACCGAGCACCGCCGTGGCACGGGCGGTCTGGGCGTGCGCCGGTGCGGCGGCGGGCGCCTGGATCAGGGTTGCGGCCGAGGCGGCGACGGCGAGCGTCGTGAGCGTGCGACGCAGCCGGGCGAGCGGTGTTCTCGGTGGTGCTCCGGACATCATGAGGTCCCTTCTCGTGGAGCTGTCGGGGTGCCGAGCCCTTCCTTGCGCCGAGGTCACCGCTGCGACCGGTCGAGGACCGGACCGATCCGCCGGTCCGCCTTCTCCAGCTCGGCGGCCGGGTCGGCGCTCTCCCGGGTCAGTACGGCCTGCACGGCACTGTCCAGAGCCGCGTACAACTCCTGGGCCGCGACCGGTGGTTCGACGACGTACGTGGTGGTTCCGAGACTGTTCAGGTACGGGGCGAAGTTCTTCAGCGGCACGTTGGAGTGCTTGCGCTCGGCCTCGGCGGCCGGGCCGGAGACCTTCGCGTCGTAGAAGGGGAGACCGGGAACGCCGGCCGGGTTCTTGTCGGCGGCGGCCTGCTCGGTGCGCTCGGCGGCCAGCGCGGGATCGTACTTGGGCTTCAGATAGAAGAAGTTGATCCACTTCGCCGCGGCACTGCGCTGCGCCTCGTCCGCCTTCGGCGAGACGACGGCGACACCGCCGCCGAGGAGGGTGGCCTTCTCTCCCCCCGAAGGAAGCGGGGCCTGTCCATAGGCGTCGGGCCTGCCGCGGAACTTGGACACATAGGTGCCGTACGTGCTGGGTGAGCCCAGCAGCATGGCGACCTTCCCACTGGCGAAGTCACGGGCCAGGTCGTCGGTGCCGCGCAGTTGCTGCCGGCCCATCGACCTGTCGTCCCACCGCATGGCCTTCAGCAGGCCGAGGGCCTTGCCGGTCGGGCCCTCCCTGAAGGCGGTGGTCTGTTTGCCGTCCGCCTTCTTCTCCATCCGGCCGCCGTAGGAGTACGTCATGGTGGTCAGCATCCAGCCGCCCGTGTTGTCCGTGGTGTGCATGCCGAAGCCGGGGACACCGGTCCGGTCCGTGATCGTCTTGGCCGCGGTACGCAGCTCGCCCCAGGTGGCGGGCGGCTTGTCGGGGTCGAGGCCCGCCTTGCTGAACAACTCGCGGTTGTAGACCAGGCCGACGGAGTACACCTCGGTGGGAATGCCGTACACCTTCCCGTCGGAGCCCGTGGCCGGGGCGAGCAGCCGCTTGTCGAACTCCGTGCCGTGCGGCAGCGCCTTGATCTCCTTGCTGAGGTCGGCGATCTGGCGCCGTTCGATCATCTCGGGCGGGTAGGTCAGCGGTACCCGGAAAACGGTCTCCAGCCGGCCGGAGGCGAGACGTGCGGGAAAGGTCTTGGCGCCCCACAGTGCGTCGGTCGGCTTGATCCTGATGTCCGGGTTGGCCTTCTCGAAGGCCTTGACCTGAGCGAGGAAGTCCTTCCGGCCGGCCGGCAGTGTGCTGGGCGGCATGCCCGCGACGGTGATCTCCGTCCTGCCGTCCGCGCTCCTCCCGCTCTCGCCGCCGCCTCCGCAGGCAGCGAGGGAGGCCACCATGAGCGCGGCGGCTCCCAGGGCGGAGAGTCTCACCGGCCGGCTGTTCGCCCCTCTGCCGATCGGTCTGTTCACGGTTCTGCTCATCACGGCTCCCCTTGGCGCGGCTCGGGCTGAGCAGAAGCTAGCAATAGCGCGTTAACGCGTAAAGATGATGCGGCGAACTTCCCTGAATCAGGAACGAAGTTCGTTCAGTTAACACACCAGGAGAGCCTTGGTTCGTGCTCGACGACCACGCGGACCGCGCCCCTGTCGGGCATCTACCGCCCGGGAGCGGCTCCGAGCTATTGTTAGCGCGTTAACGTGTCAGGAAAGCGGGTCGGTGAACGATGGGGGCAGCATGACCGAGGCCGAGCGAGACGGCACCGGCCAGGAACCGCTCTACCGGATGGTGAAGCGGGACCTGGTCGCGGACATCGACCGGGGCGCCTACGAGCCCGACCAGCCGTTCATCAGCCAGCGCGAGGTCTGCGAGAGGTTCGAGGTCAGTACCACGACCGCCGTGCGGGCCCTCAACGAGCTCGTCGCGGAAGGCTATTTGGTACGCCACCGGGGCCGCGGCACCTTCGTCGCGGAGCGGAGCCCGCAGCAGCGCCCCACCGGGACCGCGCACGGCACCCGTGAACGGTCGATCGCCTGCGTGATGCCCGGGAACGGCCCGCACCAGTCGGCCGTCATCGACGGCATCGAGACGGCGTGCGGCGAACGGGGTCTGCGGATGTTCCTGTCGAACTCCAAGGGCTCCGAGCAGGTGGAGGAACGCGCTCTGCGGCTGGCTCTGGAGACGGGCGCCGGCGGTGTCGTGCTCTACCCCGTCAGCAGCGGCGCCGACTCACCGGCGCTGGCCGAGCTGACGCGCTGCGGTGTGCCCGTCGTCCTGATCGACCGCTATCACCCCGGATCCCCGAACGATGCCGTGGTGTTCGACAATTACTCCGTCGGCTTCCGGCTGACCGAGCACCTCATCGAGCTCGGCCATCACCGGATCGCCACGCTCTGGGACGAGACCGGCGTCACCAGCGTGACGGAGCGGCTCACCGGACACGTGCAGGCACTGCGGAAGCACGGTATCCAGGTGTCGCCCCAGCTCACCGCCCTGGCGACCTATCACCGGCTGCCCGACGAGCGCCGTCTGAAGATGCTCTCGGCCGTCCTCGACCGCCCGGAGCCGCCCACCGTCCTGCTCTGCGCCAACGGGCACACCCTGGCACATGCCGCCCGCGACCTGTCCGTCCTCGGCTTCGAGGTCCCCGGCCGGATCGAACTCGCGGGCATGGATGACGCGGGCCCCTTCGACCTGCTGCCGCTGACGATCGCCGCCGCGCAGCTCCCCTCCCGGGAGATGGGCCGCCGGGCCATGGAGCTGCTCGCGCAGCGGATCCAGGACCCGGACGGCCCGCACGAGGTGGAGCACGTCGTGCTGCCCGTCGAGATCCGTACGCGTGACGCCGCGCAGGCGTACCTCCGGGTGGTCGGGACCGGCGCGGCGTAGGGGACGCGCGCCTCACTCCACCCGGCCACCGACCACCGGAAGTTCCAGCACACCGGTGTCCTCGGGAGCACTGACCACCGTGACCGGCTTGATGCCGCGATTGCCGGAGTACGCGCTGTCACTCGCCGCGATCACGAATTCGAGCCGGTGTCCCGCCTCGTACCGGTGGACGATGCCCGGCAGCCGCACGGTGAACGAGCGGGTGACGTCGGGCACGCGCACCGGGGCGACGAGCCGGTTCACCAGCTTCTTGCCGCCGTCCGGTGCCACGTCGTACACCTTGGCGAACAGGACGAGCTTGTCCGCGGCGTCCCCGCTGTTCTGTACGCGCTCCGTCTTCGGCGAGACGACCTTCAAGGTGGCCTTCGGCGCGCCGACGACATCGACGGCGGAGGCCAGCGGGGCGCTGGTCCAGCCGAGGTAGGTGCCCTTGATGTCGTACGGCGCGGAGTCGGGCAGTCCGAGGAGTCCGGCGAGTGAGCTCTCCGAATGGCTGGTCGGGACGAGCCAGTTGGCGTACTGGCGGCTGCCCCGGGTGACCTCGGAGCGGTTGTCGACGAGCTTTCCGTCGCCGGAGAGGTACATCTTCCGGCTCGGGGCCGGCACCGCGGCGGCGGTGCCGTACCCGCTCTTCCAGTCGCGGTAGTAGGCGAACTCGGGCCCGGTGTCGGTGTTCTTCTTGTGCTGGAGGTACCGGTCGAACCAGGCGAGGACGCGCTGTCCGACGTAGCTGGTCTCCAGATTGCCCTGGCCCAGGTCGAGTTCGCCCGGTGCCTGCCCGCCGCTGTGCCCCCAGGCCTGCCAGATCATCTTGGTGGTGGTGCCCTGCGCCTTGAGGGTGTTGTATGTGGCGGTGGCCTCGTTCAGGTTGAACAGGCTGTCGGCCTGCCCCTGGACGAGCAGGGTGGGTGCCTTGACCCTGGCGAGGTAGTCGACGGGCGACACGCTGCGCGCGTAGTCGAGCATCGCCCTGGTCCTGTCGGCGGGGTAGCGGCCGGAGTTGAGCAGCTGGATGGTGTCGCAGGCCCGCGGCGCGAAGTGCAGACAGGTGAGGCTGCCGAACCGGGACGGATCGAGGCTCGCGTTGAGGATCGTCTGCCCCTCCCCCAGCAGGTAGAAGCCGTTGGTCCACTGCCACTTGAAGACACCGGCGGTGTCGGACGAGACGCCCGCGCGCGGGCCGGTGTTGTTGGGGGCGAGCGCGTAGGCCAGGTCGTTCCAGGTGATCAGGGGTACGAGGGCGTCGACGCGCCGGTCGACGGACGCGGTCGCCATCTGGATGGCGCCGCCGTACGAACCGCCGATCATGCCGACCCGGGGATCGCCCTTGCCGTCCTTCGTGACGTAGTCGGCCTCGGTGCCGTTGTCGGCGGCGCGCGTCCCGGCGAGGAAGTCGATGAGCCCGGCGGCCGCCCGGCCGTCGACGGCCGGGTCGTCGAGCGTGATGAGGCAGCCGGACTTGCCGAAGCCCAGGCCGGAGTAGACGAGGCCGACATAGCCGCGGGAGGCGAAGGCCTTGCCGATGCCACCGGTCGAGCCGTCCGATTTGCTTCCCCCGAAGCCGTTGGTGGCGAGGACGGCGGGGGCGGGATGCTGCGCGTCGGCCCCGGCGGGGCGGTACAGGTCGGCGTCGACCGTGCAGGAGCGGCCGCCCGCCCGGATGGTGAACTTCAGCGGGGTGACGGTGTACGGCGAGGTCGCGGCAGGAGCCGCGTGCGCCGCACCGGTGAGGACCAGCGGAACGGCGAGCGCGGCTCCGGCCGCGTACGCGACCGTTTTCCGGGAGAGCGTCCGGTACCGGGACCGGGGGCGGGAAACAGCACGTGACACGAGGACCTCCACACCGAGCCTTACCGGCCAGTAAGTACTGGGCCGCGCTCATGCTGTGACACGCGTCATAGCGATGTCAACGTCCCTGGCGGGGTTTCCTGAAGGATGCTCAACTTCTCCCCGATTCGGTCCCGTTCAGACCAGTGCGGGCCCCTCGATCGTGAGCGTGGCGGGGCCGCCGTCGGCCGGCGCGTCCAGTACGGCGGGCACTCCGAGCGGAATCGTCAGCGTCGTCGGTCCGTGCCCGAAGCCCAGTTCCTCGACGACGGGTACGCCCAGCGGGCCGAGCCGGTCGGCGAGGACCGCCCGCACCTTCTCGTACGGGCCGCAGCCGGCCCAGGAACCGCAGGCCACCCCGGCCGTCCCGTCGAGCGCGCCGGCCCTGAGCAGTTGGGTGAGGATGCGGTCGATGTTGTACGGGTCCTCGGTGGTGTCCTCGATCATCAGCAGTCCGCCCCGGGCCGAGCTCCGGCCGTGCGGGGTGCCGAGGTCGGCGGCGAGCAGGCTCACACAGCCGCCGTAGGTGATGCCCCGGGCGCTGCCGGGCACCAGCACCCGCGCCGAGGGCAGGCCGAGGCTCCGTACCGTCTCGGGCTCGAACAGGGTGGCCCGCAGGGACTCCTGGGTGTCCGGGTCCTTGAGGAAGGTCTCGGTGCCGGCCATCGGGCCGTGCAGGGTGGCGAGCCCCATGCGCAGGGCGAATGCCTCGTGGAGCACGGTGATGTCGCTGTAGCCGACGAACACCTTGGGTCCGGCCGCGCGCATCGCCGCCCAGTCGACCAGGTCGACCATGCGGTGCACGCCGTACCCGCCACGGGCGCAGATCACCGCGTCGACGGACGGATCGCACCAGGCCTCCTGGAGATCCCGGGCGCGCGCCTCGTCCGTACCGCCGAGGTAGTCCAACTCCGGGTGTACATCGCGCACATGAGGTGCCTCGACGGGTTCGAGGCCCCAGCGGCGAAGTATGTCGAGGCCCGCCTCCAGGCGGTCGGCGGGCACGGGCCCGCTCGGTGACACCACGGCGATCCTGGCACCGGGACGCAGCCGGGCAGGACGGGTCAGGGGGGCGAGGGTCACCGCTTCAGCTCCAGCACCGGTACGTCGGGACAGTCGATACCGAACGTCTGCCCGTACAGGGAGAGTTCGGCCTCCAGGGCGCGGATCATCGTATCGGCGCGCCGGAATCCGTGCCCCTCCCCCTCGAAGGTCAGATACGCGTGCGGGATGCCGCGGCCCTCGACCTCGGCCAGGAACCGCTCGCACTGGACGGGCGGACAGATCGGGTCGTCCAGCCCCTGGAGCAGGAGGAAGGGGGTGGTCAGCCGGTCGGTGCGGCTGACCGGGGACCGTTCCCGGTAGCGTGCCGGCACTTCGGCGAGCGGACCCACCAGGGACTCCAGGTACTGCGACTCGAAGTCATGGGTCTCGTCCGTGCCCCAGCCGGTCAGATCGAGGATGGGATAGATGATCGTGCCGCAGGCGTAGACATCGGTGCCGGTCAGCGAGGCCGCGGTGGTCCAGCCGCCGGCGCTGCCGCCCCGGATGGCGAGCCGCTGCCGGTCGGCCGTGCCCTCGGCGGCCAGCGCCTTAGCGACGGCCGCGCAGTCCTCGACGTCGACGACGCCCCACTGTTCGCGCAGCCGGTTGCGGTAGCTCCTGCCGTAGCCGGTGGAGCCGCCGTAGTTCACCTCGGCGACGCCGATGCCGCGCGAGGTGAAGTAGGCGATCTCCAGGTCGAGTACGAGTGCGGCATGGCCGGTCGGGCCGCCGTGCGCCCAGACGACGTAGGGCGGCAGTTCACCGTCGGGGCCGGTCCGGTCGGGGTTCCGGGGCGGGTAGATGTGGGCGTGGACCTCCCGGCCGTCGGGCCCTGCGAAGGTGCGGTCCTCGGGCCGCGGGCAGTACGCCGGGTCGACGGCGTCCTCGTGCGGTGTGCCGATGACCCGGGTCCGGCCGGTCGCGGTGTCCAGCTCGATGACCTCGTAGGCGCTGTACGGGCCGGCGGCAATGCCGTAGACCCGACTGCCGTGGACGTCCAGCGACTCGGCCCATTCGGTCCAGGGACCGGCGGCGTCGACGAGTTCGCCGGTCGCCGGGTCGAGGATGCCGAGCGTGGTGGTGCCCTTGCCGTGGACGGTGGCGATCAGACCGTTCTCCAGCGGCCGGAACCAACTGAGGCCGATCTTCCAGAGCGGTCCGGCGAACTCCTGCTCCCGGGGGTGGAGCGCGACCGCGCCCCGCTGCGGGTCGGCGCGGTACAGATTCCACCACCCGCTGCGGTCGCTGGCGAAGAGGAGCTGCCCGTCGACGCCCCATTCGATCTGCGGGACGGATTCCTCGGGGCCGCCGCCGAAGCTCCGGGTGTGGTGGAACGTACCGTCCTCGGAGACGTCGGCGAGCATCACCTCGGTGCCGTCCCACGGCATGCGCGGATGGTCCCACGCGATCCAGGCCGCCCGCCGCCCGTCGGGCGAGAGCTTCGGCCCGGTGACGAATCGGTGGCTGCCGTCGGTGAGTTCACGGACCGCGGAGCGGTCCTCGGCCGCCGAGCCGTCCAAGGGTACGGCGGCGATCACCCGGCGCAGCTCGGTGGGTGACTCGCCGGTGAACTCCTCCAGCACGCACCACACTTCGCCCCGGTCGAGGTGGATCCGCGGGTCGACCCAGCGCAGCCCGCCGCCGACGGACGAGACCGGGGTGAGCGGCCGGGGTCCGCCGGACCCGTCGGGGGCGTGGGCGTACAGCCGCTGGTCGGAGAAGTCGACGAAGACGACGAGCGGCCCGCCCTCGGCGCGTTCGGCTCCGGCCCAGGGCTGTCCGCCGTACTCGATGACCCGGCTCCGTACGTTCCACGGAGCGGGCAGCACCTCGGCGCTGGTGCCGTCCGCCCGGCGGCGGACCAGGGCGCGGCGGCCCGCCTCCGCGGGGCGCGGCTCGGTCCACCACACCTCGTCGCCGACGACGCCGACGTACTCCGGTCGGCCGTCGTGCGAGGCGGCCAGCCGTGCGTCGATCGGCGACGGCCATGTTCCGTAGGCCCCTGTGGACACCATGTTCGATTCCCCTCGTGCCGGGTCAGGCCGTGCGCAGATAGTGATCGAGGACGCGGACGCCGAAGTGCAGTGCCTCGACGGGGACGCGTTCGTCGACGCCGTGGAACAGCGCCTGGTAGTCGAAGCCGACGGGCAGCTTCAGCGGCGAGAAGCCGTAGCCCGTGATGCCGAGCCGGGAGAACTGCTTGGCGTCCGTGCCGCCCGACATGCAGTACGGCACGACATGGCCGTCCGGGTCGAAGCGTTCGACGGCGGCGCGCAGCTTCGCGAAGGTCGGCGAGTCGACCGGAGCCTGCAACGGGACCTCGCGGTGGTGGAATTCCCAGTCGACATCGGGTCCGGTCAGCCGGTCCAGCGTGGCACGGAACTCGTCCTCGCCGCCGGGAACCATCCGGCCGTCGATGAAGGCGGTGGCGTGGCCCGGGATCACATTGACCTTGTACCCGGCTTCCAGCATGGTCGGGTTGGAGCTGTTGCGCACGGTCGGCTCGACCAGGCCGGCGGCCGGTCCGAGCTTGCCGAGCAGTTCGTCCACGTCGAAGCCGGGGGCGTCGAGATCGGGGCGGAGGCCGTGGAGCGCGGCGATCTCGGTGAGCGCGGCGCGGACCGTCGGAGTGAGCCGGACCGGCCATGTGTGCTCGCCGATCCGGGCGACGGCAGCGGCGAGTGCGCTGACCGCGTTGGCCTTGTTGACCTTGGAACCGTGGCCGGCCTTGCCGTGCGCGGTGAGCTTCAGCCAGGCGGTGCCCCGTTCGCCCGCGGCGATCGGGTAGAGCGGCGTGTCCGGTCCGGCGTGGAAGGTGAAGGCACCGGATTCGCTGATGCCCTCCGTACACCCTTCGAAGAGTGCGGCGTGCCGATCGGCGAGGAAGCCGGAGCCGTCCTCGGCGCTGGCCTCCTCGTCCGCGGTGTACGCGATCACGATGTCGCGGCGGGGCCGGACGCCGGCCCGTGCCCAGGCCCGGACGACGGCCAGGACCATCGCATCCATGTTCTTCATGTCGATGGCGCCGCGCCCCCAGACGACGCCGTCGCGGATCTCCCCGGAGAAGGGGTGCACGGTCCAGTCGTCGGCCTCGGCCGGGACGACATCGAGATGGCCGTGTACGAGCAGGGCGTCGGCGGACGGGTCGGTGCCCGGGATCCGGGCCACCACATTGGTGCGCCCCGGGGTGCGCTCCAGCAGGGCGGGTTCCAAGCCGGCGGCGGCCAGCCGCTCGGCGACGTACTCGGCGGCCGGGCGTTCCCGGCAGTCGCCGCCGCCGCGGTTGGTGGTGTCGATCCGGATCAGTTCGGAGGTGAACGTCACCGATTCGTCGAGTGCCTGCCGGTCGACGCTCTCCCGGGGGTCGGTCGCCTCAGCCATACTGTTCCTCCACGGCGGACGACACGATCGTCGTCACCGCCTTGAACGTGCGGATACCTTCGTACATCGTCGCGCTGGTGTAGGCGACGCGCCGTTCGCCACTGGGTGCCACGCCGGGGACGACCGTGGCCGCCTGGGCCAGGTGCTCTGCGTCGAACTCCAGCTCGACGGTGAACGGGCCGCCCTTGACCGGGGTGTGCCGCACGGCGAGTGCGGTCGCGTCCTTGGCCGCGGCACGGATGTCGGCGGCGGTACGGGCCGGGGTGCGGCACACCGCCGCGTACCGCGAGACATAGTCCTTCACGGCGACCTTGCGGGCCTCCGGGGCGTACCCGTCCGCGTCCACGCAGGTCAGGTCGTCGCCGGTGACGAGGACGACGGGTACGCCGTACTCGGCCACGACATGCGCGTTGAGCAGTCCCTCGCTGGCCCGGGCGCCGTTGAGCCAGACCCCGGTGATGGAGTTCGCCAGGTAGGTGTGGGCGAGGACCCCCTCCGCACCGGCGCCCGTGTGGTAGCCGACGAAGGCGATGGCATCGACGTCGCCGTGCTGGATGCCCTCGACCATGGAGAGTGACTTGTGCCTGCCGGTGAGCATCTGGACCCGGTCGTCGAGTTGCTCCAGCAGGAGGTTGCGCATGGACCAGTGGGCCTCGTTGACGAGCACCTCGTCGGCACCGCCGTCATAGAAGCCGAGCGCCGCCGCGTTCACGTCGGAGGTGAACATGGAACGGCACCGCTCCCACTGGGGCGTGCCCGGAAGTACATCGGCCGGCCAGGTCACGCCGGTGGCGCCTTCCATGTCCGCGCTGATCAGGATCTTCATAATGAGTCCGTCTTCTTGCAGGTCAGGGGCTATCTGCGCCGGTCGTGACACCAGTTGCTGACATCCGTTCCTGAAGGCCATCAAGCAGGCACCCAACTCGGCGCCCCCATACAAGCATCTTTGCTGGCCAACCGTCTCCCCTCCGCCGTCATCGGGGGCCGAAACGCCCCTGTCTCGCGGGTTTGAGTGCTCGTGGCCGTCGCGACACCCGGCCTCCGGGAACGCGACGGTCGAGATCCGCACGATCCGCTCGGCGCAGGGACACAGGAAGCTGACGCGCGGGCGGGAGGCACGCTTCCCGCTCGTACGACAGGGAGTCGGCACATGCTCTCCACCGTGGCCGCTGTACCGCTGCCGCTGTACCGGTGCCGCTGTACCGGTCTGCTTCTGCGAGCCGGGCAACCCCTGACCGTGCGGTTCGAACGAAAGCACGAACGCTCTGCTCCAGCAACACTTCCCCGAGGTCACCGACCGCTTCATCCACACCCGCGAGACGTTGGACATCGTCTCCGCGGAATTCAACAGCCGCCCATACACGGCGCTCGGCCGGGACGCCCCGGCCGAGCGCCATTCCGGATTGCTCGCGCCCGCCTCACGCTGACCTCCTGTTGCGACGATCGCTGGAATTCGAGGAGTTGACATCGATCACATCAGCCGCATGCGGTGCCCCTGCCTGGCCAAGGGCCTCGCGCCGCTCCTGTGGCGCGGCGCGGGTGCACATGCAAACGAACATCGTCCTGTCGAAGTGACTGTGCACCAGAACGGACTGCGGCGGCAGAGGCGCGGGGCTGGGTCTCGTGAGGCTTGAAACCCTTCTCAGCCCACAGACTTGACGCGCCGTGACGGAGATCGCGGAGCCGGATGATTCGTAGCCCACGTTTCTTGCCTGGGCGCTTGACCGACCCCGCCAAAACCCTTGCTCTCCTTCCGCGTTCTCCTTCCACTCTCCGCCCTTTGGCCCGTAGTCCACGTCAACAAATCAGCCCGCCCCGGAACCGTATGCCGTGTCCGCGTCCGGACCGTCGGCCGCGGCCGCCGGTGACGCCCGTCATCGGCGCGCGCGCCCGGGCTCACCTCATGGGCATGAACTCGGGCAGGGTGAGGGCCGAATGGGCCGGTCGTCCCTCCGCGGAGGGCATGGTGCTGAGATTGCGCAGCATGTCGTTGCGCTGTTCCAGGGCCCGGGCGCTGGTCGGGAAGAGTGCGGCGTCCTCCTCGCGGACCTGTTCCTGATTCACGGTCACGAACTCACGGGTGCCGTGTTCGTAGGCGGCGAAGCCTGCGGCGTGGTCCCGGTCGGACAGGGAACCGGCGAGCATGTACGCGCCGACGAGCGCGAGGCTGGAGCCCTGTCCGGTGAGGAACGAGGGCGCGTACGCGGCGTCGCCCACCAGCGCGACCCTGCCGCTGGACCAGCGGGGCATGCGGATCTGGCTGACCACGTCGAAGAACAGGTCGTCCGCGTCGCGCATGGCGGCAAGCATGCCCGGGATCTCCCATCCCGCGTCGGCGAAGTCCATGACGACCAGGTCCCGTTGGGCTTCCGGGTTCCGGAACGCGTCGAACGGCGGTTCCGGGCGGGCGAAGTTCAGGAAGGCGTGCACGTCGTCGTTGTCCCCCGCGGCGGTAGAGTGCCGCGGCCCTGCCCGGGGTGTTCCATATCACGGTCTCGTGGGAGAGCCCGAAGGTGTTGCGCATGGTGAACCCGGCGAAGCAGTAGCCGAGGTACCGGTGGAACTGCTCTTCGGGGCCGAACTGCAAAGCGCGGGTACGTGAATGCAGACCGTCCGCACCGAACACCATGTCGAACGTGCGCCTGCTGCCCCTGTGGAAGGTGACGTCGACCCCGTGGCCGGACTGGTCGAGGGTGTCGATGGAGTCGTTGAACAAGAACTCCACATCGTCACGGATCGCCGTGTGGAGAGCACGGGCCAGATCCCCGCGCCGCACCTCGAGGTCGCGTTCCGCGACACCGCCCGTGACGGTGTGCGGGTGGACCGAGGCCACCTCGCTGCCGTCCCCGTTGAGGAACGTCAGCCGGCGCAGGTCGATGTGCACGTCCCGCAGTCGCGGCAGGATTCCCATCCTCCGGACGACCTCTAGTAGTACTTCGTTAGGTTGATTTGATCTTGGTGGTCGTGGCGGTGCATGCTGCGGCTCGTGGATCTTGGTGAGGTGGAGAAGCTCCGCGGGGACCTCGGTGATTTCGTGGCTGAGGTCTTCGCGTCCCTGACGCGCAAGGACCAGCGCCGGCAAGGAGATTGCTATCTGCGGGGGCTGATGCTGGACGGGCGGCGCAAGTCCATCCAGCCGATGGCCGGGCGGCTTCCGGACGGCAACATGCAGGCCCTGCAGCAGTTCGTCAGCCAGTCGCCGTGGGACCACGTCCCGGTGCTGCGGAAGATCGCCCGAAAGATGACCTCCGCCATCACCCCCGAGGCATGGGTGATCGACGACACCTCGTTCCCGAAATCCGGCGACCAGTCGGTGGCCGTCTCCCGGCAGTACTGCGGCGCGCTGGGCAAACGCTCGCCCTGCCAGGCCGGAGTGAGCGTCCACGCCGTCACCGACCGGGCTTCGTGCCCGCTGTCGTGGCGGCTGTTCGTGCCGCCGGAGTGGGACGACCGGGACGATGACCGCAGGGGGCGGACCGGTCTCCCGCCGGAGGTCGGGCACGTCGAGAAGTGGCGGTTGGCGATCGACATGCTGGACGAATCGATCACCTGGGGACTTGCTCCGCAGGTCGTCGTCGCTGACGCCGGCTACGGCCAGTCCGCCGCCTTCCGTCACGCTCTGCGCTCCCGGCACTTGGACTACATCGTCGCCGTGCGCGGGGACGAGACGGCCCACCCCTTCGACGCGGAACCGGTGGCGCCCGCATACAGCGGCGCCGGCAGGCGCACTCTGCCCCGCTACCGCACCGCCACGCTCGCCCTTCACGAGCTCGCCACCGAGGAAGGCCGCCAGGCGTTTCGGCAGGTCACCTGGCGCCAGGGAAGCCGCGGCGCGATGCGCTCGCGGTTCAGGGTCCTGCAGGTGCGGCCCGCCGGGAAGACCCCGCGGACGCTCGCCGCCGCCGACGCCGGAGGCGGAGCCGCCTGGGACGGCGTGCTGCCGGCCGAGACCCTGCTGGTCGAATGGCCCCCCGGTGAGAACGCACCCACGGACTACTGGCTCACCGGCCTCCCGCCCGACACCCCGATCCGTAAGCTCGTGCGCCTGGCCAAGATCCGCTGGCGCATCGAGCACGACTACCGCGAGATGAAGCACGGCCTCGGCCTGGACCACTTCGAAGGCCGCACCTGGCGCGGCTGGCACCACCACGTCACCCTCGTGACCGCCGCCCACGCCTTCCTCACCCTCCGACGCCTCGACCCAAAAGCCGAAGCGCCGGCCTGACCTTCTACCAAGTCCTCGACACCCTCCAGGACCTGATACGGGCCTGGACCGGCGAATGCCCCACCTGCCACCGCGACTTACCCGACACACAACAACAACCCCGCAGTCACGGAAGCACAACCTAACGAAGTACTACTAGTGCGGCGCGTCGATGGGGTAACCACCGTCACGAAGTGCGCCCGCCTTCTCGACCACCGTGACCGCGAATCCGTAGCGGTTCAGCCGGGACGCGAGGGTGGGCCCCGCGACGCCGTCGGCCAGTCACTGATCACCACGATCCGGCGCACCCTCGACAACCCCCTCACCGGCCTGACCAAGGTCGCCGAACTTGAGGACGCCCTGGTCACGTTCTCGATGCGCATCGCGACCGGCATGCTCGGCTCGGCCGAGTACGGAACGCTGCAACGACTGGTCCGCGTGGAATCCGGCCACCTGCCGCACGAGGGCTACAACCCCATGGCCGACACCCCCGACGAGGCGATTGCCGAGCGGTTCGCCGCCTTCACCGAGGCCGGGCTGCTCGACGTCCCCGACCTCCGACTCGCGGCCGACCAGTTCATCGCGCTGGCCTTCGGCGTCGCGCTGGACAGGCTCGGTTCCGCGAACGTCGCGGAGAACACCCGCGTCCGGCCACTCGTCGTCGAGGGAGTGCGGACCTTTCTCCGGGCATACCGAACCACGTAGGGCGGGGACGACACGAAAGAACAGTGCCCCGCCTGCCCACGTCTCCTCCCTCTGCTCCTCCCCCTTCGCGCGTGCGAGTTCATCGCACTGGCGCTCGCGCCACTGACGGCACCGGCACTCCACCGACCGCTCACTCACCCGCAGCGCGGCCGCGATCTCCCTGTTCTTCGCTCCGCTCTCGAAGCGACCGACCACCTCCAGCCGGATCCGCTCCCCTGCAACCAAGGACTGAACAGCACAGCCTGTGCCGACACCCCAGCCCCTGGGACTCTCGGTTCGATCTGAGCGGCATACAGAGGGTCAGGAAGGCACCGAAACCATCTGTGCTTCGCTCAAGGGAAAGCACTCCGTGGAACCCATACATCGCGCTCAGAGCCGAAGAGGAGCAGCCTCAACCACCATCGGCGCATGGGGGTTACCGCCCCCGGAAGGCGCAGGCTCGCCCGCCATCCGGCCGGCATCCTGCCCTCACTGACCGCCGCGGACCTCGACTCGGGTGCGACGGACCCGGGCACCCATGAGGCAGTCCGCCTGCCCGGCCCCGCCCTGGCGCTGCTCAGTACGAGCAGGCCATTGCGGCGCCAGGTCCAATGAGAGCAACCCGCGCAGCGACAGGCACACTGCTTTCCGACGGGCCCCGGGTCTCGTCTCCGGAGCGAAGGGTGTGCATGCGAACGACACCCTCCGCGCCTGCCGTGCCACCGTCTCAGCCGCGGATGATGTTCTCCGCCTGCGGGCCCTTCTGCCCCTGCCCGATGTCGAAGGTCACCTGCTCGCCCTCAATGAGCTCACGGTAGCCGCTACCGGAAATGTTCGAGTAGTGCGCGAAGACATCCGGCCCCCCGCCATCCTGCGCAATGAAGCCGAAGCCCTTCTCGGAGTTGAACCACTTCACTGTTCCGCTGGCCATGCCTCATCCTTCGATCAATCCTGGGACGCCCAGGCTGAGCGTTCCAACTGCCGTCATCCCGGCAATCGAACGCAGTCCTACCCCGCTGCCTACCCGCCTACCCCACCTGCGGGCGCTTGCCGCAGCGTAGTTGAGCAACCCGGGCGGACCACCATCAGCAAGGAGGATCCTCGTGCGGTCCTGACCGGCTGGCGCAGGCGGTGTTTCGCAGAGCAGCCGTCAGGCTTGCCTCCCATTTCTTGCAGATCAGCACTGCCGTGGAGGGGCCGTGGGTCAGCGGGGGCACCAGGTGCGGATCCGAGGTGGGTGATGGCGGCGTCGGGATGGGCGCGGCCGGCTTCGACGAGCCATGGGTGGATGGCGGCGCGGCTGGCTCGCAGGAGGGCGGCGGCGGTGTTGGTCCCGCCGTCTCGGCGGAAGACTCTGAGGGTGAGGTTGCGCAGGCTGGCTTTGGTGCGGTGCAAGGCGCCGGTGCGAACCCTGGAGTCGTCTTCACGGAGGGTCCGATCGCGCATCTGGTGCAGGACGACCGCTCTCGCTGTCCGTCCGTCGATAGAGGTGCAGGCGGCCATCATGCGATTGATGTCCCGGATTGCCGTGGAGAACCCGAAGGACTGCGCGGACCAGGAATTGGCCGGCGCCCACCCGACACGACAGCCGGGTCACGGACCTGCCACAAGCCGAAACCTCCGCCCCGAAACAAACTTAAAGGGCCCGCCAGAATACTGACGGACCCTCACGCAAGATCGAGGTCAACTCGTCACAGGATTTCGATGGCGTTGACCTTCGGCGGGCGGTTCGGGAAGGAGATCTCGTGCCACCGTTCGATTTTCACCGAATCACCATTGGCGTCGTAGTAGATCAAGTCATTGTTCCCCGTGGAGATCTTGTCGATCCACCACCCACCGAAGGAGGTCTTCCCGCGGTTCGCGTAGCAGTCCACGCTCTCACGCCCGTCGCTGTGCGACCAGATCTTCAAGAAGTTCTCTCCGCCGCGACAGGGGACGTGATCGATGGCGAAAGCGTTGCTGGTCGGCATGGTCATGGTGAACGCGGCGGCTGCAGCGAACGCCACGGCCATGGAGCGCGCAGCCCTCGTCGTTTTTGAGATCACAATTTCTCCCTGTTCCGAATGCCGAACCCGGAGCTCACTTCGCAGCCAGCGCGGGCGGCGTCGCACTGAACAAGCATTCGGTGAATCCCGCAGTACGGCCATCACGTCGTATCGTCTGGCACTTACGCAACAACGGTCCCGTAAAACTGTCGCGCCGGGCAATCTGCTTTATGGCCCTCGGCTGGAATGTGCCCCCGGATGTCCAGATTGGGTCCAGCGAGGGGAGCCGATCCTGTTCTTGTCATATCTGCGGCGAACCACCATGTGGCACTAGGTGGCGCTCGGGGCTCGACCCATCGCGAGGGTCGGCAGCACAGCGATTGACGGAATATCCGAGTCGGCTTATCGGACTTCTAATTTTTGATCAGAAACTCAATGGGTTCTCGTCCCCGGGGCTTGGGTGATCGCGAAGTGTCCCGTTTCGTCAGGTGGGTCCGAGAGGGATAGGGGGCGGTGGTAGTCGCGGGCGGCTCGCCGGACGGCTGCGGCGATGTTCTCCGCGCCGTTCCGTCTGGGGACGCCGGCGGCAAGGCTGCGCAAGGACGCGACGGTACGGGGCAGTTGACCGGTGCGGGCTTTGGTTTCGTCCTCGCGGTAGGTGCGGTCGCGGACGTGGTGCAGGAAATCCTCGACGCCCAGTGAGCCCCTTCCAACCTGGCTGTGAGATCGAGGGGTTGCGGTGACGGGACAACGAAGCCCCAGGTAGATGGGTTGTCGACTAACAGCAACCTTCTCCGCCTAGAGCCCCGAGTCATTGCCCACCCATCCGGGCTGTATCTGTCCACATCTGTCCGCACCCTTGTGTATAGCCGGTCACTGACCGGTTAGGGTCCGCGGGTGTTGAGCAGATCCAGGTGGACCGTGCACTTTGTGAGCCGCGACTTATCTACGCCCCCGGCCACCCGCTCCTTCCTGGACGTACGGCCCGGCGACCTGGTGGCGTGGCTGGATGAGGCAGGCCTGCCGGACGGCCTGCCGTTCCTGCTCTCGCCGCGATTCGAGTACGACGTCGAGCTGAACACGTACTTCGTCCAGGCGAATCTGACGGGGCCGTGGAACAGCAACGCCAACCGTGCCCGCGCTCTAGCCCGGTTCTTCACGTTTCTGCACTCTTCGCGCGGCGGGAAGTCGTGGCGGGCTGCCACGGAGGCGGATCATCTTGCGTTCCACCAGTGGCGCCGTCGGGATGAGGCAGGGCCGCATGTCGAGGGCAGTACCTGGAATCACGAGGTGTCGCTGGTCAACCAGTTCTACGAGTGCGCAGTTCGCCAGCGCTTCGTCGCGGCTGTCCCGATCCCGCACCGCGCTCGCCGCCTCCCGCCGATGGGTTCGGTGGTGCGGTCCTTCGACTCGTCGACGGTCCCGGCGACCTATGCGCATGACGAGAACGGGGAGCGCATCGAGTGGATGCCGCCGGCGACCTACCGGCTCTGGCGGGACGTGGGGATTCGGGGCTACGGCCCGGACGGGCTGCCCTCTGGCCGGTTCCGCGGCCGGTGGGCGGCGCGCAACGCGACGTTCAGTGACCTCATGGTCCGCACGGGGCTGCGGCTGACCGAGCAGGCCAGCGTCACCGTCTTCGAGATCCCCACCAGCCTTGCCCTGGGCGGATATCAGCGGTTCTGGCTGCCCGGGGTGATCGCGATGAACTTCTCAGCCCGGTGGGTCTACGTCCCGCACAGCACCGTCCAGGAGGTGATCGCCTACGTGGAGTGGGACCGGGCCGAGGTGGTCGAACAGGCCCGGGCAGCGGGCCGCTATCAGCGCATCCGCCAGCCCCTGGTCATCGAGGACCCATCTCGCCCGGATGTGGTGCACCGGCTCAGCGCGGGCGGTGTCCACCGGACGCGGCTGCAAGACCTTTCACCGGTCGAGCGACGGCGGCTCTTGCGGGAAACCGAGGACGGTCTGGAGCCCGCGATGCTCTGGCTGAACGAGAACGGGCTGCCGATGTCGGTCTCCGGCTGGCAGGCGGTGTTCTCCACGGCCAACGACCGCTGCCGCAAGGCCAACGTGCTGGTCGAGGCACACGCCCACCTTCTGCGTCACACGTTCGCGGTGGTCACCCTCGAACAGCTCCAGCGGGCCCACATCGCTCAGCTCGCCGAACTCAACCCCGAGCAGCGAGGCCACTACACCCGGATTTTCGGCGACCCGCTGGACTGGGTCCGCCGCAGGCTCGGACACCGGTCGATCCTGACGACCTTGATCTATCTGCACGCTCTGCAGGAGCTGGAGATGGAAACCCGCATGGCCCTGGTCCCGGACACCTGGGACGACCCGAGAGATACCCCGCTGACCCAGATCGGCGATGACGCCGTCCCGGCCGACGCTGAACAGGAAGCGGTTCGGTGACCCGCCGGGGCCGCGGCAGCACGGGGCCAGGCCGTCCGTCGGCCTTGCCGCCGGGCGAGTACGACCCGCCGGGCCCAGTGAGGGCAGGTCCTGCGCGCGCGACTGTGGTCTTCTTCCACGGCGACGACGGCCGGCACGACGTCTTCGACGTGGCCCGGCTGCCGCTGCCGGGCTGGTGGATTCCGCTGGCCGGGGCCTTCGCCCAGCGCACGGGTCCGGGCGGCGCACTGCGCACTCGCACACTGCGCACTCGCACCTCAGCGTCGGGAGCCTGGTGGTGCCTGGGCCGCTGGATGCGGTTCCTGGCCAAACTTCCCACTCCCCCGCCGATCCCGGCCGGCTCACCGCCGCTCACGTCGAAGGGTTCGTACGGTTCCGCACGGCCCAGGCGGGCGAGGAAACGGCCTTCAAGGACGTGCAGGACATCAAGCTCCTGCTCGACATGGACGCGATCGTCTCGCTCCTGGCACCCGAAGCCCGGGACTCCTTGATCCGCCGGCAGCCAAGATCCCGCAGCTTCGGCCAGGCCGGCTACTCCGACGGCGAGTTCGAGCGGCTGCTGGCCGCGGCACGGGCCGATGTTGCCCAGATCCGCGACCGGATCGGGGCCGGAGACGAACTGGTACGCCGCCACGGCGATGGCGTCGACGACGGGAAGGCGGCCCTACTGGCCGACATGGCTGCCAGCGGAAGGGTTCCACGGCTGAGCGATGACGGTCGTCATGACCATCTGACGCGACGGATCGCGCTGGCCCAGCACCTGTTTCTGCACCTGCGGGACCTCGCGCCGCTGATGGTCTTGCTCTGTGCTCTGACCGAACGCAACGGCGAGACAATCAAGGAACTGCCCGCACAGCACAAGATCCTGGACGGCCAGGCTGTCGAACTCACCCTCATCAAACGGCGCCGCGGCCCGCGGCGATGGTTCGAGACGGTCACCTGGGAGATCGGCCCTCCGCACCGGGCCCTGCACACCCCCGGTGGTCTCTACCTGCTGATCCACAAGCTGACAGCCCGCAGCCGAGCTTTCTGCGGCTCGGACCGGCTCTTTTGCGCATGGCGCAACATCCTCGAGGTTGGAGGCGACGACGTTGCCGAGCACTACCCGCCGTTCGCGGACAAGCTCTGGGGCGAGGTGAAGCTCTCGAAATGGGCCGGGGACCGCCGGCGCCCGCTGCTGGCGGATGCCGCCGAGGGCCGTGAGGCGAAGCCGCTCCAGGTGACCTTCAACCGGATCAAGACCAGCACCGAAGTCCGCCGCACACGCCGGCTGGGCGGACATCTGCCGTCGGCCGCGAAGTCGAACACGATGCAGGTCCTCTTCCGCAACTACCTGGGCGGTGACCCTGTCATCGTCGAGTGGGCCCACCAGGTTCTCGGCGAGGCGCTCGTCGACGCCGAGCAGGCCGCACTTCGCGCGCACGAGCAGGTGCTGAACGCCGCCGGCGGCTCCTTGCGGGTGGTGACCGGCCCGGCCGACGCCGGAGCGATGCAACGCGGAGCGGGCCTGGATGCCGAGTCGGCCCGGCGGGCGGCCGACGGCGAACTCGACACCGCCTGGACCGCCTGCGGCGACCACGTCCACCCAGCGACCGGGAAGACCTGCGAGGCATCCTTCCTGGCCTGTTTCCACTGCGGGAACTGCCTGGTCACCCGCGATCACCTGCCCCGGTCGCTGGGACTCATGGATGCCCTGGCCGAGCGTCGCCTGACGATGAGCGAAACCGCGTGGTGGCGCCGCTACGGGCCGGCCTGGGCCGCGGTCCGCCACGACATCCTCGCGAAGTTCAGCCCCGCGGACGCGAGCACGCAGAGCGGGTCAAGCCAACCGACGCCCTGCTGGATCTGGTTGAGGAACCCTGGGAGCAGATGTGACCGCCCTCGCCCGCAGCGTCTCCATCCCCGGCGACGACGTCTTCGTCCTCCATGACCGGCCCCTGCGGGACGGCGTCGCCCTGGAGGAAACCTCGCAGTTCGGCGATGACGTCTGGCGGCTGCAGCCCGCGATCCACAAGAGCAGCGGCCGCAACCTGATCCTGAACTTCAACCGCTTCCCGGCCCGGTTCCGACCGGTTGCCAAGCAGCTGGCCTACGCCATGCTGTCCGGGCCCCTCCCGCAAGGAGAGAAGCGCTGCAAGGTCGAGGGAGTACGGTGCGCGTCCACCGAACTCTTCCGCTTCCTGACCTGGCTGGACAGCCAGGCCGAACCCCGATGCCAGAAGCTGGCTACTCTGACCGGCGCCGACCTCCTCGCCTACCAGCGGCACCTTGTCGGGCTGTTCCCCAATGCGGCGACACAGCGGGAAACCTGCCGGGCGAAAGTCCGGTTGTTCTGGCGCTGGCGGCACAACCTCAGTGACTGGCTGCCCTTCGACCCCCTTCACATCGACGGGTGGGGCGAACCCGATGCTGGCGGACAAAGGCGGGGCGAGAACCGCACCAGCCGGATTCCCGAAGAGGTCCTCGGACCGCTGTTCGTCTGGGCACTACGGTTCATCGACCTCTTCGGCCCCGACATCATCGCCGCCGACCAGCAGTGGAGGAAGACCCGGTTCGTCGGGGTCTACCAGCGGCTTCCGGTCCGGAAGTTCCACAGGTCCACCGGCACCCTGCCCCAGGCGATCTCCGAGCATCTGGAAACGTACGTCACCAGCGGCCGGCCGCTGCCGGGCTGGCGGGGAGTCCCTAACCGGAAGGTCCTCGCCCAGCAGATCGGATGCAGCCGAAGGTCCCTGGACGAACCCGCCTACCAGGTGCTCATCGACCAGGCCGAGGCCAAGGTCGGGGTCAGCGAGAGCGCCGCCTTCGACATTCCGATCCGCGGCTCGCTCGACGGCCGGCCCTGGACCGGCGACATCGTCACGCACCCCGAGCAGCCCAACAGCCTCGCCGTTTTGGCCCGGCATCTCCAGGCTGCCGCCTATGCCGTGATCGCGTACTTGAGTGGCATGCGCGACTCAGAGGTCAAAGAGCTCCGACGCGGCTGCCTGCGGACCGAGCGGGATCCCGAGGGACGCCCCTACCGCTGGAAGGTCGACGGAATCGCCTTCAAAGGCGAGGACGACCCGAGAGGAGTGCCGGCGACCTGGATCGTCGGCGAACCCGTCGCACGAGCCATCGCGGTCATGGAAGCGCTCCAGCCGCCCGGCACCGACATCCTGTTCACCCGGCTCCCGCACGGCTACGGAACCCGCCACCGTGTCCGCGACGCAAGCGCCATGCTCAACAGCACCACCAACGAAAATCTGAACCACTTCGTCGCCTGGGTGAACGCCTACTGCGACCAGCACGGACGCGGCGACGCCATCCCGGCTGTCAACGGCAGGACGTTCCGGCTGATGACCTCGCACTTCCGCCGGACCCTGGCCTGGTTCATCGCTCGTCGGCCGGGCGGCTCGATCGCCGGAGCCCTGCAATACCGCCACCACGGCATCCAAATCTTCGAAGGCTATGCCGGCACCAGCGACTCCGGATTCCGCGCGGAAGTCGAAAGCGAACAAGCTCTTGCCCGCGGTGAGCACTACCTCGCCATGGTCGACGCCCACGAACACACCGAGCTGACCGGTCCGGCCGCCGCCGAAGCGGCCCGCCGCCTCGAAGGCTTCGGCCACCGGGCCCGCTTCCAGGGAATCGTCGTCACTGACGAACGGCGCCTGAAACGGATCATGGGACGGGAAGACCCTGCCGTCTACCCCGGCACCTACATCACCTGCGTCCACGACCACAGCAAGGCACTCTGCGAACGAGCCCGCAAAGGCCGCTTCGAAGGGCTGCCCGATCACGGCGAATGCCAGCCCCTCGCCTGCCGGAACGTCGCTCTGACCAGCAGCAACACCCAAGCCTGGCGGTCAGAACTCGACCGCATCGACCAGCGCCTGGCGGCACGGCCGCCGCTGCCGCCCCTCATGCAGCACCGCCTCGAGTCACAACGGGCCGAGATCACGATGTTCCTCAGCCGCAACACCAGCACCCCGGAGACCGCATGACCCGCCGCGTCGACTCCCCCTCCGAATCCCGAGTCCGGGCGGCACTGAAAGAGCTCCGCCAGCGAGCAGGCGACCACGGCACCCAGCCGAGCGTCCTGGCTCTGGCCAACAAGTTCGGCATGAGCAACACGATCTTCCGTCGCCACTTCCCCGACATCGCACAGGAGATTGCCGCCCTCCGGTCAGCACAGTCGACGCCAGGAGCCCCAAGCGAACCGACCCGCTACGACAGGCTCGTCGCCCGAAACGCCAAGCTCAAGCGTTACAACCGCGAGCTCACCGAGACCCTCACACTCGCCGCCTGCCACATCCAGCGAATCACCCTGGAGAACCAGAAGCTGAAAGAAGAACTTGAAGCCGCCACGGGCGTCGCTCGCCTGAACCCCATCCCCTCCAGGCGGTCGGCAACCAGCTCACTGCCCCGGAGCGGCGGGTGACGGCCGGGTCGACTGTCATTCGGCGAAATCATTACGAGGAGGGGCTGTCCGCGACCGGGGACGGAGCCGTTTCGGTCGTGGGCGTCGGAACTTTCCCCGTGGAGATATGTTCCTTCCGCCATGGCAGGAGAAGTGCGCTCGCCATGCACAGCACGCCGGCGATGAGCAGGACGCCGCGCACTCCGGTTGCGGTGGCGATCGTGCCACCGGCGATCATGAAGAGGGCCTGGCATGTCTTGGAGCCGACGGACCAGGAGGTGCCGACGCGGGACATGAACGCGTCGGGGGTGGCCGCCATGCGGTAGGTGGTGAACGACGGGCCAAAGACGCCGGCGGAGAAGAGCAGGCCGAAGTCGGCGGCCACGATGACGAACACGCCGAGGGCACCGGAGGGTGTCAGTGGCAGAAGGACTGTCCAGAGGGTGCGTGCGACACCGGACAGAAGCAGGATGCGCCGCTGTCCGTATCGTCGGGTGAGCAGCGGGGTCAGGCGTGAGCCCAGCACGCCGCCCAGGCACGGCAGTCCCAGAGCGAGTCCGTACTGCCACGGTGTCAGGCCGAGATCGTCCAGCATGAGGACGGCCATCAGTGGTGATGTCATCATGATGGATCCGCCGAAGAGGAGTGCGTTGAAGAACAGCGGCCGCAGTCCTGGGTGCCGCAGGAGGTACTGCCAGCCGGCGGCGATGTCACGGCCCAGGTGAGAGGTGGCGGAGCGTGTCGGTGGCGCGGGTTCGGGCTGCCGGATGCGGCGGACGCCTAGGGCGGAGCCGAGGAAGGACAGCGCGTCGACCACCACGGTGACGGCCGTGCCCAGTGCCCCGATCAGAAGCCCGCCGACGGGCGGGCCGGCGCTGACGGTAATCCAGTTGGTCGTCTCGAACAGGCTGTTGGCACGAAGGCGCTGGTCGGGGACGACAAGTGCCTTCAGATGCGCGCCACTCGCCGCGTCGAACGCGACAGACGCCGCCGTCTGGAGAACGCCGACGGCGCACAGGTGGATGAAGGTGAGCCTGTCGAAAGCCATGGCGACCGGAATGCTTGCCAGCACAGCGCAGCGGACCAGATCAGCGATGATCATGACCGGCCGCTTGTACTGGTGCTCGATACGCACACCGAGCGGCAGAGCGATCACCCCACTGGCCACTGCGGACAGCGCGGCGAGCACAGAGACCTAGAACGCTGAGGAATTCAGCACCAGAACGGCAATCAGCGGCAAAGCCCCCATGCCGACGGCACTGCCCGCCGCACTGACCGCGTAGGCGCTCCACAACCGCCGGAAGTCCTGCCCGAGCGCGCTCCGCCGCACCAACCGAACCTCCCGAGGTGTGAAGGCGCTCAGCGTAGCGACTGGGACCAGCCACCACCCCGTGATCAAGCCACCATCCGACTCAGGAGCACCCACGGGTTCATTCACAGCTTTGAGGAAGTGGTCAACGGTCAACTGCAAACCCTGGCCACAAACTTCCGCACTGCGGCTGCTGCTGCGGGGTTGGCCGCTCGGCGACGGGACCGGATCCGGTGTCCTGCGCGGCGCGGGCCTTCTTCACCCAGCCCCGCAGGGACTCCGAGCTGACCCCGAGCTCCCGGGCGACCTCGGTCACCGTCCGGCCCGACGACCGCACGAGCTCGATCGCGTCCCGCTTGTACTCGTCCGAGTACCGCTTCGTGTACTTGCTTCCCACCTGGCACTGCTCCCCCTGGGCTCTCACGGCCCAGTCTCCAGGTGTCCACGATCAAGGGGAAGCTTCACCGCGAGCTCGTAGACGTAGAACAGCGGCCGTCGCAGCCACTGCGGCGCGGGGGCGATCGCCCGTGGGTGCCACCAGCCCTCGTCGAGGGGTACCCCGTAGGCGAAGCCGCCGAGCCCACCGTCGTCGAGCACGATGGTCACGGAGAAGCCGGGCAGTGCCGCGTGTCCGGCCAACCGCTCGGCGAACGCGTCCGCGGCCGCGGCGTCCTCACCGTACGGCGGCTCTCGATAGACCCGGTGGTAGATGTCGCGGAACGCCTCGGGGTGGCGGACCTCGGCCGCGCGCTCAACCCTCCGCATCGTCCGATCGCCTCCCGTGTCCCCTGCCCGCGCCTCAAACGACGCCCGCCTGTGGTTCTTCGCCCCTCGGTGATCCCGCAGCCTCCCCGGCCGCCGTCGCCGGCCGGTCCGGGTCCCCACCCCAGGGCCTACCGCCGCAACCGGCTGCCCGCCGACGGCTGCCGCACACCGGTGGCCTCGCTCATGCGTCGCCTTCCTTCGGTGCGGGCTTGTGGGCCGAGAACGTCAGGCGGTCACCCACGCCGAGCGTGATGTCGACGTACCCCAGCGTCTGAAGGCGTACGAGAAAAGCGGCCGGCTCCACCGGGTTGTAGATGTCGTCCTCGTGGAACTCGTGCAGCGAATGGCTCGGAAGGCTGTCGGAGCCGACGAGGACGCCGCCCGGCCTGAGGACCCGCAAGATCTCCGCCAGCAGTCGGTTCTGGAGCGCCGCTGTCGGCACGTGGTGCAGCATCGTGAACGACGCCGCCGAGTCGAACGAGTCGTCGGCGAACTCCAGCTCGGTCCCGCTGCCGTGGTGGATCTCGACGTTCGTTCCGGCGTAGCGGTCGGCCAGGAGTGACGCCGCTTCGGCCTCGACCTCGACAGCCACCAGGCGCTCCACCCTGGTACGCAGCCACTCGGTCGCAGCCCCCGGACCGGGGCCGATCTCCAGCATCTCCCTACCGAGCTCGGCCCGGGCGATGGCGACCGGGAGCACACTGTCCTGGAGATGGGCGGCCCACTCGGGGCTCGCGCACAGCTCAGCATGTCTTTTGTTCATGACGGCAACGCTAAGCACCGGCGCCACCGTCTCAAAGGCCGTACCCTTCCACGCCATGTCGAGAAACGGACACGACGGCGCACTCGTGCTCATCGGCACCTTCCCGATGCCGGCGGGGACACGGTTCAATCGGCACACCCACCAGAGGCACCAGCTGGCATGGGCCTCCAGCGGCACACTCACGGTCGGTGCGGACGCGCGGACCTGGGTGCTGCCGACCACACGGGCGCTGTGGCTCCCGGCCGGAGTGCCGCACGAGGTGCTCTCGGCGAGCCGCAGCACCATGACGTCGCTCTACCTCTCCGCGGCGCCGACAGGCGCCCCGGGCCCATGGACCGCACCCCGGCCGGTCGAGGTCCCCCGGCTGCTCGCGGAACTCATCCTCTTCCTGGACGATCCGAGCCTTGACGCCGCACGCCGGGCACACGGCGAGGCGCTGCTCCTCGATCTGCTCAAGCCGGTGGCCGTGACCACACTCGACACTCCCCTACCGGCCGACCCGCGCGCCCGTGAGGTCGCCCAGGCACTCCTCGACGATCCGGCCTGCGGGCTCTCGCTCGATGCCTGGGGCCGCCGGGTCGGCGCCTCGGGCCGCACGCTCGCCCGGCTGTTTCTGTCCGGTGCCGGTATGCCGTTCGGCCGATGGCGCATGCTCGTCCGTCTCAATGCGGCGCTGCCCGCCCTGGCTGCCGGCGAGCCGCTGAACCGGGTGTCACGGGCCGTCGGCTACGAGACGGTCAGCGCGTTCGTCGCGGCCTTCAGGCGCGAGACCGGCGTCACGCCGGGCACGTACTTCCAACCGCGCCGCCCCCACTCGGACCGATCAGCTCCGTAACGCCGTTCACGCCAGGATCACCATCGCCCCCCTTTGCTGAGCACGTACTCGGCCGGGCGGCCCAACCACAGCGCCCCTCGTCGACCGAGCAGTGATCCACCCCGGTGGAACCGGCATCGACCACCGTGTGTCACCAGACCTTCGCGAGCCGCACCCCGAACAGGGGCATTCCGGGCATCTCATACCCAGGCGGTGAGCGGGCCCCTCCGCCTCGCCTTGACAGCCCTCCACCACCAAGACCATGATTCCATTAATTGACTAATGGAATTGAGGCGAAGTGCATGGCAGACGCATTCACTCCGGGCGGCACGTCCGGTGCCTGGGCGCTGGAGGCCCGCGGCCTGGGTAAGCGCTACCGTCGCGGCTGGGCGCTGCGCGACTGCTCGTTCCGGCTGCCGGCCGGACGGATCTGCGGGCTCGTCGGCCCCAACGGGGCCGGAAAGAGCACCCTGTTGGGGCTCGCGACCCGGCAGGTGCAGCCGACGGACGGTGAGCTCCGTCTCTTCGGCGTGCCGGTGGACGATCCCTCGGTGATGCCGCGATTCGCGTTCCTGGGGCAGGACAAGCCGTTGTTCAAGCGGTTCACCGTGGCGGAGACGCTGCGCCTGGGCAGCGAGCTCAACCCGGACTGGGACATGGCCGCGGCGGAGCGGATCGTGCGGTCGGGCCAGGTGCCGATGAACGCCCGTGTCGGCACTCTCTCCGGTGGCCAGCGCACCCGCGTCGCGTTCGCGCTCGCCTTCGGCAAGCGGCCCGACCTGCTGCTGCTCGACGAGCCGATGTCCGACCTCGACCCGCTGGCCCGCCACGACATGAGCACCCTGCTGATGTCGGAGGCCGTCGAGCGCGGCACGACCGTGGTGATGTCCTCGCACATGCTGTCCGAGCTGGAGGACATGTGCGACTACCTGCTGGTCCTCGCCGATGGCAAGATCCGGATGGCGGGCGACGCGGACGCGCTCGTCCCGGCGCACGCGCTGGTGACGGGGCTCGTCACGGACGGGAACCCGGCCGACCTGCTGGCCCCCCACACGGTGATCGAAATCCGCGTCCAGGGCAGGCAGTTCCAGGCGCTGGTGCGGACGAACGGCCCGCTGGGGGCCGACTGGGTCGTCGCCGAACCCAGTCTGGAGGAAGTCCTGCTGGCGCATCTCCGCTCGCCGGACATGCCCCCCTTGTACACACCCGGTGCCCGCATCGAGGCCGAAGGGATCCACAGCTCATGAGCGCCACCCTGACCGACACCCCCCGGACCGGCCGGACGCCCGGGCCCCGCCTGCTGCGCGGGCTGAACTGGCTCGTCGTACGCCAGCACCGGGCCGCACTGCTCTCCCTGCTGGCCGTGATGGTTCTCGGCTCGATCTGGCTCGTCTACCAGCGCGGAGAGATGACCCAGGCGCTCGAAGCGGCCGGCTGGCCGGAGAAGCAGCCGGCACAGCCGACGTACGCGTCGACAGGGCTCAGTCTCACCCTCACCGCCCTGAGCGGGCTGCCCATGATCCTCGCCGTCTTCCTCGGCGCCCCGCTGGTCGCGGGCGATCAGGAACACGGCACCGCGCAGCTGATCACCACCCAGTCCGTGTCCCGCCGCCGCTGGCTGACGGCGAAGCTCGCCTGGTGCTACGGGGCGGTGATCGTATCCAGCGCGGTGCTCTCGGCCTTCTTCACCTGGTGGTGGAAGCCCTACCGTTCGGTGTTCCCCAGCCTGTGGCCGGATGGGCAGATCTTCGACAGCACCGGTCCGGTACTCCCCGCGCTGTGCCTCTTCCTGACCGCCGCCGGCATCACCATCGGCATGCTGCTGCGCCGAGTCGTCGTGGCCATGGCGGTCACGTTCGTCTTCGCCGGATTCGTCGAGGTCCTCTGGGGCGAACTGCGCGTGTACCTCGCGCCGTCGCGCACGCTCACCTACCCGCTCGATGCCGACATGCCCGCACGGCTGAACGAGTCGCACGAGCTGGACCGCTGGATCAGCTCCGCCGACGGGCATCTCTACGGCTGGGGGCTGTGCAGCAAGGCCACCGAGGCGGCCTCGGACGCCTGCATCAAGGAGCACGGCATCGTCAACAACGTCTACGAGTACCTCGGTTTCGACCAGATGCCGTCCATGCAGTGGACCGGGGCGGGCATCCTGCTCGCTGCCGGCGCCGTACTCACCGCGTTCGCCCTGTGGCGGGTCTCCCGGAGCCCCCTGTAGGACCGGCCACCGCGGGTGCATATCGTTTCGGCAGTCCAACGGGAGGTGAAGACGGTGGTCGTGTTCCGCATCGACAGACGCAGCGGAGTGGCAACGTACCTCCAGATCGTGCGGCAGGTCGAACAGGCGCTGCGCATGGGCGCCCTGGAGGAGGGTGACCGGCTGCCCACGGCGGCACAGGTCGCGGCGGAGACCAAGGTCAACCCGAACACGACCCTCAAGGCGTACCGCGAGCTGGAGCGCGCGGGCCTCGCCGAGGTACGGCAGGGGGCGGGCACCTTCATCACCCGCTCCCTCGCCACGGCCCAGGAGGACCCCGACTCCCCGTTGCGTGCCTCGCTCGCCGCGTGGCTGGACGAGGCCCGGGTCCAGGGGCTCAGCGGCCAGGAGGTCACCGCCCTCTTCCGGTCGGCGTACGCGGCGGTGTATCCGTCCGGGACCGACGGGTGAGGGATGGTTCCGTACTCCTCGTCGATCGTCGACGGAGTACGGAACCATGCCCAGTCCCGCCCAGTCCCGCTCACTCCCCTGCGGGGTAGTCGCCCGTGGCGCCGTCGGTCCGTTCGCGCAGCAGGTCGGCGTGGCCGTTGTGGCGGGCGTACTCCTGGATCATCACCAGGTACACCCAGCGGAGGCTGACGGGCCGGCCACGGGTCGTCGACTGGAATGTCTCGTCGAGACCGCGCCCGGCCACAGCGGCCTCGCACGCCTCGACCTCGGCGCGGAACGCGGCGTAGTCGCGTTCCGCGTGCGCGGCGTCGACGCCGTCGATGCCCCCGTCCCCGTCGTCGGGACCGGCGAAGAGGTCACCGATCGGCTCACCCGCGAAACTCCGCCGGAACCACCAGCGTTCGACCTCCGCCATGTGCCGGACCAGGCCGAGGAGCGTGAGGTTCGACGGTTCGGCGGCGGTGCGGGCCAGTTGCGCCGGGCCGAGTCCGGCGCACTTGGTGAGCAGCGTCTCGCGATGCCATCGGAGCCAGCCCTCCAGCAGCACGCGCTCGTCCGCGGTGCTGGGAACGTTCAGCTGGTCGCCGTCGGCCGTCGTACGTTCGATGCGGGGTGCTGTCCATGTCATGGCGGCCATCCTCACACCGCGCACACCGCGTTCAGGTCAGTTCCCGGACCAGCGGTTCCGCGTCCTCCATGAGGAAGAGGTGCCCGCCGTCGGGGACGGTGTGCAGTTCGGCGCCGCCGATCTGCGCGTGTGCCCAACGCGCCACCTCGATGGGGACGTTGCCGTCCGCGTCGCCGTGGAGGAACACGGTCGGTACGGAGACCGTGCTCAGCGGGGCGGGCAGCGGGCGGGAGTAGCCGGCCAGATCGGCCACGGCCGCGTCCATGCCCTGGCGCCGGGCCTCGGTCGTGTCCAGGTCGGACAGTGCCCGGAACTCAGGGGTGCTCATGACCAGCCGGTCGGCCCGGGGCCAGCCGGAGAGGTTCGGCTCGCGGTTCCTCATCTGCTTGAAGATCCCTGTTCCCGCGAGCATCGAGCGGCCGACCGGCGGGGCCCAGCGGACGATGCGGTTCGCCCACGCCACCATCGGGATCCGGCGTGCGTACGCCTCCTTGGGTGCTCCGGGAACGGCCGCGCAGGCCAGGATCAGCTTCGTGATCCGGCCAGGGTGGGACTGGGCCGCGGACAGCGCGTATCCGCCGCCGCCGGAGATCGCCACCAGCGTCGCCCGTTCCCGGCCGAGGTGGTCGAGCAGGGTCACGAAGTCGTCGTTCCAGCGGTGGAAACCACGGCCGGGCACCGGATCGGTCTCGCCGTATCCGGGGCGGTCCGGGAAGATCAGACGAATGCCCGCGTCCGTCGCGGTCTGCCGCAGCGCGACGCCCTCGTAGCGGCTGCCCGGGGTGCCGTGCAGCACGATCACGGGCGGGGCGGCGGGGTCACCGTACGAGCAGTACGCGATACGGCGGCCACCGGGGGCCGTCAGCCGGACCGTCTCGGGCAGGTCCTGCAAGGCGGGGGTCATCTCTGCTCCTCGTGCGGTACGGGGGTGGTGGCAGCGGCGGCGATCCCGCCGATGACGAGGTCGAGGCCGTAGGCGAACCGGCGGCCGTAGTCGTGGTGGTCGGCGAACACCGACACCGCCCGGCGCTCGGGCGGGATCTGCATCAGTTCCAGGTCGCCGCGGCCGAGGCGGATCGCCACATGGCCGGTGACGAAGTCGTGCAGGGTGCCGTACGCGTACACGGCGGACGCCTCGTCGAGCCCCGCGGCCCCCAGCGCCCTGACGACCCGCAGTGCGACGTCGTCCGCGCCGGGGCCGACGAGGGAGGCACGGCGGTGTGCTTCGAGGACGACGGGGTGCCGCATGAGCAGGTCGTGGAGCGTCTCGGCGAACAGCCGGACGACGCCGCGCCAGTCGTCCGGCCAGTCCACGGCTCCGGTCACCTCACCGACGATCCGGGACACCAGCGCGTGCTGGAGCGCATCGATGCCGCCCGTCGTGCGGTGGATCGCCATCGGTGACACCCCCAGCCGGTCGGCCACCACACGGAAGGTCACCGCGTCGAGTCCCCGGTCGTCGGCGATCTCCGTGGCCGCGTCCAGGATCGCGTCGAGCGTCACCGCCCTGGGACGGCCGCTCTTCGGAGTGCTTGCCTTCTCGACCACCATGCCGCCACCATATCGATACGCGTAACGAAACAGCAATGGGAGCATCCATGACGCAGTTGCACGACCTCACGGCTCTCCAACTGGCCACCGCCTACGAGCGCGGTGACACGACCCCCGCCGAGGTCGTGGACCATCTGCTGGACCGGATCGCGAGCGGCGACCGGGTGGGGGCGTTCACCACCGTGTCGGCGGACCGGGCCCGCGCCGCCGCGGCCGCGGCGGGACGCGCCCTGCGCACGTCGGACCGCACCGGGCTGCCGCGCCTGTTCGGTGTGCCGACCGCAGTCAAGGACCTGGAGGCCACCGCGGGTGTGCGCACCACACTGGGTTCCGCGCTGTTCCGCGACTGGATCCCCGAACACAACGACGAGATCGTCGACGTCATGGCCGATGCCGGGCTGATCAGCCTCGGCAAGACGACCGTCCCCGAGTTCGGGGCCGCCTGCTACAGCGAGCCCGCGGTGTCCGCCCCCGCGCGCAGCCCGTTCGACGTCACCCGCAGCGCGGCCGGCAGCAGTGGCGGCGCGGCGGCCGCGGTCGGGGCGCTGCTGGTGCCGATCGCCCAGGGCAGCGACAGCGCCGGTTCCGTGCGCTCCCCCGCGAGCGCCTGCGGTGTGGTCGGGCTGAAACCGAGCCGCGGGCTCGTCACGGCGGGCCCGAACGGCAACGACGGGATGGGGCTCTCCGTGAAGGGGCCGCTCGCCCGTACCGTGCGCGACACGGCGGCGTTCCTCGACGCGCTGACCACCCGTACCGGAGCCGGCACCGTGCATCCGCCCCGCGCCGAGAGCTACGAGCGGGCCTGCGACACACCCGTCCCGCGGCTGCGGGTGGCGCTCGCGCAGGGCTCGGTATCGGGGGCTCCGGTGGACGCCGAGGTCGCCGCCGCCGCCGAACTCACCGCCCGCACACTGGCCGGACTCGGTCATACCGTCTTCGCCCGGGACCAGGAGCCGGACCCCGAGCTCACCGACGGCTTCCAGGTGATGTTCACCGCGCTGGTCGGGTCCAGGACCATGGCGCTCGACGAGGCGGCCCTGCGCCCGATCGTCCGCCATCTCCGGTCCCGGTCACAGCAGTTGACCTCGGGCGAGCTGGCCGCCGCGATCGGTGTGGTCCAGGCACGCGCGCGGGCCTGGACACTCGACTACGCGGACGCGGACATCGTCGTCACCCCGACCGTGACGGCCCCGCCGACCCTCGTCGGCCAGCTCCGCGACGACGCCGATCCGGCGGCGGAGCTGGCCGCGATGACGGCCTTCACGGGCAACACGGTCATCGGGAACGCCACCGGATTCCCGGTCGTCAGCCTTCCGCTGGGGTGGAGTTCCGAGGGCCTGCCGCTCGGGGTCTCACTCACGGCCGGATGGGGGCGCGAAGACCTCCTGTTCGGTCTGTCCGCGGCCCTGGAGGAGGCGCTGCCCTGGGCCCACCGCTACGCCGACCTGGCCTCAACCACCTGAAAACCGGGGGTGTTCACTCCCCGGTGGCTCCGTCGATGCCCTCTCTGAGCAGGTCCGCGTGGCCGTTGTGCCGCGCGTACTCCTCGATCATGTGGGTGAGGATGTAACGCAGCGAGAACACCTCGTCGCCGTAGGCGCCGGTGATGTCGAGGGACTCGGCGGCCTCCACGGTGGCACGGGAACGCGCGCACTCCTCGTGCCAGATCCTGAACGCCTCGTCCGGGTCGGCGGTTTCGACCTCGAACTCGGCGAACTCGCCCGGACCCGGCCCCGGCCAGTGCGGCGGGGCCACCTCGTCCTTCAGCACGCGGCGGAACCACGAGCGCTCCACCTCGGCGAGATGGCGGACCAGCCCCAGCAGGGTCAGGTCCGAAGAGGGCACGGCCCTCCGCTTCAGCTCCTCGGGCGTGAGCCCGGCGCACTTCACGGCCAGCGTCTCGCGCTGGAACTGGAGGAAGCCGCTCAGCGACGTACGTTCGTCGCCCACCTGCGAGGGGTACGTTCTCGTGTCGTCCCGCATCGGGCCATCATGCCCGCCACGGCAGCCGTGCACTCGATCATTTCGCCGACCCGACGGCGCCCCGAGGAGGAAGTGCCGGACGGCTCAGCCGGCGTCCGGGCCCCGGAGGATCGCCTCGATCCGGGCCAGCTCCTCGTCACCGAACGCCAGATTCCGCACCGCCTCGACGCTGTTCTCCAGCTGGGTCACGCTACTCGCCCCGACCACGGCGGAGGTGATCCGGCCGCCCCGCAGCACCCATGCGAGCGCCATCTGCGCCAGGGACTGCCCGCGCGCGGAAGCCACCTCGTCGAGCGCCCGCAACCGCTCCACCAGCTCCAAAGTGACCGAATCGGGCGTCAGGAAGGGGCTGTCGCCCGCCGCTCGCGAGCCTGCCGGAATGCCGTGCAGATAGCGGTCGGAGAGGATGCCCTGCTCCAGCGGCGAGTAGGCGATCGAGCCGGTGCCCAACTCGTCCAGCGCCGTGAGCAGACCGTCCTCGACCCGGCGGTCCAGCATCGAGTAGCGCGGCTGGTGGATGAGGAGCGGGGTGCCCAGTTCCTTGAGGATCCGGGCGGCCTCCCGGGTCTGCTCCGGCGAGTAGTTGGAGATGCCGACGTAGAGCGCCTTGCCCTGCCGTACGGCCGAGTCGAGCGCCCCCATCGTCTCTTCGAGCGGGGTCGCGGGGTCGGGGCGGTGGGAGTAGAAGATGTCGACGTAGGCGAGGCCGAGCCTGCTGAGGCTCCGGTCCAGCGACGCGAGCAGGTTCTTCCTGGACCCCCACTCCCCGTACGGGCCGTCCCCCATCAGGTAGCCCGCCTTGGTCGAGATGACGAGCTCGTCCCGGAGCCGGGCGAAGTCCGACTTCAGCGCGCGCCCCATCGTGGTCTCGGCGGCGCCGGGCGGCGGTCCGTAGTTGTTGGCGAGGTCGAAGTGGGTGATGCCGAGATCGAAGGCCCGGCGCAGGATCTGCCCCTGGATCTCCGGCGTGCGGTCGCCGCCGAAGTTGTGCCACAGGCCGAGGGAGAGTGCGGGCAGCAGCAGGCCGCTGCGGCCGGTGCGCCGATAGGGCATGGCGTGGTAGCGGTCGGCGGACGGGAGGTACATGCGGACTCCACGGGAGAACACGGGGGAGGGTGGGGCGGTGCGCGGGGTCCCAGGTTCGCCCACAACGATCCAGCAGTCCAACAGGAGATTCTGCTGGGATTCAGCGACTACCTTTCTCAATCATGGAACTGCGCCAGCTGGAACACTTCGTCGCCGTCGCCGAGGAGCAGCACTTCACTCGTGCCGCCGAGCGCCTCGCCGTGTCGCAATCCGGTCTGTCCGCCTTCGTCCGGGCCCTGGAACAGGAGCTCCGGACCCCTCTCTTCAGCCGCACCACACGCAGCGTGCGGCTGACCGAGGCGGGCCGCGCCCTGCTGGTGGAGGCCGAGCGCACACTTGCGGGGGCACGCGCGGCACGGGACGCCGTCGACGCGGTGCGGGGGCTGCTGCGCGGCACGCTGTCGGTCGGCGTCGAACAGTGCGTGGCCGGGGTGCATCTGCCGCGACTGCTGGCGGCCTTTCACCGCAAGCACCCGCTCATGGAGATCCGGCTCCGCCAGGAGGGCACCACGAGCCTGGTCGACGGGGTGGCCGGCGGGCGGCTCGACGTGGCCTTCGCGGCGACCGTCGGCCCCGACGAATGGCGTGGCGAGCTCATCCCGCTGGCACGCGAGCCGATGGTCGTCCTCTGCGCCCCGGGCCACCGGTTCGCGGCGGCGGACGGCGTCGCGTGGGGTGAGCTGCCCGGTGAGTCCTTCATCGACTTCCATCCGGACTGGGGTCCGCGCCGGGCGGCGGACGGGGCGTTCGCCGAGGCACGGGCGCGGCGCACGGTGGGGCTGGAGGTGAATGACGTGCACAGCCTGCTGGAGCTGGTGCACGAGGGGCTGGGGATCGCACTGGTGCCGCAGCACTTCTCGCGCAAACCCGAGGCCCGCGGGCTGGTGGCGGTGGGGCTCGAAGGGCCTCGGCAGCCGTTCTACGAGAGTGCCGTGGTGCTCCCGGCGCCCCGGACCATGAGCCCGGGGGCGCGGGAACTGATGGCGCTGCTCCGGAATGACGGCGGGAACTGAGGGCGAGCGCGGCCCGACCCGCACGGGGGGCCCTGGCCGTCAGTCCCCCGCGGGTGCGCCGGCCAGGACGAACCAGCGGGCGGGCAGCTCGATGCGCGTTCCGTCGGGCAGCCGCTCGGTCTGGGCCAGGGCGGTCTCCCCGCTCGCCAGCGCGGTCAGACCGGCCGCCCGCAGCAACCGGGGCACCTCCTCCTCCGTGGCGCTCGCCGGTTTGAGCCCGTGGTCCAGGACCCGGCGCAGCTTCTCGGGCGGTCCGTCCGGGCCCTGCGCCACCTGCTGGAGCACCGCCTTGGAGGCCGGGGTGAGCTCGGCGACGAAGGCCCGGCCCCGCTCCCCCACCAGCGTCGCGACCGCCGCGGCAACGGCGGGCCTGGCCTCGGCCTCGCTCTGGTGGATCACCGCGCGCATGTACACGTTGGTGTCGCCGATCCGCTCGTGCAGCGCCGCGACGGCCTCCGAGTCGGCCAGGTCGAGCTGGGCGTACTCGGCAACCCCGTCGGGATCCGCCCGGCGTGCGTGCGCGATCGCGGCGTGCGAGAGGTCCACTCCGATCGCCCGGACGAAGCGGGTGGCGAGATAGCGCGTCTGGGTGCCGTTCCCGCAGCCGAGGTCGACGACGGGCAGCGAGGCGTCGGCGTGCGGCAGGAGCAACTCACCGTGGGGGACGGAGCTGAGAGAGGGGTCGGCGTCCCAGATCGCCTCACCGGGGGTGTCCGAGGTGGCGGACCAGAAGCCCTCCCACGCCGATCGGTACCGCTGCGACACACTCATGATCACTCCCAAGTCCGTTTTCCCCGAGGTGACTTGCTCAGGTACGGACTACCGTCCCGGGACGGCCGCGGCAAGACCGCGTACAGCGTCCACCTCTGCGGCGGCGCCTTTCACCAGGTGTGCGGGCGGGGGTGCGGGACAGGGCCGAGGGCCTGCTCGAACCAGACGGTCTTGCCGTGTGCCGTGGTGCTGGTGCCCCAGGTGCGGGCGAGACTGCTCACCACCAGCAGTCCCCGGCCGGACTCGTCGCGTGAGGAGGCGTCGAGCAGCGTGGCCGGGGCGGGTTCGTCGTCGCTGACCTCGCAGAGCAGGGCTTGGGTGCGGACCAGGCGGAGTCCGATGTGGTGGGTACGGCCGTGCTTCACGGCGTTGGTGACGAGCTCGCTGACCATCAGCTCGGCGGCCTCCACCGCGGTGGGCAGGTCCCAGTCGAGGAGCTTGCCTCGCACCAGACGCCGCGACCGGGCCACCTCCCTGGGATCCAGGGCCAGTTGCCATTCGGCGACGTCGTCGTCGGGGATGCCGTTCAGCCGGGCCATCAGCAGCGCCACGTCGTCCTTGCGGCCGCCGCTCGGATTGAGGGCGCGGATGATCGTGTCGCAGGCGTGGTCCATCGAGGCGGCGGGGTGCGCCGCGGAGGCGCAGAGCGCGGCAAGCCCGGCGCCGATGTCCTGGCCGCGGACCTCGACGAGACCGTCGGTGCACAGGACGAGACGGTCGCCGGGCCGTACCCGCACGGTCGCGGTCCGGAAGGCGACACCGCCGACGCCGATGGGAGCACCGGTGGGCAGGTCCAGGAGGTCGGCCCGGCCGTCCTCGGCGTGGACCAGTACGGGCGGGATGTGTCCGGCGTTGGCGATCTGGACCTCGGAACGGATCGGGTCGTAGACGGCGTAGAGGCAGGTCGCCAGATACTGCTCGCCGAGACGCTGCGCCAGGTCGTCGAGGTTGCGCAGCAGTTGGGAGGGCGGCATCTCCATGGTGGCCATGGTCAGCACCGCCGTACGCAACTGCCCCATCATCGCCGCTGAGTTGAGGCCGTGGCCCATGACGTCACCGACGACGAGCGCGGTCCGGGAGCCGGGCAGTTTCACCGAGTCGAACCAGTCGCCGCCGATCCTTCCGAGCCGGGCTCCGGGCAGGTACCGGGTGGCGATGTCGCAGCCGGCCATCCGTGGTTCGACCTGGGGCAGCATGCTGTCCTGGAGGGTCTCCGCCACGTTCTCCTGGTAGGTGTACATGCGGGCGTTGTCGAGTACGAGCCCGGCTCGGGCGGCGAGTTCGGCGCCGGTGGTGCGGTCCATGCCGTCGAAGGGCTCACGGCCGGGGCGGCGCATCAGGACCATGAAGCCGAGGACCACGTCCCGGGCCTTGAGCGGCACGATCAGCAGGGAGCGGTGGGTGATCAGCGGGCGCAGGTCGCGTTTCTCGAACTCGCCCGAGATCCGGTTGCTCATCTCTTCGCTGACGTACGGGATGAGGACGGGCTCGCCGGTGACCATGCACTGGAAGAACGGGGTGTGTTCGGGGAAGGCGATGGACTCGCCGACCGGGACGGTGTCGTCCCAGCGGCCCGGTTCGTCGTTGTGCTCGACCCAGACCCGGTGCCAGACGGTGGTGACGTCGGGCGGCCCGTCCGGGAAGCCCTCGCCGGCCAGGACCGCGGCGCGCAGATGCGTACCGGCGAAGTCGGTGAAGCGGGGTACGGCGGCGCTGGTGACCTCGCGGATGGTGCGTTCCAGGTCGAGTGAGGTGCCGATGCGGCCGCTCACCTCGTTGAGGAATTCCAGCCGTTCGCGAACCGCCGCGTACTCGAGGTCGAGTTCGGGGCGGGGGACGGCGAGAGGTGCGTGCGCGCCCGCGCCGTCGTTCCGAAGGGTCTCGGCCGGGCGGCGGGCGACATGTCGCGGCACTCCCCAGTCAGGGGTGACCGGAACCTGGTCGCAGTGGCTGAACTCCAGGACGGGATAACCGAGTTCGAGTACCTGGGAGACGATTCCGGTCGCCTCGTGGACGCTCATGCTGGGCAGGATCTCGGGCAGCCGGCCGGCCAGCTCCTGGTAGCCGGGGAAGTCGGTGTGCAGCGCGAAGCCGGGGGCGATCGTCTCGGTGTCCGGGCCCTCGCGCCGGTCGCCGTCCCGGACCCGCGCGGCGTCCGCGGCGAGCACGAGCAACCGCCCGGACCCCGGTCCGGCCAGCGGGTAGGCCCACCACAGGACGTCGATCCTGCCGCCCCCGGGTTCGTCGACCCGGGCCCGGCCCGCCGCCGGGTAGGCGACGGTCCCGCTGGGCGAACCGTCGGGCTCGGGGCCGAACCCGCCGTGGTCCCCGTCGTCCTCGATTCCGCCCGGCTGCCGCAACGCCCCCGACACCGGCAGGAGTTCACCGGCCGGGCAGCCGACCGCCTGCTGTCTGGTGAGGCCGAAGAGCCGTCTCGCGCCGGTCGACCAGTGCGAGACGAGCCCGTCCGCATCGACCACCACCACGGCCAGCGGCACGCGGCCCGCAGCGGCTCCGCGCGGCTGTGGTGTCCTCTGCGGCGGCACACCGAGATCCATGGGTGGAAGGCTCCTTCCCCACCGCGACGTTCTGCGGTACGTGACTCCACGGTACGGCCCCGGGTCCGGCGTCCGCCGGGCATCGGCGGAATCGCTTCGGGGGGTGGTGCGCCCGGCGCACCCGGCCGCGCACGGCACGGCGCCGCGCGGTGCCCGGCCGACCGGTGAAGCCACCGGCCGGCCCGCCGATCCGGCGGAAAGCGGTCAGTCCTCGTGCCCCAGTTGGAGATCGCGTTCGGTCCGCCCGCCGCCCGCGACCTGGAGGACGGTGGCCACCGGCGGATACCCGGCGGCGATCACCGTGTACTCGCCGGTGGACAGGTCGACGAACCGGAACGCGCCGTCGGGCCCGGTGGTCAGCGTGTCGACGACGTTGCCCGCCGCGTCCAGGAGCGTGACCCGGGCGTCCTCGACGGGCCGGCCACCGCTCGCCCGCACCACACCGCGCAGCACCGCACCGCCGGCCAGCTCGATGTCCTGCCGGGTCTCCCTGGCGGCCTGCACGCTCACCGGAAGCGCGGCCGGCCGGAAGGCGGGGGCGCTGGCGGCGAGGGTGTACTCGCCCGCCACCAACTCCGTGATCACGTAACCGCCTTCGCGGCCGCTGCGGGTGGACGCGACGACTTCACCGCGCACATCGGTGAGGGTGACGGCGGCATCGCGCACCGGGATGCCGTCGGCGGTGACGACGGTCCCGGCGAGACGCCCGGCACCGCCGAGCACCACGTCGAGCTCGATGGGCCGTTCGCCCACGGTGACGCTGACGGCCTGCGGCTGGTGGCCGCCGGCCGCGGCGATGAGGACGTACGAGCCGGCGCCGGGCACGCTCAGCGCGTACCGTCCGTCGTCCCCGCTCGCGCCCCTCCCGACCTGCTGCCCCTGGACGTCGATGAGGGTGAGGGCGGCGCGCGGGACCTTCGTGCCGTCGGGGTGCTGGACGCTTCCGCACACCGGCACACCGGACAGGTAGACGGGCGGCGGCGGAGCGGCGGAGCGGGCGGCGGGGACCGGTGCGGACTCGGCGGCGGTTTCGGGGCTGTGGTGGGACACCAGCGGTTTCTCCTTGAGGAAGAAGGCGAAGAACAGGCCGAGCGCGAGCACCGGCACGAGGTAGAGGAAGATCCGCGGCATCGCGTCGGCGTACGCCTGGACATAACTGTCGCGCAGCGCGGGCTCCATGGCATGGACCAGCTGCGGGGTGATCGACTCGGGGTCGGGGAGGTCGGCGCCGGACGGCAGCCGGACGGCGAGCGCGTCCGCGAGCCGGCCGGCGAAGAGCGTCCCGAAGACGGCGGCACCGACGCTGCCGCCGATCTGCCGGAAGTAGTTGTTGGCACTGGTGGCGGCGCCGAGGTCGGCGGGCTGCACGGAGTTCTGTACGGCGAGCACCAGTACCGGCATGACCAGGCCGATCCCGATGCCGAGCACGGCCTGCGCGATGCTGTATTCGAGGCGCGGGGTATCGGTGTCCAGCCGGGAGAGCAGCCACATGCCGACGACCGAGAAGGCGCCGCCGAGAATCGGGTGGAGGCGGTAGCGGCCGGTGCGGGAGATCAACTGGCCGGAGACGACGGACGCCACGACGATGCCGCCCATCATCGGGAGCATCAGCAGCCCGGACTCCGTCGCCGTGGCGCCGTCGACCATCTGCAGGAAGGTCGGCAGATAGCTGGCGGCACCGAACAGCCCGACCCCGACGACCGCGCCGACCAGCGCGGTGACGTTGAAGATCGAGTCACGGAACAGCCGCAGCGGGATGATCGGTTCGGCTGCCCGGTTCTCGACGACGAGGAACAGCAGGGCCGTCCCGGCGGCTCCGGCGGCGAGCCCGAGGATGGTGCGCGATCCCCAGGCGTACTCCGTACCGCCCCAACTGGTCAGCAGCACCAGACAGGTGGAGGCGACCGCGAGCAGCAGCGCGCCGAGGATGTCGAGGCGGGGCCGGACGGTGGGCCGGGGAAGCTTCAGTACGACGGTGATGACGGCGAGGGTGATCAGACCGAACGGGACGTTGATGTAGAAGCACCAGCGCCACGAGGCATGGTCGGTGAAGAAGCCGCCGAGCAGCGGACCGGCGACGGAGGCGAGACCGAAGGCGGCCCCGATGAGCCCCATGAACCGGCCGCGTTCCCGGGGCGGCACGACATCCGCGATGATCGCCTGGACACCGATCATGAGTCCGCCGCCGCCGATGCCCTGGACGGCGCGGAAGGCGATCAGTTCGTCCATGGTGCGGGACCAGCCGGCCAGCGCGGAGCCGACGACGAAGACGACGATCGCGAACTGGAAGACGCCCTTGCGGCCGAAGAGGTCGCCGAGTTTGCCGTAGATCGGCAGTCCGATGGTGGAGGCGAGGAGGTACGCGGTGACGGCCCAGGACATCTTCTCCAGGCCGTGCAGCTCACCGACGATCTTCGGCAGCGCGGTGGCGACGATCATCTGATCGAGGGCCGCGAGCAGCAGCGTCAGCATCAGCCCGAGGAAGACCAGCCGGATGCGGCGGGGGCTGGTCTCCGGTACGGGGGACGGGGCGGAGGCGGGTTCCTCCGCGGCGGGGACCGGCGGAATCGGCAGCGTGGTCGCCGCCTCGGCGGCCCCCGT
The DNA here is from genome assembly GCF_044742755.1 of Streptomyces sp. NPDC087845. NCBI lineage: Bacteria > Bacillati > Actinomycetota > Actinomycetes > Kitasatosporales > Streptomycetaceae > Streptomyces > Streptomyces sp. NPDC087845. The sequence continues at coordinate 344,789 of NZ_JBIUVC010000009.1, forward strand.
ACCGTCCGGCTCGTCCTCCAACAGAGTGATCCCACCCACCACGTGCCGCTCCCCTCGTCGCATCTGCGCCGCCCATTTCTCGCACCGGGCAACGAGCAAGGGCAAACGCGACGGGGGGCGCTGACGGCGCACTCGGGGGGCTTAATCCGCCGGTGAGAGCCGCTACGGCGCACAACCGGCGGGCCGAGAAGACCACCCGAACCGGTGAGGCCGGTCAAGGTGGCACGGAGCTACTTCTCGACCTCGGCGGCGAGGTTCTGCAGCAGTGCGTCGTAGATCCGGCCAAGTCCCTTGGGGGCAAAGGTCTTCTCGAAGAATCCGCCGATGCCGCCGGCACCGTTCCAGACGGTCGACACGACCGTCTTCGACCTGCCCTCACCGGCCGGGGTGACGGTCCAGGTGGTGACCATCGAGGAGTTGCGGTCCTTCTCCACGAGCTGGCCGTCGGTGGGCTCGGTGACCTCCAGCAGACAGTCGCGCACCCGCTTGCTGGTGGCCTGGAGCTTCCAGTGGACGAGGGTTCCCTCGCCGTCACCGCCCTCACGCACCTCGTACTCGCTGAACTGTCCGGGCAGCACCTTGCCCCGGGTCTCCGCGTAATCGGCCAGCGCGTCGAACACCGTCTCCGCGTCCGCCGCGATGACTCGCTCTGTCGTGGCCTCGACCTGCGCCATGGCTGCTCCTCCACCACTCGGTTGTTCGGGGGTGTGCTGAGCCAACCATCTCCGGGACGCCGCTCAAAATCCGGGCCGGGACGAAGGGGAGAAAACGATCAAGGGAACACGTGTTCTATTCTCTGTGCAGTGCTACCGAGGAGGCGTCCATGCGCTGGGACAATCTGGTCGACAACCCCACCACCCCCGCCCACACCGCGGCCGGCGCGCTCTTCACCGCCGACGCGGTGACCACGCGCACCTTCGACACGCCCGAATTCCGGGGAATCACCTTCCATGAGATCCGGGCCCGCTCGATCGTGAACCGGGTGCCCGGCGCCTCGCGGATGCCGTTCGAGTGGACGGTCAATCCGTACCGGGGCTGCACACATGCCTGCGTCTACTGCTTCGCCCGCAAGACGCACAGCTACCTCGATCTCGACACCGGCATCGGCTTCGACTCGCAGATCGTCGTCAAGGTCAACGCCCCGGAGCTGCTGCGCGGCCACCTCGCGTCCGGCCGCTGGCACGGCGCGCACATCGCGATGGGGACCAACGTCGACTGCTACCAGCGCGCCGAGGGCCGCTACCGGCTGATGCCCGGCATCATCTCGGCCCTGCGCGATCACGCGAACCCCTTCTCGATCCTCACGAAGGGCACGCTGATCCTGCGCGATCTGGAGCTGCTCCGGCAGGCCGCCGAGGTCGCCGATGTCGGCGTCTCCGTCTCGGTCGGCTTCATGGACGGCGAGCTGTGGCGCACCGTCGAGCCCGGCACCCCCTCCCCCGAGCGCCGCCTGGACGCCGTCCGCACCCTGAGCGAGCAGGGCATCGACTGCGGCGTGCTGATGGCGCCCGTCATCCCGTTCCTCGGTGACCATCCGGACCAGTTGCGCGCCACGGTCCGGGCGATCGCCGCCGCCGGGGCGACCTCGGTGACACCGCTCGTGCTCCATCTGCGGCCCGGCGCCCGGGAGTGGTACATGCAGTGGCTCGGGCAGCACCATCCCCACCTGGTACGGCGGTACGAGCGGCTGTACGCCGAGGGTGCCTACGCGCCCAAGTGGTACCAGCGGCGCATCACACGGGACGTCCACGAGCTGGCGGCCGAGTTCGGCATCGGCCCCTCGCACCGCGGCTCGGCCCGCCGGCTGCCCGTACGCCGGGACCGGCCGCCGTTGCTCGACGACCCCGGGCCGACCCAGCTGACCCTGCTCTGACCCGACAGGCCCCGAGCGGAGGGCCGGAGTGTCCGAGGCGGGCCTGGAGTGTCCGAGGCGGGCCTGGAGTGTCCGAGGCGGGCCCGGAGCGTCCGGAGCGGGGCCTCGCGCACCCGGCGAGGGCAAATGGGTCAACTCTCATCAGAACAGGTCCTTCCGGGCGCGAATGTGGGGAGCATGCGGCGGGGGCTGCGCCACGCGCAGCCGTGTTTCCCCCACCACGGGAGGCCATATGACGAAACGTCCAGGAATTCTGTTCGCCGTCGGTGCGACGGTCGCCGGTCTGGTGACCGCCGCACCGCCCCAGGCGACCGCCGACTCCGGCGCGCGGCGCGCCGCGGCCCAGCTCACATGGACCGACTGCGGCACCAAGTCGTACCCGAGGCTGCAGTGCTCATCGGTCAGCACACCGCTCGATCATGACGATCCGTCGGGTCGGCGGATCACCCTCGCCCTGTCCCGCGTCCCGCACACCGCGAAGACCTTCCAGGGCCCGCTGCTGGTCAACCCGGGCGGCCCCGGCGGCAGCGGCCTCTCGATGGCCGGGTTCGTCGCGTCCTCGCTGCCGAAGCGGGTTGCCGCGCAGTACGACGTGATCGGGTTCGACCCGCGGGGCGTCGGGAAGAGCAAGCCCGCGCTGGACTGCGTACCGAAGTACTTCGATCCGCTGCGTCCCGATTCACTGCCGGGTTCGGCCGATGTCGAGGAGGCCAATCTGAACCGGGCCCGCTCGTTCGCGAAGGCATGCGGGGAGAAGTACCCGGATCTGCTGCCCCACATGGACACCGTCAGCGCCGCCAAGGACCTCGACGTGATCCGCCGGGCGACGGGCTCCCGGCAGCTCAACTACTTCGGGTACTCCTACGGGACCTACCTCGGCGCGGTGTACGCCAAGCTGTTCCCGGACCGGGTGCGGCGGCTGGTGCTCGACTCGAACGTCGACCCGGAGGGGATCTGGTACGACGACAACATCGGCCAGAACTACGCCTTCGACGCCCGCCACAAGGCGTTCGCCGCCTGGGTGGCGAAGCATGACACCACGTACGGGCTCGGCAGCGACCCCGCGGCGGTCGAGCGCGCCTGGTACGCGATGCGTGGTGCCGTCGAGGCACACCCGGCGGGCGGGAAGGTCGGGGCGAGCGAGCTGGAGGACACCTTCCTGCCGGGCGGCTACTACAACGGCTACTGGCCCTACCTGGCCGAGGCGTTCGCCGCGTACGCGAACGACCACGACCAGGACGCGCTCGTGAAGGCGTACAGGAGGTTCGGCGCGGTCGACGCGAAGGGCGACAACGGGTACTCGGTCTACTCGGCCGTGCAGTGCCGCGACGCCCAGTGGCCCCGCGAGTGGAACACCTGGCGCAACGACAGCTGGAACGTGCGGGCCAAGGCACCCTTCTTCACCTGGAACAACACCTGGTACAACGCACCGTGCGCCGACTGGCCGGTGGAACCGCTGAACCCGGTACGGGTCTCGAACAACAGCCTGCCGCCGGTACTGCTCTTCCAGGCCACCGAGGACGCGGCCACGCCGTACGAGGGCGGTGTCACATTGCACCGCAAGCTGCGCGGTTCCAGCCTGGTGGTCGAGCAGGGCGGCGGCAATCACGGCATCACCCTGAGCGGCAACGACTGCCTGGACACCTACCTGGCCGACTATCTCGCCAAGGGCACGGTCCCGCGCGGCAGGGCCGGGCGGGCCGACGCGGACGCGGTCTGCGCCAAGACCCCCGACCCGAAGCCGCTGACCGGCAGGGCCGCCGCGAGCCCGCCTCGGCGAGCGGACTCCGCCGGCAGGGGCGGCATCCTGCACGGTCTGCTCGGCTTCCGCGGCTGACAACCGCCCACGGCCCCGCCCCGGGGCCGCGTGCGGGCCGTCCCGCGCACCCGCGCCCGGACGGCCCGCACCACCGTGGCGGCCGGACGGCCCGGGGCCCGGACCGTGACCGGCCGGGCCCGGCACGGTCCGAGCACGGCCTTCCCCCCTCACCGCCCCGGCAGCCGGCCGAGCGCGTCCCGTGCCGCTTCGCCCAGTCGCGGGTGGGGCAGCGCCGCCTCCAGGAGCGGGCGGGCCTGCTCGTCGCCCAGCTGCCCGAGCCCTTCCACGCAGGCGAGCGCCACCCTCCAGTGCGGATCGCCGGGAGCCAGGAGGTGTTCCAGGGTGGCCATCAGCGCCGGTACGGATTCCGGGGCCCGGAGCTCGATGAGGAGCCGGACCGGATGAAGGGCGTACGCGGTGCGCAGGGTGTTGGTCGCCAGGGCGGCGGCTGCCCGGGGGGTGCGGGGGTCACCGAGGCGCGCCAGGGCGTGGGCGGCGGAGACGCAGCGCTCCGGATCGCGGTGGTTGAGCAGCAGGACCAGCGCCTCGAAAGCCCGCCGGTCTCCGGCGCAGCCGAGCCGGAACGCGGCGATCTCCCTTGCCCAGAGCGGGCGTTCGCGTTCCACGAGGACGCGGGCCAGTTCCTCGTCGTCGTCGGTGGCGAGCAGTCTGCGGTACGCCGCCGACTCCCCCGCCTCGTCAGCAAGCCGGTCCGCCAGTGACCGGAACTCCACGTCCATGACCGTCAGCGTATCGACGGGGACTCTGCGTATCGAGAGACAGGGTGGATGTGACATGGCACACGGCAACGCGGGGCTGGCGTGCTCGTTACCCACCGGTTAAGCTCATGTGAGCGGGACACACTCCCCGCCTGCTCCGGTGGCCTGGTGACGCAGCCACCCGGAGTGCTTGTCGGTTCGGCAGTTCTACGAGACGTGACTCCGGGACAGAGTCCGTCGCCCCTCCCCGGTCCGGGCGCACTCGTCGCGCCTCGGCCCTGAGCCCCACGACACGCAAGTGCCGCACGCCCTGCGCCGGTTCACCTCTCGGCGCGCCGTGCCCCCTCACAGTCGTCACTCATTCTCTGGAGTCCCGTGATGGACACCCCGCTCAGCACCATCGCCGTCGTCGGTCTCGGCACCATGGGCACCGGCATCGCCGAAGTCCTCGCCCGCGCCGGCCACGAGGTCATCGGTATCGACATCGACGACGCGGCCGCCCGTCAGGCCGTCGCCGCCCTGGAAGCCGCGACCGCCCGCGCCGTGCGGCGCGGGCGGATCACGGAGGGCGAACGGAACGACGCCCTCGCCCGGTTCCGCACCTTCCACGACCTCCGGGCCGCCGCCGAGGCGGAGCTCGTCATCGAGGTCGTGCCCGAGTCGTACGAGATCAAGCAGCAGGTCTTCCGGGATCTCGACGCGATCGTCTCCCCCACCGCGATCCTGGCGACCGGCACCAACGCCCTGTCGGTGACCCGGCTGGCCGCCGAGTCGCTGCGCCCCGAGCGCGTGCTCGGCCTGCACTTCTTCAACCCGGCACCCGCGATGAAGCTGGTCGAGGTGGTCTCCTCGGTGCTGACCTCGCCGCCGGCCGTCGCGGCGGTCACCGAGCTCGCCCGCAGCCTGGGCAAGGAGCCCGTCGCGGTGGGCGACCGGCCCGGCTTCGTGGCCGACGGGCTGCTGTTCGGATACCTCAACCAGGCCGCCGCGATGTACGAGGCGAACTACGCCTCCCGTGAGGACATCGACGCGGCGATGAGGCTGGGCTGCGGCCTGCCGATGGGGCCGCTCGCCCTGCTCGACCTGATCGGGATCGACACCGCCCGTACGGTCCTGGAGGCGATGTACTCCGCGTCGAACGACCGGCTGCACGCCCCGGCCCCCGTCCTCAGGCAGCTCAGCGAGGCGGGACTGACCGGCCGCAAGTCGGGCCGCGGCTTCTACACGTACGCGGCGCCCGGCAGCCAGAGCGTGGTGCCGGACGCGCTCGCCCCGCGCGGCGGTTCCCCGGCGGTCGATGGGCGCACGGTGCGGTCGGTGGGTGTCGCGGGCTCGGGGACGATGGCCTCGGGCATCGCCGAGGTCTTCGCGAAGGCCGGCTACGACGTGGTGCTCGTCGCCCGCAGCCAGGAGAAGGCGGACGCGGCGAAGGGCCGGATCGCCACATCGCTGGAGCGCTCCGTCGCCAAGGGGCGGCTGACGGCCGGGGCGCGGGACGAGGCCCTGGCCCGGATCGCCGCGGCCGGTTCGCCGGACGCCTTCGCCGACGTCGATCTCGCGGTCGAGGCGGTCGCCGAGGACCTGGTGGTCAAGCAGCAGCTGTTCGGGACGCTGGACAAGGTCTGCAAGCCGGGTGCGGTGCTCGCCACCACCACCTCGTCACTGCCGGTCGTGGCGATCGCGCGGGCCACCTCGCGTCCGCAGGACGTGGTCGGGATGCACTTCTTCAACCCGGCGCCCGCGATGAAGCTGGTCGAGGTGGTCCGTACGGTCCTCACCGCCGACGATGTCCACGCCACCGTCCGCGAGGTGTGCGTCAAGGTCCGCAAGCACCCGGTGGACTGCGGGGACCGGGCCGGCTTCATCGTGAACGCGCTGCTGTTCCCGTACCTCAACAACGCGATCAAGATGGTCGAGGAGCACTACGCGAGCCTCGACGACATCGACGCCGCGATGAAGCTGGGCGGCGGCTACCCGATGGGCCCGTTCGAGCTCCTCGACGTCGTCGGACTCGATGTCTCGCTCGCCATCGAGAAGGTGCTGCACGGCGAGTTCCGGGACCCGGGCCTGGCTCCGGCGCCGCTGCTGGAGCATCTGGTGGCCGCCGGCTGCCTCGGCCGCAAGACGGGGCGCGGCTTCCGCGAACATGCCCGGCGCTGAGCCGGGAGCCGGGTGGGGAGGGCTACTCGATCCGTCGGGCGGCCCGCCCCCGCAGGCGCGTTCCGCTGCGCCGATGCAGTACGTTCACACCATGTCCCAGCCCGCCAGGTCCCCCCGTGTCTCCGCCGCGCCCGATGCCCAGGAGAGTGCCGCAGGCACCCGCGCCGCCGCCCAACGGCTCAAAATGCGCCGCGAACTGGCCGCCGCGGCGATGGAACTCTTCGCCACGAAGGGGTACGAGGCGACGACGGTCGACGAGATCGCGGGCGCCGCGGGGGTCGCCCGGCGGACCTTCTTCCGGCACTTCCGCTCCAAGGAAGAGGCGATCTTCCCGGACCACGACGACACCCTCGTCAGGGCCGAGGCCGTCCTCAACGCGGCCCCCGCGCACGAGCACCCGCTCGACACCGTCTGCCGCGGCATCAAGGAAGTCATGAAGATGTACGCGGCCAAGCCCGCGGTCTCCGTGGCCCGCTACAAGCTGACCCGCGAGGTCCCCACACTGCGCGAGGCCGAGATCGCCTCGGTGGCCCGCTACGAGCGGCTGTTCACGCGCTATCTGCTGGGCCATTTCGACGAGCGCGACCATCATGTCGGCAACGACGACCCGTTGCTCGCCGAGGTCGCGGCGTCCGCCGTCGTCACCGCGCACAACCATGTGCTGCGCCGCTGGCTGCGGGCGGGCGGCGAGGGCGATGTGGAGGCCCAGCTCGACCACGCGTTCTCGATCGTCCGCGACACGTTCGGGACCGGTATCGGCGCGGGCCGGATCGCGGGCGCCGAACCCGCGAAGCAGCCGGCCGCCTCGGTGGCGTCCCAGGGCGAGGTGCTGGTCGCGGTGGCGCGGACGGACGCGCCGCTCGACGAAGTGATGCGCACGATCCAGCAGGCACTCAAGGACCGCTGAACGGGGACGGGGGGCGGGAAAAGCTCCCCGGCCGTGCCGGAACCTGGTTGCCGCGCCCGCGCCGAAACCTGGTTGCCGCGCCCACGCCCCGGTGCTGTGGTGTGCGGATGGATCATGATCGCACCACACTTCTGACCCTTTTCGACCGCCGCGTGCGCGAGCACGCCCGCCCCGACGGCCCCGGCGTCCGGGTCGAGCGCACCGCCGATGTCGTACGGCAGGTCGGCACGGCCGACGACTGGAACGGCGTCGTCTGGTCGGCCCCGGACCTGGATCCCGCCAGGGCGGACGAGGCGATCGCGGCACAGATCGCGCGCTACACGGCCCTCGGGCACGACGAGTTCGAGTGGAAGCTGTACGCCCACGACCGGCCGGCTGATCTCGCGGAGCGGCTCCTGGCCGCCGGCTTCGAGGCGGAGGAGCCGGAGACCCTGCTGGTCGCCCCGGTGGCGGACCTCGCGACGGCGGTGGAGCTCCCCGAGGGGATCCGGCTGCGCACCGTGAGCGACGTGGACGACGTGGAGCTGATGGCCCGCGCCCACGAGCGGGCCTTCGGGTCGGACTGGTCGCGGCTGCGGCATCAGGTGGCGGCCGGACTGGCCGAGGACCCGGACGGCTTCGTCGGCGTCCTCGCCATGGCGGGCGACGAGCCGGTGAGCTCGGCCAGGATGGAGCTGTACCCCGGCACCGGATTCGCCGGGCTCTGGGGCGGCGGAACGGTCCAGGCGTGGCGCGGGAGGGGCATCTACCGGGCCCTGGTCGCCTTCCGCGCCCGGATCGCGGCGGAGCGCGGCTACGACTACCTTCAGGTCGACGCCTCCGGCCAGAGCCGCCCGATCCTCCGGCGACTCGGATTCCTCGACCTGAGCACCACGACGCCGTACGTGTACCGGCCCTCACGCTGACCGCTCCGACGGAACACAACGGGACAGAACACCCCTCTCGTCGCTCATGCGTGCCCAGCGGGTGACAAGTGAGAGAAATTGTTGGCACGGAGTGCCTTGCCAGGTGTCACGGAGTGCCATACGTTGAAGTTGTCCGGGCGGCCGGCGTGCTGAGACCTCACGTACGCCGACTGTCCCCGCAAGCAATTGCCTGCGCGCCCGGACGCCTGCGTCACAGGCGAACCCTTCTGCTCCACAGAGCAAGCCGAAGCCTTACCAGCCGAACCGACGGCAGCACCTCCACATCGCACCGCCCCCCTCATTGGCGGGGACCCTCAAGCGTTCCCTCGACGCCGCTTCACCGGAGGCACACCGTGAAGGAAATCCTGGACGCGATCCAATCGCAGGACAGTACGGCCGCGGATTTCGCGGCCCTGTCCATCCCCGAGTCGTACCGCGCGGTGACCGTGCACAAGGACGAGACGGAGATGTTCGCGGGGCTCGACACCCGCGACAAGGACCCCCGCAAGTCACTGCACCTCGACGAGGTCCCGGTCCCCGAGCTCGGGCCCGGCGAGGCGCTGGTCGCCGTCATGGCGAGCTCGGTGAACTACAACTCCGTGTGGACCTCGATCTTCGAGCCGATGGCCACCTTCGGCTTCCTGGAGCGCTACGGAAAGCTCAGCGAGCTCACCAGGCGCCACGACCTGCCGTACCACGTCATCGGCTCCGACCTCGCGGGCGTCGTCCTGCGCACCGGCCCCGGAGTCAACGCCTGGAAGCCCGGCGACGAGGTCGTCGCACACTGCCTCTCGGTCGAACTGGAGTCCTCGGACGGCCACAACGACACGATGCTCGACCCCGAGCAGCGGATCTGGGGCTTCGAGACCAACTTCGGCGGCCTCGCCGAGATCGCGCTCGTCAAGTCCAACCAGCTGATGCCGAAGCCGCAGCACCTCAGCTGGGAGGAGGCCGCCGCTCCGGGCCTGGTCAACTCCACCGCGTACCGCCAGCTCGTCTCGCGCAACGGCGCCGACATGAAGCAGGGCGACAACGTGCTGATCTGGGGCGCCAGCGGCGGACTCGGTTCATACGCCACGCAGTTCGCCCTGGCGGGTGGCGCCAACCCGATCTGCGTCGTCTCCAGCGAGCAGAAGGCGGGCATCTGCCGGAAGATGGGCGCCGAGGCGATCATCGACCGCACCGCCGAGGGCTACACGTTCTGGAAGGACGAGCACCACCAGGACCCGCGCGAGTGGAAGCGGTTCGGCAAGCGCATCCGTGAACTCACCGGCGGCGAGGACGTCGACATCGTCTTCGAACACCCGGGCCGCGAGACCTTCGGCGCCTCGGTGTACGTGACCCGCAAGGGCGGCACGATCGTCACCTGCGCCTCGACGTCCGGCTACAACCACGAGTACGACAACCGCTACCTGTGGATGTCGCTGAAGAGGATCGTGGGCTCGCACTTCGCCAACTACCGCGAGGCGTGGGAGGCCAACCGCCTGATCGCCAAGGGAAAGATCCATCCGACGCTGTCGAAGGTCTACTCCCTGACGGAGACCGGTCAGGCCGCGTACGACGTCCACCGCAATCTCCACCAGGGCAAGGTCGGCGTGCTGGCGCTCGCCCCCCGCGAGGGCCTGGGCGTGCGCGACCACGAGCTGCGCGAGAAGCACGTCGACGCCATCAACCTGTTCCGTGACGCACCGGCGGAGCGGACCGGCAAGCACAGCCGGGACGTCTGACATGAGTGGGCGTCAGAAGGACCGCCCGTGGCTCATGCGGACGTACGCGGGTCATTCGACCGCCGAGGCGTCCAACGAGCTCTACCGGCGCAACCTCGCCAAGGGCCAGACGGGCCTGTCGGTCGCCTTCGACCTGCCGACGCAGACCGGGTACGACCCCGACCACATCCTCGCCCGCGGCGAGGTCGGCCGGGTCGGCGTGCCCGTCTCGCACCTCGGTGACATGCGACGGCTGTTCCAGGACATCCCCCTGGAGCAGATGAACACCTCGATGACGATCAACGCCACCGCGATGTGGCTGCTGGCGCTCTACCAGGTGGTCGCCGAGGAGCAGGGCGCCGATCCCACGAAGCTCCAGGGCACCACGCAGAACGACATCGTCAAGGAGTACCTCTCGCGCGGCACGCACGTCTTCCCGCCGGGCCCCTCGCTGCGGCTGACCACCGACATGATCACGTACACGGTCAACCACATCCCGAAGTGGAACCCGATCAACATCTGCAGCTACCACCTGCAGGAGGCGGGAGCCACTCCCGTCCAGGAGATCGCGTACGCCATGTCGACGGCCGTCGCGGTCCTGGACGCCGTACGGGACTCCGGTCAGGTGCCCCCGGAGAAGTTCGGCGATGTGGTCGCACGGATCTCCTTCTTCGTGAACGCGGGCGTCCGTTTCATCGAGGAGATGTGCAAGATGCGTGCCTTCGGCCGCATCTGGGACCGGGTCACCCGCGAGCGGTACGGCGTCACCGATGCCAAACAGCGCCGCTTCCGCTACGGCGTCCAGGTCAACTCGCTCGGGCTGACCGAGGCGCAGCCGGAGAACAACGTCCAGCGCATCGTGCTGGAGATGCTGGCCGTCACCCTGTCCAAGGACGCCCGTGCCCGAGCCGTCCAGCTGCCCGCCTGGAACGAGGCGCTGGGACTCCCCCGGCCGTGGGACCAGCAGTGGTCGCTCCGTATCCAGCAGGTGCTCGCGCACGAGAGCGATCTGCTGGAGTACGAGGACATCTTCGCCGGATCGCACGTCGTCGAGGCGAAGGTGGACGAGCTGGTCACCGAGTCGCTCGCCGAGATCGGCCGGATCCAGGAGATGGGCGGCGCCATGGCGGCCGTGGAGTCCGGCTACCTGAAGTCCGAGCTGGTCTCCTCGCACGCCGCCCGCCGGGCCCGGATCGAGGGCGGCGAGGAGAGGATCGTCGGCGTCAACATCTACGAGACGACGGAACCGAACCCGCTCACCGCGGACCTCGACGCAGCGATCATGACGGTCGACCCCGCCAACGAGGCCAGGGTCGTCGCGGCCCTCCACGCATGGCGGGACAACCGCGACGAGGCCCGTGCCACCGATGCCCTGGCCGCGCTGAAGAAGACCGCCGCGGGCACCGGGAACATGATGGAGGCGACCGTGGAGTGCGCCCGCGCGGGTGTCACCACGGGCGAATGGTCCTGGGCGCTGCGCGACGTCTTCGGCGAGTTCCGGGCTCCGACGGGCGTCTCGTCCGCCCCGGTCGCGGTGACCGCGGAGGCCGGCACACCGCTCGCCCTGGTCCGCGAGAAGGTCGCCCGCACCGCGGCCGACCTGGGCGCCGGGCGGCTGCGGCTGCTGGTCGGCAAGCCGGGCCTGGACGGGCACTCCAACGGTGCCGAGCAGATCGCCGTACGGGCCCGTGACGCCGGTTTCGAGGTCGTCTACCAGGGGATCAGGCTGACCCCCGAACAGATCGTCTCGGCCGCCCTCGCCGAGGACGTGCACTGTGTCGGTCTGTCGATCCTGTCCGGTTCGCACGCCGAGCTCGTCCCCGACGTGCTCACCCGGCTGCGCGAGGCGGGCGCCGCCGACATCCCGGTGATCGCGGGCGGGATCATTCCGCCCGCCGATGCCGCGGCCCTGATCGGGGCCGGTGTCGCCGCCGTATTCACCCCGAAGGATTTCGGTATCACGGAGATCATCGGCCGTATCGTCGACGAGATCCGGAAAGCGAACAAGCTCGACCCTCAGGAGGTCCTCGCATGACCCAGCCCCCGAACCGCCTGCGTCCGCGCCGTTCCTGCCTGGCCGTGCCCGGCTCGAATCCGCGGTTCCTGGAGAAGGCCCAGGGCCTCCCGGCCGACCAGGTCTTCCTCGACCTGGAGGACGCCTGCGCGCCGCTCGCCAAGGAGGGCGCCCGGCACACCATCGTCGACGCGCTGAACAACGGCGACTGGACGGGCAAGACCCGGGTCGTGCGGGTCAACGACTGGACGACGCACTGGACGTACCGCGACGTCATCACGGTCGTCGAGGGCGCCGGCCAGAACCTCGACTGCGTCATGCTGCCGAAGGTCCAGGACGCCCAGCAGGTCGTGGCCCTCGACCTGCTGCTGACCCAGATCGAGAAGACGATGGGCTTCGAGGTCGGGAGGATCGGCATCGAGGCACAGATCGAGAACGCCAAGGGCCTGGTGAACATCGACGGCATCGCCGCCGCCTCGCCCCGCCTGGAGACCCTGATCTTCGGCCCGGCCGACTTCATGGCATCGATCAACATGAAGACCCTGGTCGTCGGTCAGCAGCCGCCCGGGTACGGCGCGGACGCGTACCACTACATCCTGATGCGCATTCTGATGGCGGCCCGTACGCACGACCTCCAGGCCATCGACGGCCCCTTCCTGCAGATCCGCGACGTGGACGCCTACCGCGAGGTCGCGGGCCGTGCGGCGGCGCTGGGCTTCGACGGCAAGTGGGTGCTGCACCCCGGTCAGGTCGACGCGGCCAACGAGGTGTTCTCGCCCTCGCAGGAGGACTACGACCACGCCGAGCTGATCCTCGACGCGTACGAGTGGTGCACGTCCGAGGAGGGCGGCAAGAAGGGTTCGGCGATGCTGGGCGACGAGATGATCGACGAGGCGAGCCGCAAGATGGCGCTCGTCGTCGCGGGCAAGGGCCGCGCGGCCGGCATGCAGCGCACCTCCGAGTTCGAAGCGCCGGAGGTCTGATCATGCAGTTCGGACGCACCTATGAGGAGTTCGAGGTCGGTGCAATCTACAAGCACTGGCCCGGAAAAACGGTCACGGAATACGACGACCACCTTTTCTGTCTGCTGACCATGAATCACCATCCCTTGCACATGGACAGCAACTACGCGGAGAGGACGACCGACTTCGGGAAGAACGTTGTCGTCGGCAACTACATCTACTCGCTGCTTCTCGGCATGTCGGTTCCGGACGTCTCCGGAAAGGCCATCGCCAATCTTGAGGTCGAGTCGCTGAAGCATGTCGCGCCCACCTTCCACGGCGACACGGTCTACGGCGAGACGACGGTTCTCGACAAGACTCCGTCAAAGTCCAGGGCGGACCGCGGAATCGTTTATGTGGAGACCAGGGGATACAAGCAGGACGGCACGCTGGTCTGCGTGTTCCGCCGCAAGGTGATGGTCCCCACCGAGACGTACATCAAGGAGCGCGGCGGCGAGCAGCCCGGCCGCCCCGAGCTGAACCAGCCTTCGCAGAAGAACGTGGAGAAGTAGCCATGACGCGACTCGCCCAGACGGCCGGCCTCAATGACGTCCAGCAGGAAATCCTCTCCACGGTCCGGGATTTCGTCGACAAGGAGATCATTCCGGTCGCGACCCGGCTGGAGCACCGTGACGAGTACCCGACCGAGATCGTCGAGGGGCTCAAGGAGCTCGGCCTGTTCGGGCTGATGATTCCCGAGGAGTACGGGGGCCTGGGCGAGTCGCTTCTCACCTACGCGCTGTGCGTGGAGGAAATCGCCCGCGGCTGGATGAGCGTGTCGGGGATCATCAACACGCACTTCATCGTGGCGTACATGCTCCAGCAGCACGGCACCCAGGAGCAGAAGGACACGTTCCTGCCGCGGATGGCGCTGGGCGAGGTCCGGGGCGCCTTCTCGATGTCCGAGCCGGCGCTGGGCTCGGACGTCGCGGCGATCACCTCCAAGGGCGTCAGGGACGGCGACGAGTACGTCCTGAACGGCCAGAAGATGTGGCTGACGAACGGCGGTACGTCCTCGCTCGTCGCCGTCCTGTGCCGGAGTGACGAAGGCCACCCCGAGGGGACCGCCCCGCACAAGTCGATGACGACGTTCCTGGTCGAGAAGGAGCCCGGTTTCGGCGAGGTCCGGCCCGGCCTCACCATCCCCGGCAAAATCGACAAAATGGGTTACAAGGGTGTCGATACGACCGAACTCATCATGGACGGACTGCGCATTCCGGCCAATCGAGTACTGGGCGGCACCACCGGCCGAGGTTTTTACCAAATGATGGACGGCGTCGAGGTAGGCCGGGTAAATGTAGCCGCGCGTGGCTGCGGTGTTGCTCAGCGTGCATTCGAGCTGGGCGTTTCCTACGCTCAGCAGCGCCACACCTTCGGAAAGCCGATCGCCCAGCACCAGGCGATCCAGTTCAAGCTGGCCGAAATGGCCACCAAGGTCGAGGCCGCCCATGCGATGATGGTAAACGCGGCACGCAAAAAGGACTCCGGGGAGCGAAATGACCTGGAGGCAGGGATGGCGAAGTACCTCGCCTCCGAGTACTGCAAGGAAGTCGTCGAGGACGCCTTCCGGATCCATGGCGGCTACGGCTTCTCCAAGGAGTACGAGATCGAGCGCCTCTACCGGGAGGCCCCGATGCTGTTGATCGGCGAAGGTACCGCCGAGATCCAGAAAATGATCATTGGGCGCCGACTCCTCGAGGAGTACCGGTTCCAGGGTTGATTGTCCCTTTCGAGGCGATTTGGCCGCGAAGAAGATCACACCCTGTCATCCTCTGCCGGTGCCTTCAAGCCGTCCGACTCGGCTGCTGGCTTGCCCAGTTGCGGCTCGCAACCGATAACATCGCCGGAAAAGCCGCCGTCCCCCGTTGCCAGCGCGGCATCATCCGCTACGAAGGTCATCCATGCCCGACAGCCAAACCTCTGCACCACGCGGCGGAGTCCGCCTTGCGCGCGGAGCTTCGCCGTGGCTCCTGCCGACCGTCGCCACCGCGGCGCTCAGCCTCACCCGGGCCCGCAAGTCCGGACGCTGGGCGGCGGTGGCCGTGCCCACCACCGCGCTCGCGGCGGGCATGCTGTGGTTCTTCCGCGACCCCGAGCGCGAGATCACCCAGGGCCGGGTCATCTCGCCGGCCGACGGCGTGGTGCAGAGCATCATGCCGTGGAAGGACGGGCGCACTCGCGTCGCGATCTTCATGAGCCCGTTGAATGTCCACGTCAACCGCGCGCCCCTGGCCGGCACGGTGACCTCGGTCGAGCACATCCCCGGTGGGTTCGTTCCGGCGTTCAACAAGGAGAGCGAGAACAACGAGCGCGTCGTCTGGCACTTCGACACCGAGCTCGGCGACATCGAGATGGTACAGATCGCGGGTGCCGTCGCACGCCGTATCGTCCCTTACGTCCCGCAGGGCACGAAGGTGGAGCAGGGCGAGCGCATCGGTCTGATCCGCTTCGGCTCCCGGGTCGACATCTACCTTCCGGAAGGTATCGATGTCGCGGTCGAGGTCGGCCAGGCCACCACCGCGGGGGTGACTCGAATTGACCGTGATTGATCCTGACACTCAGGCCGGCTGGGTACCGGAGGCGGAGTCCGAGGAGGACGCCGGCGAGGACATGCCGCTCTCTCTGCGGCTGTCGATAGCGGACACCCTCACTCTCGGCAATGCCACGTGCGGATTCATGGCGGTGTACTTCACCACCACCGGAATCCTCATCCCGCACCTCACGGGCAGCGACGAGAGCGGCATGGCCCGGCACTCCGCGGCCACCGCCGTGATCCTCATGCTCCTGGCCGCGGTGTTCGACCTCTTCGACGGGCTGGTGGCGCGCAAGCTGCGTTCCTCGCCGATGGGTGCCGAGCTGGACAACCTCTCGGACCTGATCAGCTTCGGGCTCGCCCCGGCGTACTTCGTCCTCGTGTACGGCATGGTCGCGGACGACGCACACCAGCGGGTGTCGGCGCTGGCGGCGATCGTGGTGCTGCTGGCGGTGGTGCTCAGGCTTGCCAGATTCTCCTGCGTGACCATGAAGGACGGCATGTTCCAGGGCATGCCGAGCCCCTTCGGAGCGCTCACGGTCGTCTCGATCGTGCTCCTGGAGCTGCCCTTCCCTCCGACGCTGCTCGCCATCGTCGGCGTGGCGTGGCTGATGGTCAGCCGGGTCGAGTACCCGAAGCCGCGGGGGGTCCTCGCGGTGGCGATGCTCAGCTGGATCGTGGCCGCGATGGGGCTCCTCGCCGCGTGGGCGTTCGACGCCCCCGGCGGTCAGCTGCTGCTCCAGACCGGCTGTGCGCTGCAGGTGGTCCTGGGAGCGGTCATCCCGCTCTTCGCGACGGCGCGGCGGGTGAACACCTTCCGCGGCAACCGGCGCGACGCACGGGCGGCCCAGCTGCCGTAGGGCCACAACGACGGAACGTTCGCGAGAGGGCCCCGGGTGCTCCCCAGCACCCGGGGCCCTCTCGCGTATCCGCAAGGGCCGACGGCGCGCACGCGGCCGGTGCGGAACCGATCGGTCCGGACCGGCGGCTGTCAGCCGGGCACGAGTACGGCGGCCCCGTTCACCCGGTCCGCCGCCAGATCGGCCAGTGCCTGGTCGGCCCTGCTCAGCGGGTAGGGGCTCACCGTGACCCGGATACCCACACGTTCCGCCAGCGCGAGGAATGTGCGGCCGTCCTCCCGGGTGTTGGAAGTGACGCTGCGCAGATTGCGCTCCTGGAAGAGATGGCGCTGGTAGTTCAGCACGGGGATGTCGGAGAGATGGATCCCGGCGACGGCCAGCGTGCCGGAACGGTCCAGTGCCTCCAGCGCCACGGGCACCAGATCGCCGACGGGTGCGAACAGGATCGCCGAGTCCAGGGGTTCCGGCGGGCGGTCGTAGGCGCTGCCGGCCGATGCGGCGCCCAGCTCCAGAGCGAGCGCACGCGCCTGCGCCGAGCGGGTCAGCACATGAACGGTGGCGCCCTCGGCGAGGGCCACCTGAGCGGCCAGGTGGGCCGACGCGCCGAAGCCGTAGATCCCCAGCCGTCCGCCTTCCGGCAGAGCGCTGCGCCTGAGGGACCGGTATCCGATGATCCCCGCGCAGAGGAGAGGTGCGAGCCGGGCGGCATCCCGGTCGTCCGGGAGCCGGTAGGCGAACGCCTCGGGAACCAGTGCCGTGCCGGCGAAGCCGCCGTCCGCGTCCCAGCCCGTGTAGACGGACCGGGGACAGAGGTTCTCCCGGCCGCCCCGGCAGTAACGGCAGCTCCCGCACGTACCGCGCAGCCAGGCTCCACCCACCCGGTCGCCGATACGGAAGAGGCCGGCCCCGTCGCCGAGAGCCGCCACCCGGCCGACGATCTCATGGCCGGGGACCGTGGATGGGCGGTGCGGAGGGAGGTCGCCCTCGGTGAGATGGAGATCCGTGCGGCAGACGCCGCACGCTTCCACGTTCAGCAGCAGCTCTCCGGGGCCGGGCGCGGGCACGGCGCGCCCCACCCGTGCCAAGGGCCCGGTCCCGATCGGACCGGGTGTCCGGACGGCCCAGACGGTCTGCTCGGCCGGGCCGGGAGCGGGGACAGCCACCTCTCCAGCCTGCGACGGCGGGGGCGGAGAGGCAACCGGCGTCGACCGCGCGCACCCGGGCCGGCCTGCGCCCTTCGGCAGGAGGGCTAAGGTTTCAACAGGGACGCACCCGTATTTCAACGGGGCCGCACCCGTAGGCGTGGGGACGTCATGCACCGACACCACAGCGCACCGGAGAACACCCAGGAGCTCTTGGTCACCCTCGGGCGTCTGGTCGATCAGGCGTTGGAGAACATCAGGCTCCAGCAGGCCCCGGCGGAGCTGGGCGTGGCGCTGCAGCGGCACATGCTCCCGGCCGAACTGCCCGATTTCCCGGGAATCCGGATCGCGGCCCGGTACTCCCCCTCGCAGGACGGCCTGGCCGTCGGCGGCGACTTCTACGACGCGTTCCCGATGCGGGACGGGATCGCCGGTATCGCCATCGGTGACGTGCAGGGGCACGGGGTGGAGGCCACCGCCTTCATGGGTGAGGCCCGGGCCAGTCTCCGGGCCCTCGCCAGCGTCACGGTCGACCCCGGAGAGGTACTGGCCTGCGTCAACGATCTGCTGATCTCGCTGGGCTGCGACCTGTTCACGACCTGCTGCCTGCTGAGTGTCGTCCCGGAGAGCGGCGAGATCTCCGTCGCCCGGGCCGGACACGTCCCGATCGTCTGGGGCACCGACGGCGGCGACTCGGGCATCTCCCTCGACGCCGGTGGGGTGCCCCTGGGGATACTGCCCGGTCAGCGGTACCCCGTGACCCGTCGGCGACTGGCTCGACCCGGGTATCTGGTCCTGGTGACCGACGGGGTCGTGGAAGGACCGGCCTACCCCATGGACGAGGGACTGGCCGCGGTGTCCGCGCTGGTCGGAGCGGCGGACGCGGCAGACCCCGGCGAGCTGGCCGCACGGGTGATCGAGGTCGCGGACCTGACCGGTCACAGGGACGACGCCGCTGTCCTCGTCGTCCGCTACGACGGTGCACCGGGTGCCGGCTAGCGGGACGCGCCTCGCTCGTTCGTCCGTCTCCCGGTCTCCCGGTCTCCCGGGCATGGTGTCGGCGTGGCTTCGGCGTGCCAGAGCGGCCGGGGTACGTGCGGGTGGTGTCTGATGCTGCTGTGGTGGACAGCGCACAGCTCAGGCGGCACACGGCCACGGCCCTCACGCTCCTGGCGGTGGCCGTCTGCTACTACGCGACGGCCCGCCTGGGGCTGCTCCAGCAGCTGGTACGCGGCCAGGTCACGCCGTTGTGGCCGCCGACCGGGATCGCGGTCGCCGCGCTCCTCGTGTTCGGTCTGCGCATCTGGCCCGGGATCGCACTCGGCGCCCTCGTCGCCAACGTGTCCATCGGGCCCTCCGCCCTGCCCGTACTGATCATCGCGGTGGGAAACACCCTGGCCCCGGTCTGCTCCTGCCTGATGCTCCGCCGGGCCGGCTTCCGCGACGACCTCGGCCTCCTACGGGATGCGCTGGCCTTGGTCTTCCTCGGTGCGCTGGGCGGCATGCTGATCAGCGCGACCGTGGGCAGCGGCGCCCTGGCCCTGTCGGGAGCGCTTCCGCCCGGGGGCTTCTGGCCGACCTGGTCGGTCTGGTGGACGGGCGACGCCATGGGCGTCATGGTCGTCACGCCGTTCCTGCTCGCCCTCCGGCGGGCCCGCCGGCCGCACGGCGCCGGCCTGTCCAGATGGGTCGAGGCGGCGGTGCTGGTGGTGTGCACCGTGGCCGTCACCCTCCTGGCGACCGATACCTCCCACGCCTCCTTCCTCTTCCTCGTGTTCCCCTTCCTGATCTGGGCCGCCTTCCGTTTCGAGCGGGCCGGTGCCGCGTGCTGCGCGCTGGGCGTGTCCGTGTTCGCGATCCTCGCCGCCGGCCGGATGACCGGACCCTTCGCCCACCGCGGTCTCCTCACCAACATGATCACGCTCCAGGCATTCAACGGAGCGGTCTCGCTCACCGCTCTGGTCCTCGCGGCGGTGGTCACCGAACGGGAGCGCACTTATCAGGAGATCAAGCGGTTGTGTACGCAACTCTCCGAGAAGGTGGCACACCAGGACACCTGATTCACTCCATCGGTCGTGCGAGGCGCGCGCCAACCCGCGATTCGCAGCAGGCTGAGGGGCGACGGCACCGCGACGAGGGCTACCGGACGTCGAGAAATCGGGCGACCGGGCGCCGTAAGAGGTGGAGCCATGCCCCATGTGTCAGCGAATGTCCATGTGTCCCGCCCCGCCGACGAGATCTTCTCGTTCCTACGGGATCCGCGGAACCTGGCCGTGTGGTCATCGAGCATCGATCACGTGATCGAAGGCCCGATCACCGCGGAACTCGGCGACGAATACACCTGCAAGTTCCCGGGCAGACGGCGGGCGCACCGCCTCACGTGCACCGCGAGCACACCGGTGGAGTACCTGGCGTTCCGCGGCGGATGCATGTGGACCCCGTTGGGCCGCCATTCGCCGGAACTCGAATTCCGGCTGAGTCCCAGCCGACGGGGGACGATGGTCAACGTATCGGTCAAGCCCCACCTGGACGGCGGCATGATCATCCTCGCCCCGTTCGTGACGATGGCGTGGCGTCGCGACCTGCCGTCGGAGCTGCGGTGCCTGGCGGAGCTGCTCGCCGACGGGGATCGTCCTGACGCGGATACGAGTGGTGATCAGGGGGCCGCGCCGTCGGTGGGGTGACGCGGAGGGGGGTGGGGGTGGTGCGGGGGCATGGGTGGTGGGGGCGTGGCGGGTTCCGCTGCGCGGGGCTTTCCCCTGCCCGCCCCTTCGCGGAACTTGGGGCAAGCCCCCGTACCCCCGCTTTTGTCCTCAGACGCCGGACGGGCTCGATTTCGAAATGCCGGGCAGGCTCGATTCCGAAACGCGGGCGAGCTCGGTAAACAGAGCCCGGGGGCCCGGTATTCGCATCCGCCGGACGGGCTCGTTTTCCCAACCCCTCCGGGCTGGTTCTCCAGCGCGGAACGGACTCACTCCCAAATACCGCGCGGACCGGCTTTCGAGCACCGTCCGAGCCACATTCTCACGCACCGCGCGGGCCGGCTTTCGAGCACCGTCCGGGCCGGTTATCAAGGGCCGTCCCGGCTGGAATTCAAATCCACCGGATCGGGCGGGCTCGCATTTCGCCTCCGTCCGACAGGAACGGGCCTCCGGCCTCCGGTCGCCGAACGGGCAAGGTCCTTCTTCCCGTCCGGCGATCCGGGTCGCCGCCGGGGCGGACTACAGCAGGAAGTCGCGGGCGATCGCCTCGGATGCCCGTTCCAGTAGTGGTCCCGCCTGGGCCATGGAGACCGCGGGGTCCGGTTCCAGGTCCGTGAGGGCGTACGCGCGGCTGATGCCCGCGCCGGTCAGGGCCTCCGGCGGCAGGGCGAGACGGCCGCAGACCGCCACGACCTCGACGCCCGCGGCACGGGCGGCCGCGGCCACGCCTGCCGGGGCCTTGCCGTGGAGGGTCTGCTCGTCGAGCGACCCCTCTCCGGTGATCACCAGCGTGGCGCGTGCCAGCGCGGGGGCGAAGCCGAGGACGTCGAGCATGACCTCGATGCCGGGGCGGAACCGGGCGTCGAGTGCGACCAGCGCCCCGTAGCCGATGCCTCCCGCCGCGCCCGCTCCGGGCAGCCGGGCCCGGTCCGGGCCCAGGACGGAGGCGTAGTGGGCGAGCGCGGCGTCGAGCGTCGCGATGTCCTCCTCGGTCGCGCCCTTCTGCCGTCCGTAGACCTCGGGGGCGCCCGTGGGGCCGGTCAGCGGGTTGTCCACGTCGCTCGCGAGGATCAGGTCGACGTCGGCCATACGCGGGTCGAGGCCGGACAGGTCCGCCTCCGCCAGGTCGGCGAGGCCGCCGCCCCCCGGACCGACCGGATTGCCGTCCGCGTCCAGGAAACGGGCGCCCAGCGCGGCCAGCATGCCCGCACCGCCGTCCGTGGTCGCACTGCCGCCGACGCCGAACACGATCGTCCGCGCGCCCGCGTCGAGCGCCGCGGCCAGCAGTTCGCCGGAGCCGTACGTCGTGGCCGTGAGCGGGGCGAACACCCCTGCGGGGAGGTGCTGGAGGCCCGATGCCTCGGCCATCTCCACCACCGCGGTCGTGTCGCGCAGCGCGTACGCCGCGGTCACCGGATCCCCGAGGGGCCCGGTCACCCGCGCCTCGTGGCGCTCGAACCCGGCGGCCACCGCGGCCGCCACCGTGCCGTCGCCGCCGTCGGCCACGGGCAGGGCCTCGACCCGCACCCCGGGCACGACGCGCCGCAGCCCGGCCGTCACCCGCTCCGCGACCTGTACGGCCGTGAGCGAGCCCTTGAACTTGTCCGCCGCGACGAGCACGCGTGCGGTCTCCATCACTGCTCCGTCCGCCACCTTGCATCCCTTGCTTTCGAACAGGCAGTCGCGCCGCCCCCGACCCTATCCGCAGCGGATACCCGCTGCCCAGAGCCGTCCTCGCTCCGGCTCCGCCCCCATTACGCTGCCCGCGTGACCACCACTGATTACGCCACCTACATCGCGGGCCTCCCCCGGGTGCTGGCCGCCGCGGCCACCGTGTTCCGGGACGACCGGGGGCGAGTGCTGCTCGTCGAGCCGAACTACCGGGAGGGCTGGGCGCTGCCCGGCGGAACGGTCGAGTCCGACGAGGGCGAGAGCCCGCGTCAGGCCGCGCGGCGGGAGACGGCCGAGGAGATCGGTCTCGACCGGGAGCCGGGACGGCTGCTCGCGATCGACTGGGCGCGCGGCCCGATGCGTCCGCCGATCGCCGCCTACCTGTACGACGGCGGAGTGCTGGACGAGGCGGAGCTGAAGGCGATCCGGCTGCAGGAGGAGGAACTCCTGTCCTGGGAACTGGTCGAACGCGACGACCTCGACCGCTATCTGCGCGGCGCTCTCGCGCTGCGTGTGAGGGCGGCGCTGGAGGTGCTCGACGCCGCCGACGGCGCGGTGGAGCTGGAGGACGGCCTTCCGGCGAACGGCTGATCCGCGGACCGATCGCGTCGCACACCCATCACGCGTCGCGTATGACCCGTATCCCCCTATATCACCTTGCATCACTTTGCGCCCTGTTGTCATGACGGAACGTCAGCTGATAGTCCGGTCGACGGCTGCCGGACATCCGAGTTCATGTGTCATTGGTCCGCAGTGCACGCTCGACCGGCATCATCCGGACTCCACGACAGCGGAGGGATCATGCGTACGCACACGGGCCACCTCGGCGGACTGCCGGCCACCATCGTCGCGTCGTTCGTCTGTACGGCGGTCGTCGCCACGGCGTCGACCGCGGCCGCGGAGCCGGCGTCGGCCCCGGCCCCGGCCGCACAGCGCAGGATGCCGCTGTCGGTCGACGGCGGCGCCTGGCAGTCGGGACATGTTCAGGGCACGGCCATCGACCGCCGCAAGGGCTTCATGTACTTCTCGATGACCAACCTGCTGGTCAAGACCGACCTCAGGGGCAATCCGGTCGGCTCGGTCACCGGGTTCACCGGCCACCTCGGTGATCTGGACTTCAACGAGAAGGACGGCAGGGTCTACGGCTCGCTCGAGTACAAGGAGGCGAAGTCCTTCTACATCGCGATCCTCGATGTCGACCGCATCACCCGGATGGACATGGACGCCCAGTCCACGGGTGTCGTCTCGACCGTCTATCTCAAGGAGGTCGTGAAGGACTTCACCGCCGACATGAACGGCGACGGCGTCTTCGACGGCGACACGGCCGATACGCCCGACCACCGGTACGGCTGCAGCGGCATCGACGGCGTCGCGTTCGGTCCGGCGTTCGGCGACCGGCGCGGCAAGCGCGGCGAGCGGAAGCTGACGGTCGCGTACGGCGTGTACGCCAACCCGGGCCGCACGGACAACGACCACCAGGTGCTGCTCCAGTACGACGTCGCACGGTGGAAGAAGTACGAGCGCCCGCTGACCGAATCTGCCCCGCACACCAGCGGCCCCGGCCATGTCGACGGCAAGTTCTTCGCGTACACCGGGAACACCACGTACGGCGTGCAGAATCTGGAGTACGACGGGTACAGCGGCAACTGGCTGATGGCCGCCTACAAGGGCACCAAGCCGGGCTTCCCCCACTACTCGGTCTTCGCGCTGGACGGTGCGAGGAAGCCGGTACGCGGCCCCGTCCGCGGGCAGCAGAAGCCGGAGCGCGGTCTGCTGCTCCCCCTGCTGCGCGAGGGCGCGCACGACACGGCGACGGATACGTACGGGTGGCCGGCGCCGGGGCAGTACGGCCAGTACGGGCTGATCTCCCTCGACGACGGCCGGTTCTATGTCGCGCGGAGTGGCACGGTCCAGGACGGCGGTGTCACGAAGCAGACCGCCCTCGCCGTGCTGAACACCTGGACCGGCCGGACCCCGTCACCGTTCAGCCCGGCCGGTCCCGCGGCCTGACGTCCGCCTCGCGCGGCGGCTCCTCGCGCGCGGCGGCCCGCGCTTCGGTGGGGTGGCCGCGCGCGACGCGGTCGTACACGGCGACTCCGACGGTGTCCCGCGGGCTGCCGTCGCCCGCGAGCACCATCGCTTCCGCCCCGGGTTCCGCGCCGGGACCCGGGGTGGTCCCGGCCCCGCGTCCGGACCCCGGCACCGGGTGAAATGGCCTCGCGGGCCTCGGCCGGTGCTGCGTACGCTCGTGCCATGACTCTCGTCGCGATCCTCAGCGGCGCCGGTATCTCCACGGACTCCGGCATCCCCGACTACCGCGGGCCCAACGGGCTTTGGCGCAAGGATCCGGAGGCGGAGAAGCTCGTCACGTACGACTTCTACATGGCCGATCCGGACATCCGCCGCCGCTCCTGGCAGATGCGCCGCACGAGCGCGACCTGGGGCGCGCAGCCGAACGCGGCCCACCGCGCGGTGGCGGAGCTGGAGCGGTCCGGCGCCCCGGTACGGGTGATCACACAGAACGTCGACGGTCTGCACCAGCTCGCGGGGCTCCCCGCCCGCAAGGTTCTCGAACTGCACGGGACCGCGCGCGAGACGGTCTGCACCCGCTGCCACGCCCGCTCCCCGATGGCCGAGGTGCTGGCGCGGGTCGAAGCGGGCGAGGCCGACCCGCCGTGCAGGGTCTGCGGCGGAATCCTGAAGTCGGCGACGGTCATGTTCGGTGAGCGGCTCGATCCGGTGGTGCTGGGCGAGGCGATGTCGATCGCCAAGGCCTGCCAGGTGTTCATCGCGGTCGGTACCACGCTCCAGGTGCAGCCCGCCGCGTCGCTGGCCGGGATCGCGGTGGACAACGGGGCCCGGCTGATCGTGGTGAACGCGGAGCCCACGCCGTACGACGAACTGGCCGAGGAGACCATCCGCGAGCCCATCGGCACGGCGCTTCCCGCGCTGCTGAAGCGGCTGGCCGAGGCCCCGGACACGTCGCACGGGTAGGGGCTCGGGCCGCCGGCCCCGTCCCGGGTCGGGCCCCTGGTGACGTGTGCGTGCGCTGGAGCAGGCGTACGGCCGCGCAGTGGCGCTCGACATCTACCGGTTCCCGCCCGACGACGTGTCCGGCCTCTCGGGAAGGCCGGGCTCCGCGAACAGGCCCGGCTGAGCCGCGAGGCGGACTCCGGGGAGGTCACCACGCAGGCCTTCCTCCTGACGGTCAGGCCTGTGGCGGCGCAGCGAGCCCGGCCCGGTTCTCCGACAGCCCTCAGTGGTCCAGCTCCCGCTGTACGCGGCGCGAGGGGCGGAACGTGTAGAGGTCGAGGATCTCGGGCGGGTCCACCAGCCCCGGGCCGCCTGCCTCGACCCAGGCGGTGATGTCCTTCACGGCGTCCTGGTCGTTGACCAGTCCGAGCCAGACCGGGCGGCCGCCGGCCCTGCGCCCCTCGGCGGAGGGCTGTACGACGATGACGTTGGCCTGCTCGCAGGCGTCCAGGCACTCCACGGCGCGGACCGTGGCGGCCTCGCCGAGCGAGCGGCGCAGTCCGACGAGCTGCCCGGCGTGGTCGACGTCCGGGATCTTCGGTGTCCCGCAGCAGCAGCCGCGGCAGACGCTGACGGTGGGCCGGGGCGTGCCGGGGGCCGGGGCGGCCTTGCGGGGGCGGCGGCTCATGCGGAGCGCCCTCCGGTGCTGACGCGGATGATCACCGTGGGACTGTACCGATACCCGCCACCGGTTCGAACACCTGCACTCCCCCGTTGGCCGGTGGGGTAGAGTTGGTGGCTGCGAAGGGGAGTAGCCCCGCAAACCGGTCGTCGACACACTGGAGCCTTCGGGTTCCCGGTGGCCGGGCCCGTGGATCCTCACGGGCGGGCGAGACCTTCGGTCAGGTATGACACGCCCGCGCCCCGTGGGCGCTGACGTCATGCCGGGCCGAATGGTCCTCCGAAAGCCCGAGTGGCGCTTCGCGAAGGCCCGGGGCCCGGCTCTCACAGAAAGCCACCCGGAATGCACCTCGACCCCCTGGCGATCGTCACCGCCTTCGGGCTGATCTTCCTCGCGGAGCTCCCGGACAAGACGATGTTCGCGTCGCTTGCCATGGGCACCCGCATGCGACCGCTGTATGTCTGGTTCGGTACGTCGTCCGCCTTCATCGTGCACGTCGCGATCGCCGTCGGTGCGGGCAGCCTGATCAGCCTGCTGCCCGACTGGATCGTCAAGCTCGTCTCGGCGTCCCTCTTCGCGTTCGGGGCGTTCATGCTGCTGCGCAACGGCGGCGGCGATGACGAGGAGGAGGGCGGCACCAAGACGGTGACCGGCTTCTGGCCGGTCTACTCGACCGCGTTCATGGCGGTCTTCATCAGCGAGTGGGGCGACCTCACCCAGATCACGACGGCCAACCTGGCCGCGAGCAACGGCACTTGGTCCACCGCGATCGGGTCCGCGGCCGCCCTGATGTCCGTCTCGGCTCTGGCCCTGCTGGCGGGGCAGTTCATCGCGAAGCGGGTTCCGCTCAAGACGGTCCAGCGGATCGGCGGGTTCTGCATGCTGGGGCTGGCGATCTGGACGGTTGTGGAGATCTTCACCGGCTGACGTCTCCACCGCTTCGTACGGCGCCGTTGCCCTGGTGCACCTGCTGTCCTGCACGGCCGCACCTGCTGCCCTGCACAGCTGCACCTGCTGCTGCGCACGGCCTCGAAGGCGGGCCCGGATCTCCCGGGCCCGCCTTCGCGTTTCTTCGCGTTTCTTCGCGTTTCTTCGCACGGGCCGCGTCAGAAGAGCGCCGGGGTGTCGTCCTGCGTACCGTTCTCGAAGGCCAGCAGCCGCTGCTTGCGGTCGAGCCCGCCGCCGTAACCGGTGAGGCTGCCCGAAGCACCGATGACGCGGTGGCACGGCACGATGATGCTCACCGGGTTCTTGCCGTTGGCGAGGCCCACCGCGCGCGAGGCGCCCGGTTTGCCGAGGAGCTCGGCCAGTTCGCCGTACGAGCGGGTCTCGCCGTACGGGATCAACTGGAGCTGCTCCCAGACGCTGCACTGGAACGGGGTGCCGTCCAGATGCAGCGGCAGGTCGAACTCACGCAGTTCACCGGCGTAGTAGGCGTCGAGTTGACGGATCGTCTCCGTGAAGGGGCGCGGGTCGGGCTCGCCGAAGGTCTCCTCGGGCGGGCGGTGTCGCTGATCGGTCATGTAGAGGCCCGCGAGGACGCCGTCGGTGGCGACGAGGGTGAGCGGACCGTACGGGCTGTCGACGACCGTGTGCTGCCGGGGCGCCGCAGATGTGTACGTGGCGGTCATGGGTTGAATTCCCAACTTGCTTATGCGGGGAGGTGGTTGATGGGGTGATCGTCCACGGTCCAAAGATACTGGACCGCGTAGGCCCGCCACGGCCGCCAGGCCGCGGCACGGGCGGTGAGAGCCGCGGGCGTCGACGGGAGGCCGAGCTCCCCGGCCGCGCGCCGGATGCCGAGGTCGGTGGGGAGGAACGCGTCCGGGTCGCCGAGCGCCCGCATCGCGATCACCTCCACGGTCCAGGGGCCGAAGCCGGGGAGAGCGGCCAGTTCGGACCGCGCCTTCTCCCAGTCGGTGTCGGTGCCGAGCCTCAACGTGCCGTCGGCCAGTGCGCCGACAAGGGTGGTGAGGGTGGCGCGGCGGCTGCGTGGCAGGGCGAGTTGTTCGGGGTCGAGCCCGGCGAGGGCCTCGGGGGTCGGGAAGAGGTGGGTGAGGTCGCCCTCCGGATCGTCGACGGGGACGCCGTGCGCGGTGACCAGCCGGGCCGCGTGGGTGCGGGCGGCCGCGGTCGAGACCTGCTGGCCGAGCACGGCCCGTACGGCGAATTCCGCACCGTCGACGGTGCGCGGCACCCGCCGGCCCGGCGCCTTGTCGACCAGGGGGGCGAGCAGCGGATCGGCGCGCAGCTGGTCGTCGACGGCCACCGGGTCGGCGTCCAGGTCGAGCAGCCAGCGGCAGCGGCTGATCGCGAGGGTGAGATCGCGCGGATCGGTGAGGAAGAGCCGGCAGGCGATGTGGTCGGGGTGCGGGCTGAGGGCGACGATCCCGTGCCCGTACCGGAGCGTGAGCGTGCGCCGGTAGGCGCCGTCGCGCCACTCCTCGACGCCGGGGATGGCGGTCGCGGCGAGGTGACCGAAGAGGTTGATCGGGTTGAGCGGGGCCCGGTACGGCAGCCGCAGCGCTATCACGCCCGGAGCGGGCGACGGTGTCGCGGACCGGGCGGCGCGGCTGCGCAGCTCGCCCGGGGCGAGCGCGAAGACCTCGCGGACGGTGTCGTTGAAGGTACGGATCGACGAGAATCCGGCGGCGAACGCGACCTCGGCCATGGGCATCCCGGTCGTCTCGATGAGCAGCCGCGCGGTCTGGGCGCGCTGCGCGCGGGCCAGGGCGAGCGGACCGGCGCCCAGCTCGGCGAGAAGCTGGCGCTCGATCTGCCGGGCGGAGTAGCCGAGACGGGCCGCGAGACCGGGGACGCCCTCACGGTCGACGACGCCGTCCCGGATGAGTCGCATCGCACGGGCGACGGAGTCCGCGCGGGCGTTCCACGCCGGGGAGCCGGGGCTGGTGTCGGGCCGGCACCGCTTGCAGGCCCGGAATCCGGCCTGCTGGCAGGCGGCGGCGCTGGGGTAGAAGGTCATGTTCTCGACCTTGGGCGGCACGACGGGGCAGCTGGGGCGGCAGTAGATCCGGGTGGTCAGGACCGCCGTGAAGAACCAGCCGTCGAAGCGGGCGTCCTTGGACTGGACGGCCCGCACGCAGCGCTCGGTGTCGGTGTGCATGGTTCAAGCATCGGGCACCGGGCACCCCGGCGCTGGCGAGAATCCGACATCGGCCTCGCGCTGCCGGCCACTCGGCACGGTCCCGGTCGACACGTATGTGGCAATGAACTCCATGTGCCGAGCCCATCCTCGAACCAGGAGCCGACATGGCCGTTCCCAAGCGGAAGATGTCCCGCAGCAACATCCGTCACCGCCGCGCCCAGTGGAAGGCCGCCGCCCCGCGGCCGGTGCCGATCACCGTCGACGGCACCACCCATCTCGTACCGCAGCGGCCGGCCAAGGCCCACGAGCGGGGTCTGCTGCGCCCCGGCGGCTGAACGGATGACAACGCCGCCGGCACCGACACCGCGTGATTGACGGTCGCCGGGGCACAGCCGGACTTCACGTACCGCTTGCAGTGCGCGCGTTCAGCGATCACGGCACGGGTGCGTCCGGGGGCGCCTGTCCCGCGCCGGGTTGTGGCACGTACGGAGCCAAAGGACGAAGTCGCGTACGTCCACGCGCTTCGCACGGCCGCATTCGACGTCCACCGCGGCGAGGAACCGGAACCAGCACAGCAGGTCAAAGGCACAGGAACGGCAGGAAGCCGGAGTGCTGCCGCAGGCCAGCAGCTCCCGCAGGAACTCGCTTGCCGGTGCAATCGCCCTTCCAGCACCGTCGAGCACCACCCGGGGCAGCGTGGCGCGAGCACGATGTGCGCATCCCCGAAGTCCACCTCGGCTTCCGCTCCGGGGATGGGCGACTGCGGGATGAACACCGGCTCCGGGCCCCGGCCGGCCGGAGAATCTGCTTGCGGCGGCCGGCGGGGTAGGAGCGGACCATCTGATGCGAGAGGGCGTAGGCGCCGTGTTCTTCGACAAGGCGGTCGAAGATCCGTTTCGCGATGTGCTTCTGCTCGGGTGGCGCGTTCAGGTCCGCCTGAAGGAAGCCGTCGGTGTTCCGCTCGCAAGGATCCAGCCGGGTCGTCCGGGGACGGTGTTCCTTGCGCGGCTCCGGCCATTGAGCATCGAGAGCCCTGTGAACTGTGCACGGCTACGGACTGCTTGTACGCCTTCTCAACATGGTCGCGACATTCAGTGGTCCGACGGACAGGTGCCTCAGGGTGACGAACCCGAAGTGCTGATAGAGCGCCACATTGCCAGGGTCTGCGGTGGTGAGGAAGACCCCGGCCGTGGCTGGCGTGTCGGCGAGCAGGCGGTCGAGGAGCCGCCGCCCCGCACCGCGGCCCGCCGCGCCGGGATCGACCCCGATGAACTCCAGCGTCCAGGCCCCCTCGGGCGCACCGGCTTCGGTGACCTGCAGATAGCGCAGGGTCCGTTGCACGGCCCGGGACCCGCAACGCGCGAGCGTACGGGCCCCCCACTGCGCCTGCGCAACCAGTGAAAGTGCCGCCCCGGGCGGAGTGAGGACGGCGGCCGCGATGGGGCGGCCGCCATCCCCGGTCAGGGTGTAGCGGCGAGAGCCGGGAAGGGCGGCATTGGCGCGCAGGGTGGCGGCGAACCAGTGCCTCCTTGCGGCGGATGAACTGCCGCAAATCCAGGAGACCGCCGGCTCGCGGACAAAGGCGTCGGCCAGCACACGGGCGCAGGCATCCACCGGCGGGCAGTCGTCGATCTCCGGCCCGCGCTGAGCCGAGTCCGCGGACTGTGGGTCGGTCATGCTCCTCCTCCATCAGTAATTGCTCGAATCTAAACCGATCGTATAGCATTCGATCGTATCGAACTAGAGAGAGGTGAGCTGATGAGGATCCTGGCACTCGGCGGACCCGGCGCGATGGGGGCTGTGGCGGTGCGGGTGGCGGCCGGGCTGCCCGAAGTGACCGAGATCGTGGTGGCTGACAAACGCCTCGAAGCGGCCCGGGGGCTGGTACGCCGCCTCGCCGGTGCCGGTGGCGCGCCCCTGCGGGCCCTACAGGTGGACGTGACCGACGACACCGCCCTGCGGGCCGCACTGGCTGATGCGGATGTCGTGCTCAACACCGTCGGCCCGTACTACCGCTTCGGCCTGACCGTGCTGCGCGCCGCGATCGCGACCGGTACCCACTACCTGGACATCTGCGACGACTGGGAGCCGACCCTGCGGATGCTCGACCTGGACGAGAAAGCACGCTCCGCCGGAGTCTGCGCGGTGGTGGGCATGGGCGCCAGCCCCGGAGTCAGCAACCTGCTGGCCGCACGCGCCGTCCAACACCTGGACCACATCCAGGACCTCTACACCGCATGGCCCGTCGACGTCTCCGGCAGCGAGCAGGACGACGAGCAAATACTCGACCCCGACGGACGCCCCAGCGCCGCCGCCGTGCACTGGATGGAGCAGATCAGCGGAAAAGTAGCCGTGGTCAGCGACGGACAACTCGTCCACCGACAACCACTCCTTCCGGTCACACTGACCCTCTCCGCCGAACACTCCGGAACGGCCTACACCGTCGGACACCCCGAGCCGGTCACCCTCCACCGCAGCTACCGCCCGACCGGCGAAGCCGCCAACCTCATGGTCATCACCCCAGGCACACTGGCCTACCTGGACGTCCTGCGCCGCGACATCGACGCCGGCAAACTCACCAACGAGACCGCCGCCGCCGACCTGGCCAAACCCTCACTGTCGCGCGGCCTGCGGGCCGCGGTAGGCACCATGGGCCTCAAGGGCCCCCAATCGCTGCCGCCGTTCTTCGCCGCGGCCACGGGCACCAGCAACGGCCGCCCGGTCACCGTCCTGACCAGGCTCGCCGAGACATCCGGTATGTCGGCACTGATCAACGACATGGCGGAAGCGACCGGCATCCCCCTGGCCCTCGGGCTCGCTCAACTGCTCAACGGCACCGGAGGCCGACCCGGCGTTCATCCACCCGAGACCGTCATCGAACCCGAACGATTCTTCCTCGACCTGGCCCGCCACGTGCCCCACCTCTCCGACCCCAACCACGCCCCCCACGACGGCGTGATCACCGACATCACCCCAACCCGCTGAAACGAGGAGTTGCCCAGTGCAATCGCTGGAACCAGAAGTCGGCGTGCAGCCGGCAGAGTTCGTCGAAGTCGGGGGACGTCGCGTCCGTTACGCCGCGACGGGCACTGGTCCACCTGTGATCCTGCTGCATGGACTGGGCCGCAGCCTGGAGGACTGGGAGCCGCTGCGGGCCGCTCTGCCCGACCACCGGCTGATCGCCGTCGACCTCGCGGGCTTCGGGCAGTCGCAGGCCCTGCCGGACTGCCGCCTCACATCACTGGCCAGGCACGTCGAAGGGACCCTGGAGGCGCTCGGGGTTCCCTCGGGCGCGCATGTGGTGGGCAATTCACTGGGCGGCGCTGTCGCGATGCGGCTCGCCGCCAATGCCCCCGCGCGGGTGGCGTCATTGGCACTGCTCGACAGCGCCGGGTTCGGCCGCGAGGTCACCTGGACCCTGCGCATCCTCGACCTTCCGCTGCTCTGGCGGCTCCTACTGCGTCCCCATGAGGACAGCGCGCTGCTGTCGGAGCGCTCCGTCTTCCACGATCCGGCCTTCGCCACACCCGAACGGGTCGCTCTGGCACTCGCGCTCTCCCGCCGCGAAGGGGCGGCACGAGCGTTCCAGCGCCAGGCCCACGCCCTGGGTTCGTGGCGCGGCGTACGCCGCGGCTGGCGCAAGGAGCTGCTCACCGAGGTCTCGGCGCTCGACATCCCCACGCTCGTCGCCTGGGGCACCCACGACCGGATCCTGCCGGCCACCCACCTTGTCAACGCCGCTGCCGCTCTTCCCCGGGCGCGCACCCACCTGTTCTCCCGAACCGGCCACATGCCGCAGATCGAGCGTGTCGACGAGCTCGCCGTCCTGCTCCGCTCGTTCTGGGACGGTCCATAGGATCCGAACCAGGACGCCGATGTCACTGAGGTCGCAGGACCGCCGAGACCGGTTCGGGCAGCTTCACCGTCTCCGAGATGCTCCCGGACACCGACCGGTTCCGGCTGGGCGACCACGCCGGTGGGCGCCCCGCCGCCGAGCAGCTACTCATCGCGTTCGACGTGGCAGCCCGGCGCGCACCGGCACCGTGCTCCCACCCCCACCCCTATCCCCACTCCCGCAATGAGGTACATCTGTGCAGGTCCTGACCAAGATACGCAGCCGGATACCGGCTCTGGCCGTCCTGCTGCTGCTGATCCTCACCGCTGTTGTGGCCACGCTGCCGTTGCGTACCTCCGAACCCCGGCCGGCGTCCGCCCCGGCAGGCGACTTCTCGGCGACCCGTGCCGTTGCCCGGCTCGACGGCATCGCGAAGGTCCCGCACCCGGTGGGCTCGGCCGCACAGTCGGACGTACGGGAGTATCTCGTCGGTGAGTTGCGGAAGCTGGGTCTGCGGCCGGAGGTCCAGACCCGGGTCGCCCCCTCCCACACCGACGACTACCCGGCCGTCGTCGGATCCGTCTCCAACATCCACGCCACGATCCCCGGCAGGAAGCCCACCGGCCGGATCCTCGTCGTCGCCCACTACGACTCCGTGCCGATCGCCCCGGGCGCCGCCGACGACGGCTCCAACGTCGCCGCGATCCTGGAGATCGCCCGCGTCCTCAAGGCCGGACCGCAGCTGCGCAACGACATCGAGATCCTGTTCACCGACGGCGAGGAACAAGGGTTGCTCGGCGCGCAGGCTTTCGTCGACGCGGAGGCCGGCACGCGCCGGGCCGCCGCCCCCCGGCAGACCGTCGTGGTGAACATGGAGGGCCGGGGCCCCTCCGGGCCCGTCATGATGTTCCAGATGGCGGGCACCGGCCTCACCCCCGCCGTGCGGGCCTCCGGAGCACTCACCACGTCGTTCTCCGCCGCGGTCTACGACCAACTGCCCAACGACACCGACCTGACGGTCTTCGACGAGGCCGGCATGCGCGGTCTCAACTTCGCCTTCATGGACGGCTCCGCGCACTACCACACCGCCCACGACAGCATCGACCGGCTCGACCGGGCGAGCGTGCAGGACATGGGAGACGCGGCGCTCGGAGCGGTCCGCCGGCTCGGCGGCGCGGACCTCGCGCAGAGCGGTTCCGACGCCACGTACTTCTCCCTGTTCGGCACAGTCGTGTCCTACCCGGCATGGCTGGTCCTGCCGCTCGCCGTGGTGGCCGCCCTGGGCGTGCCCCTGCTGCTGTGGTTCGGCCGACGCCGAGGGCTGTCGCCCCGCGCGGCCGGACGGGCCGCCGCGGCCTTCCCGCTCACACTGATCGGTGCGGCGGTGATCGGCCTGGCAGGGTGGTGGGCGCTCAGCCTGGCCCGACCGGACTTCGCGCTCGGTGAAGGCAGTGTGTACCACCTCGGCCGGTACGCGTGGGGCGAGGCGCTGCTGCTCCTGGTGCTGCTCGTCGCCTGGTACTGCTGGGCCCGCCGCAAGGCGACGCCGCTGGACATCGTGGTGGGCGTGCTGGGCTGGTTCGCACTGCTCGCGGTCGTCTGCGCGGTGCTGCTGCCCGGGGGCGCCTACCTCTTCACCTGGCCGGCGCTGACCGGACTGGCCGTCGTCGCCATGACACTGGGACTCCTGCCTGAGCACTCCCCGTGGCGGGCGGCGGCCGCAGCGGTGACCGCCGTACCGGCGGTGGCACTCGTCCTGCCGGTCGTGCTTCTGCTGCTGCCCGCCCTGGGACTGACGCTCACCGCCGCTCCGCTGGTCCTCGCGGCGCTGCTCGCAGCGTTGTTGCCTAGCCTGCTGGAGCCGCTTCCCCCGCGCCGGGCAGTCGTCGCCGGGGTGCTCGCGGTGGCGGTGGCGGGCGCGGGCACGCTGGGCGTGGGCACGGCCCTCGACGGCTACAGCGCCGACGAGCCCCGGCCGGTCAGCCTCGGGTACGTGCTGGAGTCCGACACGGGCAAGGCCACCTGGGTCAGCCTCGGCGACACCTCCCAGCCCGCCGTCGGCAAGCTCCTCACCGGTGAGCCGACCCGCTATGACGGCAGCATCCCCCCGCTGGGCGATGTCGCGCTCGCCCACGGAGCGGCCGAGGCCGCCCCCCTGGACGTCCCGCGTACCGTGAACGCCTCAACCACCGAGGCCGACGGCGTACGCACGATCCGGGTCCGTATCCAGGCCCCCGCCGGCGCCCACAGCATCGACGTCCACGCCGGCACCGACAACCACGAGATCCTCGACGCCACCGTCGAGGGCGCGAAGCTCACCGGCGGACCCGAGCACCCGGAGGGCGACTGGGGCTGGAGCTTCAGCTACGCCGCCCCGCCCGCCGACGGCATCGACGTCACCATCCGCACCCGCGGCAAGGGCCCCCTGCCGCTCCGCGTGGTATCCACCGCGGTCGGCCTGCCGGACGGGGCCGACGCGCCCGCCCTGACCGCGGACCAGAGCTGGGCGGGCTGGCCGTCGGTCGCCGGACAGACCTTCGTCGTACGGACCTTCCGGCTCTGACCGCACCACACGAAAGGCCCGCCTCACGGAACCATCCGTTCCAGCGACCGCCGCGACACTCCGGTTCGGACGAAGCCGGAAAGGCACGCCAGATCGTCGCCATCAGCGAGCGGACCGCGCGACGCGACGCAACGGGCGCCACGCGCAGGTCCGGCACGGGGCGGTACCACCGGTCACCACGGTGGTACCGCCCCATCCTCCGTCCCGCGCATCTGCGCGAGACCGACCGGGTTCACCTCGCCAACCGCCCACAGCCGGGGGCAAGGACGTCTGCAGCCCCTCCCGCAGGAGGTGGCCGCTCCGGCGGCGGAGCACTGCCGCCGGGAGACCGGACTGGACGTGATCGACGTGAACCCCCGCGCCAGGACA
The DNA here is from genome assembly GCF_044742755.1 of Streptomyces sp. NPDC087845. Lineage (NCBI taxonomy): Bacteria > Bacillati > Actinomycetota > Actinomycetes > Kitasatosporales > Streptomycetaceae > Streptomyces > Streptomyces sp. NPDC087845. Next base: position 380,329 of record NZ_JBIUVC010000009.1, read on the forward strand.
CTGTACGAATGGCTCGGTTACCGTCTCGTGCGTACCGAGCACACCCCTTGGTCGCGCGACCTGCTGAGGTTCGGCTCGGTCACCACGAAGCGCCGCCCCCTTGACGTACCAGAAAGGCCCACCACTTCATGACCGAGACCGATTCGCTCCACACGCCGACAGCACCCGTCCAGGTCCCCACCCGCATGCTCGTCGAGGCACTGATCCGTACCGACCACACCGTCGACGCCGGCGAGCTCTACGCCGCCGCCGCCCTGCTCGGCATGACCGACCAGCAGGTGCGTCTGTGCATCAAGCGGCTGGTAACCGAGGGACGCTTCATCCAGGAAGGCAGAGGGCGCAAAGCACTGCTGCGGGCAACCGGCGCCACCAAGCAGGCTCTGGGGCCCGACGTCGAGTTCGTCACGCACGCCTTCCGGCAGGACGCGGGCCTCGCCCCCTGGGACGGCACCTGGCACCTGGTCGCATTCGCTGTGCCCGAAGCCACTCGCACGGCGCGCGACACACTGCGCACCGCACTCACCCGGCTCGGCGGCGCCCCCGTCCAAGGCGGCCTGTACGTCAGCGCCAACGCCTGGGAACCCTACGTCGAGGACGAGGCTCGCCGGCTCGGCATCCTCGACCGCCTCACCCTCCTGACCACCGACGACCTGCGCCAGGGCGAGGTGCGCGATCCGGCTGTGCTTGCCCGCACCCTGTGGCCGCGGGACGAGATCGCCGATCGCTATCGGCGACTCGCCTCCGTGACCGAGCCGCGCCTGCGCCAACTCCAGGACGAAGCCGGCCTCTCCGCTCCTCAGCAACTGACCATCGCGGTCGAACTGGCCGCCGAATTCACCCGCGCCATGGAGCCCGACCCTCTTCTGCCGCCCGAACTGCTCCCCCAGCCCTGGCCGGGGACCGAAGCACGCCGGCTCGTCGCACGGTGCTGGGAGCTCCTGGACCGGCTCGAAAAGGTCGGCGCAGCGGAAGAGCAGCACGGCCGCCTCTTTCGCCTCTACGGCGAAGCAGTCAGGCAGATCGCCGACGCTTGAGTGCGTATCGGTGAGCGGGAGACTGGTGCCAGGCGTCCTCTCCCACGCTCGGCCGCGGCCTCGGGCCGGCGCGCCGACCGGGTTCGACGGCGCCGTTCAGCAGGCCAGCGGTGGACGTCTCCGTCCCCACCAGGTGGGGCGACCCGGCCGCTCGGAAGAGACCCCAGGGCGAGCAGCGGCCACGTCCGTTTCGCACGACCGGGAAGACCACGGCCCTCGCCACAGCACGCACTCGCGAGCCAGGCCTTCGGCTTGGCGTACCCGCACCGGAGCCATGACCCGCCGGCCGGCGCCCGGCCGGCCCGGGGCATCAACACGGGCGCAGTGCGGATCAACTGCCACGGCGTGCACACCGACGAGATCTTCCGCACCCCTGCCAACGGAGTTGATCACGGGCGCCCATGACGGCCGGCGGCACGCAGCAGCAGACCGAGCGAGATCAGACCGGATACGGCGGCCAGCAGCGCGGACCAGAACCAGAAGGTCGTCCAGGTGTCGGGGACGGGCAGCAGAATCACGAGCACGATCGGATACAGGACCAGCAGTCGGCGCAGCCGTCGCTCCGCTCTGAACTGTTCGCGCAGGCGTCGGCCGACTCCGCCGGCCTCTCTTTCCGTTCGCCCGGTGGGTACCAGCTCGTCGGCGATGGTCAGCCGCCACGTGTGCACAATGGCGCCGAGCATCGCGAGCAGCAGGCCGAGCCCCAGTAACTGGACCCAGTCGGGCACTTTGAGGTGGCCGGGTGTGGTGACCAGCAGCATGGGCACTGAGTACGCTACGGCGCTCAGTGCTTCGGCAGCGAAGAGGCGGGTGGCCGGGGTACGGCTCAGCGCGGCAGGCACGAGCACCTCCTTGAGCAGGATCCTCCGACTACTGCGGGTACGCGGATGCATCACGGTTTTGGAAACCCACCCCTCAGGAGTCCGTGCGGCCCGGTCCGACGGGTGCAAGCGCGGGCGGGGCGTCGCGCTCCACGGTCAGCTCGTACTGCCGCGGGTCGAAAGTTCGAAGACGTCGGCGGAACCGCCATGTCGGCTCGGGCCAGATGGAGGTGATGCGGCCGGTGCGGTCCTGGTACCAGCCGACGCAGCCGCCCGCGGCCCATACGGTCGGGGCCATCCGCTTCTGCAGTTCGGCGTTGAACACACGCTGGACCTCGGCACGCACCTCCACGGCAGCCAGTCCTCGGCTGCGCATCAGCCGCAGGCAGCTGAGCAGGTAGTCGATCTGTGACTCGATCATGTAGATGAGGCTGGTGTGCCCCACTCCGGTGTTGGGGCCCGCCATCAGGAAGAGATTGGGGAATCCGGCGACGGTCGTGCCCAGGTGGGCCTGCGGGCTGCCTTGCCAGACCTCGTCCAGGGACCGTCCGTCGGCGCCGATGACGTGCTGCGAGTAGGTGGCGTCGGTGACCCGGAACCCGGTTCCGTAGATCAGCACGTCCACCGGGTGCCGGGCGTCGGCCTCTCCGTCCCGCGCCGCACTGGCGGGCGCGGTGAACACCGCGTCGGACCCGATGCGCGTGATCGGGTCGGTGACCACGTCGACATTGGGCCGGCCCAGTGCCGGGTAGTAGTCGTCGGACAGCAGGACCCGCTTGCAGCCCAGTGCGTAGTCCGGGGTCAGCTTGGCCCTCAACTCCGGGTCCGCGACCTGGCGGCCCAGATGGGCCAGCGCCTCGCGCCGACCGAAGGCGGCCATGGTGCGATTACCGAGCAGCGCCGGCAATGTGGCTTCCCGGGCCGCGTACTCCCAGCCGCGGGACAGTCGCTGCACCGGCGGCGCCAGCTGGAACAAGCGTCGCTGCCACTGTGGGATGGGCCGATCACGGCGCGGCGCAATCCACGGCGGAGTGCGCTGAAAGACGGTCACCTGCCGGGCCGTGCGCTGTAGGTGAGGGACGAATTGGATGGCGCTCGCGCCGGTGCCGATCACTCCCACCCTCTTGGTGCTCAGATCCAGGTCATGCCTCCACCTGGCGGAGTGGAACTCCTCGCCGGTGAAGCCGTCAAGTCCGGGCAACGAAGGAACGGCCGGTTCCGACAGCGGACCTTGTGCCAGGACCAGCAGCCCGGCGGTGAGCGGGCCCTCACTGGTCCGCAGGTCCCAGCGTTGCCGCTCAGGATCCCATGCTGCGCGTTGCAGTTCGCAGCCGAGCCGCAGACTCGGCATCAGGTTGTACTCGTCGACACAGCGCCTCAAGTACTGCTCGATTTCCGCACTCGGGGCGAAGCGCCGACTCCACATCGGGTTGGGCGCGAAGGAGAACGAGTACAGGCGCGAAGGAACGTCGCAGGCGCACCCGGGATAGGTGTTGTCCCGCCATGCGCCGCCGACCTCGTCGGCCCGCTCCAGTATCAGCACATCCCGGTAGCCCTCCCGCAGCAGTCGAATGGCCGTACCAAGCCCCGAGAATCCCGCGCCAACGATGACGACGGATACGTGGCGCCCGCGCACGGCGTCCCCCTGCACAGCGCCATGGGCCTGCGGCACTTCCCTCGTCCCCTGCTGCGCCGAGTCCGCGCATGGTGAGTCGGCCATGATCTTCCTCCATCAGTGATTGCTCAGTTCCACATCGATCGTATTACATTCGATCGTAGCAATCTTGAGAGTTTGGCTACCGAGGTCCCCGTCGACCGACAAGCGCCTCGAAGCAGCCCCAGGAGCCGGGAGGACCAACAGGGACTGCCGCTTCAGCACGACAGGCCGGCGAGGCGCCGACCGGAGCACCCGCACCGAAGGCACGCGGCGCGACGGGTGACAGCCGCCGGCAACGGACCCACTGCCCCCACCCCCGGCCGAAGTGAAATGCGCCGACGAACGCCGAGGGTGCGGCAGAGCCGGCCAGCCCTGTCGCCCGCATCACACAGACGTTCGAAATCCACCTACTGACACCGCATAAACTCACGCCCCCTCCCCTATCGCACTTGCCACGATCGCTATACAATCGATCGATTCGTGAAAGGTTCCTGCGTGACGGAAAGCACTTCCAACTCAGCCGGGGCCGAGCCGACTCGGCTCGCCCCGCTCCGCGAGCGGGTCAGCGCACCGCGCGAACTCCCGCTTCCCGCGATCGGCGCCGATCTGTGCTGGCGCCCGGCGAACCGCGCCGACATCCCGGTCCTTCTCGAGCTCATGCGTGGAGCAGGTGGGGTCGATCACCCCACCTACCATGTGACTCGCGACAAGGTCGAGCTGACATTCGATGCCCCGAACGTCACGGTCGAGCGTGACGTGGTGCTCGCGCTCGACCCTTCCGGTCGTGCCATCGCCTATGGTTCCGCGATCCCGGCCGAGGGGCGGGAGACCCTGGTGTGGGTCTCGCTCGACGGCTGTGTGCACCCGGATCGGCGCGGAGAAGGAATCGGCACTGCACTCCTCGCCTGGCAGGAAGCCCGCGGGCTGCGGCACCTCGCCACCTCCGACGAGACGCTCCCCGGCTGGCTCGTCTCGGGCGCCGAGGAGAACACCACAGCAACCATTGGCCTACTGCGCGCCCACGGCTACGAGACGGCGCGGTGGTGGCTGGAGCTCGACCGCGACCTCGCCGATCCAATCCCCGAGATCCCGCTCGACGCCGCAGTACGGGTGGAGGTCTACGGGCCGCAGTGGACGGAGTCGACGCGGCTGGCCTTCAACGCCGCGTTCCGCGACCACTGGGGATCCCAGCCCGTCACCGCCACGGAGTGGGAAGCGGGCGACAAGCTGGAGGCGTCCCGGCCGGACCTCTCGCTCGTCGCAGTCGCTCCCGATGCGGACGGGGTCGATCAGGTTGTCGCCTTCGTCACCAGCACGGTCGGCAAAGAGGACTGGAAGCCACAGGGATACTCCTTCGGCTATGCAGGGAAGGTGGGCACGCTGCCCGGGTTGCGCGGTCGGGGGCTCGCCGGCGCCCTCCTCACCCGGGTCCTGCGCGCGTACCGTGACGCCGGCTTCGAGAGGGCACTTCTCAATGTCGACTTCGAGAGCCTCACCGGAGCCGTCGGCTTCTACGAGCGGCTCGGCTTCCACACGGTCCGACGCTCGGTCAGCCTGGTCAAGACCTTCTAGCGCGGGAGCAAGCACCACCTGGCTGCCCAGTGGTCTTGGCGCCGGTGCACGCCCGGTCACCGTAAAACGTGACGAGGACCTGGCCCGTCGACCGGCCGGTGTTCCCGCGGGCGACGAGCGCGTCAGCGTTCTCACCGGGGACTGGCGGCTACTTGAGCAACAGGCTCCCTTCGATACTCGTGCCACCCCTGGACACCGCCGAGATACTCACAACGCCGGCCAGCTCAGCGGTTGTTGCGGCACACCGCCTCAAGCCAAGAAGACTTGCAGGGTTCTTGATCACGGCGCGAGGGCCGGTCTGCCGCCGCAGCCGATGCCCATCTCTCCGTGGACAATGGCGCCCCCGTCGTCGGGGCCGAGCTCGCTCGCCGCCGACGGGCACGGTGAGCCTCTTGCGCACCGTTCAAATAGTGGCGCGTCACGAGCGGTTCAGGTGAGCGCGAAGGTGTCTTGGGCCGCAGCCGGCAAGGTGCTGCCCTGCTTCGACTGGGGTCGGCCAAGCAGGAGCGTCTGGCTCCGGCCGGGCCGCAGCCAGAGGTTCCGGACGAAATATTGGGAAGCAAGCCACATAGGGAGTGCATCTTCGGATGAAGGTATCGGTGCTCAGGCAAATCCTCGAAGCGCTGGGACCGGCGCCGCTGCACCTTCTGACTGCGCAGGACGGAGCCGATGTACCGGTGTCCGGCGCGCTGATCCACGAACCGCGTGCGCCGCTGCCACCGATGCGAAACGCCATGCTCTTCGCTGTGGGCGTGCGGCCGACGAGCGTCGAGGCCGGCGAGTTGCTCGGGCAAGCGGCGCTGGCAGGTTACACATGCTTGGTCATCAAGCGCTACGGCGAGTCGGCCGGCCGGCTGGTGGCCACCGCATCGGAGACAGGGATCTCGCTTCTGGCAGCGGACGAGGACATGGCCTGGCATCATCTTGATGCCCTGGTCTCCTCCGTTCTGGCAGAAACCGGGCGCACCGTTCATGGGGCTGGTGCGCCGGCCGTCGGGGACCTGTTCGCCCTGGCCAACGCGATCGCCGCCATGGTTGGCGGCGCGACGACCATAGAAGACCCGCGCCAGCGAATCCTGGCGTACTCCACCCTGCCCGACCAGCCGATCGATGAAGACCGACGACAGGGCATTCTCGGCCTGCAGGTACCCGAACTCCCGGCGAACGGTGCGCTATACCGCGAGGTGCACGGCACCACGTTGGTGCAGAGGTTCACCGACCCGAGCGGCCTGCCTCGCCTGGCCGTCAGTGTGCACGCCGGGAGCGAACTGCTCGGGTCGATCTGGGTGGTCGACGCCGGCACTCTCGACCACGATGCCGCGCAAGCCCTCTCGCAGGCCGCGGCGACCGCCGCGTTGCACCTGCTGGCGGCCCGTACAGCCGCTGATGTCGCCCGCAGCCAGCGCGCCGATGTGCTCCGACGGCTGCTGGCCGACCCGGCTGCCGTCAACATCGTGGCGCCGCAGCTCAGCCTGAACCCGGACGTCTCCGTGGCCGTGGCCGCCTTCGTCGTTGTGCCCCGCGACGGCGATGGCATCGCCACCGCGCAGGCGGCCACGCGGCTGGCGGACCTCGTCAGCGTGTACGTCGAGGCGCATTACGGGCGGCACGGGTGCGCGCTGATCGAAGGGACCGTCTACGCGCTGTTGCCAACGGAGCCTGCCGGGCAGTCGTACCACGACTTCGTGGCCAACATCGCCCGGCGGGCGATGCTGGCCCTCCGGATTCCCATCCATGCCGCACTCGGTTCCCACGTCGCCGGACTGCACCTGGCGGCCCGCTCACGCCAGGATGCCGATGTGGTGCTCAAGGTCCTCGCTGAGCGGCCGGCCGAGCCCGACATGCCCTCCGTCGCCACGATCGACGAGGTCCGGGCGAGCGCGACCCTTCTGGAGCTGACCGAGGACCTCGCCGGCAATCCCCGGATGAGGCAAGGGCTGGGACCTGCCATCCGGGTCTACGACCGCGAGCACGCTACGGCCTACGCCAGAACGCTGCTCACGTACCTGGACGCCAACAGCGACATCGCCGCCGCCGCCCGCCGGCTCAACGTGCATCCGAACACATGCCGATACCGGATCACGCGCGCCGAGGAAATCTTCCGGTTCAGCCTTGCCGACCAGGATGAGCGCCTCCTGCTCTGGATCCAGCTCCGGATCAGCGACCGGTTCACCACACAATGACGCCGTCAAGCCGCACCTGTGGCCGGGAGTTCACGACGTAAGCACCGTCCGACGCGGATCAGGTTCCACAGGACGATCACCCGCCGCCGAGCCGGCGCGAGAACAGCCTGGGTGCGCCGCGTACCTCGGCGCGCTTGCGCTCGTAGAAGCGCCGCAGTTGCGGATGATCGCGGAGCGTGGAGACGCGTTGCAGGCCGCGGTGGTAGTGCCGGCGGCGGTCGGCGGTGCCGTATCGGCTCATGACGCCGGCGGTGGCGGCGAGGAACTCCGCGCCCGGCAGCGGGCCGATGCCGGGCATGCTGGAGATCACTTCGGGACGTTCCTGCTCGCGAGAGCGGGCCGCACGGAGCTTGTCGACTCCGCGAGGTACTCGTTGAGGACCATCATCTCCTGCGCCGGGGTACGGATCACCTGCGCGGTGATCTTCTCCCTGGTGACGGCGGTGTGCTGGCGCTCGGTCCAGGAGTACACCGACCGCCGGGGCGCCCCAGCCTCTTGCCGAGCGCGAGCGTCAGCACCCGCCAGTCCTTTTCCAGGGGCGAAGCCCGGATCAACAGAGGGCGTTGTGCTGACGTCGACGCTCGGCAACCTGGCGTCCAGCGGCCTATAGAGGCAGCCACTGGGTACTGGTGGTGACTGCCTTCAGCTCGTCGGCGAGGGGCATGACGCCGATACCGGGGCCTGTCGGCACCGGAAGGTGGCCGTCGCTCAGGACGAACGGGGTGGTGATGTCCGTTCGGTAGTAGCGGTCCGAGGCGGATGTGTCGCCGGGCAGTGTGAAGCCGGGCAGTGCTGCCAGTGCGATGTTCGCCGCCCGGCCCAGACCGGTCTCCAGCATCCCACCGCACCACACCGGCACGCCGTGAGCGACGCAGACATCGTGGATGCGGCGAGCCTCGAGGTACCCACCGACGCGTCCGGGCTTGACGTTGACGATCGAACACGCGCCAAGCCTGATCGCGTCAGCAGCTGCGCGGGCCGATGTGATGGACTCGTCCAGGCAGATGGGCGTGCGGACATCTTTGGCCAGCCCGGCGTGGCCGAGGATGTCTTCTTCGTCGAGCGGCTGCTCGATCAGCAGCAGGTCGAAGGGGTCGAGCCTTGCGAGATGGCGTGCATCGGCGCGTGTGTACGCCGTGTTCGCGTCGACCTGCAGCAGCACGTCGTCGCCGAACCGCTCGCGTACCGCACGTACCGGTTCGATGTCCCATCCGGGTTCGATCTTCAGCTTGATGCGGACGTATCCCTCATCGAGGTAGCCGCCGACGGCGTCGAGGAGCTCGCCGATGGAGGACATGATGCCGACCGAGACCCCGCAGGGGACACGGTCATGTGCGGCGCCGAGCTCCTGCGCCAGCGGCCGTCCCAGGGCGCGCAGTTCGGCGTCGAGCACGCCCGTCTCCAGCGCCGCCTTGGCCATCCGGTGACCCTTAAACCGGGCCAGTGCGGGTGCGACGGCATTGGCGCTCAGCCGATCGTGCGCCGCGAGGGCGGGAATGAGGAAGCGGCTCAGTACATCCACCGCGGCGTCGGCGTACTCGGAGGAGTACAGCGGATCGGCCGTGGCGACGCATTCGCCCCAGCCCTCCGCCTCGTCGGCAACCACACGCAGGAGCAGGGCTTCGCGCTCCGTCTCGGTGCCGAATGAGGTACGGAACGGTGCCACGAGTGGCAGGCGGATCCGGCGGAGTTCCACTCCGGTCAGTTTCATGCGTGCTGCCCTTCTGTTGTGTCGCGCTTGAGGACGTACCAACCGGATTTGTCGAACCCGGCGATGTGGAGGCCATCCGCCATCGCTGCCGTGAGCACCTCACGTACCGCGGTGCGCCACGCCCGGCCGCGTTCGGGCTCTGCCGCGCGCAGCGACGCGATGTCCGGCGGCACGGCCACCAGCAGCGTGTCGCCATCCGGCACGCCGGGCACCGGCGACCCGTCGTCGGAGCAGGCGAGCGCCACCACGGCTCCGCGTCGCTGTTCGGACTCCGCGTCGCACGGCCGGACTGTTCCGGCGCAGGCGGCCGCCACTTCGGGCGTGTGCAGGAACCACCGGACGAGCAGCCGGTCGGTGTCGTCGTCTCCGTTGATGCCGTCGTGCACGCCGCCGTAGAAGTTGGTCAGGTACTCCGGGGCCCCGGCGGCGAGTTTGGCCAGATTGAAGTACGCGTTGCGGCTGACGAGTGGGTCGAAGGTCCACGCGATCTCCGAGACGCCACGCGTCATCGCCCAGGCGCGCTGGTGCAGCTTGAGGGCGAAGCCGACGCTCCGGCCGTGTACCGCCGCGGACACCCCGGCGATGTGGCTGTGCATCGCCTCCTCCGCAGGTGGGCGGAAGAAGCCGACACACGCGCCCACCAGCTGGGGGCCATCGAAGGCGCCGGTGACGTAGTTTCCAGCCTTGGCCAGGGCTCGCAGGAGTTCGGACGTCACCGGCGGGCTCGACGGGTCGGGGCGCCAGATCGTGTCGTAAAGCCTGTGCACCGCTTCGAGTTCACCGAGTTCGACGACCTCGCGGACGTGAACGCCCGCTGCGCGCGCGGCCAGGTCTGCCGCGTTCACCGCGGCATCAGCACCCGGATCCGCACCGGCGCGGAGACTGTACAAATCCACCACTCGCTCCATTCTCATTCTCGTGGCCTCGTCCGGGAATGTCGTGATCGGCCCGCTGGGGAGGGACCGGCCGACGCCTCGTCGAGCAACCCCGCGACGAGCGCAGCGACCAGGGCGGCACAGGCCGGCAACTCGGCAACCAGCACATGCTCGTCGTCGGCGTGGGCGCCGCCGCCCACCGCGCCGAGCCCGTCCAGCGTGGGTGTGCCGACGCCGGCGGTGAAGTTGCCGTCCGAGCCGCCACCCACCGCGGCACGGATTGGTGGCGGCAGTCCGAGGTCGGCGGCCACGGCCACGGCGCGCGCGTACAGGGCTGCTGACGCCTCCGCGGCCAGCGGCGGACAGTTCGGGCCGCCCGTGATCTCCACGCGCGCACCGTCCAGCGTCGGCTGCAGGGCGCGCATCGCGGCGTCGATCCGGTGCTGCTCGGCGACGTCGCGGACCCTCACGTCGACCGTGAACTCCCCGGTGGCCGGCACGGTGTTCGACGTGAGACCCGCCGACATCAGCGTCGGTGTGACCGTCGTGCCCCGGTCCGGGGCGGCGAGCGCGGTCACTGCCAGCACCTGATGAGCCGTCTCGACAGTGGCGTTGACGCCGCGCTCGGGTTCCAGACCGGCGTGGGCGGCCCGGCCCGAGACGGCCACCTCGTACTGCGAGACGCCCTTGCGCTCGGTCTTGAGCGCGCCGCCGTCGGCTGCCGCTTCAAGCACCAGAGCCGCGGCCAGGCCGGTGGCCTCGGTCTCGATGAGCGTCCGCGAGCTGGGCGAGCCGATCTCTTCGTCGGCGGTGATCAGAATCGTCACGCCCGAGGGGTCGGGAAGGCGGGCCGCGGCGTGCATCGCCAGCACCAGACCTGCCTTCATGTCGAAGCAGCCCGGGCCGCTCAGCACGCCGTCGGCGACCGCGAACGGATGGGTCGTCAGCGTCCCGGTCGGCCATACGGTGTCGTGGTGCCCGAGCAGTAGCACGCGGGGCGGCCCGTCACCAAGGCGCCAGCGCAGGTGCGTACGCCCGTCCAGGACGATGCGTTCCGGGGCCACTCCGAGCCGCTGTGCGCCGATCCGTGCCACCCTGTCCGCGCTTCTGGCGAGCGCGGCCAGGTCGCTGGACGGCGACTCGCACGTCACGAGCGCCTCGATGTCGGCGAGCATCTCCGGCAGCGCGGCGGTCATGTCGGCGTAGAGAGTAGTGAGGTCCACGTCAGTCCACCTTCGGGGTAGCGCGCGAGGCGACGTGCAGATACCGCTCGCCGGTCGGCAGGGCGTGGAAGGTCACCGGAACCCAGGACTGCTCCTCGGGCTCGTGGACGACGAACAGGTTCTCCTTGACCGACACCATCGCCCGCTCGGTCTCCGGACCGGGCGTCAGCTCGGCCAGCGGGCCGGTGACCGTCGTCCGCAGGACCGGGCCGTCGTCCCCGTCGAGCACCTCCATCCGGACGCCCGCCCGCTCGTACGTGCCCAGATGGGGTCGTACGTCCTGCGGCACGGGCAGGGCCGGTGGGCCGAGCGGTGGCGGTATCGCGACGTCGGCAAGCCCGGCAAAGATCTCGCCGAACAGGTCCTCGTACAGCCCCGTCGTGTTGCCGCCGTTGGTGAGCAGAGCGACTGCAAGACGCTCGTCGGGCAGCAGGCGCAGGTAGGCGTCCTGCCCGATCGTCGAGCCGTCGTGCCCGAGGAGCCGGCGACCGTCCCAGCCGATACGGGACCAGCCGAGGCCCCATGAATCGGCGAGGTCGCAGTGGTCCGGCAGTTCCACCTGGGAATCGGCCATTGCCGCGGCGCTCGCCTCGGTGAGCAGCCGGGTGCCACCGTGCGCCAGCCCGCCGGCGAGGTGCATGCGCGCGAACGTGAGCACGTCGGCGACGGTCGAGCTGATCAGGCCGGCGGGCGCCACCGCTCGTGGCAGTCCCCACACCGGTGCACGCACTGGCTCGGTCGCGCCGTCGGTCACGTGCCCAACGGCGGTGCGGTGCAGCAGCGCCTCCTCGGGCAGCGTCACCGTGCGCTCAAGACCCAGCGGGGTGAAGAGCCGCTTCCGTATGGCCTCGTCCCACGTGTCGCCGGTCAGCTTCTCGATCACCCGGCCGGCCAGCGAGAAACCGGCGTTGCAGTAGGACCAGGTCGCGTCCAGCGGATGGTTCTGCGCCACGTCGGCCAGCAGTGCCACGTACTTCTTCAGGCAGTCGTCTCCTCGTCCCGTGTCGGTGAAGACGTCGCCGTCGATGCCGCTCGTGTGCGTGAGCAGATGCCGCATGGTCACGCGCTTGGCGACGTCCGGGTCGGAAAGCCGCAGTTCGGGCAGGACTTCGGCGACCGGGGTGTCGAGGTGCAGCAGCCCCTCGTCGACGAGCTGCAGGACGACCGTCGCCGTCCAGACCTTGGTGATCGAGCCGATCTGGAATACGGAGTCGGTCGTCGTCTCGACACCGGTGTCCTTGTTGAGCACGCCGTACGCGGCTTCGACGAGCTCGTCCTCCCCGCCGGAACCCATCCGCAGGATGCCGAGCGTGGCTCCGGGTACGTGGTGGCGCTCGGCCAGCGTGGTCAGCCGGCGCTGCCAGTGCGCGGCGTCGAGGCGGGGCCGTGCAGGTCCGGAGCTGCTGCCGGCGTACTGCTCGACCCAGTCCACGATGCGACGGTTGAAGTCGATCCGCTGCGACGGCGGCCCGTCGAGGACGAACAGGTGCGATGCCTCCGGGTAGAGCACGAGCCGGGTGGGTACGCCGCGCCCCCGCAGCGCCGTGTGCCACTGCTGGGCCTGGCCGACCGGGCAGCCCAGGTCTGCCGCGCCGTGCAGGATCAGGGTCGGCGTCCTGACCTGGTCGACCCGGGTCAGCGGTGACATCGCCGCGTAGCGGTCCGGGGCGGTCCACGGAAGGGCGCCGAGTTCGGACAGGCCGAACAGGTGGGCGTCATCGGCGGTGCCGGCCAGGCTGACGAGGTCGCTGATCACTCCGCCCGTCACCGCGGCCGCGAACCGGTCGTCCCGGCTGGTGAGGTAGCAGGTCAGATATCCGCCGTAGCTGTAGCCGGAGACGGCCAGCCTGGCAGGGTCGGCGATCCCCGCTGCCACGAGATCGTCGATGGGTTCCAGGAGGTCCTTCGCATCGGCCTCGCCCCAGGCACCGAGCGCGGCATTCCAGTACTGCTCGCCGTACCCGTCGCTGCCACGCGGGTTCAGCAGCAGAACGGCCCAGCCGCGTGCCACGAGTTCCTGGTGGTAGAGCTCCACCTCGTTGGCGGCACCGTTCCATGCGTTGTGCGGTCCGCCATGGATGTCCAGGAGCAGGGGGCGTGGTCCTTCCGCGGCCGGATCGTGGATGAGCCAGCCGTGGACGACCGTGCCGTCGGAGACGGTGAACTCCCGTTCCTCGCGCGGGAACAGTTCGATGTCGGCCAGGCCCGCTCCGTGTTCGGTCCGGACTGTTTCCGCGCCCGTCGCGAGGTCCACGGTGACGATCTCGCCGAACGAGGCCGGCGTGCCGAGCACGATGACGGCCGTGTCACCCGCCACCGACAGGCCGTGGACGTTCCGCCCGGTGCCCGCGACGAGTGGGCGGGGTGTGCCACCGTCGGCGGACACCGCGTACAGGTGGGTACAGCCACGATCGCGGACGCAGAACAGGATCGTGCGACCGCCGTCGCCGAACTGCGGCAGGGCCCCGGGGTAGCTCGGGGCACCTGGCATCACGTTGCGGTCCAGCGCGGCGGCCGGCTCGACCGGTGTACCGCCGTCGAGCGGAACGCGCAGGAGGCGGGCGTGGCCTGCCGGTTCGCCGACCGTCCCCACGACGAGGAGTGCCGTACCGTCCGGCGTCCACAGGACGGGACCGGCGAACCCGTCGGACAGCCCGGCCGGCTCCGGCCTCGCCGGCTCGCCGGTCACGTCGAGGACGTACACGGGCATGCGGGCCCGCAGATCCGCGTCCGGAGCCATCGCCGCGGCGAACGCCAGCCGTGTCGAGTCCGGTGACCAGGCAGGATAGTTGGCATGCCAGTCCCCCTCGGTCACCTGGCGGCACCGCCCGGTGGCCAGGTCGAGGACGTGCAGGTGACGGCGTACGACGCCCAGCAGACCCGCGCCGTCCTCCTGATAGGTGAGCCGGTCTGCGACGAGCGGCGCGCTCGCACGGGCCGCGGGCGGCATGCCGTCCGAGTCGGCCGCGAGCGGATCCACCGCTGCCATGAAGGCGATCTTCGAGCCGTCCGGGCTCCACACGGGCGCACCGGCCCCGAGTGGCAGTGTGGTCAGTTGCTCGGCCTCCCCGCCGTCGGCGGGGAGCAGCCATATCTGCGGTGCCTCGTCCCTCGTTCGCAGGAAGGCGATGCGTCCGCCGTCCGGTGACCATGCGGGTGAGGTGTCGGCCGTGCCGTGGGTCAGTTGCCGCGGCCGGCCGGTGCGGGTGCCGACGCGCCAGATGGCGCGCACGTTCCGGTCGGCTTCCGCGTCGCAGGTGCGCAGCACGTAGAGGCACTCGTTGCCGTCCGGCGACAGTGCCGGCTGCTCCGGAACGGCGAACGTGGTCAGGTCGTCGATGCGCTGGCGGCGTGGCGCGCGCGAGGGCTTGGTCAGTGTCATGGGCTTCTTCTCGGTCGGAGGGTGTGCCGGGGATCTTCGGGATCAGCAGGTGTTCCTACAGCGTGAGGGCCCGAGGGCTGTCCCGTGGTCCCTGGCGGGCGTGCGACGACAGCTACGGCACCTCGCCGCGTGGTCGGAACGCCCGAATACCTCCGGCATTCGGGCGTCCCTCCGCCGTGCGATGCACCGCATCCGACGCCGCACGCCGATCCACCAGGGACTACGGGACAGCCCTCAGGCGAGATGGCAGGCGACCTCGTGGGCCGGGTCTGTCGCGTCCGGCGGGAATCGCAGGTGTGGATCGGCCGTCGTGCACTGCGCTTCGGCGATGGGGCAGCGGGTGCGGAACCGGCAGCCGGACGGCACGTTGGCCGGGTCGGGGGCCTCGCCGGTCAGAATCTGTGGCGCCCCGGCCTTGCGGGGGTCCCGGTCGGGAACCACCGACAGCAGGGCCCGGGTGTAAGGGTGGCGCGGGGCGCGGACCACCGTCTGCGCCGGCCCCTGCTCGACGATGCGGCCCAGGTACATGACCGCGATGCGGTCCGCGAAGTGGGCTGCGGTGGAGAGGTCGTGAGTGATCATCAGGATTCCCATCCCGGGGTCGCGGCGCAGCGCGTCGAGGAGGGAGAGCACTCCGGCACGGACCGAGACGTCGAGCATGGACACTGGTTCGTCGGCGAGCAGCAGGTCAGGGCCGAGGACCAGTGCCGCGGCGATCGCTACCCGCTGACGCTGCCCGCCGGACAGCTCGTGCGGGTAGCGGTCGAGGAAGGCCCCCGCCGGCGCGAGGCCCGCCCGTTCCAGGGCCTCGGCGGCAAGCCTGGCCCGGCCGCTCCGCGAACCGCCGATACCGTGGATGAGCATCGGTTCCACCAGCGTCTGACTGACCCGGAACCGTGGATCCAGTGATTCGTAGGGATCCTGGTAGATCATCTGCATCCGTCTGCGCAGGGGGCGCAGCCTCCGTTCGGACAGGCCGACGGTCTCGGCTCCGTCCAGCTGGATCGAGCCGGAGGACGGCGTGACCATGCCGCTGATCGTCTGGACAGTCGTGGTCTTCCCGCAGCCGGACTCGCCGACCAGGGCGACCATCTCGCCGCGGGCCAGGCTGAGGCTGACTCCGTCGACTGCATGCACCCAGCGCCTTGTTTGGCGTGCCAGTACTTGGGTCAGTCCACGACGCACCGGGTAGCGTGCCGCCAGTCCCTCCACTTCCAGCAGTGATTCCGCCGCCGGTGCCGCCGCGTGTGGCGTGCTCATTTCGCCCCCTGGAGTTCGTTGCGGTGACAAGCGGCACGGTGGTCCGGGCCGGTGATGCTCAGCGTTGGGTGCTCGCCGTCGCACCGCTCCATCGGCACGTCGCACCGTGGCCGGAACGGGCAGCCGGCGATGACGGAGTCCAGCCGGGGTGGCCCCCCGGGGATCGTGGTGATCCGCTCCTCCCCGCAGAGGTCGGGTGTGGCGGCGAACAGCAGCCGGGTGTAGGGATGGCGGGCAGCATGGTAGAGATCGGCGACCGGCCCGTCCTCCACGATCTCGCCGCCGTACATGACGGCGGCCCGCTCACAGGTCTGGGCGACCACCGGCAGATCGTGCGTCACCAGAATCAGCGCGAGGCCCAGCTCGTCGGAGAGACGGGTCAGCAGTTCCAGGACCTGCGCCTGGACCATCACGTCCAGCGCCGTGGTCGGCTCGTCGGCGAGCAGGATCTTCGGCTCACAGGCGAGGGCCATCGCGATCGCCGCACGTTGGCGCATGCCGCCGGAGAACTCGTGCGGATAGCGTTTCCCGGCCGCGGCGGGGATTCCGACCAGCTCCAGTAGTTCACCGGCGCGGCTGCGGGCCTCTGCCCGGTCCGCGACGCCGTGGTAGACGATCGGTTCGGCGATTTGCCAGGCGACGGTCTTCATCGGGTTGAAGGCGTTCATCGCGCCCTGGAACACCATGGCGATGTCCCGCCAGCGGAACGGGCGGACCGATTCCTCGCCGCCGCTCAGAATGTCGGTGCCGTTGATACGGACCTCGCCCGCCACCGAGGCGGTCGGCGGCAACAGCCCCATCAGCGCCAGGATCGTCGTGGTCTTGCCGCAACCGGACTCACCCACGAGGCCGAACCGTTGCCCCGCGTCCAGGTCGAAGCTCACCCCGTTGACCGCGTGCACCCGGCCGCCGTGCGTCTGGTCGAACCAGACATGCAGGTCCCTGCACTCCAGAAGGCTCATATCGCGTCCTCGCCTCTTCCGATCAGCGGGCGCAGCCGCCAGCGGCGTACTGAGAGATGGGCAACCTTCAACCGGGGGTTGAGGGTGTCTTCGATGGCCTGGCCGAGCAGGAAGCAGCCGACGATCACCGCGGCGATCGCGAATCCGTCCGGGACGATCGCCCACCAGGCGCCGGAGCTGATCGCGGTGCGCTGGAACGCGTTGTTCAGGATGGTCCCCCAGGTCGTCACGCCGGGGTCCTCCAGGCCCAGGAACGCCAGTGCTGTCTCCAGGTAGATCGCCACGGCCACGGTCAGCACGGTGTTGGCGACCAGGAGCGGTCCGACCTGCGGCAGGATGTGCCGTCCGATGATGCGAGCGTTGCCGGCGCCCAGTCCGCGGGTGCGTTTGATGTAGACACGCTCGCGAATCGACATGACCTGGGCTCGGATGATCCGGGCCGTGGAGGTCCACTCAAGGATGCCGATCACCATGATCACGTGGAG
Organism: Streptomyces sp. NPDC087845; assembly: GCF_044742755.1. Taxonomy (NCBI): domain Bacteria; kingdom Bacillati; phylum Actinomycetota; class Actinomycetes; order Kitasatosporales; family Streptomycetaceae; genus Streptomyces; species Streptomyces sp. NPDC087845. Next base: position 397,494 of record NZ_JBIUVC010000009.1, read on the forward strand.
CAGACTCGCCCCCCACACTTCGGCGATCACCATGGCGAGCACCAGGTCGGGAATGACCAGCAGGTAGTCCGTGATCCGCATCAGCGAGGTATCGACCCAGCCGCCGAAGTACCCGGACAGGATCCCGAATCCGCCACCGATCACCATGGAGATCAGGGTGGCGGCGAAGCCGACCAGCAGCGAGACACGCCCGCCCTGTATGAGTTCCGACAACATGTCGATGCCACCGTCGTCACAACCGAGCCAGTGCTGCGCCGACGGCGGGGCGTAGACCGCGCAGGTCTGTGCTGTCGCGCTGTACGGCGCTATGCAGGGCCCGATCACGGACAGAACGACGAAGAACACGATGACGGCGAGGCCCGCGACCGCGGCCTTGTGCTCACGCAACGCGGTGCGAAGGAAACCGCTCCGGTGTGGACCGACGACCTCCGCGCCGGGTGACGCTTTGCTGGTCTGCACACTCATCGCTGGATCCTCGGGTCGAGTCGGGCGTAGACCAGGTCGGCGAGGAGGTTCAGCAGGATCACCGAGACGGTCAGGATCAGGAATCCGCCTTGCAGCATGGGGTAGTCCCGCTGGCTGAGTGCGGTGTACATGGCCAGGCCGATACCGGGCCAGCTGAAGAGCACCTCGATCAGCACGGCGCCGCCGACGATGTATCCGAGGTCCAGAGCGATCAGCGTGACCATCGGGAGCATCGCGTTGCGCACCGCATGCCTCCAGACGATGCGCCGGGCCGGCAGGCCCTTGGCCCGCGCGGTCAGGACGTAGTCCTCTCCGAGGATCTCCAGCATCGACGAGCGCACGACCAGCGTGTAACCGCCGTAGGCGGTCAGCATCAGTGTGACGACCGGCAGGATCGCGTGTGCACCGATGTCACCCAGGTGTTGCCAGAACGGCGCGGGCTCGAAGAGGAACTCGTTCATCATTCCGCCCGACGGGAGGACCCCGGCGAACAGGATCAGGAGCACCAGACCGAGCCACTGGCTGGGCAGCGCGTACGCGAAGATCGCCAGGTTCGTGCTCAGGTGATCGGCCACTGAGGCGCGCCGCCAGGCAGAAATGACTCCCGAGAGGACGCCCGCGACGATCGCGGCGACGGTACCGGCCAGCACCATCGGCACCGTGTTCCTCAGGTCCGCGATCAGCAACTCGCGCACCGGCTGCCGATGGGCGAACGAAATACCCATGTCCCCGTGGCAGAGGTTGCGCAAATAGATCAGGTACTGCTCCCATTTCGATTTGTCCAGCCCGAACTCCGCGGTCAGCGCGTGCTTGAGCTGGGGGCTGGCGTGCGGCACCCGGGCCATGTTCGTCACCGCGTCACCCGGCAGCACGCGGAAGAGGAAGAAGTTGGTCGTAACCGCTACAAAGATCGTGGTCAGCGCGAACGCCGCTCGCTTCAACAGATGTTCCGCGCGGTTCACGAGCCTCCCCCTTCAGCCGGGGAGTGGGCGAGTTCAGCCGGGGAGTGGGCGAGCCGACTCCGCGTTGCGTGACTCATCGCTCACCCGACCCGGTGGACGGTCTGGAACGGGATCTTCGAGGTTGCCGAGAACGAACTGCCCTCGATCACCGGCAGGTCGGTCCAGGAGGAGGAGTGCGCCTCGATCGAATCCGGATAGTCCAGCACCAGGTACAAATGCTCCCGGGCGGCGGTCTGTTGCATCTGATGGACGATCCGCTGCCGGACCGCCGGGTTCATCGCCGTGGCCTGCTTCGCGTACAGGCCGTCCCAGGACTTGGTGCAGTACCCGGTGTCGTTGAGGCTGTACCGGGACCGGCAGGTCAGATAGGAGAGCATCCCGTCCGGGTCGGTCGTGAGCGAGAAGCCCCACATCGCGGCCTCGAAACTCTGGTACTTCTTGGCGAAGAGAGCCTCGTTGGCAGCCGAGGCGTCCATGTGCTTCGGGACGAGCTGGACGCCGATCTTCTTGAAGCCGGCCTGAATGATCTGGAACGAGCGGGCCCCGTACCCGTTGGTGATGCTGGCGGGCATGATCACGGTGTACGACATCGGGTGGCCGTTCGCGATCCGGATCTTGTTGGGCCCCATGCGGTAACCGGCTTCGTCCAGGAAACGGTTCGCCGCGGCCGGGTCGTACGGGGTCGGCTTGATCGTCGGGTCACTCCAGTGCCCGGTCGACGGCGGGATGATCGACGCCCCGGGCCGGCCGAAGCCGAGCAGTGCCGTCCTGACGATCGCGTTCCTGTCGATCGCTCGGTCGAATGCCTCCCTGACCAGCGGGTTGACCAGCTCACGATGGTCGGCCGCCTGCTTCGGGTTCGCGTTGACGATGAGGTCGTCGAACGCCGCTCCGGCGGCTGACGCCACGACGAGGCCCGCCGCTTTCAGCGGGGCCACCGAAGTAGGCGCCACCGACTGCACCCCGTCGAGCCGGCCGCTTTTCAGTGCGGTGATCATCGCGTCGTCGGTGTCGAAGAATTGCAGGCCGAGTCCGTCGATGTGCGGCGCGGGGCCGTAGTACCGCGGGTTGCGCTTCAGCAGTGCGATGCGGCCCTGGGCGTACTTGACCAGGGTGAACGGGCCGCCGGAAACGACCGGTGCCGGATTGGTGAACGTGAGCAGGCCCTTGCCGTTGCCGACCGCGTATCGCGCCCATATGTGCTCGGGCAGGATTTGTATGCCCGACATCTGGGCGAGGACGTTGGCGACCGGCCGGGAGTACTTCAGCACCAGGGTGTTGGGATCGGGCGCGGTGGCGCTCTCCATATAGGCGACGTAGCCGGCCAGGCTGCCCGTGGGCCCTTCCTGGTGCTTGATGACCGTTTCGAAGGTCCAGGCCGCGTCCGCGGCTGTCAGTGGTTCGCCGTCGGACCATTTCGCGCCGGGCTTGGTGTGGAACGTCCAGGTCTTTCCGTCCGGCGACATCTGCCAGTTGCCGGCGAAGTCCGGCACGGTCTTCAGCGTGGGGTCGACCTGGACCAGGGACGGATAGATGTTCTCGAAGACCGAGTACGACGACGAGTTCACGGCCACGAACGGGTTCATCGAGTCGATCGGCTCGGTGCCGCCGAGCCGGAAGACGTTCCGGGTGGCGGCGCTGTCGCAGGCGGAACTGAAGCAGAGAGCCACCACGACGGCGACGGCAACGCCACTTCGCCGCAAGCGGCTCGGTCCACGTGACCGGGCAGGGCAAGGAGCGAGGGTGCGTCTGAGTCTCATGGCAACATCACCTCGGGTACGGGTGGGAGTGGAGATCCTGTGGCCCTGCGGGGAGGGGGAACGCGACCGCTGCGGTGATCGGTGCTCGGCGATCCGGTGACGTCGGAGGGGTCGTCCGGTTCCGTCCTCAGGGGGTGAACGACCGGTAGAGAGCGCACCCGGAGTGTGTGGCGCGGGTCGCGGTGCCGTCGATCACGGTGTCGAACCGCAGACGCTCTGGTGACCGTTCGTCCGCGCCGATCCGGAAGCTGCCGTCCGGCAGTTGGGTGAGCACCTGCTCGTCACCGTCGCCCAGCCAGGCCCACAGCCTGCCGTCGCGCGCGACGACGCGCAGGCCGGGCAGCCAGGGGTTGTGACAGCGGTAGTGGCCGACGAACGGCGCCCACGCCGGAGGCGGGGGGTCGGCGCGGGGAGGCTCCTCGTCGTGCGGCAGAACGGTGAGTTCGGGGACCGGCGCTCCCAAAGCTTCGGCGCGTGCGGCGGCGAGAGCGTGCAGGGCTGCTTCCTGCCAGGGCCCGGGCCCGTTGGCAAGGACGACGGCTCCGATCCCCGAGTCGAGGTCGCAGGCAACTGCCGAGTAGTAGCCGATCATGCCGCCGGAATGCCAGACATGATGGCGCCCGTCGATCTCGCCCGTCCTGATGCCCAGGCCGTAGGAGGAGCCGGAGTGGTCGTCGTCGAGGGCGATTGCGGGGAAGAACATCTCCTCTCGGCCGTGGTCCGACAGCAGGCGGCCGGTGCCCGTCCCGAGCAGCAGTCTCAGCCAAGCCGTCATGTCCAGCGCGGTGGCGGCGATGCTGCCGTCCGCGGTGGCGGTTTCGAGCCAGGTCGCGGGTATCAGACCCTCGGTTGCGATCGGGGCACTGCCGCCGGAGCGCGGTTCGTACCCCACCGCCAGCCGGGGCCGCACCCCGTCGGTGATCGCGGGTACCGCGGACGTCATGCCCAGCGGAGCCAGCAGGAGCTCTCGCAGAGTCTGGTGGTAGGGCCGCTCGTGGACGGCTTCCAGGACAAGGCCCAGCGCCTTGTAGCCGACGTTGGAGTAGTGGAACCAGGTCCCCGGTGGAGACGTCGCCTCAGTTTCGCGCAGCGACCAGACCTCGAACGCCGCTTCCCCCGAGAAGTCCGAGCCCTCGATGATCCCCGCGGTGTGCGTCATCAGGTGCCGTACGGTGATGGGGGCGAAGCGCGAGCGCACCCGGAACCACGGCAGGTACCGGGCCACCGGCTGATCGAGGTCGATCAGCCCCGCGTCCTGGGCTTGCAGCAGCAGCGCGCAGGTGAATCCTTTCGAGACCGAGCCGATCTCGAAGAGCGTGTCGGCGGTGACCGGCCGCCCGGCGGCGACGTCGGCGAGCCCGTGCACGCTCGACGCCATGACGCCGGTGCGGTCGGTCACGGCCATCGACAGCCCGGCGGCAAACGGCGCTTCGCGCAATGCACGCTCGGCGGTCTCGACGGCCTTGAGGGACGATGGTGCCGGTGGATGGGACATGGAGTTCATGGCGAGATCATCCTGTCCAGGGAGTACGGATCGGGTCCGATGGCCTTGCGGCTGTGTGTTGCCGTGTATGTGGTGCTGATGTCCGGAAGCAGCACCGGCCGCGGGGCGCGGCGGGTGCAGTCGCTGCCACGGGGAAAGTCTGGACCGGTGGGCACGCGTCTTCGTTGGACGCGATTTCAGAAGTTCCTTCGAAGCCTTGTGGAATCGGCCAACGGCAGTGGCGCTGTCCGTGTCGGATGGAGGTGCTCGCCGACGGCGGTGTGGGCAGCAGGTAGCCGGATCCCCCAGCGGCCCGGCCCGGCAACTTTCGGGGCCGGACGCAGTTGGCCAAGTAGGGCCCCGTCAGGTCTGGACGCGCCTCCGAGGATCCTGTTGCACAGCAGGTTCAGCCGAGCACGTCGTACCTGATGGCCTTCCGGGCGGTGAACAGCGTCATCGCCTTCTCAGCTGCGGCGCGTGTGGGGCCTGTCCGGCGGATGTTGTCCAGAGGCGCCTTGAGTTGTGGGGTCAGTGACCGTTCCTGAGGGCTCCGCGCCTTGGGCCGCTGCCCGCCGGGTGCGGTGCGCGCGGGCCCGTCCGCGGCCGGCGCACGACAGCGCTCGCGAGCGCGGCAGCCGGCCACTCGGCCCACGTGCCGGGCCCAACCACAGTTGACGCCCGCGTCCACCCGGGAATCCGTGGCCATGGTGCGTGCTGTGGCTGCTCCGCCGATGGAGTGCCCGGCCATACCGATCTTGCGGGAGTCGATCGTCTCCGCGTGCTTCCAGGCGGGCCGGGGCCCGGTGAGCCGGTCCAGGACGAACGACACGTCCTTGGCCCGTCCCTCGACGACCGCCTCGGAGACTTCCTCGACCTGCCACGCCCGCGCAGCGGGCAGACCGTCCGACCAGTGGCACATGGCGCCTGACGACTCATCAGAACAAGCGTCAAATGAGCGTCAGGATGCCTCGGAGAGCGTCATTTCAGCGTCAGGATATCGCCCGTAACGCCCACACCGCCCATCACGCACACCACCCGGCCCTGCAGGTCGGACGGCCTTCGCGACGGGCTCCAGGATCGGTGGGGGATCAGGCCGAGCAATTGCTTCAGCAGCGTACGAATGTCAGCCGACCTGCGCGACGAACGCCTCGTACGCCCGGTCGTCGAAGAGGACGAACCTGACTTCCTCGACGGCTGTGTGAGCCGCCCGCACCGCCTCCACGGCGATACGCGCGGCATCCTCAAGCGGCCAACCGTACGCGCCAGCCGAAATGGCGGGGAAGGCGACGGTCTTCGCGCCGAGCTCGTCGGCGACGCGCAGGCACTCGCGGTAGCAGGACGCCAGCAGGGACGGCTCACTGCCGGAAACCCGATACACCGGACCGACGGTGTGGACCACCCATCGGGCGTCGAGCTTTCCGGCGGTCGTGGCGACGGCCTGGCCCGTGCGCAGGCCCTTTCCGTAGTGCGACGCGCGCAACTCCCGGCAGGCGGCGAGGATCTCCGGGCCGCCCCGCCGGTGGATCGCTCCGTCGACCCCGCCGCCGCCGAGCAGGGAGGAGTTCGCCGCGTTGACGATGACATCGGCGGTCTGCTGGGTGATGTCACCGCGTACCAGGGTGACGGTGACGGCCTCAGGTGTGCGCATGCGGCCCATGATGCCGTGTACCCGCCGTCCGGGCTTCCACGGCGCCCGGAAATCGCCGCGGAAGTCCGGGCGGCCCCGGCCCCTCACCTCGGACGGGGCCGTGCCGCTCAGACCGCCCGCAGCCGCCGCCAGACCGCCTTCGCCGCGTGGTGGCCGGACATGCCGTGCACGCCGGGACCGGGCGGAGTGGCCGAGGAGCACAGGAAGACCGCCGGATGCGCCGTCGCGTACGGCACCCGCGCGAGCTTGGGCCGGATCACCGTCTGGAGGCCGGAGAACGCGCCGCACGCGATGTCACCGCCGACGTAATTGGCGTTGCGTGCCGCGAGTTGGGGCGGCCCGGCGACCGCGCGGGCGAGCACCAGGTCGCGGAAACCCGGGGCGAAGCGCTCCAACTGCCGTTCGATGACGTCGGTGGCGTCGCCCTCCCAGCCCGCCGGGACGTGTCCGTACGCCCAGAAGACATGCCGGCCCTCGGGCGCGCGGGACGGATCGACCAGACTGGGCTGCGCGGTGATCAGGAACGGCACGCTCGGGTCGCGGCCCGCCACCGCGGCGCTCAGCGCGGCGTCGATCTCGCCGGCCGTGGGGCCGATGTGGACCGTTCCGGCCCGGCGGGCCTCCTGCGCGGTCCAGGGGACGGGACCCGAGAGCGCGTAATCGATCTTGAAGCAGGACGCTCCGTACCGGTAGTCGCGGTACGCGTGCCCCAGCCCCGCGATGCGGGCGAGGGCGGTGGGCGAGGTGTCGAAGACGTAGGCGCGGGCGGGCGGGAGCTCGTCGAGGCGCTTGACCTCCGTACCGGTACGGATCGTGCCGCCCTGTTCGCGTGTGTACGAGGCGAGGGCGTCGGAGATGGCCTGCGACCCGCCGCGCGGCACCGGCCAGCCCCTCTCGTGCGCGGCGAGGGCGAAGAGCAGGGCGATGCCGCCGGTGGCCACGCCGCTGACGGGGGCTATGGCATGGGCGCCGAGCCCGGCCATGAGACCGCGTGCCTTCGCGCCGCGGAACCTGCGGGAGAGCAGTGTCACGGGCTGCAGCGCGTCGAGACCGAAACGCACCCAGCGGTACGGGTCGCGGGGCAGCCCGTCCCACGGGGTGCGGAGAAAGTCCTCGGCGAGGGTGTCCCAGTGGCCGATGAACGGGGCGACGAGCCTGCGGTACGCCCCCGCGTCCGCGGCACCCAGCGACATGGCACTCTCCCCCACCGAACCGGTGAGCACGGCGGCCGACCCGTCCGGGAAGGGGTGGGCGAGCGCCAGCTCGGGCTGGAGCCATTCCAGGCCGTGCCGGGCGAGCGGCATCCCGGCGAACGCGGGCGATCCGATGCCCAGTGGATGGACGGCGGAGCAGGGGTCGTGACGGAAGCCGGGGAGGGTGAGCTCCTCGGTACGGGCACCGCCTCCGACGGTTTCGGCCGCCTCGAAGACCTCCACGGCGAAGCCGCGGCGGGCCAGCTCGGCCGCGGCGGTCAGTCCGTTGGGCCCCGACCCCACGATGACAGCATCAAGCATCGACGGCACCTTCGGACTCCTTCGTCAGCCGACGGCCAGGACACCCAGGATATTCCGAGGCGCCGACGGAACGGTCCCGGGTAGGGTCACCGCTCGATGAATACACCGGATTCCCCGGCCGCGCCCGTGACGGGCCCCGCCTCCGACGTTCCCGCCCGTATCGCCGACATGGCCTCCCGGCTCACCGCGCTGCCCGGCATCCGTGCCGTCGTCCTGGGCGGCAGCCGGGCCCGTGGCACCCATCGCCCGGACTCCGACTGGGATCTGGGCGTGTACTACCGCGGCGCTCCCGATGTGGCCGCACTGACCGCGCTGGCGTCCGAGGTGCAGGGCTCCCCGGCCGAGGTCGCTGGTCCCGGCGGCTGGGGACCGTGGGTCAACGGCGGGGCCTGGCTGCGGGTGGACGGCGTCCCGGTGGACTGGATCCTGCGCGATCTGGACCGGGTGGAGGCGGTCTGGGCGGACTGCCGCGAAGGACGCTTCGACGTGGGCGTACAGCCGGGGCATCCGCTCGGGTTCTGGTCCCCCGCGTATCCCGGAGAGGTCGCGCTCGGCCGGGTACTCGCCGATCCCCGGGGCGAATTGACGGAACTTCAGCGGGAGACCCGGAACTATCCCGAGCCGCTGCGCACCGCGCTCGTCGAAGCCGCGTGGGAGGCCGGCTTCTCGGTGGATGCCGCCCGCAAGTCGGCACCCACCGGTGACACGCTCCACGTAGCCCTGTGCCTGTCACGGGCGTTCGGCATCCTCACCCAGTCCCTCCACGCCCACCACCGCGCCTGGTGTCTGAACGAGAAGGGTGCGTCGGCCGCGGCGGCCGCCCTGCCGGAGACCCCGGTGGACTTCGCCCGACGGATCGACGAGGCGCTGCGGGGGCTGGACGCGGCGGCGGTGGAGCGGGCCGCGGAGCTGGTGCGGGACGTACGGTCGGTGCTCGCAGCGGGCGCCGGGGAGAGCGGGGTCCGGCCGTGATCGCCGAACTGCAGTGCGTGGTGCTCGACTGCTCCGATCCCGTACGCCTCGCGGAGTTCTACCAGTGTCTGCTCGGCGGCGAGGTCAACCGGCCGGACGGGCGGTGGGCGCTCGGCGACGGCTGGGCGACGCTCCACACAGCGGGCGGGCCGGTCCTCGCCTTCCAGCGGGTGGCGGACCACCGGCCGCCCCGGTGGCCGGACCCGGCGCGCCCCCAGCAGTTCCATCTGGACCTCGGCGTCCCGGACCTGGACGCGGCGCAGGCCCGGGCCGTTGCCGCGGGCGCGAGGGTGCTCGACGACGGCGCCGGGACAGGGCGTTCGTGGCGGATCTGCGCGGACCCGGCAGGGCACCCGTTCTGCCTGGTCAGGCATGGCAACGGCGAGGCTGCGGGCGCTCAGGCCCCGGCGCCCAGCGCCTGACGGATGCGTGCGGCGGTCGCCTCGTCGCGGGCCGCCGTGAACGGCAGGGCGTTGCCGCCGGTGATACGGAAGGGGGCGCCGGAGAGCGTGGCCTGCGCACCGCCCGCCTCGGTGACCAGGAGCAGCCCCGCCGCGTGGTCCCAGGCGTACTCCCAGTTGAAGGCGACCGCGTCCTGGTCGCCGCGCGCGACGGCCAGGTATTCGAGGCCCGCCGAACCGCAGGGCCGCGCGTCGATGCCTTCGGTGCGCAGGCCGATCAGGGCGCGCTTCTGGTCGTCGGTGGTGTAGTCGGGGTGCGACATCGCCACCCGCAGCACGGCGCCGGGCGCGGGCGAGCCGGACCGTATCGCCTTGCCGTCGAGCGTGGCGCCGCGGCCGCGGACCGCGATGGCCATCTCGTCCAGGGCGGCCGCGTACGTCCACGAGGCGAGGAGTTCACCGCGGTGGGCGAGGGCGACCAGGGTGCAGAAGCCCGGTTCGCCGCGGACGAACTGGCGGGTGCCGTCGACCGGGTCGACGATCCACACCGGCGCGTCGCCGCCCAGGGCGTCGTACACCTTCGGATCGGCGTGGACCGCCTCCTCACCGACGACCACCGAACCGGGCAGCAGCCGGGTCAGGGACGCGGTGAGATGTTCCTCGGCGAGGCGGTCGGCGGTGGTGACGAGGTCGTGCGGGCCGTTCTTCTCGACGATCTCGTGTGCGGCGAGCTGCCGGTAGCGCGGCATGATCTCGGCGGCGGCCGCTGCGCGGACCGCTGCCTCGATCTCGGTCAGGTCCCCGGCGAGGAAGTCATCGATCATGCCCCCCAGCTAAGCACGGCCACCCGGGCGCCCGACGACCTGGTCGTGACGGGTAGGTGGCCGGTCAGCGTCCGACGGCGTACCCCTGCATGCCGCGCGGGTTCGCGGCCGCGGAGAGCACCCCGGTCTCCGGGTCGCGGGCGACGGCGCACATCCGGCCCTCGGACCACGGGGCGCCGACGGTGACGTCGTGGCCGCGGCGGCGCAGCTCCTCGACGACCTCCGGGTCCATGCCCTCCTCGACGGTGACGCTGCCGGGGTGCATCCCGCGCGGGAAGAAGGAGCCGGGGAAGCTGTCGTTGTGCCAGTTCGGGGCGTCGATGGCGCCCTGGAGGTCGAGGCCGCCGCGGACCTGGGCGCGCAGGGCGACCGCCAGGAAGAAGTGGACCTGCCACTGGTCCTGCTGGTCGCCGCCGGGCGTGCCGAACGCCATGACCGGGACTCCGGCGCGCAGGGCGACGGACGGGGTGAGGGTGGTGCGGGGGCGGCGGCCGGGGGTGAGGGAGTTCGGCAGGCCCTCGTCGAGCCAGGCCATCTGGAGCCGGGTACCGAGCGGGAAGCCGAGCTCGGGCACGACCGGGTTGGACTGCAGCCAGCCGCCGCTGGGCGTGGCGGAGACCATGTTGCCCCAGCGGTCGACGACGTCGACGTGGCAGGTGTCGCCGCGGGTCGCCCCGTCCTTCGCCGCGGTCGGCTCGGCGGCATCGGCGCGGTTCTTCGCCACGGTCGGCTCGCCGACGCCCGCCGTCGGGATGCCCAGGGCGTCGAAGCCCGCCGCCCCGCAGGCGACGGCGTGCGCGTGCTCGCTGAGGACGGGTGTGCGGCCGTCCGGGCTGCCGGGGCGCAGCTCGTGCGAGGCCTCGTCGGTGATGAGGGCGCGGCGCTCGGCGTTGTACGGCTCCGAGAGCAGGGTGGATCGAGGCGCTGGACGGCAAGGGATGCGTTCATGCCCCTACTGGCGGAGTCCCGGAGGAACAACCCATCCGGCCCTCAGTGCTTTGCTCCGCGATGGGTACCGGTGAAGCATGACCGGCACCTTCACCACCCGCACCATCAACATTGCAACCGGCGCCACTGAGACCATGCACGACCTGACCAACGCATGCTCCGCGTTCCTACGGGAGGTCGCTCATGGGCGAAACGGACTGCTGAACGTTTTCACCCCCCACGCGACATCCGGCCTGGCGATCATCGAGACCGGCGCGGGCAGTGACGATGACCTGTTGGCAGCCCTCCGCGAAATTCTTCCCGCGGACGACCGTTGGCGAGCCCGCCACGGTCGTCCAGACCACGGCAGTGACCACGTGCTCCCGGCACTGGTACCACCACACGCCACGCTGCCCGTAGTCAATGGTGAGCTGGAGCTGGGGGCGTCGCAGTCCGTTGTACTGGTGAACTCCAGCCGGGAGAGCCCCGAACGCCAAGTCCGGCTGTCCTTCCTCGGCTGACCACGCCACCCACGCGGTCCTGCGGCAGGCGGCGAGGGCGAACCGGCCAGCAATGCGGCCGGTTCGCGGAGGCCGATCAGGCAGGGGGCTGCGGCGCGGTCATCTTGCGGAGCAGCAGCACCCTTGTCCCGCCCGGGTCGTGCAAAGGCTGCGCTGCACCACGAACCACCATCCCAGCCACCACCACGACGATCAGCAGCACTGTCTCGTAATTTTGGATCTTGCATGGGTCAGCTCTAAGCTGCACGCGATCTTGCGCAGGTCGGAGTGACCTTGCATCGAGAAGCAGGGCTGGCTGGTCGTGGCGCGTGCGTTGGGTGTGCTGCCGGGCGGGGTGACAGGGCCGCCGGTGGAGGGGTTCGAGGCCGAATGCATCGACCCGGGCTGGTCGGAGTTCCGGCGTCCGCTGGCGACGCTCTCTGGACCGTCCTGATCGGACGGGTCACTGCTGCGTAGCTGCTGGACTTGGATCGAGCTCCGCCAGCTCTTCGGCCGTCGGCCGCTGGAAGTATCGGGTCGCGTCATCGAGACGGCCCTGGGTGATATGGAACGTTCCTCGCGGCAAGTCCCCGTTGCGTTCAGACAGCCGGCGCCGCAGTTCGTCCGATGGTGGATCGAGCACGCACAGCACGACCTGGGCCCCCAGAGCCTGAGCCTCGGTCCGGTAGTGATCACGTTCCTCCCGGGACCACAGCCCCCAGTCGAGCACCACGTTGCCGCCTGTCTCAAGAACACGTACGGCGGCACTCCACCGCACCCGCTCAACCGGATCACGCATGGCATCAAGCTCGTCACCGGAGAGGTTCGGATGAAGCTCATGCAGCCACTCGTCGGCCGTCAGCCGAAGGGCCGACCACTCCCGCTCCAAACGCCTGGCCAACGTCGTCCTGCCGGAGCCGGGCAACCCGCAGGTGAGGAACAGAATCGACACAGTCGCCACCCCAGCCAGCGCTGCCGTCATCAGCGAGCGGGATTCAACCGCTTCGTCATCGCGACGCGACCGTCTCCAGCCCGCCGAAAGTGCAAAGTCAGCCTGCACCGCTTCGACGGACAACGGCCAGAGCAACCTTTCACGCCGCAGGCCACACTCCCACCGCTATGCAGGGTTCTACCGCACCGGACAGGGGGTGTTGCGCTCGTCAGACCTTGCGTATGGGGCTGCTCAGTGCAGATGAGCAGCGGTGGCGCGTCCGGTGCGGGTCCCTGCCGGTGGGGTCGAGGGCTGTGATCGCCATACGGAAGTGCTTGGCCCGTTCAGACGCGCTGCGGTGTGCCGCGTGATGTGACCGGGCGGCCGGAGAACAATGAGCCTCATGTCTCATATCCCGCCGGACGGTGGCAGTCTTTCTCCGCTTGGCCGGGAGACGGCTGCGGAGCGGGCTGACCGCAACCTGGTCGAGCTCCTCCAGGAACTGAGGGTCGTACAGACCGGTGTGCAGATCGTCTTCGCTTTTCTCCTCGGCGTGGCCTTCACCAGCCAATTTCCGCACCTCGATACCTTCGAGCGCACCACGTATGTGGTGACGTTGCTGCTCACAGTGGTCTCCTCGGCAGTGCTCGCGACTCCGGTCGCACTGCACCGTGGCCTGTTCCACCGGGGTGTCAAGGTCCGGATTGTCGCTCTGTCCGCGCGGCTCGCCGAAATCGGTCTGGTCTTCCTCGCCCTCGCGCTCAACGGCGCTGTTCTCCTGCTCATGGACGTCGTCCTCGGCCGGACCGCCGCTGTCACGGTCACGGCCGCCACACTCGTCATGTTCACCGGCCTGTGGTTCATCCTCCCGAGGGCACTACGCCGCCCAACTCCATGACCCGCTCGCCAGGATCCCGCCGACGTGGTGTCGGCGGACCGCCGAAAATGCAGGGTCACGTTGAACAGGTGCGCGCTCGTCTACGCAGAGAGACCTTGCACCTCACTGGTCACGCCCACCGAGCAGTGCAGACTCCAACAGGAGCAGACAAGCACCATGCAGCAGCCGCAGGCCCTGGCCGACGGCCGCTCTCACAGCTGTCCCACCTCACAGAGCAGCGCGCCTACCTGGGGAAATGGGCTGTGAGACTCACAGATTTCAAAGCGCGCGGGGGCGGCCGGCGCACACCTACGATTCCTGTCTCACTGGACACGACCGCGCATCTGACCTGCCGCACTGGCGCGCGAAGCGATCTCAGCCGCGACGGTCAGGGGGACGGGAGCATGCTTCTCAGGAGTGGGGTGTCATTCCTTGCGGGTCGCTCTGCGGGGCGTACGTCTTCATTGACTTGTCTGTCATGAGTGCTGAGATCCGGAGCCATTCCTGGTGTTCCACTTCGGCGGTGCGGAGCCATTCCTCGGCTCGGTAGCTGTCCAGTGCCTGCCCGGCGATGTCGCGCTGGTATTCCTGTGCGTCCTCAGCGGCGCGAGCGACGTCCTGGACCGTCATCCCGGTGGCCTGTGCCTGTACCCGGGCGCGGTAGAACCGGGCGGTGCTGGGGGCGAGGGGGACGGGTTCTTCGAGGGGATGCAGCCAGACGGCGGGCAGGACGGTGTAGGTGATGGCGGCGGGGAGGGTGACCTCGTTGCCGTCGGTGTCGGTGACGAAGCCGTCGATCTCGTACTCGGGGCCGGCGGGGAGGTCCAGAAGCACGGTCTGGTCGGCGGTGAGGCGCAGGGTGACCCGGTTGGTGGTGGTGGCCTCGTAGCCGTCGACGGTGGCGCCCTCGGGGTCGATACCGGTGACGGTGAGGTCGAAGCGGTCGCCGCGGCGCAGGTTCAGTCGCATGTCGGCGGCGAAGCCGGCATGGGTGCGGGGGATACGGTGGCGGAGGGTCGGCGGCAGTCGCTGGGGGACCTTGACCTGGTAGGTCTCGCCGATCTGGATGTCCTGGACGCGCATGACAGCCTCCTGCCCCCTCTCCAGCCTCCCCCGGGCCATCCCGAACCGCCAAGGCCGGGGCGGGGAAGCGCCGCGTGGCGGCCCGGTAGAGCCCGCGGCCGGAACGTAGGAGAGTACAGCCGCGAGCTCCGTCCCACGCCCTCACAGCCTTGCTGCGCAATGTGTCTACCTGCGCAAATGCGGTGTGAGGCTCACAATCTCCGCGTCTTCTGGGGGTTCCAGGGGCTCCTTTCGCGGGTCTCCTCCGACATCGAAGGTGGACTGTCTGCCATCGAAGTCGGACTGATCAGACAAGTGCCGGTCTAGGGGACCACGGGCCGGGCCGCATCGATGGAACGGCGCCGGTCCGGAGCCCGGCGGGTGGTGCGCTGCGGGCGCCAGGTCGCCACCAGTGCGAGGGCCAGAAGCAGCTCGGCGATGTCGCCGCCGTAGTACATGATTTCCGCGCCGCGCTGGACCTGGTCGACGGGTGCGTGGATGTTGATGCCGAACCCGCCGTACATCAGCTGTGAGACGACCGCGTGCGCGGCGATGGCCACCCCCAGAACCACCAGCCGCACCGGCACACCGGGCCGGGCGGGGGCCGGGTCGGGACCGGCGATGACGTAGGCGAACAGGCATCCGGCGAGCAGGAAGTGCGCATGCAGCGGCCCGTGCGGTCCGGTGTCCGCCGACATCGCGTTGTACAGCGGCGTGAAGTACAGCAGGGCCAGTGTGCCCACGCTCAGCACCAGCGCGGTGACCGGATGGGCCAGCGCATGGGCCGGCCTGCTCTGCACCAGGCCGGTCAGCCGTCGGCCCTGGTGAGACGGCAGGTTCCGCAGCACCAGCGTGACCGGGGCTCCCAGCACCAGCCCCAGCGGTGCGTACATGCCCATCAACAGGTGCTGGAGCATGTGGCCGCGGAAATCGCCGTGTGCCCACTGCGCGACAGGGGGCAGCAGAGCGGCCGCCAGCAGGCCACACCCGGCCAGGAACCACCCGGTACGCCAGCAGCTCCACCCGGCCTGTCTGTTGCGCCGCCGCGCGCGGGTCGCCAGCAGCAGATAGGCGCTGGCCGGCAGCACGACGAACACCGCGGGTACCAGCACCTCCAGTGGCAGGCCGCCCGGCTCCTGGTGGTGCGCGGGATGGCCGGTCATGCGTGCCGCGTTCCTCGCACCGGTCCGACACCTTCCGGATCGAAAGGCGCCGCGCGACGCTGGATCATCCATCCGACCACGACCAGGATCGCGCCCAGCAGCAGGAACCCGAGGTCCCACCAGATCTGCTGGTCTCCGGCGTAGACGTGGTGGATGCCCAGGATGTGGTGGTCGAGGACGCCCTCGACCAGGTTGAACAGGCCCCAGCCAGCCAGGATCCAGCCCCACAGCGCCGCCGATGTCCACACCTGGCGACGGTGATGCGTCACCCGCGCGTACAAGATCGCCAGGCCCGCGAGGACCGCCACCCAGCAGATCGCGTGGAAGATTCCGTCCCACACGGTGTTCATCTCCAGCCCGGACACGGTGTTCGCCGGGTAGTACTTCACACCGATCCGGTCATGGTTGGTGCTGGTCAGCATGTGGTGCCACTGCAGCAGCTGGTGCAGCAGAATGCCGTCGACAAAGCCGCCCAGGCCCACTCCGAGGATGATGCCTGGCAGCTGCAGACTCCGGGGCCGCTCGCCCGCCACCGCTCCCTGACTCTCAGCGCTGACACTGCTCGACATCGCGTTTGCCTCCGCTGGACTGGTGCTCGATACCCGGGCGGTTACCCAGGCGTCAGCCTTTCCACCAGAGCAGCCGTACCTCGCCCGCGCACCCTGAGAAGCGCCATACGGTGACTCGACAGAGTCAGACAGCAGTCGGCTGGCACACCCCTGTCCGACTTCGATGGCAATCGGTCCACGTTAGCTGTCAAAGGACAGCGGGCGTGGCAGAGCCGGAACGGGGCCGCCGGTGTCCCGTCTCCGTCGATCTGGTGCAGGTCTCAGGTGAGCGGGTCCGATCCTCTCGCCGTCTCAGATGATCTGGCCGGCTGGCGTCCCGTCTCGATGTAGTTCTGTGAGTTTCGTGTGCGATGCGTCAAGTCGGCTTCATCCGGCTACTGGCCGACCTCGATCGATCACGCTCCGCGTGCAAAAGGCTACTCTTCGCGGTGAAGGTTGATCATTCTCAGGGGAACAGGTGGTGCGTGATGTCCCAGGAAATCTTGCCGGGAACGCGGTCTGGAGATGCCGACATCATCTTCTCCGGCGGTTCCATCGTGACGGTTGCCGATGAGAAGTCGGCGGCGCCCGAGGCGGTGGCAGTCAAGGACGGCCGGATCGTCTTCGTCGGCAACCTGTCCCAGGCGCAGGCCGAGTGGCGGGGGCCGGAAACGCGGTTGCACGACCTGCTGCCGGACCAGGCCCTGCTGCCGGGGTTCATCGATGCGCACGGCCACGTGGTCGGCACCGGACTGCAGGCCACGATCGCCAACCTCCTGGCCGCTCCCGACGGCAACGTCACCGACATCGCGTCCCTCCAGGGCAAGCTGCGCGAGTTCGCCGAAAGCGCGGTGGGGAAACGCTCGGATTGGATCGTCGGTTTCGGTTACGACGACTCCATGCTCACCGAGGGCAAGCACCCCACCCGCCACGACCTGGACGTGGTGTCCACCGAGAAGCCTGTCCTGGCGATCCACCAGTCCTTCCATCTGGGAGTGGTCAACAGCCTGGGACTCGAACGGCTCCAGTACACCGCCATGACACCGGACCCGGAGGGCGGGGTGATCCGGCGGAGACTGGAGCGCGGGACCGAATCCGGGCCCGTGTACGGGGAGCCGAACGGGGTGCTGGAGGAGACTGCGTTCAACCCCGCCGCCGACCTGGCCGTCGCCGGAATGGACCCCATCGACAGCGGGCAGTTCCTGCCCGTGGGCCTCCTTTCGGCGGCGAGTTTCGGCTTCACGACCGTGCAGGAGGGGGCAGCGAGCCTGGAGGTCCTGGGCCTCCTGCGGCAGGTCGCGGACGCCCACCCAGCCGGCCTGCCCACCGATGTGGTCGTCTACGTAAAGGCTGACCAGGCCATGAAATCCCCTGACACGGTCCAGGCGAGCCGGGAGTACACCAAGGGCCTGCGCGCGGCCGGGGTGAAGTTGGTCCTGGATGGCTCGCCACAGGGGCGCACCGCCTGGCTCACCGAGCCCTACCTCACCCCGCCCGACGGTCAGGACGAGGACTACCGCGGCTATGCGACCCTGCCGGACAAGGACGTCCTGGCCCAGGTCCGGGCGGGTTTTGCCAACAACTGGCACGTCATCGCGCACGTGAACGGCGACGCCGCCATCGACCAACTCCTCCAGTGCGTGCGCGCGGCCACCAAGGAAGCCGGGCAGGACCGGCGTACGACGGCCATCCACTGCCAGACCGCCCGCGAGGACCAGGTCGAGGCGTTTCGGGAACTCGGCATCATCCCGTCGTTCTTCTCCATGCACACCTACTACTGGGGCGACTGGTACCGCAAGACCGTGCTCGGCCCCGAACGGGCTGTCAACATCTCGCCGGCCCGGTGGGCGGTGGACCGCGGCATGGCCTACACCTCACACCACGACGCCCCCGTCGCCCTGCCCAACTCGATCGCCATCCTGTCCAGCCAGGTCACCCGTGTCACCCGCACCTCAGGAAGCGTCCTGGGCCCGGACCAGTGCGTGTCGGTCCTGGACGCGGTGAAGTCCATCACCATCAACGCCGCCCGCCAGTACTTCGAAGAGGACACCAAGGGCAGCATCGAGGTTGGCAAGCTCGCCGACTTTGTGATCCTCAGCCACAACCCGCTCACGATCCCCGAGCAAAAGATCAAGGACATCACCGTCGTGGAGACCATCAAGGAGGGCAGGACGGTCTACCCGCCCTCTTCCGCACGCCCAGAGCCCGCCCCCGTCCTGCATAAGGGAATGTCCGCAGCCTTTGCCCACCACTGCTGACGCCCCGGAAGGGGCACCCAGTTGAGGGGCTGAGCACCAGCAGACCAGATCGACTGAGACGACGTGCAGCATGCACACGCACCGGACCAGATCAGTTGAGATTCCGAGCCGCTGCTTGTCTCGGCCGATCTGGTCGCCGCAGGTCACGAGCACGGCTTCTGGCCGGATCATTTGAGAAGAGACAGCCGGGGAGGAGACCCTTGCGGCGCATGGCCTGGTCGCGGCTGCGGCACCAGGTGGTGCAGTACTTGCGGGGGGCGGCGGGTGGCCTCGGGCAGCGGCTGGGCGCAGGTGGGGCAGTGGCCGGCCTCGATGACCGGGGCCAGGTTCTGGAGCAGCCGCCGGACGCGGTCTTCGTCTTCCGGGGTGTACGGCTCCGCGTCGGCCCGGCGGCCGGCGAGGAGTTCGGCGAAGACGGAGCGCAGCGCAGCGAGGTCGCGGCGGCAGGTGCCAAGGAGGTCGAGGTAGTCCTCCACCGGCCAGGTGGCCAGGACGGCGGACGGGAGAGGCAGAAGCCGACGGTGTCGATCCGGTAGTGGTCGGCGGTGTCGAGCAGGAGGTAGCCGAGCAATTGCCAGGCGCTGGCCTTGGGAAAGCGGTGCGGGTGCTTGTCGCTCTTGAAGTCGATGAGGAGTCCGTCGGCCACGAGGTCGGTGTCGGCGGTGATCCACGCGGCAGGGAACGTGGGGCCGGGTGTGCAGTTCTCGGGCCGGGTGTGGGCGCGCAGGGTGTTCAGGGGGCCGTCTGCGGCCTGGTGGAGCAGGTCGCGGTGCGGGAGCTGGAGGAGACGGTCGAGGGTGAAGGAGCCGGGGTCCTCTCGCGCGGCGAGGTGGAGCGGGGTGTGTTCGAATCCGAACGGGTTGCGGGCGAGGACCTGAAATCAGGCGGCGGCGATGAGGAGGCGGGCCAGGTTCTCCTCCTCATCGTGGGCACGGTCGATGGGGGTGGCGCGGTTGGCGAGGTCCAGGGTGTGGACGGTGTGCGTCAGCCGCGCGGCAAGCTCGTTGCCGACGGCTCGTTCCGCGGCGATGATCACGTCGTAGCGGTCCGCATAGCGTTCCGGCTCGTCCATGCTGAACCCCGCCGCCCAGGAAATGCCCGGCGCGGGCGTCCTTGACCCCGTCCCAGATCTCCACCAGCAGTCCGACCATCTGCGCTGCCCAGGCCTGCGGCGCGTCAGCGGGGGCGTTGTCCACCGCGTCGCAGCCTACCGCCCGCCCCGCTCGGCCCTACGTACGCGCAAGCGATACGGCTCGGAAGGCCGGACGGGAAGCCAACCAGGCTACTGGTTCAGGTAGTCCAGGAGTGCGGTGGCGTCGACTGCGGGTGCGCGGTCTCGGAGGAGTGCGGCGACCCGGGCGTGATAAGCGGGGGGCCAGCTTTCGTCCTCGCCCTCGTCCTCAGCGTCATCGGGACGGTTGAGGTACTCCACGACGTAGGCCTGAGTGAAGCAGGCCAGCAGCAGGACGAAGTCGGCCACCGTGGGCGCAACCCAGAACGGCCTCCACGAGCCCGTGCCGTGCATCGCAATGCCGACTCGGGTGCCCGGCGCCGCCGTGTCGGCGACGAACGGATCTCCCGAGTGGTCGGCGATGACCACCCACTCGTCCGGCCAGCCCACCATCCGGTGCCCGTCGTTGCCGTGCCAGCGGTAGCCGGACTGGTACGGGACCAGGCCCCGAGCAGGGGTCAGGATGATCCCTCCGAGCGGGGCGGGGATGTCAACCGTGTCGAGTGGGCCGGAGGTCCCGTAGAGGCTCCACAGCTCCGGCGACACCGGCAGGTCCCGGGCCACCGCCTCAAGATCGGCTGCCAGGCAGGGCCCGAACGTCCCGCTGACACCGGCACGTTGCAACGCGTCGATCAGCATCGCTACCGCCGACCCGAGCGCTTCTTCGGAGTCTGCCATGTCGCGGAGCATATGACGCCGACGCACCCCACGGAGGCCTGCTGGAGCTCTGCCACACTGGGCCGGTGATCAATTTCAGGTTCGGCCTGCTGCCGGTGGAGGAGATCCAACCCTGGGGCGGTGTCGGCGAGAGCCCCCGCCTGAGCTGGTTCGGACTGACCGACGGCTGGTACTGCGTCGATGTGGCCGGCCACGAGCTGCTCCGCTATGTGGACCGCGCACCGCACCCGCCGGACGGCGAACAGGGCGGCCGTGCGGCGAGCTCGTACGTCGACTACTTCGTGGTCCGGTTCTGGGAGGACATCCTCGAAATGGTTCCGAGGGTGATGGAGCCGGTGCCGGAGGATCTGGTCGCATTCGTGTCCGGTGACGAAACGCACTGGGCCTCGGCCGACACCTCGGAGGCCGAGGAGGCGGCCGACTGGCACAGCCACCACCATCTGGACATGGGGCACTTGCGGAATCCATCCGAGCTCCGCTGGTGGCGGACGGTGGCCGACGGCGAGGATGTGATGACCGTCAGCTGGCAGCACGAACCCGGCGGCGGGATCGAGTTCACCGCTCCCGCGAAGGGCCGGGTGACTCTGCCGACAGCCTCGTTCGTCGCCGCGGTGACGGAACTCGACCGCGCGCTGCTGGCCGTCATGGAGCAGCGCGTCACGGAGTTGGAGGCAGTCGGACCACCGCCCGGCGTCCACATCGACCTGCGCCATCTGCGCCACGAGCAGCAGGACCGGGCGACCTGGTTGCAGCGGGCGTGGGGCCGAGCGTGCGACACCGACTGGGACGCCGTACGGGCCGGGGCCCGAGAGCTCCTGCGCCCGCACCGGGGCTCGGCAGGTGGCAGTGACAGGATGGAGGAGTGACGACGAAGCGTGACGTCCCGGCCCACAGCGACCTTCTCGCGGCGAAGGCGTTGGTGTACGACCCGGGCGAGTTCGCCTGCTCGCGACCCGTACCCGAGGCGGAGAGCGCCGCGTACGGCACTCACGAGTTCACACTGGACGGCGCCGCCGTCAGGGCACATCCCTGAGGACGGGCCGGTCGACCCCGTGTGCGCTCGGGCGCTGCACCACGCTTAGTGGTCAACGTCGGAAGTAATTCGGGGGTTTGACGCAGGGTGGGACCTATGCGGGGGCTTGGTCACATCTACTCGCCCACGGTTATTGATCGTGCGTTGAAAGGGTGTCCTACACTGCAAGCGCCGGGCACAGGCACGAGGGGAGAAGGTGAGTGGACATCAACGTCCGTGGGTTGATGTCGTTGCCGGCCCAGCAACGCTACCGGCTTCTCGCCGACCGACTGAACGCCTACCGCCTATGGGCGTACGAGGACCTTTTCCCTTCGGCGTTCGCCGACGCCGTCGACATCATCTATACACGTGGCGAGCAGCATGTCGATGCCCAGCGGTTCGTCGACCACACGTTCATCAACCTGATAACCAGACCCGGCGACCTGGTGGCGTTGTGCCGGCGAATCCCTGCCGAGCACCTGCGTCTGGCGGTTGTGGAGGCCTACGTCCGTCATCCTCTGGTCCCGCGCGACGTGCTGGCCGCCATGGGCGCCTCGGGTGAGGTGTATCGGGAGCTTCCGCCCGGGGGCTGGGCCGAGGTGCCGATGCTCCTGCATGCATCCGCCAGACTCAATGCTGAGCCGACCCGCCGCTTCGAGCTCCATGAGCTGGTTCCGTTCGGTACCGTCCACGACCGGCCGTGCGCCCGGTCGGTCCTTCACTCGGCTCTGGAGGCGGACCAGCTCACCGACCAGGCTCGCGCAGCCGTGCTGAGTCCCGGCGGCGCCGAGATACCCGCGCCCGCCTTCCATGGCGGCCAACGAGCGCAGGTGGTGGTCAATGAACGTAACCGCACACCCCACTGCGGCAGCGTCCGGGACAAGGTCTGGCACTACAGGGATCAGCAGTGGTACTTCTTCCTGCGCGACGACTCCGGGCGCAAGATCAGTAAGCGGTACTCCGCCGCGGACCTGCAAGCCCGTTGCTTCTGACAACCGACCCACGGCACAGGCAGCTTGGCCGGACTCACCGTGTCCGCTCAGGATGGTGAGCGGGGCGTTGGAGTGCTGTCGCAGGATAGGGGGATGGGTGTCGGCCCCGTCGCCCAATGTCTCCAGAGGATCGGCCGTTCCATCCCGTGCTCGTCACCCCCGCCGTGCAAGTCGTGCTGACCGCCTCCGAGCGCCGTCTGGCTTTGTCATCTTGAACTGGGCCTGGCTCAAACAGGGTGAGACCGGGGTCCTGTCGAAGGGATCACGTGGTCGGGCTATACCTCGGGCGGGGGCGCGAGCACCATCGGCCAGTCGTCATAGGTCGCGAGCAGCTCGTCCAGTGAAACGTCCGGGCCCGCGGTAAAGACGGCGGTCCCCTCGGACAGTCGTACGGACGGCTCCGGGCTGGCCGCTGTCTGCGCGCGCAGGACCACCACGGCCTCCGGGTCGACGGCCGACCGACCAGGGAAGTCGGCGGGGTCCACGCCGACCGCGCGCAACGCGGCCGGATAGACGGCGACGTCGACCACCAGCCAGCCGCCGTCGCGTGCGTGCTCGGCCCAACCGTCGGTCTGCAACAGGCAGGCCCACCCGTTCATCTCGTGGCAGTAGTCGCCGAGCCGGACCACAGCGCGCTCCCCGGGC
This sequence comes from Streptomyces sp. NPDC087845, assembly GCF_044742755.1. Lineage (NCBI taxonomy): Bacteria > Bacillati > Actinomycetota > Actinomycetes > Kitasatosporales > Streptomycetaceae > Streptomyces > Streptomyces sp. NPDC087845. The sequence goes on from NZ_JBIUVC010000009.1 coordinate 420,347, forward strand.
GTGCCATCGGGATCGACGACGAGGACGGCGACGGGCACGTCCCGTTCGTCAGGGTCGACGCCGGGGCGAACGTAAAGCCGGCCCACAGGGAAGCCTCCAAGGGGGTGTCGGGTCGGGTGGGCACTAGTACAGCACAATGCGACCGGACACCTCACCTGTACGGGAACACGGCCGATCACCCGAGCGGGTGCGCCGGTATCCGCCGGACATGACCGACGCGGAGGAGACGGTTGCCCGGACGATCGTCAGTGGCCGGTGCTAAGTTCCGGTCCTCGTCACGACGGAGGGGATTCCCGATGCAGCAGATATGGGCGCGGATCGAGACCGTGCTCGGGCGGATCGCCCCGAAGGTGCTGGCCGCGATGCCGGCCGGTGCCACCGAGGAAGAGATCGAGGCAGTGGAGGCCGTGATGGGGGTGGAGCTTCCGGAGGATGTCAGGGACTCCTACCGCTGCCACGACGGTCTGCCGGGGGTCCTGATCGGTTGGCACGCCGCGCTCTACTCGCTCGGCGAGATGGTGGACGACTGGCGCCAGCGGGCCGTTGACGCCGGAGACCCGCCTTGGGACGAGCGGGAGGAGGACGGCGTGATCCGCCGGGACATTTCCTGGTCCGCCGGGTGGATCCCCTTCATCGGGATCGGCAATGGTGACGTGATCTGCATCGATCTGGATCCGCCCACCCCGGAGCGCCGTGGTCAGGTCATCGACTGGTCGCACGAGGGCTGGCGGGCCCGGTACGAGACCGCCGGTCTGCGGGAGTTCCTGGAGGACTTCGCCACGGACCTGGAGGCCGACCGCTACCAGGTCGACGAGACGGGCGGCGCGTGGAGCGACAGCGGCCTGCCGCTGGTGATGCTGAAGGACTGAGGACGAGGCCCGCCCAGTAGGTGGGTACCCGGGTAACCCAGGGGCGCGGGGGCTGCGCTATGCGGGAGGCCGCGGGCCGGCGCCTTCCGGACTCGCGCAGCTCCGCGCGCCCCTGTTGTCGCTGATCGATGGCCCACTGGCGGAGCCTCATGGAAGCAATGGTCGTACCGATCAGTTCGTCTGGCGGTCGAACGGGGTTCCCACCTGTTCCCCCACCGTCCCCCATAGGTTCGGCTGCCCCTTCCCGTGCTCGTCGCCCCTGCCGTGCCCGTCGTCCTGACCGCCTCCGAGCGCCGCCGGCTGAAGAAGATGGCATAAGGTCACAAGATCCCGTATCAGGCCCGGCAGCGGGCAACCATCGTGCTGCTGGCGGCTCGGGGGAGTTCCAACACCCGGGCGGCCGCGCAGACGCGGATGCACGTGGACACGGTGCGTACCTGGCGGGGCCGGTTCGCCGCCGGCGGCCTGCCTGCCCTCGCCGACCGCAAGCGCTCGGGCAGGCCGCCCTCGTTCACGCCGCTACCGGTCACCGAAGTCGAGCCGCTGGCCTGCCAGTTACCCGCCGAGACCGGCACCCCGCTGTCACGCTGGTCGTGTCCGGAACTGGCCCGCGAGGTGGTCGCCAGGGCCATCGCCTCGGCCGTGTCGGCCTCCACGGTGCGCCGTCGCACAGCTCGACCGGCACCCCACCGACCACGGCACTATCAACCTCGGCATCCCTGCGATCACCGGTCACAACAGGATTCCCCGCCAGCCCCCTCCACCGGAAGCGGACTGACCACCGAGCCAAGGCGACACGGGAGTTCAGAGAAGTTCACGGCAACCAGGCGCGTGCCCATCAAGATGGTGGTGGAAGGGTGGCAGCGAGGGAGTCATCGATGTCTAATCCGTACGCTGTAGCGATGATTGCTACTTGTACGCCCATGCCGGCGCGAAATTCTCCGACAGCTTCCCCGAAGAGGTAATCGAGCATCAGGTAGTGACGCCTCCGAAATAGCCTGCGAAGAGAACCATCTTCGCCTGCCATATCCTCGCTGATCTCTGCTCGTTCCAGGAATCGATGACAATGGCTTCGCATCTGCTTCAGCGGTACGCTCAGCTGTTTAGCAATCCCCCCTTGTCCGAGTATTTCAGTAAGGAAAGCCCGGATCTCCTGTACCGAATTGACGCATTCCGCAGGAACCTCAAAGGTTATTGCATACCAGAGCACCCTTCGGTCTTCCAGGAATGAGATCACTCGCCGAGCAACTTCCACATCAACTCGTGGTGGAGTCCACTGAACACCGAAAATCGGGGTACTGAAGCTAGTTATACGGGAGGCAATCTCAGAGAACTTCACCCGACACAGGGTAGTGCTCGCAGGTCCGCGTTCTCCAGTGTGCGGCCACGAAGTTGACCGCCCCCGCGCGGCCCAGAGGTGGCGCAAACGCGCGACCGCGCCAGCTCCGTCTCTCTTCAGCCCCGTAGTTCAGAGAAGCCCGTGTCCGCTGCTCCCTCCTACGCCCCGACCCCGCCCAACGCGGCCGGCTCGTCGAGATCCGAGACAACCTCATCGCCCGGATCACGGAGGCCGAGCAGGAGTGCTGGCTTGGCGAAATCGAAGGGCTCCGCGTCAGCCTCGCGGGCGCGCAATCCAAAATCGACCAGATCGACTCCGCTACCGCCAGCAAACCGTTCCTACCGGGGATGCCGACGCCGCGACCGTCCGGGCCGTGAGCTTCGTATGCTCACAGCGCCCGAGGCTACTGGGCGCGCGGACGTCACACGACTTACAACTGATCCCCCGTGCCGGCTGGTTCCGGAGGATGCGTCCCACCACCGTCCTTGATGTCCTGCTCGCAGGTGGGTCCGTCGTAGGACTGGTCATTGGGGATCAATAGCACTCCGGCAACCTGCTCAGGGTGCTCGACGACGAGCCAGTCGTCGCCCGTGAGGGCACCGTCCGGCTCGGGCCATGCCCCGGACGAATAGACCGTCTGACACCCCAACGCCACGCGATCCCTATCGACCGCACAGGCATCCACGCCGGGGCCGGAGATCTCGTCGGCGCCGTCGAAACGGTAGTGGAAGTGGACCCGGTCACCTTCGGCGGGCACCTGCGGGTGGGGCCCAAGGCGCCAGTCAACGGCCTCGGCGGTAACGCCGAGAGGCCGCCCAGATGTGTCCTCGATCTCCACCCTCACACCGGCCTCACCGCGCTCCGCCGTCGCGTCGGTGCAGCCCCAGGGAGAAGAGCAGCCGGACAGAGCGAGGATCACCAGAGCCAACGGGGCACCGGCAAGCAGCCGTGCGGGGAACACCAAGGTGACCTCCAGTCGGGGCAGGGCCGAGCAGTGCAGCCCGGGGCCTGGCAGCCGCGGGTGATAGCGACGAGCGCCTGCGGTGGTGAAGCCGAAGCACACTGGTCAGCCCTGGAAGACCAGGCGAATGTCCTGGTTGGTGATGAAGGAGAGCGCTTCGCCGTCCGGAAGGACCGACCGCAGCGCCTCATACACCGCCCGGACGCGTTCCGGCCCGTACGCACGCATGTCGTCGGTGGCCTGCAGGAGCAGGCCGCCCCCAGGCAGAGGCGCCACCACCGAGAACGCCCCCGTGGTCACCGCTCCGTCCTGACCACCGAGCCGCAGGGCGACACCGGGCGAGCAGACGGTGATCCAGGAGTAGCCACGGAGCTCGCTGCGCCTGTCGGGCCGGCTCGGCGGTTTGGAACCGCGATTCTCGCCGTAGGGCTTGAAGGCCCTGCGGGTCACCGGCTGCGTCGCGGACTGCTCGATCGCGGTCGTCGCCGTACCGAGGTGGTCGGCAAGAAGAACGGCCGGCTTGTAGCCCGTGGTGGCGCCGTTGGCCGTCGACCGGACCACGGTCGGGGCGCCCTGGTGCACAAGGCACGGGTCGCACGGGTGATCTTCCCCGCCGCGGTGGTGAGTTCGGTCTCGCCGAGATACAGCATGCTGCCGGACGGGGTGCTCTTCAGGATGCGGTTGCCCTCGGCGTCGTACACGTACGTGGTGGTGACGGACGGGCAAGAAGGCGGCGACCGGCGGAGCGCCCGGGCCCGGGCCCGCGTCCCGGCCCCATGGCCGTCCGGCAGAGGGCTCCAGGCCGACCGCTCGGCTTCCTGGAGGGCAGGACGGGTGGTGAACACGGACACCGCTCCTTGGTGCGGCTTCCGGGAGGCCGGGCGGCCACGCCCGGACAGGCGGCGGACAGGTACGTCCGGCGCGGGCAACTCCCGCGCGGGCCGGTCCCCCGCGCAGGCTCAGTACCAGTCGTCGCTCCTGGGCGGGTCGCAGAGTTCGAAGACCACCTCGCCCGCAGCCGGATCGTCACCGGTGACCGGGCGGACGCGCGAACCGACCGCCACCAGGTGCGGCGCGGCGCCGACGACGCGGCAGCGGAACACGAAGCCCTCGGGGAGCCGGACGAGGGACTCGTTGCGCGCCGCATCCGTGTAGCGGTGCACGACGCCGGACCTCACCACGACACCCAGTCCGGCGCTGTGTTCGGGCTTCAGGTCGCTTGACGCGCACACCGGGCACAGCAGCCTCCGGAAGGAGGCCGTGCCGCACCAGCGGCACCGGTGGTAGTACAGGCCGGCTTCCTCATGCACCGCCTGCACGGTGCCACTTGACGACTGGGACATGTTTCGACCCCCTGCGCTCGGTTCGGATGCGCCGCACCTGCGCGTCGGCGCGTCCGCACCCTAGGGCACTGAGTGCTGAAACGTAAAGGCACTCAGTGCCAGATCAAGGCCGGCCGGGGGGTCAGCCCTGGCCGATGGCCGACTCGACCTGTTGCACGACGCGCCACATCGGAGCACCCTTCGCCGCGACCATGACCACCACATCGCCCTCGGGCGGGGGCGGGGGCGCACCCCCGGCGGCGGCGCTCCCCCAGGTCTGGCGCACCAGCCCGAGGGCGTGGTCCACCGCGGCCTCCGCGTCCCCCTCGCCGCCGGAACGCAGCCAGGTCCGCAGCCCGTTGTTGTGCGCGGCCACCACGGACGCGGCGATCACCTCGGCCCGCAACGCGCCGTCCCCCGACCCGCCGTACCGGCCGCGGAGATAGCCGGCCAGCGTCTGCTCGTACCGGCGCACGACGGACAGTTCGTAGGTGCGCAGCCCGGGTACCTCCCGGGTGAGCCGGTAGCGCTGGACGGAGAATTCGGGGTTGGCCGAGTACATCCGCAGCACGAGCCGGGCCGCGTCGCACACCGCGTCGACCGGCTCCGCGTCACCGACCGCCGCCAGGAAGGCGGTCATGTCGGCGAGGCAGCGCTCGTGGTCCGGGAAGACCGCGTCCTCCTTGGAGGGGAAGTACCGGAAGAACGACCGGCGCCCGACTCCGGCCCGCGCCACGATGTCGTCCACCGTGGTCTGCTCGAAGCCCCGCTCCAGGAAGAGCTGGAAGGCCGCCTGGGCGAGCACCTCCCGCATGGGGGCCTTCTTCGCCGGTCTGCGTGCGTCAGTCATGCGGGGAACGTAGCACCGGAGAGCACCGAATGGCACCAGGTTCCTTTACAGAGGGTACTGAGTGCCATATCGTCATCCCTACGAACCACACCCAGGTAGGAGAGCCGGCGTGAGCTTGAGGATCGTTGTCTGTGTGAAGTACGTGCCCGACGCCACGGGTGACCGGCATTTCGCCGATGACCTGACGGTG